>JAZRTQ010000063.1:0-40032 GCA_045652165.1 Acutalibacteraceae bacterium | reverse complement strand
CCCTCTTCGGCACCCGTTATTATCATGAGCTGTGCCGCTTTTTTGCCTCCGATAGTGTTCACGGGCTTTATTTTGATGCCATCATTCTGCGTAATTGAATCGCGGTGAATATCAAGCACAATCTGAATTTCGGGATGCTCTTCAAGATGTTTTTCTATTGTTTTTCTCGAATTCGGGTAAGATGCCGAATAGCTTTTATCGTGAATTGTTTTATCGTGAATAACAGTATACCCCGCTTTTTCGAGATAATTCGCTATTTCCGTTCCAACCCTGACAATATTTATGTTTTCATCGTTGCTCCTCGCCGTGTAATCAACCGCATACCAATCGCGTTCAACCAGTTCATACCCCTCGGATGTGTGGCTGTGAAAAATCAGAACCGCGGGTTTCGATTTATCTATTGAAAGCTCAAGTCTGTGCGAAAGCACTTGTTCAATATTAAGCGATTTGGTTTCGGTGGTGTTTTTAACTCTCACATTATCAAAAATATGTGTTGCTCCCGTTTTTTCGTACGTAATACTTTTGATATCACCGTCTTTTTTGTCATCAGCAAAAAGTTCGGTGTATTTTTTTATGATTCCAATTATATCAGAGGGGGTGGCCGTTATATCGTCAGATATATGCATTTGCCCGGTTGTCTGCGATTCGGAAGTTTCGTTTTTTTCATATTCAGTAATTTTTTCAGTTTTATTTTCAGTTTTTTCAGCGGCAGTGTGTGCATAAAAAACAACCGATGCACAAAGCAACGAAAAATCATTTTTTACTCCGCTGACCGAAAAAGCACATATAATTAACAAAGAAACAACAACGGTTATAATATTTGTCTGCCTATCTATTGGTTGTTTGTTTTTCATAGGATTACTCCTGTCTTTTTAATATCAATTTATTAATATATATGCACCTCTTCCTATTTTAATGGTTACAAATTGTAACAATTAGCTCGATTTTGTAACCGTTTTGTATCCATATTGTAATAAAATAAGGTGGTATTTTATTTTTGAATGTAATATAATATGAACATAGCAAGTGAGAAACGCAATTGTAAGTCTTAACTGAAAGTGCAATCAGTTAAGACACCCCCATCCTTTCATAAAAAAATCGAAAAGGGAGCCTTAAAGGCTCCCTTCGATTTTTATCTTTTAAGCAACAGAAAAACCTCGGATTACTCCGAGGTTTTTTAATTTTATTAAACTTTTTCAAGACCTGCTTTTTCGAGTCTTTCATTCATTGCTCTGTGGTCCGCAAACATTGCAAGCTCAAAAATTGCAACGCCTGTTATAATATGCCAGAAAGAATGGCCGTGAAGATTTCCGAGAGCAAATGTATTGATTTCATTATCACCCCAGAGCGATGTGATAATAAATGCCACTATGAATGTTGCAAAAGTAACAATTAAAAGGTTGCGTTCTGTTTTTGTTATTCTTCTGATATTCGCAACAAGAAGATAAATTGCGGGAAGTGCGGTAATAAAACATCCGAACTCTGCGAGCGAAAGTCCGCCGGTTTTGCCGTCCATGGGTGCTCCGCCTCCACCGATATAAAGCGGTCTGTCGTGAATTACGAAAACCTCATATGTAAGAACGCCTATAACCAGAAGCATCCACGCTGTTTCGCAGGCAAGGAATATGTTGCGTTTCTTTTTTCTCTCGGGCTGGGGATAAAACTCAACTGCAAGAGCGCAAACGCCCGACCACGCAACAAGCTCTGTGAGCGACATATCGATATAACTTGCAAGAAGCTTCGTTGTAAGCACACCGGGCTCAAATGCGCCGTAGTTTGCCGTGTGCATTCCAACCGAGGTTACCGACATAGCCATATAGAGCACAATAAAAAGATACCACTGCCATTTTTTGTTCTTCTTAACAAGAAGAATGATGATTGCAAGTATTGCAGCCACCGTGTATACCCAGTTTGTCTGAACTGCGGCATACTGAGCGCAATATTCTGCAAGAGTTGTTGTTCCGTCAACAATAATATTCTTGAACGAAACCCAATCGATGAAATTGAGATTCATCTTTTATCCGCCTCCAAAAAGTTTTGTTTTAATCAAACCTTTGGCATTATATCAGATTTTTTTGCTTTTTTCAATGTTTTTAGACAAGATTTATCAGAAGTGTTTATTTTATAAAAAAACTCCCCTGAATTCAGGGGAGTTTTCAGATATTATTTAAGGTCGCCGCCAACAGAACCGTCCCAGGTATCAACGGATGTTGCTTTCATTTCTTCTTCATCAAACCAACGGGTTGTTACAGCCTTTGTTTCTGTGTAGAAACGGAAGCCGTCCTTGCCGAGACAATGGAGATCGCCGAAGAATGAATTCTTATGACCTGTGAAGGGGAACACACCAACGGGAACGGGAATACCAACGTTAACGCCAACCATACCGCCGTCTGTTCTCTTTGCAAATTCTCTTGCATAGTAACCGCTCTGTGTGAAAATAACTGAGCCGTTTGCAAAGGGATTTGCATTCATAACCTTAAGACCTTCTTCAAAATCCTTAACTCTCTTAACGCAGAGAACGGGTCCGAAAATCTCTCTTGAACCAACAGTCATATCCTCTGTTACGTGGTCAAAGATTGTGGGGCCTACATAGAAGCCGTTTTCATAACCGGGAACAACGGGATTTCTGCCGTCGAGAATAAGCTCTGCGCCCTCTTCGATGCCTTTTTCAATCCACTTGTGAATTGACTGTCTGTGAGCCTCTGTAACAACGGGGCCAAGAGTTGATTCTTTATCGTAAGCAGGGCCAAGCTTGAGTTCCTTTGCAAACTTAACAAGATATTCAACAAGCTCATCTGCAATGCTTTCCTGAGCAACGATAACGGGAAGAGCCATACAGCGTTCGCCTGCGCAACCGAATGATGAGTTGATAATGCCTCTTGCGCTTCTTTCAAGTGCAGCATCTTCAAGCACAAGAGCGTGGTTCTTTGCTTCGCAGAGAGCCTGAACTCTCTTACCGTTTTCGGCAGCTCTTGAATAGATATGAAGACCAACACTTGTTGAACCAACAAAAGTGATACCCTTAACATCGGGATGCTCCATAAAGATTTCTGCTTCGTTTCTTGAGCAGGTAACAATATTTATAACACCGTCGGGAAGACCTGCTTCCTGCCAGAGCTCTGCAAGTCTCATGCAGGTCATCGGAGTCATTGATGCTGCCTTAAGAACGATTGTGTTACCGCAGGCAATGCAGATGGGTGACATCCAGCCCATGGGAATCATACCGGGGAAATTAAAGGGAACAATACCTGCAAAAACGCCAACGGATTCTCTGTAAAGAGTTGTGTCATAACCCATTGAGGTGTCACGAAGGCTTTCACCCATAAGAAGTGAGGGCGCTGAAAGAGCAAGCTCAACGGGCTCCTTAACCTTAAGGATATCACCCTTTGCTTCGCTCCATACCTTACCGTGCTCTCTTGCGCAGATTTCGGTAAGCTCATCCATATGAGACTCAAGAAGCTCACGGAATTTGAAAATAACCTGAACTCTCTTCATAACGGGAGTATTTGACCATTCGGGATATGCCGCTTTTGCACAGGCGATAGCCTGATTAACCTCTTCCTTTGTGCAGCAGGGAGTCTGTGCGATAACCTCGCCTGTGCTGGGATTATAAACATCCATATACTTTTCGCATGACGAATCAAGCCACTTGCCGCCTGCAAAATACTTTAACTTTTTAACTGCCATTTCAATTCACTCCTATCGAATTTCATACACAACTATTTTATTACTTTTGAAATATAAAGTCAATGATAAAATGAAGTATATCCGAAGACAAAATGTAAAAAATAAAAGCAAACGCTTTTGGAGATGATTTGATGAAAATAACCGGCGGAGAATATGATAAAATGACAAAAAAGGCGTCGCCCCCGAGCAAAATGCTTAAAAACGGCACCCTTGCCTTCCTTATCGGCGGACTGATTTGCGCCATAGGCGAAGCTTTTTCGATGCTTTATGAATATCTTGGCATCGGTAAAGAAGATGTTAAATTCCTTGTGCCCGCAACGCTGATTGTTGCCGCAGCGATACTTACGGCTATAGGTGTTTTCGATAATATTGCTTACTATGCAGGTGCAGGCACAATTGTTCCCATAACAGGCTTTGCCAATTCAATTGTTTCACCCGCTATGGAATACCGAAGCGAGGGCAAAATCCTCGGAACGGGTGCTAATATGTTTAAAATCGCAGGTCCCGTACTAGTTTACGGCACTCTTGCGGCGGTTATTTACGGAGTTATTTATTACATTATAAATATGTAAGTCTTTTATTGCATTTTTCCCTGAACAATGATAAAATCGGAATATATTATTATTCAGGGTGAGCATTATGAAAAAAGAAAAGATATTTTTAATATTGGCGGCGGTTATTATTCTGGTTGCCGCAGCGGTAACCGCAACAGTCTATTTCAATTCCGCTTCCGAAAAAAGCAAAGATATAACCACTACCACAGAAGAAATCAGCACAACTGCCGAGGTTGTTGACCCTGACAGCATTGTCTGGGATGACGGCGGCTACGAGGGCATTTCGGACGGACTTATAAACTTTCTGTTTATCGGTCAGGATAAAAGAGAGGGCGAGGGCAGACAGCGTTCGGATGCGATGATTCTCTGCAGTCTTAACCCCGCAACAAATGAGCTTTCAATGATTTCTTTTATGCGTGATTTATATGTACAGATTCCGGGATATGAGGATAACCGACTCAATGCCGCTTATGCATACGGCGGATTTGACCTTCTCAAAGAAACACTGATGCTGAATTTCGGTGTTCAGGTTGACGGATGTCTTGAAGTTGACTTTGAAAGCTTCACCAAAATTGTTGACACCATAGGCGGAATTGATATAGAGCTTTCCGCAAAGGAAGCTGAAATTGTCGGCGGCGGTGCAACCGAGGGCATATGCCACCTTGACGGTGCACAGACTCTGACCTATGCCCGCATAAGAAAAATTGACAGCGACTTTGAAAGAACAAAAAGACAGCGCAATATTCTTTCCGCAGTGTTCCTGAAGCTTAAAGATATGGATATAATGGGCAGACTCGGTTTTGTTTCCGAGGTTTTCCCCTTGGTTGCAACAGATATGGATAACAGCAGTCTTATGTCGCTTGCATCCAAGCTTGCCGCTTCGCTTGATAATCTTGCGGTTGAAACTTACCGTATCCCTGCAGACGGTGCATATAAAAATGCAACGGTAAGAGAAATGGCGGTTCTTATTCCCGATATCGAGAAAAACCGAAAGGCAATATTTGAAGAATATCTGCCTCAATAACAAATAAAAAAACGGTTTGCATTTTTCAATGCAAACCGTTTTTTTATGCTTTAACTGCAAGAGTAATTATATCTATTGCACCTACGGGGCATACCGAATGGCAGTTGCCGCAACCTGTGCACTTTTCATAATCAACCTTTGCGCAGAATTTATCAATAGTGATAGCCTCTGCTTCGCAAGCCTTCACACATTTCATACAGCCGATACAGCCCGCTGTGCATTCCTTGCGGGTAAGAGCACCCTTATCGTGGTTTTTGCAAAGCACCGCCGCTTTTGTTTCTTCAAGAGGCATAAGCTCAATAAGATTTTTGGGGCAGGTTCCGATGCACATTTTGCAGGCACGGCATTCTGTGGGATTAATTCTTGCAACGCCGTTGCAAATGCTTATTGCATCATATTCGCAAACATCAACGCAATCGCCGTAACCGATACAGCCGTAAATACATTCCTTAGGTCCGCCGAAAATCTGGCTTGCCATTCTGCAACTGTGAACACCCTGATATTCAAGCTTCACCTCTGCATTTATGTTATGACCCTGGCAAAGCACAACCGCCGCCATAGGTTTAACCTCACCTGCGGCAAGACCGGTTATTTCACCGATTTCTTTGGCAACATCATTGCCGCCGGGTGCGCAAAGAGCAGTATCTGTTGTTTCGCCTTTTGAAAGTGCGGCAGCATAGCCGTCACAACCCGAAAATCCGCAAGCGCCGCAGTTTGCGCCGGGAAGGCATTCTCTGATTTTTTCTGCTTTTTCATCAACGGGAACAGCAAAAATCTTTGATGCTATTGAAAGACCGAGACCTGCAATAAGACCGATAACGGCAACTATGCCAACGGCAATCATAATTGATTCCATATCCATAATCCGTTACCTCCTTAACCGAAAATTCCTTCAACAAGACCTGTAAAGCCCATAAATGAAAGCGAAACAATTGAAGCCGCAATCAGAACAATGGGCAGACCCTGAAGAAATTTGGGAATATCGCAGCCCTCAAGTCTGCTTCTTACACCTGAGAAGATAACCATTGCAAGCATAAATCCGATACCTGCACCAACGCTGTTAATCATTGACTGAACAAAGTTATATTCCTTGGTGATATTGAGAAGAACAACACCGAGAACTGCACAGTTTGTTGTTATAAGGGGAAGATAGATGCCGAGCGCATTATAAAGCGGGGGCATAAACTTCTTGAGAATAAGCTCAACAAGCTGAACAAGAGCCGCAATAACAAGAATGAAAACAATGGTCTGAAGATAATCAAGACCGTTTGCAACAAGCAAATACTTATTGATGGGATAGGTTACACCCGTTGCGAGAGCCATAACAAATATAACCGCCGCAGACATACCAACCGCGGTATTGAGCTTTTTGGAAACGCCGAGGAAGGGGCAGATACCGAGGAACTTGCAAAGAACAAAGTTCTCGGTGAGAATTGCGGTAAGAAGAATTGACATTGCTATCTTCATGCAGTTTCACCCTCCTTCTTTTCGCCGCATTCCTTGCCTTCTGCAAGAATTGCACAGTTTTTAGCCATAGGACAAGCACTGCAGCCGCTGAGCTCTGCACGGGGTTTGCCTTTCTTTTCTGCAAGCTTGTTTGCACAAGCCATAAGCAGACCAAAAGTGAGGAAACCGCCGGGAGCAAGAATAAACACGGTAAGCGGTGAAATAACGCCGTCCTGGGGAATAAGTGTAAATCCGTTGAAACCGTTGAGAACATTATCACCGAAGAGCACAAGAAGATTCTGTGCGCCTGCAAGGAATGTGCCCGCACCGATGATTTCTCTTACGGAAGCCATACAGCAAAGAGCGATAGTGAAGCCAACGCCCATACCGAGACCGTCAACAGCCGAAGCAATAACGGAATTTTTACCTGCAAAAGCTTCTGCTCTGCCGAGAATGATGCAGTTAACAACAATAAGAGGAAGGAAAACGCCGAGTGCCGCATCAAGTGCGGGAACGAAAGCTTTAACCAACATCTGAACTATTGTAACAAACGATGCTATAACAACAATATATGCGGGGATACGCACCTTTGCGGGGATAATCTTTCTCAAAAGAGAAATAACTATGTTTGAGCAAACAAGAACTATCATTGCCGAAATGCCCATACCGAGAGCATTAACAACACTTGTTGATGTTGCAAGAGTGGGGCAAGTGCCGAGAACAAGACGGAAAACGGGGTTCTCTGCAATAAGACCCTTGGTAAACTCTTTGCCGAGCGATTTTTTCTTATCAGCCATTGTTCTCACCTCCTGCCGATTCTATTGCGGCATTAACCGCATCTGTAACTGCTCTTGAGGTTATTGTTGCACCGGTAAGAGCATCAATTGAATTTTCGCCTGCTTTATCTTTTGAAACGGTAATGCCCGCAACAAGATTTACAAACTGATTGCGAAATTTCTCGGTTGTTGCATTTGCGCCGAGACCCGCAGTTTCCGAATGTGAAAGAATATTAACACCCGTTACTTTGCCTTCGGTGTCAATACCTGTCATAACCGAAATATCGCCGCCGTAACCCTTTGCGGAGTTAACAACAACATATCCGATTTCGTTGCCCGCTTCATCAAGAGCAACAACAACACTTGTGCCATCAGATAAAATGTTTGCTTCTCCGAAGCTTACAGCTTCAGGGAAAACCGTTTGTCTTGATTTTATTTCTGTTTCAACTGCAAGCTTATCAATAATCGGAGCTGTTACCGAATTGGTAAGTCCGAGAAGAAAAGTTGCAATAAAACAGATTAAAAAGAGAACCAGAGTGGGCTTCACATAGTTTTTCATTCTGCTTTGCCCTCCTTTGTCTTTTTCTCTTTAACTGTTCCGAAGGGCTTGGGAGCCATAATTGTTTCAATATGAGGAACAAGAAGATTCATAATAAGGATTGCAAACGATACGCCTTCGGGAAGTGCTGCAAAAAGTCTGATAAGGCAAGTTAAAAGACCGCAGCCGATACCGAAAACTATTTTTGCATTTGATTTGATGGGGCTTGTTGAATAGTCGGTTGCCATAAAGAATGCACCGAGAAGAAGTCCGCCACCCATAAGCTGATATGCAAGGAATTCGAAATCAAATTTGCCTGCAATAAGCATAACAACAGCAACGGTTCCTATGTATGCAACGGGAATTTTGGGAGAAATAACCTTTCTTGCGATAAGATAAATTCCGCCGATGATAAGAGCAAGTGAGCAGGTTTCGCCGATACAGCCGCCTCTTACACCGAGGAACATATCAAGAAGTGAGGGAAGAGTTTCGGTTGCTTCGCCCTTGAGAATCGCAAGAGGAGTTGCACCCGTAACGGCATCTGTTTTCCACGAAAGAGGAACAACCCAGTTGCCCATTGCCTGACCCGACGAGATAAGAAGGAAAATTCTTCCCACAATGGCGGGGTTTGCAAAGTTCTGACCTATTCCGCCGAACATCTGCTTAACAACAATTATAGCAACAAAGCTGCCTACTGCGGCGAGCCAGAGAGGAATGCTTACGGGAAGATTGAAAGCAAGAATAAGTCCAGTTACAACAGCACTCAGGTCGCCGATTGTGTTATGACGCTTCATAACCTTTCTTGCAACGAACTCTGAAAGAACGGCAGTTATAACCGTTGTTGCCGTAACTGCAAGAACACGGGGTCCAAAAATTGCAACTGCGGCAATGAGGGCGGGTATAAGCGCAATGATAACATCAAGCATTATTTTTGTTGTTGTGTCTTTTGTGCGAACATGAGGCGACGCACTTACAACAAGTTTTTTACCGTTAACCATTATTTTTTACCCTCCTCTCTTAAAATTGCCTTTGCAAGGCGCATATGCTGAACAAGGGGCTTGCCTGCGGGGCACGCAAATGCGCAGCTTCCGCATTCCATACAAACCATAATTCCGAGCTGATTAAGTCTTTCGGGGTCTTTTGCGTTTGCAGCTCTCACAATATTTGTGGGCATAAGGCTCATCGGACAAGCTATGGCACATCTGCCGCAACGGATGCAGTCTGTTTCTTCTTTAAGAACCGCATCACCCTTTGCAAAAGCAAGAATTGCATTGTTCTGCTTGCAAACGGGAAGATCTGTGCCAACAATAGCCTGACCCATCATCGGGCCGCCGCAAATGATTTTGCAGGGTTCTTCTTTGAAGCCGCCGCAGAAATCAATGATTTCGCCTATATCCGTTCCGATAGGAACTCTTACATTTTTGGGCTGTGCAATCGCCGAGCCGTCAACAGTCATCGAACGGCTTACGAGCGGCTTGCCTGTTTTGATATAGCGTGCTATAAACGCAACCGAAGCAACGTTCATAACAACGCAGCCAACATCAGAGGGGAGCTTTCCGGGAGGAATTCTCTTGCCCGTTGCGGACTGAACCATCATTTTTTCCGCACCCTGAGGATATTTTGATTCAAGCACCATAAGCTTGACTTCATCGTCAATATCATCCTTATGGTCTGCTATGTTTTTAAGCACCTTGAACGCTTCGGGCTTGTTATCTTCAACTGCAATAACAACCTTTTTAAAGCCGAGAAATTCTTTGAGAAGATAAACACCCGCAAGAATATCCCAGGAATTTTCAATGCATTCACGGTAGTCAACAGTTATAAACGGCTCGCACTCTGCGGCATTGATAACAAGAGTGTCTATGTTTTTATCTGTGGGGAAATTAAGCTTAACATGTGTGGGGAAGCCCGCACCGCCAAGACCTACCAGACCCGATTCTCTGACAGCCTTAATCAGATCTTCTCTTGATTCAACACGGGGAGGCTTGATACCGTCCCAAAGTCTCATTTCGCCGTCTGATTCGATTGTTACCGCCTGAACAAGAGAGCCGTTGGGCAGTTTAACACCGCCTATTGCGGTTACCTTTCCCGATACCGAAGCGTAAATGGGTGCACTCACATATTTATCTGTATCGCCTATAAGCTGACCCACAGCCACCTCATCGCCAACCTTAACAACGGGCTCGCAGGGAGCACCGATATGCTGCTGCATGGGTATAACAACCTTTGAGGGTGTGGGGATTCTCACAACCTCGATTTCGGCAGTGTTTTTATGATGATCAACCTTAACACCGCCTCTGACCTTTTTGACAGCGGTCAGAACGCCGTCCAACACGGTCTTAGCCATAGTTCAATTCCTCCTATTTGAAGAAGTATTTCTTTTGTTTTTCAAGAACGGGTACAACAGCCTTAAGAATAAGACCCGTAACCGTTCCCGTCACCGCCCCGAAAATCAGAAGTGCGGGGGCGTAAAAAATTATATCCGCCGTGCCCGTAATAAAAGCCGCCGCAAAAAGCTGACCGCAGTTGTGGCAGAGGGCACAGATTATTGAAATGCCGGCAAGGCCGAAAAGCCCGCGTGCATATTTCAGCAAAAAATACATTGCAATAACAGAAAGCAAGCCGCCCGATATGCTCATCAGAGCTCCCGTTGCGCCCCTTGTAACAAAGACAAATCCGCCTTTGATTACGGTTATTGCAAGTGCCGTCGGCAAACCTATGCTGCCTGCGGCAAACATCGTTATTATGTTTGAAAATCCGGGCTTTGCCCCCGGAGGCAGAAACGGCAAAGGCGGCAGCAAACCCTCAAGAAAGCTCAACGCCAGAGCTTGGGCGCAGAGTATTGCACCGAGTGCCGTTTTATAAACAGTATTTTTCTTCATATCAATAAGTTACGGCATCAACATCGGAGCCCGCCACGGTAATAACCGTTTTTGAAGGCAAACAAACCGCTGTATCGCCCTTTTTTTCAAGATTTCCGCACGAAACGCAAAGCTTATCTTCGCATTCGGCATAATCAAAACGGATTTTTCCGTTTTCTGCAACTATTTTAACTTTCGGCTGAGTATCGGGAATAATGATTTTTTCTTCTTTTGCGGAAAGATTAACGGTCTGAACAACCTCACCGTCAACGGTTACAACCGCAGTCAGGCTTTCGTTGTTAAGGGACTGCCAAAGAAAAAATATTCCCGCAATAACAGCAATTGCCGCAACAAGCAATATATCGCCTTTTTTTATCAGTTTTATATTCATAATTACTGCTCCGCCAAAGAATAGCCATTATCCGTAATTTCAATCTTCTCTTTCAGCCCATCCGAAACATAAAGCTTTTTATTCTCATCAACAAAAACTGTTTCGCAGCCGTATTCTTTCGCAAGCGCCGCGCCCTCTTCAATTCCGAGCACAAAGCACGCAGTTGAAAGTGCATCGCTGAAAATACCGCTTTCAGAAACAACCGTTACGCTCACAACTCCGCTTTGGGCGGGATAACCCGTTTCAGGGTCAAGAATATGATAATAGGTTTTGCCGTCTTTTTCAAAAAATCTTTCGTAGCCTCCCGAAGTTGAAACACAGCAGCCGTCAACATTCAGAATTGCAATGTAACTCCCCGCATTCCCCTCGGGATTTCTTATCCCTACGGTGAAATCCTTTTCGCCATATAAAAGAATGCTGCCGCCGATGCTTATAACTGCCTCTTTGGTTTCGTTTTTTTCAAGATGATTTTTAATTTCATCGAGTGCAATTCCCTTGCCCGCCGCACCGAAATCAACGGTTAACGAATCGCCGTAAGCAACGGATTTTTCAGTAAGAGTTATTTTTTCGCTTCCCGAATGAGAAAGAGCCTCTTTAAGCTTTGCTTCATCGGGCAAATCCGCTTTGCCGCCGAAATCCCATAAATCGCTGACGGCACCGAGAGTGAAATCAAACTTTCCGCCGCTTTTTTTGCAAACATCAAGAAGCAATGAAAAATATTCAAAAAGCTTCTCATCAATTTCTCCGCCCATATTTCTGTTAAGGCGGGAAACGGAAGAGCTTTCGTTTTTTCTTGAAAGAACATCGGTATCAAGCTTTTCAACCGCCGCCTGAATTTCTTCTGAAACCAAATCACTTTCTTTGCCGCTTATTTTTGATGAACAAACGGTGTTCATTGCAAAAAAGCTGTTTTCGGTTGTGTTGATTATAAATTTATCCGAAAGCAAAATAACCGCAATCAGAGCAACAGCGATAACTGCAACCGAAACAATCTTCTTTTTCAAACCGCAGCACCGCCATTCTAATAATATAATTATATATAATACACCTTATCTTATATTATTTCAACATTATTTATAAAATTTATCGATTAAATATTGGTTTTTTGTCCGTAATGTGCTAAAATAGGATTATCAATTACAGCAATTTGCACAAAGGAGAACCGTTATGAATTCTGTTATCCATATGCCCGCAAAATGTTTCTGCGGAAAAGATGCGGTTATCAACAATTCCTCCGCTTTTTCTTCGCTCGGAAAAAGCTGTCTGATTGTAACGGGCAAAAAAAGTGCCGTTCTCTGCGGAGCACTTGATGACGCAGTTTCGGCATTAAAAAAAGAAAATATAAGCTATGAAACATTTAATGAAATCGGCGAAAACCCGCTTATTTCCGCTTGTCACAAAGCAGGTGAAGCCGCAAGAAGCGCAAAGGCTGATTTTATTCTCGGAATAGGCGGCGGCTCTGTGCTTGATGCATCAAAAGCAATAGCGATTTATGCATCCAATCCCGAGCTTTCACCGATTGAGATTTATAAAAGAGAATATTCCGCCGCTCCGCTTCCCGTTGCGCTTATCGGCACAACAGCGGGTACGGGCAGCGAGGTTACGGCAGTTGCCGTGCTTACCGACGATGCAACCGGCAGAAAGAAAAGCATTTCAGGCCCCGACTGCTATGCCGCACTCTCATTCTGCGACCCGAAATATACCGAATCTTTACCTTACAGCATAACTGTTTCAACCGCACTTGATGCTTTTGCGCACGCAATCGAAGGATATTTCACAGCGAAATGCGTTGGTATTATCGAACTCTATGCCGAAAAATGCATTCCGCAGATATATAATTGTTTAAAAGCCCTTTCGCAGGCAAATGAAGTTGCCCCCTCTCTTCGGGAGCCTTTATATTATGGCTCACTTTATGCAGGTTTGGTTATCAACACCTGCGGCACGGCTTTCCCCCACCCTCTTGGCTATGTTTTAACCGAAAACTACGGTATTCCCCACGGTATGGCGTGTGCCGCATTTTTCTCGGCATTCATTGACCGCTGCGTCACATTTGCGCCCGAAAAAGCAAATAAATTCTTTGAAATGACTGACGGAATCGATGAAGTTAAATCGGTTATAAATTCGCTCGTTGACTTAAAAGGCTTGTCCTTAACCGAAGAAGAAGCAAAAAATTACGCCCTGCGTTGGCAGGACGCAATTCCGAGAAATTTTACCGCCTCCCCCGGCGGACTTTCGCAGGAAGAGGCGGCAGGGATTCTTGCTCAGTTAAACTGAGCACCCTTTGCAGAAGTTAGCAACCGCAACCGCAGCCGCAGTCGTTGTTTCTGGTCTGGAAAGTATTGCCGCATCCGCAGTTGTTACCGCCGCAATCGCCGCAGCAGAAGAGGATAAGGATAAGGAAAATGAACCAGCTGTTATTGCATCCGCAACCCATGATGTAACCTCCTTCTTGTGTTTCAAGCGGCTTTTTATTTCCGCTTTCATTGACAGATTATGTGGGTGACGCGAATTGTGTTACGGATTTTTTGGAAATAAAAAAACAAAAACCGCAGTGTTTTCACACTGCGGTTAATCTTTTATTTATCAGTCGCTTGTGTAGGGAAGAAGAGCGATCTGACGTGCACGCTTGATAGCGGTTGTCAGCTCACGCTGATGCTTTGCACAAGTACCTGTTACACGGCGGGGAAGAATCTTAGCTCTCTCCGATGTGAACTTGTTAAGCTTGTTAACATCCTTGTAATCGATGCATTCAACTTTATCTACGCAGAATGAGCAAACCTTTCTGCGGCCCTTTTTGTTGGGTCTTCTGTCGTTTTTCTCGTAAGCCATGGATAAAACCTCCTTTTCAGTTTAGATGAACAATCTCAGAACGGAAGATCGTCCTCGGGAATTTCTTTAAAATCGCCTTCGTCGGCAGTTGAATATGAGGGAGCGGGCTGAGCATTCATGAACGAATCATTTCTTGCGCCTGTGCCTGTTTCGCTCTTGGATCCGCAGAAACTAACGTTATCTGCAACGATTTCAACAGCCTTTCTCTTGTTGCCGTTTCTATCCTCATACATTCTTGTCTGAATGCTTCCCTGGATAGCAATCATCGAACCCTTGCGGAAATATTTGCAGATGAATTCTGCCTGCTGTCTCCAAGCAATAATGTCGATGAAATCTGCCTGACGGTCTTCACCCTGACGGGCAAAGCGTCTGTCAACCGCAACAGCGAATGACGTTACTGAAATTCCGCTTGATGTTGTGCGAAGCTCGGGGTCGGCAACAAGTCTGCCCATAATTACGGCACAATTAACCATTTTGCGACCTCCTTAGTTTTTCTTGACAATGAGGGAGCGAAGCACGCCGTCTGTAATCTTTACAACACGGTCAAGCTCTGCAGGAAATTCAGGAGCAGCCTGATAGTTGAAGAGAACGTAGTAACCCTCTGTTTCGTCGTCGATTGCGTAAGCGAGCTTGCGCTTGCCCCACTCATCAACGCTCTCAAGAGTGCCGTTAGCTTCAATCATAGCCTTGAATTTCTCAACGAGAGGCTGAGCAGCTTCGTCGCCGTTAGCAACTGAAAAAACTATCATTGTCTCGTAGCTGATGTTTGCTGACATTCTTAAAGCACCTCCTTCTGGTCTTTGGCCACGGTGCATCCGTGGCAAGGAAAAAATTTCATTTTATCCTGCCGCATTTTCTGCAGCGGCTATTTATTTTAACAAATGATTACACGCTTGTCAAGTATTTGTTAAAAAATAATATATCTATTGCGAAATCGATTTCAAAAAGTTATAATAAGTTGGACGGAGGTGAACCGGAATGAATGAAAAACTGCCCGCATTAAGAAAAAAATCAATGAGTCTGCCGCTTACTCCCGGCGTTTATCTTATGAAAAACAAAAGCAATGAAATAATTTATGTGGGTAAAGCAAAGGCTCTCAAAAACAGAGTAAGCTCTTATTTCGGCTCACAGAATAACCATACCGCCAAGGTGCGTAAAATGGTTGAAAATGTTGAAGATTTTGATTATATTCTTTGCGACAGCGAATTTGAAGCGCTCATTCTTGAATGCTCGCTCATAAAACAGCATTCGCCCAAATATAATATTCTGCTTAAAGATGACAAAGGATATCATTATATCAAGGTTACCGAAAACGGCTGGAAGAATTTCTTTTCGGTCAAGCAAAAGCTTGATGACGGGGCAAAATATATAGGTCCCTACACCAATTCTTTCGGAATTTCAAATGCCGTTGACGAAGCAAAAAAGATTTTTAAAATTCCGCAATGCTCAAAAGTTTTTCCGCGTGACTACAAAAAAGGCAGACCCTGTCTCAATTTTTATATAGGTCAGTGCGCCGCACCGTGTGCGGGCAAAACAACCGAAAGCGCTCACAACGAAGCCGTTGAGCAGGCTCTTGATTTTATCATAAACGGCTCAGGCAAAGCGATTGATGCTCTGACCGAAAAAATGCTCGAGGCTTCCGAAAATCTTGAATTTGAAAAAGCCGCAAAAATCCGCGATAAAATAAACGCAATCAAAAAAGTTACAGAAAAGCAGAAGGTTGTTGCATCTTCGGTTAAGGTGCAGGATGTTTTTGCTATTGTCTGCGCATCGCCCAAAGCCTGCCTTTCTGTTTTGCGTTTCAAAGATGCAAGGCTTTATGACAGCGAATATTTTATCATTGATATGCCCGAAGATTTGCCCGAAGCAAGGCACGAATTAATCCGCAGCTATTATTCAATGCGCGATTTTGTTCCGCCGCGTATTGCCGTTGACGGCGAGGTTGAAAATCCTGAGCCTCTTTGTGAGTGGCTCTCTTCCCTTGCAAAACGAAAGGTGAGCATAGTTTTGCCGCAGAGAGGCGAACAGCATTCGGTGCTTGAAATGTGCCGTTCAAATGCCGCGCAGAAGCTTGCTCTTTACCTTGGCAAAACGGGCAAAGCAACTGCCGCGCTTGATGAACTCGGCACTCTTCTGGGGCTTAAATCCCCACCCGAATTTATTGAATCATATGATATTTCACACACAGCGGGAAGCAATAATGTAGCGGGTATGGTTGTTTTCAAAGGCGGTTTGCCCTATAAAAAATCTTACCGTCATTTTGCAATAAAAGGTTTTTCGGGTCAGGATGACTATGCATCTATGGCAGAGGTTATCGAACGCAGAATACTGCGTTATTTTGAAGAAAAAGAAAGCGGCGAAGGTTTTGGCAGACTGCCCGATCTTATTCTGCTTGACGGCGGCAAGGGTCAGGTTAATGCGGTCAAACCCGTGCTTGAAAAATATAATCTTGATATTCCCCTTTTCGGTATGGTCAAGGATTCGCACCACCGCACAAGAGCTATTGCCACAACGGGCGACGAGCTTTCTCTCACCTCAAAGCGTGCGGCATTCACCCTTGTTTCAACCATTCAGGATGAGGTTCACCGCTTTGCGATAAGTTATCACAGAAGCCGCGCAAAAAAATCCTCGCTTTCATCAACACTTCTTTCAATTGAGGGAATAGGCGAAAGCAGAGCAAAAGCTCTTATGAAGCATTTCAAAACCGTTAAAGCAGTTTCACTCGCTTCGGAAGAAGAGCTTGCTTCGGTAAAAGGGATGAGCAAAGCTTGTGCAAAGGCGGTTTTTGAAGCCTTTCACGGCAAAAATACGGATGCGGAGGATTAATTTTCTGCTTTTTTATATAATAATTAACATTTCATCTTGACAATTCGTCTTGATTAATGCGATAATAAATTGATTATAGACTCTACGGAGGAAATATATGAGAGTAATCACAGGCAGTGCCAGAGGTATGTCTTTAAAAACCCTTGAAGGTGATAATGTAAGACCCACAACAGACAAGGTCAAGGAAGCTGTTTTCAGCATAATTCAGTTTGAAATTGAAGGCCGCAGAATTCTTGATTTGTTCGCAGGCTCGGGTCAGCTCGGCATTGAAGCATTGAGCAGAGGCGCAGAAAGCGCAGTTTTTGTTGATGCCGATAAAAATGCTGTCCGTATTGTTAAAGATAACCTCGCAAAAACCAAACTCGATTATAAAGCAACCGTTGCACAAACGGATTCACTTGCTTTTTTAAGTATGACAGACAGAATATTCGACATTGCTTTTCTTGACCCTCCATTTTCAACGGGACTTCTTGAAAAGGCGCTTGCAAAGGTTGAGCCTCACATAGCAGAGGGCGGTCTTGTTGTTTGCGAGCATCCCTTCGCAGATGAATTGCCCGATATTCAGGGCGGTCTTGAAAAGCAGAAAACCTATAAATACAGTAAAACGGCAGTTACCGTTTATAGGAAAGGCTGATATTTATGAAAATCGCCATTTGTCCGGGTAGCTTCGACCCCGTAACCATCGGACACGTTGACATTATCCGCAGAGCATCAAAGCTTTTTGATAAGGTTATTGTTGTTGCAATGACCAATTTCCATAAACCCGCCAGCTATTTCACAGCGGAAGAAAGAGTTGAACTTCTCAAAAGAAGCCTCACGGATATTGAAAATGTTGAGGTTGAAACTCACAGCGGTCTGCTCGCGGAATACGCAAAAGAAAAAGGCGCTTGCGCGGTAGTCAAAGGCTTGCGTGCGGTTTCGGATTTCGAATATGAATTCCAGCAGGCATTAACAAATAAAAAGCTCAACCCTGAGCTTGAAACCGTGTTTGTAACCGCAAATGCAGAAAATATGTATTTATCTTCCAGCGTTGTAAAGCAAGTGTGTGAATTCGGCGGAGATATTCGCGAATTTGTGCCCGAGCCGGTCAGCGAAGACATAATCAAACGAATTAAGGAAAGGAACAGAATCATATGAGCACAAACATTGAAACCTGGCTTGATGAAATAGACAATATACTTGAAGCAGGCTCAAAGGTTCCCCTGAGCAATAAAATCGGTATTGATGCAAAGGCACTTAAAACAGCCCTTGAAAACATCAGACTCAATATGCCCAACGAAATCACTCAGGCAAGAGCAATTGTTGCCGACAGAAACAACATTCTTGTTAAGGCAAAGAATGAGGCTGTAAGCGTTGTTACCAGTGCACAGGAAAAATCCAGAGCACTTATTTCAACCGCAGAAGATAAGGTAAGAACCCTTGTTCTTAAAACAGAAGATTATTCAAAAAACAAGATTGCTGAAGCAGAAGCTCAGGCAAAGCAAATAGTTAACACCGCAAACGAAGATGCAAAAATCATCAGAGCGAACGCTCAGCTTGAAGCAGCCGCAATGGTAGACAGCAGCGAAATCGTTGTTCAGTCAAAGGCAACTGCAGAGTCAATCATCAAAACAGCTCAGGATGACGCAGCATCAACTCTTGCCGGTGCAAACGCTCAGGCAGAAAACATTGTTAATGCCGCAACAGAGCAGGCAGAAAGAGCTCTTGCAGATGCAAAGGCACGCTCTGAAGCTGCTATTGACAATGCAAACAAGTGGTCATCTGAAATCAGAATTGCCGCAGGCGATTTTATTGAAGATATTATGAAAACTGCTGAGCAGGCTGTTACAACAAGCCTTGCAGAAATCCAGAATGCCCGCAACAACATCAAGAATGTTACAGGCAAAATCGAGAATCCCGAACAGATTGAAGAATAAAAATAAGAGGGTCTTGCGACCCTCTTTATTTTTTATCTTTTTCGCTTTCATCAACAGCGACTTCAATATAAGATTTATGTGCAAAATCCATTACGCTGTTTTTATCCGCACAGTTTCTGAAATAATCAATAAGTCTTTGCTCTTCTTCGTTAAGCCTTACTAATCTTTCTGTCGGTCTATTGGGAGCTTTAACTGTTACGGTTTTTATCTGACTTGATATATCATCGCAGAAATCATTCAGCATTTCGCCGATATTGATTCCGTATAATTCAGCAAGAAGCGCAACCGTATCAATTTCAGGCTTTCTGCCCGTTTCGTATTTGGCATAGGTTGAACGGTCTATATGAAGATAATCTGCAATTTTCTGCTGGGTATAACCCATTTCGATTCTGCAGTCTTTCAGTATATCACAAAGGCGATCAACATTGATTTCCTGCTTTTTCTTCTTCATTCCGTTTCCCCCTTTCCAAATTTTCTACATTATACAGCAAAAATTTTTAAAACCCGTCTTTTGTTCCAAATCGTCACATTTTTTTGAAAATGCGTTTTTTATAAAGTGTTGCTTAAACCTGATGTTTATGTTAAAATATTACAGAAAAAATATTCGGAGTGTTGATAATGAATAACAGAATTTTTGAAAAAACAAAATATTTTATCATTGATATGGACGGCACCTTCTATCTTGACGGTAACATCATTGAAGGTTCAACAGATTTCATCAATAAAGCAATTGAATCAGGAAGAGATTTTTATTTCTTCACCAACAATTCATCAAATAATGTTGAAGTCTGCCGTGCAAAGCTTGAAAAAATGGGCTTCCCCGTAAACGAAGATAAGGTTATTATTTCATCACACGTTGCCGCTGACTATCTCAACAGAAACTATGCAGGCAAAAAAGTTTTTCTTCTCGGTAACGAACGCCTTACAGGCGATTTTGAAAAAGCAGGCATCAATCTTGTTGATGCAGACCCCGACATAGTTGTTCTCGGTTTTGACACAACTCTCACATACCAGAAAATGTGGGATGCTGTTAAATATATTGACAAGGGCGCTGTTTACATTGCTACTCACCCCGACCTCAACTGCCCCACAGCAGACGGTTATATGCCCGACACAGGCTCAATGATAGAGCTTTTTGCCGCATCAACAGGTAAGCGTCCCACCGTTCTCGGCAAACCTATGACAGCAACTGTTGACTATATAACCAATATGCTCGGCTGTGAACGCGATGAACTTGCGTTTATCGGCGACAGACTTGCAACCGATATTGCCATCGGCGCAAATCACGGCATCCCCTGCGCTCTTGTTTACAGCGGTGTAACAACTCCCGAAGAATATGCAAATTCAGATATAAAAGCAAGTGTAGCCGTTGAAAATCTCAAAGCTCTTGCCGAATATCTTTAATATAGATTAAGGTTTAATTAATTGTCAGTTCGAAACCTTCCTGACAGGTGCCTGCTCGGTGCCGAACAAAACTAAAGGCGGTTACAAGGTAACCAAAAGGAGCAAAAAAATGAAAAAGAAACAAATTGCCGCTCTCGTAAGCGGTGCAATGATCGCGGCTCTTTATGCCGCGGCAACCTATGCAAGTGCAGTTCTCGGCATAGCATACGGTCAGATTCAGTTCAGATTTTCGGAAGCATTAACCGTGCTTTCAGTATTCACACCTGCGGCAATTCCCGGTTTAACCATAGGATGTATTCTCGGCAATCTTTCAAGCCCCTACGGATTATGGGATATTATCTTCGGTTCTCTGGCAACTCTGCTTGCCGCAATATGTGCAAGAAAGCTGAGAAAGATAACCTTTAAAGGCTTACCTCTTCTTTCAATTATTATGCCCGTTATTTTCAATGCTCTCATAGTCGGCGCTGAAATAACTCTGCTTATGCCCGCGGGTGAAGCAAGTTTTTCAATATTTCTGATTTCGGCTCTTGAGGTTGGCGCGGGCGAGCTTGCAGTTTGCCTTGCAGGCGGAATACCCCTTTATTACGCTTTTAAAAAATCAAATCTTTTTAACGGAAGATTACGGTAAGATTTTCAGGATATAATATAATAAGGAGGAATAACCAATGGATAACAAAGCAATGTTTAAAATTTCATACGGTCTTTTTGTTCTTTCTTCGATAAAAGACGGCAAGGATAACGGATGCATAATCAACACAGCAATGCAGGTAACTGCAGAGCCCAACAGAATCAGCATCGCAGTTAACAAAGCTAACTACACTCACGATATAATTGCCGAAACAGGCAAGCTTACCGTTTCAACAATCAGTCAGGATGCCGATTTCGAACTGTTCAAAAGATTCGGCTTCCAATCAGGCAGAGATACCGATAAATTTGCAGATTTCAGCGGATATAAAAGAGCTGAAAACGGCATTGTTTATATTACCGAAGGCACAAACTCCTATATTTCGGCAGAGGTTGAGCAGAGCATTGACCTCGGCTCACACACAATGTTTATCTGCAAGGTGACCGATGCAGAAATTCTCAGCGACATACCTTCGGCAACCTACGAATATTATCACGCAAACATCAAGCCCAAACCGCAGGAAAGCAAGCCCGCAGGCAAAACCGTATGGAGATGCACAATCTGCGGATATGAACACGAAGCAGAGGAATTACCCGCAGATTTTATCTGCCCTCTTTGCAAGCATCCCGCTTCTGATTTTGAAAAGGTTATAAAATAATCAAAAAGCACCTCAAAAAGAGGTGCTTTTTTTATTAATATACTTGTATCATAAAAAATAATGTGATATTATAAATACAACTAATTATTTTTAGGAGTGAATTTAAAATGAAGCTTCCCGTTGCCGTTCAGCTTTACTCTGTAAGAGATGAAATGCAGAACGATTTTTACGGTACAATCAAAAAGATGAAAGAAATCGGCTATGACGGCGTTGAGTTCGCAGGTCTTTTCGGAGAAGACCCCTTAAAGATTAAGGCTTTCTGCGAAGAAATCGGCATTGTTCCCATTTCCGCTCATGTTCCTTATTATGATATGCTTGAAAACCCCGAAGCAGTTCTTTCGGATTATGCAAAAATCGGCTGCAAATATGTTGCAGTTCCTTATCTGACAGAAGAATGCCGCCCCGGCACAGAAGGCTTTGCCGCAACAGTTGAAGGAATTCGCAAAATAGGTCTTGCCGCAAAAGAGCTCGGCATTCAGCTTCTTTATCATAACCACGATTTTGAGTTTGTTACAATCGACGGCGAATATGCTCTCGACGTGCTTTACTCAACAATTCCTGCTGACCTTCTTCAGACAGAAATCGACACCTGCTGGGTAAATGTTGCAGGCGTTAATCCCGCAGAATACATAGAAAAATATTCAGGCAGAGCACCCGTTGTTCATCTCAAGGATTTCAAAAAGGGCGACGGCAAGCAGGGTCAGCTTTATAAGCTCATCGGCATCGACGATAACGAAGAGCAGGAAGAGCAGGATGCATTCTCATTTATGCCCGTTGGCTACGGTGTTCAGGATATGCCCGCAATTCTTGCAGCTTGCGAAAATGCAGGCGCAAATTGGGTTGTTGTTGAGCAGGACAGCCCCGCAAAAGACGATACCCCCATCAACTCGGTAACACTCAGCAGAGAGTATCTTAAAACTCTCAGCTGGTAAAATACAATTTATTTAAATAACAGCGAGGTAATATTTATGGCAGAAAATATTCTTGACAAATTCAAAGATGCCCCCGCAGACACCAAAGAAAGAGATTACAGCAAAAAAGTTAAGGTTGGTATCATCGGCACAGGCTGGATTGCAGAAGCCCATGTTAAGGCATATCAGAAATGCCCCGATGTTGAAATCGTTGCTCTTGCAGACCTCGTTCCCGGCAAGGCAGAAGCTTTTTGCGAAAGATATAACGTTGGCGAAAATGTTAAATTCTATCCCAGCCACAAAGAGCTCATTGATGCAGGCGAATGCGATGCAGTAAGCGTTTGTACATATAACGCAACTCACGCAGAATGCACAATCTATGCTCTTGAAAAGGGTGTAAGCGTTCTTCTTGAAAAGCCCATGTGCGTTACTCTTGAAGAAGCAGTTGCTATCTGCAAGGCAGAAAAGGCAAGCAACGGCGTGCTTTCAATTGGCTTCCAGCCCCGTTTCGATGAAAATATGAAGATGCTCAAGAAGGTTGTTCAGTCAGGCGAGCTCGGTCAGATTTATTACATTCAGACCGGCGGCGGCAGACGCAGAGGCATCCCCACTCCCTTCGGCACATCATTCATTCAAAAGGATACAGCAGGCATCGGCGCTCTCGGCGATATCGGCTGCTATTCACTTGATATGGTTCTTAACTCAATCGGCTATCCCAAGCCGCTCACAGTTTCAGGCTACAAATCTGATTTCTTCGGCAAGAGCCCCAATTATGAGCATCACGATGTTTTCGGCGTTGACGACTTTGCAGCAGCATTTGTTCGTCTTGAAGGCGGCATCATTCTTGACTTCAGAATCGCTTGGGCAATGAACCTTGACACTCCGGGTGACACCATCATTATGGGCACAAAGGGCTCCGTAAGAGTTCCCTCAACAGAGTGCTGGAACGGCTCAATCGGCGGTCCCCTTGTTATCTATCACGAGATTGCAGGCGAGCAGATTGAAACCTATATTCCCATGAAGAATAATGATGTTGATTGCTTCGATATCAAGATTCGTTCATTCATCGATGCAGTTAAGGAAGGCGGCGAAGCTCCCGTTCCCTGCAGCCAGATCCTTTATAATCAGGCTATTATCGACGGTATTTCCCGTTCAGCAGAACTTGGCAGAGAAATCGAAATCGAAATCCCTGAAATCTAAAATCACAAATAAAAACACCCCGAGTTTTCGGGGTGTTTTTTTATTTAAAACTTTGTTATAGTGCCTGCATTATAGGCAAACGGCTTGAAGCCTGCTTCAATTGCGGGGCTATTTTCTGCAAGAGTGAAATCTCTGTTCTGAGCATCCTTAAATAACGGATTTTCAAAAACAGCATTGTTATAATAACCTCGTAATGTCATTATTACAAGTGATTTTCTTTCAAAGAATCCCATGGAATCGCCCGAATAAACATTGCCGCCGTGCTTATAATCCCAATAAAGGTTGCTGTCATCAACAAACCAGTCTCTTTCTGTTGTGAGAGCATACATTGTTGCATTATCGGTAACAAAAATATTATTTGAAAGTGTAAGGGAATTGTGCTCCTCGTTTCTTGTGATTCTGAATGCACCGTCACCGCCAAAAGCGAAGATATTATTTTTTACTATATTATCTTTGCCGTAGTGCTGATGGAAGGTCTGCGATGAGCAATCATAAACAAGATTGTTTTCAACGAGCATACCGCTTGAGCCTTCATCAAGATAAATGCCCCAGCCGCCGTAGCCGTAAGCACCTTCGTCACAGCCTACATTATAAATAACATTTCCGCTGATAACCGTATCGGGCTGAACTCCGAGAGTGTAAATTCCGCCCATATCGGAAAGCCAGGCATTACCAATGTTATAAATAAGGTTATTGCAAATCTTAATCTTGTTTGTCGGGTGCTCTGTGTAGCCCCAGTTCCAGCCAACGGAAACGCCTGTATACCAGCCATCGTGAATTTCATTGTTTGAAAGCTCACAATCATAAGCGTGAGTGAGCAGAATGCCGATTGCGTTGTTGAAAATTCTGCCGTAATAGCTTATGTGACAATCAATAATATTTATATTCTGTGTGGTTGCGGGAACAACAAAATCGCCATGAATAAAAACAGCGTTTCCACCAATTTCATTGAAATAACAGCTCTTGATATTGCAGTCCTTTGCCGCTTTATCAAATTTTACCGCAGAATAAGAAATATTCTCAAAACGGCAATCGGTGAAGTTGATGCCCGATGATGCCGCAATATAAATTGCTGCAGGAACTTCAAAAGCTGCCTGAGGATGCTCCGTACCATATTTTATAAACTTGTAAATCTCGCTTGACGGGTCAAAAGGTTTGCCTGTATGCTTGCCGTCAATATGATCCCAATCGGTTTTTTCAAAGCTGATGCCTTGGAAAGAAATATTTTCAGCCCCGTTTATCGTTAAGAGCTGTTCTGTCATACCTGCATAAAGAACTGTATTTTCAACAGTATCTCCGTTTTCGGGGATATAATAAAGCTTTTCTTCGCCACGGTCAAGATACCATTCGCCGGAAGCATTGAGGGCTTCTTTTACATTTTCAAGTATGTAATTATCATTCACGCGGGTTTTCATTGCCGTTGCCTTTTCGGTTACGATTCTGCCTGTATCCTTATCGATTGAAAGAACAGGCATAAGATCCTCGCACCAGAAATGCATAAGCTTCAGGTCAATATCGGTGGGGTTTGCAAAATCGAGCATATCCTCGGGGTGAGCATATACAACGGGTGAATAAACAAAGAAATTACCGTCCCATGCAGAAACAACCTTTTCATTTTCAAGAGGCTCTGCCGCTACCTTAAAAACATCAGTTTCAGGGAAGTTGGGGCGTGAAAGTCTTTTGTTTCCCTTGAAAAGCGAGCGGAAATAATCGTCATCACTCTCAATGGGCATATCGGTTACAAAAGCATTAACGCCGTTGATTGTTGTTTCGCTCCAGCCTGAAATTTCTTTTGCGCCCGTAAACGAAACCTTTTCATTCGGATATGAACGGTAAAGAACATCGCTTCTGTCATCAGCCGTAAATTCAACGGTTTTTTCAATTGTATATGTACCCTCTCTGAACCATACGGTAACCGCTTCATCAGAGGTGTTATTTTTAAGAAGTTCTTTTGCTTTTTCAAAAGTTTTCAGCGGTGCTTCAAGGGTGCCTGCGTTGTTATCGTCACCGTCGGGTGCAACAACAAGGTCATTTTCGCCCATAACAAACTCGCCTTCATCAAATTCCGTCTGAACTTTTTCTTCTGTTTCTCCGAAAATACCTTCAACGGGCTGTGCGGGGAAAAATGCAAGATTAAACCAGAGCATTAACGCAGTAAAAAATGCTGTTATTTTTACCATTTGTTTTCACCTCAAAAAATTATTATCAATATTATAATTCATTTTATTTCAGTTTGCAATAACTTCTCTGCAAATAAAAAAACCGCAGTTTGCTCTGCGGTTATTTTATCTTATTAAGATATTCAATATCTTTTTTTGTCAGCTCTGCCTTTTCAAGCAGATCGGGTCGGCGCTCATAAGTGCGCTTAAGGCTCTGCTCACGCTGCCACTTCTGAATATTGGCGTGATGCCCCGAAATAAGCACCTCGGGAACTTTTTCGCCATGCCACTCAAAAGGTCTTGTGTATTGCGGATGCTCAAGCAAGCCCGAATAATGGCTCTCAAGAGTAAACGCATCTTCATTTGCGAGCACTCCGGGCAACATTCTTGAAATGCTGTCTGCAAGCACAAGCGCAGGCAATTCGCCACCGGTCAAGACATAATCGCCGATTGAGATTTCTTCATCAACAATTTCATCGATTACTCTTTGGTCTATACCCTCATAATGTCCGCAGAGAAGAGCAATATTATCAAGCGTTGCAAGCTCCTTTACCCTCTCCTGAGTGAGCGTTTTGCCCTGAGGCGAAAGATAAATAAGATGAGGTTTTTTGCCCGTTTCTTCGCAAAGCGACATAAAGCAATCATAAATCGGCTGGGTCTGCATTATCATACCCGTGCCGCCTCCGTAAGGAGCATCGTCAACTCTGTTATGCTTATCAAGAGTGTAATCTCTTATGTTGCGGCAATTGATTTCCACATTGCCGTTTTCTCTGGCTCTGCCGATAATGCTTTCGCTCAAAACGCTCATACACATTTCGGGAAACAGAGTTAATATATCAATCCTCATCGTCAAAAATACCTTTCAGGGGTCTTATGATTACGCGGTCATTTTCAACATCGGTTGAAATAACAACATCGGGGATTGCGGGAATAAGATATTCCTTGCCGCCCTCATCTGTTATGTGCCAAACATCGTTTGCACCCGTGGGACTCACATCGGTGAGCGTGCCGTAACACTTGCTCTCATCGTCTGCATCATAAACCTTGCAGCCGATAAGCTCTGCAATAAAATATTTGCCCTTGGGAAGTTTCGCATCACTGCGTTTCATATAAAAAATCTTTCCGCGAAGCTTCTGTGCTTTTTCAACAGAGTCAACATCGTTAATTGTTAACAAAACAATGTTGCCGTGCGGTCTTGCAGACTTAATCTGCACCGCACAGCTTCCATTGCTGTCAAAATATAAGGTTTTGAATTTAGTCATAAAATCGGGTGTGTCGCACCAGGGGTTAACACGGATTTCACCGCGTACCCCATGGGTTCCGACTATTTCACCGATTTCGAGAAAGTTCTTAATCAATTTCTACAACAACCCTTGCACTCTGACGAGTTGCAGCTGCACGCATAACAGTGCGAATTGCTTTTGCAATTCTGCCCTGCTTGCCGATTACTCTGCCCATATCGTCTTCGCTTACGTGAAGATGATAAACAACAGTTCCGTCTTCTGCAGGCTCATCAACAGTTACAGTTACCGCATCGGGATCATCAACAAGACCCTGAGCGATGCCGATAAGTAAGTCTTTCATTGGTTACCTCTCAGGATTAAAGAACGCCTTCTTTTTTGAGAAGAGCCTTAACTGTATCTGTGGGCTGTGCACCGTTTGCAATCCACTGCTTTGCCTTTTCAGCGTCTACCTTAACCTCTGAGGGAGTAGCAACGGGATTGTATGTGCCGATTTCTTCGATGAATCTGCCATCACGGGGATATCTTGAATCTGCAACAACGATACGATAGAAAGGAGCTTTCTTTGCGCCCATACGACGAAGTCTGATTTTTACTGCCATTTTAAATTCCTCCAAAAAATAAATATATAAAAATAAATTTTTGACAACCATTGGGGTTGCGCTTATATAATGTATCGGCTTTGCCGAATTACATTCCGAACTGTGAAGGGTCAAAACCCTTGGGCATACGGAAGGAAGATTTTCTGCGGCGTTTGCCGCCCTTCTTTCCGCCAAACTGCTTGAACATTTTCTGCATCTGTCTGAACTGTGCAAGAAGTCTGTTAACCTCTTCAATACTCTGACCCGAGCCCGCCGCAATTCTCTTTTTGCGTGAGGGGTTGATGATATCGGGATTTGTTCTTTCTTTCTCGGTCATCGAATAGATGATTGCCTTCATACGGTCAAACTTCTTTTCGTCAACCTCGATATCCTTTGCCTTGTTACCGATACCCGGTATCATTGCAAGCAAATCCTGAATTGAACCCATCTTGCGAATCTGGTCAAACTGGTCAAGCAAATCGTTAAGGTCAAACTTATTCTGAAGCAGCTTCTTTTCAAGCTCTTCGGCTTTCTTTTCGTCGATTGCCATTTCCGCTTTTTCAATAAGCGAAAGCACATCGCCCATACCGAGAATTCTTGAAGCCATTCTGTCGGGGTGGAAGCTTTCAAGATTTTCAAGCTTTTCGCCCGTACCCACAAACTTAATGGGCTTGCCCGTTACAGCTCTTGCCGAAAGAGCGGCACCGCCTCGGGTATCACCGTCAAGCTTTGTGAGAATAAGTCCGTCAATGCCGAGCGCTTCATCAAATGATGTTGCAACATTAACAGCATCCTGACCTGTCATTGCGTCAACAACAAGAAGAATTTCGTGAGGCTTAACCTCGGATTTAACCGATTTAAGCTCATTCATAAGCTCCTCGTCTATATGAAGACGGCCCGCAGTATCGAGAATAACATAATCGTGGCCGTGTTCTTTTGAATAATTAATTGCCTCTCTTGCAATTCTTACGGGGTCTGTCTGACCCATTTCAAAAACAGGAACACCAACCTGCTCACCGACAACCTGAAGCTGTTTGATAGCCGCGGGTCTGTAAATATCACAAGCCGCAAGCATAGGTCTGTGGTTCTGATTTTTAAGCATAAGAGCAAGCTTTGCACAATGGGTTGTTTTACCTGAACCCTGCAAACCGCACATAAGAATAACTGTTGGCGGATGGTTTGCATAAGCAAGGCGACTGTTTGTTCCGCCCATAAGAGCAACAAGTTCTTCGCGAACGATTTTGATAACCATCTGCGAAGGAGTAAGGCTTTCCATAACCTTTTCGCCTATTGCTTTTTCGGTTACGGTGTTTGTGAAATCCTTGGCTACCTTATAGTTAACGTCGGCTTCAAGAAGAGCCATTCGAACTTCACGCATTGCGCTGCGAACATCGGACTCGGTAAGACTGCCTTTGCTTTTAAGATTTTTAAAAGCGGATTCAAGTCTGTCTGAAAGACCTTCAAATGCCAATTTTTTCACTCCCTTTTGCTATATACTAATGTATATGTATTAATCAGCTTTCAAGCAAGGTCATTGCCGCCGCTTTGATTCGCACGCTGTAATCATTGATTTCTTTTGAAAGGCTGTGGCGCAGATTATGCTCTGCTATCTGGTTCGAATAGCTGATTATCTCATTAAGACCCTCGCGCATTTCTTCAAATCTTTTTGCCATACCCAGACGGTTTTCCATATCCTGAAGCTGAGTTTCAGCTCTCTTGATCGCATCGCGCACACCCTGGCGGGTTATGCCCTCATTTTCTGCAATTTCAGAAAGAGAAAGGTCATCATTATAATAATACTCCAAAAAATCACGTTGCTTTGCAGTAAGCATTTCACCATAAAAATCAATAAGAATTGCTATTTCATAATTCTTTGCCAAATATGACCCCCCTCTCTGATAATCTGTAAAAAACGCCAAAAAAACAAGCCGGTTATCCGCTGAAGCCTTTGGCTTGCAGTTAAAAAACAGCCGACCTGTAAAGTGCCTTTGCTTTACAGGTCGTTATTATACTAGAAAAAGATTCAATTGTCAAGTGGATTTTTTCTTTATTTTAAACCTCTTTTCCACATTTTACCCCCTATTTCGGGGTGTAAAACCTGTTTCAGCCCATAAATTGTGGAACTGCACAAAGATTCAACACAAGATATATCCACATTTCCACATTTCTGATGTGGAAAACTTTTTTAAATTTTTCAAAAAAACTCAATTTTGTAAAGGTTTATAGCTTTACAAGTCATTTAAGCGTAACAATGGTTACACCGTCTTCACCCTCACCGTAAAGTCCCAGACGGCTGGTTTTAACATAAGGTGATGCCTTGAGATATCTTGTTACCGCAGTGCGCAGAGCACCTGTGCCCTTACCGTGAACAATAGTAAACTCATTAAGGCCCGTGCGAAGACCCTGGTCAATGAATCTGTCAAGCTCAATAAGGCAATCGTCAACAGTCATTCCTCTCAAATCAAGCCTTGTTGATGCCGCGAGGTTAAGTCTGCTCTCACCCTGCATTTTAACCGTTGATTTCGGTGCCTGCTTTTTGGGCTGTTTTTCGCAAAGACGAAGATTTGCAAGCTTGACTCTTGTTTTGATTGATCCTGCCTGCACTTCAACATTTCCGCTCTTATCTGCGGGCGAAATAACAATTGCGGTTTTGCCAATATCTCTGATGATAACGTTATCACCCTTAACAAGCGGTCTGGGGAGAACATAATTATCATCATCGTCATCTATACCTATAATCGGGTCTGCCGCCGAATCTATGGCTTCAACGCCTTTTTTAACAAGAGCCTTTGCACGCCTTGCAAGCTCTGCGGCGTCTTTTGCCTTCTGCTGCTCTTTTTTCAGCTTTTCAAGCTCCTGCAAAAGAGAATATGCCTCTCTTTTTGCCTGCTCAACAACTCTCAATGCCTGCGAGCGGGCTTTTTCCATTTCCTGCTCACGCAGCTTTGCAACCTCAGCTTTCAGCTTTTCGGCTTCTGCCTTTTCTTTTTCAGCCCTTTCAGCAAGCGAACGGGCTTTATCGTATTCGCTTTCCATTCTGATTCTTGTTTCTTCAAGACGGTCAACAACGTTTTCAAACTCCTTGTTTTCCGCAGAAACAAGTTCCTGTGCTCTTTCGATAACCGACATATCAAGACCCAGCTTTTCGCTTATCGCAAGTGCGTTTGATTTGCCCGGTACGCCGATAAGCAATCTGTATGTGGGTCGGAGAGTTGAAACATCAAACTCACAGCATCCGTTTTCAACTCTGGGTGTTTCAAGTGCGTATGCCTTAAGCTCAGCATAGTGAGTTGTGGCGGCAATTTTCGCTCCTTTGAAGTGAAGAGCTTCGAGCACCGCCATTGCAAGCGCCGCACCCTCAACGGGGTCAGTACCTGCACCAAGCTCATCTATAAGCACAAGACTTCCCTCGCCCGCCGTTTCCATTATATTAATAATGTTTGTCATATGGGCAGAGAAAGTTGAAAGCGACTGCTCAATCGACTGCTCATCGCCAATATCTGAAAGAATCTCGGTAAACACCGAAATCTCGCTTCTGTCGCCCGCGGGAATCATAAGACCGCACATTGCCATCATTGAAAGCAAGCCGAGTGTTTTGATTGAAACGGTTTTACCGCCCGTATTTGGTCCCGTTATAACAAGGGTGTCAAAATCCTTGCCGAGCATAATATCAACGGGCACAACTTTTTTGGGGTCAATAAGCGGATGCCTTGCCGCACGAAGGTTGATTATTCCCTTATCGTTAAGTATGGGCGGACAGCCCTTTATTCTGTATGCATACTGCGCCTTTGCAAAAATCAGGTTAAGCTCAAGCGCACATTCATAGCTGTTTTTTATGCTTTCGGCAAATTCGCCCGCAGAAACAGAAAGCTCATAAAGAATTTTTTCAATTTCTTCTCTTTCTTTGGTCTGCAGAACTCTTATTTCGTTATTCGCCTCAACAACAGCCATCGGCTCAACAAACACCGTTGCGCCGCTTGACGAGGTATCATGCACAAGACCCGCAATCTCGCTTCTGTATTCACTCTTTACGGGCACAACATATCTGCCGTTTCGCTGGGTAATGATGTTTTCCTGCAGATATTTTGAATGCGCCTGCGAACGGGTGAATTTTTCGAGCTGTTCCCTTACCTTTGCTTCCTGAAAACGGATTTTTCTTCTTATATCGGCAAGAGTGGGCGATGCATTATCCGAAATTTCATCCTCGCTGATAATCGCGCTGAAAATTGCGGTTTCAAGATATTTATTGGGTGTAAGTGCGCTGAAAATAGGGTCAAGCACGCATTGCACACCCGCATTTGATGCTCTCCACTGCGAAAGAGTTCTTATAACACGCAGCACACCCGCAATATCAAGCAGCTCCTTTGTGTTGAGAACGCTGCCCGCATTCGCTCTGCTGAGTGCGTTATTAACATTTTTAAGCCCGCCGAACGAGGGGCCGCCGAAACGTGCAAGCAGCATATGCGCATCCGATGTTTGTGCAAGCAACGCTCTTGCCATATCGAGGTTTGTTTCGGGTTTCATATGAAGAGCCTCATATCGGGCATCCTCACAACTTGTAAACTCCGCAAGACGCTCAAGAACTTTATCAAACTCAAGAGCCTTTGCGTGTTTTTCAAAAAACTTCATTATATATCATCCTAATTTTCTTCTGTTTCGTCCGTTACTTCTTCGGTTACAACCTCGCCGTTTTCATCTGTCAGAGGCTCTGTTGTTTCGGTTTCGCTGACAGACTCAGTTACGGGCACGGTTGTTGTTTCTTCGGTTTCGGGCGGTCTTGCAGACTCGGTTTTCTGAACTGCAATTTCCTGACCGTCTGCCGCCTGAATTGAAGAAATATACATTCCTCTGTCTCTTTCACGAAGAGTAATTTTCATAAATTTATCTGCTTCAGGTGCGGTATATTCTCCGTCTTCAAGCTGAACCCAAGCCTTGTTGCCGATATAGCCCACGGTTAAAACTCGTGAGCTGCCCTGCTTATCAATATCATAAACCTTCGGTGTGTAAGCGGATTCAACACCCGTAACGGGCAGAATATAGCTCTGCAAAGCGGCATCATAAATAATATCATAACCGCTCATATCGATTGATGAATGCATTGAAGCAAGGTTGATTTCCGTGCCGAAAAGGCTTACAAAATATTTTTCAATATCCGCCTGGGGCACAACAATACCGAAGTTTTCACCCTCTGAATATGAATATTGCTCCGTTCCCTCATCGCTCATAAGAAGCGCCCAAACGGCGCTGTTGACAAGCTGGGAAACATCCGCCTGATTAAGGTCATCAAACGGGTCGGGGTCAAACATAACAACAGGGGTAAGGAATTTTTCATATTCTTTTTTCTGCTGGGTTTTATCGGTTAAATCTTTAACGGTATCCGAAACAAAACCGATAACCGTTATTGCTCCGATTATCGCAAGTATAATCGCAATAATTCCCACTAAAAAAGACAGTTTGTTTTTCTTTTTTGCGTTTTCCAAAACACAGCCCCCTTTATCTGATTTGTCCGTTGCCGCTGATAACATATTTTTCGCTCACCATATGGTTAACACCGAGCGGACCTCTTGCGTGAAGCTTCTGGGTTGAAATGCCTATTTCGGCGCCGAAGCCGAATTCGCCGCCATCAGTAAATCTTGTTGAAGCATTAACATAAACCGCAGCCGCATCAACCTGAGCTTTGAATTTTTCGCTCGCATTATAGTTATTTGTGATAATCGCTTCGCTGTGACCCGTGCCGTATTTTGCAATATGCTCAATGGCTTCATCAATATCCGAAACAATTTTTACGCTGATTTTATAATCAAGATATTCGGTTGCCCAATCTTCTTTGTTTGCGGGAACGGCATAGGGAAGAATTTCACAAACCGCCTCATCGCCTCTGATTTCAACGCCTTTTTCCTTTAATCTGTCACCAATCGAAAGAAGCGAAATTTCCGCAATATCCTTATGAACAAGCAGGCTTTCGCAAGCATTGCAAACTGATACTCTTGAGGTTTTTGCGTTAACCGCAACCGAAGCCGCCATTTCAAGGTCAGCATCTTTATCAATATAAACGTGGCAGTTGCCAACACCCGTTTCAATTACGGGAACCGTTGCGTTTTCAACAACCGAACGGATAAGACCCGCACCGCCTCGGGGAATGAGCAAATCAACATAGCCGTTAAGTTTCATAAGCTCTGTTGCCGCCTGCCTTGAAATGTTTTCAATAAGGATAATGCAATCCTCAGGCAAGCCGTTTTCGGCAAGCGCCTCACGCATTACACGGGCAATTGCCATATTTGAATTTATAGCTTCTTTTCCGCCTTTAAGGATAACCGAATTGCCTGCCTTGAGGCAGATTGCCGCGGCATCCGCGGTAACATTGGGTCTTGCCTCAAAAATAACAGCGATAACACCGATGGGCACGGCAATTTTTTCTATTTTAAGTCCGTTGGGTCTTGTTTCGCCCCAGAGCACTCTGCCAACGGGATTTTCTCCCCCCGCAACCTGCTCAAGCCCCTTCGCCATCGAAGTAATTCTGTCTGATGTGAGGGTAAGTCTGTCTATAAGTGCCTCTGAAATGCCCGCATCTCTGCCCGCTCTTATATCTTTTGAATTTTCTTCAAGAATATATTTTTCATTTTTAACAAGAGCGTTTGCAATCGCATTTAGTGCCTTGTCTATCGCCGCCGCACCCGCAGATGCAAGAATTCTCTGCGCCGCTTTTGAACGCTCTCCTATTTTAATCATATCGCTCATTTTATTCACCTCTGTGCCTTAAAAAGAGTTCCCGTCTGTCTGCCGTCAAGCAATTTATAAAGCTCTTCGGGGTCGGATCCGTTCATAACAACGGTGTCTATGCCTGCATCGGTTGCAATCTGCGCCGCGTGAAGCTTTGTTATCATTCCGCCCGTGCCTCTGCTTGTTCCGCTTCCGCCCGCAAGAGCAAGAATATCATCATCTATTTTATCAACATTATGAATAAGAACAGCATTTTCATCTTCTCTGGGATTTGCGCTGAAAAGACCGTCTATATCGGTAAGAATAACAAGCAAATCAGCATCAACGATTTTTGCAACGTGTGCTGAAAGGCTGTCGTTATCGCCAAAAACAATTTCTTCAACCGCAACGCTGTCATTCTCGTTAACAACGGGAATTGCACCGTATTCAAAAAGCTTCATAAAGCTGTTGTGAAGATTTGTGTGTCTTTCATCATTTTCAAAGTCGCTTCTTGTAACAAGAAGCTGTCCGATTATGTTGCCGTATTCGCCGAAAAATTTATCATAAAGGAACATAAGCTCGCACTGACCCACCGTTGCCGCCGCCTGTCTGCCCGGAGTATCCTTGGGTCTTTCTTTAAGACCGAGCTTGCCTACACCGACTCCGATTGCGCCCGAGGTTACAAGCACAATCTCTTTGCCGCCGTTTTTAAGGTCGCTTAAAACCTGTGCGAGTTTCGACATTCTGCGGATATTTATTTTGCCCGTATCATAAGTGAGGGTTGATGTGCCAACCTTAACAACAATGCGGTTTGCTTCTTTTCTGTTTACCATTTTAAAAACTTCTTTCTGTTAAATTGCCAAATATTCTTTATATTCTTCCTGCGTATGCACCTTGCCTACGGCACACAGCGAAATATTTTTTAAATCAAAAATTCTGCCTGAAAGCTCACGCACCTCGTCAAGAGTTACGGAACGGATGGATTCAATTCTGCTTTCATCGGGTTCAATGTAACCGTAATTCAAAAGACTTCTCGCGTTTTTGGAAGCCCTTGCCGTTACGCTTTCACTGCCCATAACAAAGCTTGAAACAATATGCTCTCTTGTTACGGCAACCTCTCTTTCGGTTATATCCGAAGCAAAATTTTCAAGTATTTTAAGCGTTTCTTTAATTGCCTTTTTCTCGGATTTGCGGCTTAAGCCCATATCAATAAGCATCAGACCCGTTTTCGGGTGGCAGGCATTGGTGCTGTCCACCGAATAAACAAGACCAAGCTTCTCTCTTAAATTTTGAAAAAGTCTTGAAGAAGAGCTGCCTGCAAGAATTGACGAAACATAGTCTGCAATTCTGCATTCTCTCTTATTTTCAAGCGTAACGCCGTTGAAGCCGAGAATGAGCTGATTCTGCGAAAAATCCTTTTCAACTGTTACAATCTGCGGCTGATAAATTGCGGTTGGATAAACAACGGTGTTGCCCGTGTTTTCCATTTCACCGAAGTAGCTTTCGCAGATTTGAAGCACGCTTTCTTCGCTGAAATTACCGCTCACCGTTACAATCATTCTTTCGGGCACATAAAATTTCTGCATATGTGCCAAAAGTTTTTCACGGGTTATGCCTTCAACATTTTCAACCGTGCCGAGAATATTGTTGGCAAGCGGACTGCCGCGCCAGATATTCTCATAATAAGTATCCAGACACACATCCTCAGGGCTGTCTTTATACATTGCGATTTCTTCTTTGATAACGCCTTTTTCAAGCTCAATATCATCGGAAGAAAGCTTTGAATTCATAATTATATCGCAGATTATATCCATCGCTTTCGGCAGATGCTCGGTGAGGGTATGCGCATAGAAATAGGTGAGCGAAGAGGTGGTATATGCATTCATTCTGCCGCCTATTTCATCCATTTCAACCGCAAGCTCAAGTGCGGTTCTTTTTTGAGTGCCTCTGAAAAGCATATGCTCAATAAAATGCGAAGTTCCCGCGGTTTCGGGAGATTCATAACCCGAACCGCTTGCAACCATTACGCCGAACGCGCAGGTTCTTAAATTTTCGATTTTATCCAGAACGATGCGAAGACCGTTGCCGAGAGTTACTGTTTTCATCAATTTAATCCTTCTTGTTTTCAAAAATAAGATTTATGTTGCCGAGTGTTATCTTGTCACCCGTTTTAAGAAATTCTTTCTTTTCAATTTTTTTGCCGTTAACTGTTACACCGCCGCCCGAGCTGACCGATGTTATATACCAACCCTTGTTCGAACAAACAACAACAGCCTGAACCCTTGAAACGGTTGGATAATTCAGAATTATATCGCAGTTCTTCTGCCTGCCGACGGAGGTTTCACGGGTTACAAGCTGAAATGAATCGCCGTTTGCCGTGTTAACAAGCCTTGCTTTGCCCAGAGGCGGCTGTCTGCGTTTGAAAAGAGCGGAAATGCACAGAATAAGTATTGCTGCCGCAAGAATCGGCAACATATAATGTGAAATCTGCAAAACCAATTCAAGCATAATATCCCCCATTTTAATTTATAATTATACATAATATATTCTATAATCAACCCTTTAAAAAGTCAATAAAAATATCGTTGGTAAATGTATTGAGATTTTTTATAAATAATGATATAATGTTATATAATTATAATGCGGAGGTATGCGATGAAAAACAAACAGACCATTCAGCAGATTGCAACAGTTATTGTTTCGGCTCTGCTTGTTTTTGCGGCATATTTCTTTATTGCGGGCGGCAATTCCGTTTTCAAAGGCGAAATGGAAGGTTCTGTTATCAGAGCAAGGGTTCTGCGCGTTGTTGATATAAAAAAAGATAATGTAAGCGGAGAAAATGAATTTGTTACCGTTACCTTTAAAGCGCAGGCTCTCAACACCGAGCTGAAAGGCAAAACCCTTGATGTTATTCAGGAAATTGACAGAGCATATGCCTTCAGCCCCCGTCAGGTTGAGCAGAATGACAAGGTGTTGATTGAGGGATACACTCAGAACGGAGTTCAGCAATACTATTTCGGCGATTTCATAAGGATAACTCCCCTTTTATGGCTGCTTGCAATCTTTTGCGTGCTTATAGTTATCTTTGCAAAAATGCAGGGCTTTAAAACCGTTGTTTCACTCGGATTCACCTGCCTTGCGGTTTTTCTTGTTCTCATCCCCGCAATTCTCAACGGACACAATATTTATCTTTGGTCAATCATTGTTTGCATTTACATAACGGTTATGACGCTCAGCATAATCAGCGGCTATAATCTTAAATCGCTCTGTGCGGTAATAGGCTGCGTAAGCGGCGTTTTCTGCTCGGGTCTGGTTGTTGTTATAACCGATAAATTCCTTAATATGACGGGTCTTCTCGAAGAAGAATCAGTTTATCTTTATCAGCTTTATCCCGATAATCCGATAAACCTTAAAGCGATTATTTTCGCAATGATAATCGTCGGCGCACTCGGTGCGGTTATGGACGTTTCGATGTCTATTTCTTCATCTCTTTTTGAGCTGAAAGAAAAATCGCCCTCAATAAGCTCGGGCGAGCTTATGAAATCGGGCTTCACGATAGGCAGAGATATGATGGGCACAATGGCAAACACCCTTGTGCTTGCCTATATAGGAAGTTCCCTCACAAGCGTGCTTTTACTTGCAGCATACAATGCAAACCTTGAGCAGGTTATCAACAAAGAAATGATTATTGCCGAAATTCTGCAGGCTCTTGCAGGCAGCCTCGGTATGCTTCTTACACTTCCGCTCACAAGTGCGGTATGCTCCGCAATTTATAATAAAAAGGAGGAAAAATAATGCCTCTTGTTAAAATGAGCACCCTGCTCGCTGATGCAAAAAAGAACGGCTATGCCGTGGGCAGTTTCAGCGTTGCAAATATGGAAATGGTTCTCGGCGTTATCAAAGCTCTTGAAGAAACCCGAAGCCCCGCAATAATTCAGATTGCAGAGGTTCGCCTCAACCATTCTCCGCTTGAGCTGATAGGCCCTCTTATGGTTGCCGCCGCAAAAAACAGTAAGGTTCCCGTTGCCGTTCATTTTGACCACGGAAAAACAAAAGAAAAAATAAAGCAGGCTCTTGACATCGGCTTCACGAGCGTTATGTTTGACGGCTCGCATCTGCCGTTTGAAGAAAATGCAAAAATGACTGCCGAAATCAACGCTCTTGCCAAAGAATACAACGCCGACTGCGAAGGCGAAATCGGCTGCGTAGGCGGAAGCGAGGACGGAAGCGAGGATATTGCAATCAACTGCACCTCTCCCGTTCAGGCGGCTGAATTTTTCGAAAAAAGCAAGGTTGACGCTCTTGCCGTTGCCATAGGAAACGCACACGGCAACTACAAAGAAACCCCGAAGCTCCGTTTTGATATTCTTGAAAAAACCGCTTCCCTTGTGCCCGTTCCCCTTGTGCTTCACGGCGGCACGGGTATCTCTCCCGACGATTTCAGAAAATGCATTTCGCTGGGAATTCACAAAATCAATATTGCAACCGCAACCTTTGACAGCGTTGAGCAAAGCGTTCGCAATGCCTATAACGGCGAAAAAATCAAAGGCTATTACGATTTGCAGACCGCAGAGGTTGAGGGCGCATATCATAACGCAATAAAACATATTGAAATATTCGGCTGTGCCGGAAAAGCCTGAAAGGACGGAAGAAAATGAGCTACATTAAATTTGACGAAAAGAAACCCCTTGATGTTATTCCTATAGGCAGAATTGCAATTGACTTTAACCCCACCGATATGAACAAGCCTCTTTCAGAGAGCAGCAATTTCAATAAATATGTTGGCGGTTCACCCGCAAACATTGCGGTTGGTCTTGCAAGACTCGGAGCAAAATGCGGATTTATCGCAAGAGTTTCAGATGACCAGTTCGGCGATTATGTTGAAAATTATTTCAAGGCAGACGGCATTGATGTTTCCCACGTTTTCAGATGCGAAAACGGCGAAAATCTCGGTCTCACCTTTACTGAAATTTTAAGCCCCACACAGAGCAGTATTCTTATGTACCGTGAAGGCGTCGCAGACCTTCAGGTTTGCGTTGACGATGTTGACGAGGAATATATCAAGCAGGCAAAGGCGGTTGTTATCTCGGGCACAGCACTCTGCGCAAGCCCCTCAAGAGAAGCAGCTCTCAAAACCCTTTTCCTGGCAAAGAAAAACGGCGTAGTTGTTATTTTTGATATTGACTACAGAAGCTACACATGGAAGAATAAAGACGAAATTTCTCTCTATTATTCAATCGCCGCAAAGAACAGCGACATAGTTCTCGGTTCAAGAGAGGAATTTGACCTCACAGAAGCTATCGAAGGCGTTTGCGCGAACGACGAAGAATCCGCTGCACGCTGGTTCGGCTACGGCAATAAAATCGTTATCATCAAGCACGGCAAGGAAGGCTCCGTTGCTTATCTTGATGACGGATCGGCTTATAAAGTCAAGCCTTTCCCCGTAAAGATGCTCAAAGGCTTCGGCGGCGGCGACGGCTATGCTTCAGCATTTATTTATTCACTTCTCAACGGCAAGAGCATTCCCGATGCGCTCGAATTTGCAACCGCATCGGCATCAATGCTCGTTTCAGCACACAGCTGCTCCGCAGCAATGCCCTCAGCAGCAGCCGTTCAGGAATTCATCGATAAAACAAAGCCGACTTCAGGCGAGGTTATCGAAAAAATAAAATAAAAAAATCGGGGCGGTGTTACCATCGCCCCAAA
>JAZRTQ010000062.1:0-21318 GCA_045652165.1 Acutalibacteraceae bacterium | reverse complement strand
CCTCTTGTTATAAAGCCAATAATATTATCACCCGGCAGAGGATTACAGCAACGCGAGAATTTGATGAGGCAGTTATCAATACCCTCAACAATAACGCCCTCTTTGCTCTTGGTTTTCTTTTTGACAGGAGCAATTGTTATTATCGGTTCCTGAGTTTTAACAAGCTTTGAATAGTCTTCTTTGATTCTGGGCATCAGACGGATAAGAGAAATTCCTCCGTAACCGAGAGCCGCATAGAAATCTTCAACATTCTTGCAATGCTGTCTTTCAGCAATTTTTTCTATAAACTCATCATAATCGGCATCTGAAAGACGGATAAAGTTGCGTTTAAACTCTCTTTCAACTTCCGCTCTGCCTTCAAGAATGTTTTCTTCTCTTTTTTCTTTCTTGTACCACTGTCTGATTTTTGTTCTTGCCTGGCTTGTTGTTACAATGTTGAGCCAGTCACGGCTGGGGCCTTTGCCCTGCTGCGAGGAAGTGAGAACCTCAACAATTTCTCCTGTTTTAACCTGATAATCAAGGGGAACTATTCTTCCGTCAACCTTTGCGCCAACCATTTTATTACCTACAGCAGAATGAATAGCATATGCAAAGTCAATAACCGTTGCACCTGTCGGAAGGTTGAAAACATCGCCCTTGGGAGTGAAAACAAAAACTTCTTCAGGCACAAGATCGCTCTTGATGGTTGAAACAATATCTTCAACATTTTCGCTTTCGCTCTGATTTTCAAGAAGCTGTCTTATCCAGGAAAGGCGTTCTTCAAACTTTGCCGCACCGTTTATTCCGAGCTTATATTTCCAATGAGCCGCAATACCGTATTCAGCTGTATGGTGCATTTCCCAGGTTCTTATCTGAACTTCAAAAGGAATACCCTCTTTGCCGAGAACGGTTGTGTGAAGTGACTGATACATATTGGGCTTGGGTGTTGAGATATAATCCTTGAATCTGCCGGGAATAGGCTTGAACATATCGTGGATTATACCGAGGCAGTTATAGCAATCAATAACCGAATCAACGATTATTCTTACCGCATATATATCATAAATTTCATCGAAATTCTTATTCTGTCTGAACATTTTACGGTGGATACCGTGAACAGACTTTATTCTTCCGCTTATTTGTGCTCCTGCAACCGAAGATTTTATTCTTTCTTCAATTCTCGCCTTAATATCATTAAAGAACTCGTGTCTTGACTGATTCTGATTTTCAAGTGACATTTCGATATCGTGATATGCCACGGGGTCAAGATAACTGATCGAAAGGTCTTCAAGTTCTTCTTTGAACGCTCTGATACCGAGACGGTGAGCAATGGGTGCATAGATTTCAAGAGTTTCCTTTGCAATTTCGAGTCTTCTTTGAGGCTCTTTAAACATAAGAGTTCTCATATTATGCAAACGGTCAGCAAGCTTTATGATGATAACTCTTATATCCTTTGACATTGCAAGAAGCATTTTTCGGATATTTTCCGACTGTTGCTCCTCTTTGGTCTGCAAAGGAACTTTACCGATTTTGGTTACACCGTCAACCAGATCTGCAATAGTTTCGCCAAACAATTTTTTAACTTCGTTATGGGTTAAGGTTGTGTCCTCAACCGTATCATGAAGAATAGCAGAAATAATTGACGCACTATCCATACCGAGGCGTGCAAGAATTATTGCAACCGAAAGCGGATGCATAATATATGGCTCTCCTGAAAGACGCTTCTGTCCCTCGTGAGCACCGTTTGCAATTTCAAATGCCTTTTTTATATCAGTCAGTTCATCTGCGGAATAGTTTTTGTCAACAAGCTCAATGAGTGCTTCCAGAGCAAGCTCGGGTGTTGCAAAAACATCTTTTTCACCGTTTTTTAAACTGTTGTTCATACGGCTTTTTCCTCCTGTCATCTCTGACGTTAAATAAAGCTTTTAATCTTTTTGAGAATTTCCGAATCTTCAAGATTAACCTTTGGCGGATTATTCGGAACAAAGACTTTTGCACCGCATTCCGTTTCAAGAATGCCCATTTCAATCATTATTTCAACAACCGCTGTTATTTTAGCAAGATTCTCTCCGTCGTCGCCGAGTCTTACGCAAAGTATTTCACAGCATTTATCAGGCAACGGCTTATTTTTTATGCTTTTGAAAACGCTTACTTCAAGTTCTCTGTCAGGAAGCAGCCTGAGTGCTTCTTCTCGTGTAAGCTTTTCATTACGTTTGAATTTATCGAAAAGGCTTATTGAAGAGAGAACTTTTTCCTCGTCTGTCGTCGAAGGTCGCATTCCTCTTACGATAACAGAAACTCTCTCGTCGCCATTATATGTATTTTTATCAAAATTAACTGCAAGGTCAACAACATCGCCTTTTTCATACGGGAACAGTATTTCAGGCATTCCGAAATAAACAACACCTGTTCTTGCTCCGTTTTTGGAAACAACCATTCTTATGTGTTTTCCGTCTGAAACGCTGCTTATATCATCAATTTTCACGCCGAAAAGACCGAAGCAAGGCTGAGGGTTACCTGCACCGAAAGGCTCGAGGAACGAAAGCGATGAAAGCAATTCAAGGCTTATTGAGCCGAGAAGCAATTTGCAATCTATTTTTTGAAGCGCAAAAGGCATTTCTTTATTTGCCGCATATTCATTGAGTCTGCAACGAAGTTCAAAAATTCTTGATGACTTCAAGCCGAGACCCGCCGCAAGAGTGTGTCCGCCAAAATGGTCAAGACAGTCTGATACGGATTCAATAGCATCATAAATTGAAAATCCTTCTATACTTCTGCAGGAACCCTTCGCGTTTTCTCCGTCACGGGAAATAACAACACAGGGTCTGCCGTATCTTTCAACCATTCTCGCCGCAACAATACCTATAACACCGGGATGCCAACCTTCACCGTCAACAACAATAACTCTGTCATTGAGCATTTCGGGATTATCGTTAAGCTGTCTTTCTGCCTGCGAAAAAATATCGGTTTCAGTATGCTGACGCTTTGAATTCATTGAATTTATTTCTTCTGCAAGAAGTGATGCGCTGTCATCATCATCGCACAAAAGAAGCTCCAGAGCCTTATTTGCCGAACTCATTCTGCCCGCAGCATTGATTCGGGGACAAATAGTAAATGCCGCTGTTGAAGAAGAGAAAACTTTGTTATAAACCCCTGCTTCGTGCATAAGTGCGGTTATACCGGGTCTCGGCTCTTTGTTTATCATTTCAATGCCTTTTCTGACCATAACTCTGTTTTCACCCGTAAGAGTAACAACATCGCCTATGGTGCCAAGAGCAACAAGATCGCCGTATTCGGAAAGAAGCATTTCTTCTTCTCCGCCCTCAAGAGCGCAAACGAGCTTAAATGCAACACCAACGCCTGACATTTCTTTGAATTCGCTGGGGCAATCTTCTCTGTGAGGGTCAACAACGGCAATTGCATCAGGAAGCTCTTCTCCCACTTTATGGTGGTCTGTAACAACCAGATCAATTCCGAGTTCTTTGCATTTTTTTGCTTCTTCTATAGCTGAAACACCGTTATCAACCGTAACAATAAGTTTTACTCCGAGACCTGCAAGATATTCAATGGCTTCGCAGTTCATTCCGTATCCCTCGTCAATTCTGTCGGGGATATATCTGATTACATCTGCTCCCCTTGTTTCAAGATACGAATAGAGCAATGCAGTTGCCGTTACACCGTCAGCATCATAATCACCGAAAACACAGATGCGCTCAAAATTATCAATTGCAAGATTAATTCTTTCGGAAGCAACATCCATATCTTTGATGGAAAACGGATCAAGAGTAAGCTTTGCATCGGTATCAAAAAATCTTTCTATTTCGTTTATATCGTTAAGACCTCTTGAAGTTGCAATAAGAGCCGCAAAAGCATCTGCATTAATCTCCTGTGCAACTGTTGAAGCAAAATCTTTATCGCATTTTGCTACGGTCCATTTTTTTCTTCTCAATGCGGATCATTCCTTTCAATCATAGTATTATAGCATCTACTATACTAATTTTCAAGATTAATTATATAAATATAATATAATTATATAGAATTATAATTGTTGCATTTGCTGTTTTGTTTTGATATTATATATTTATCAATCCGAAAGGAGTAATGTTATGCACACATTAAAAATCGGAATTCTTAAAGATATGCATAAGCAGCTTCCCAAATACTGCGTTATTGCCAAAAAAGACATAGGAGTTTGGGAATACACCAAAGGAACATTTCTTGGCGACAGTTATGAAATGAGCGATTTCAAAGACAAAATCAAAACAGGTGACAGATGGCTTGCGGGTTATGATTCGGCTCACTTTTTCAAAGCAAGCGTTACCGTTCCCGAAGAAATGGACGGCCTTAACATAAGAGCTCAGCTTGCTGTTGGCGGAGAATCTCTTGTTAAATGCAACGGAAAATATGTTGCGGGATGCACATTCAGAGAATGGCTTCCCGACAGAAAACAGGTTGACCTCGGCATTCACAAAGCAGGCGATGTTCTTGAGTTTGAAATCGAAGCAACCGTTGATTCAATGTCTTTCTGCGACGCCGCAATGGACGGTGCGGAATATCAGGACTGTCTTTTCGGAGAAACAAGCATTTTTGCCGTTGATGCAGAGTGCGAAGGCTATTTTATGGATATTGAGGTTGCTTTTGATGCTCTCAATTTCATTAAAGACGAACACATCAAGAGCAAGGTTTATGCCGCAGTTGACGACAGTATGCATATTGTTGACTATGATTTTGAGCCTTCTCAGGTAAGAAAAAGCATAGCAGAAGCAAGAAAATATTATCTTGAAAAGATAGCTGAAATTGATTGGAGTGCACAGAGCAAGGTTATTCTTACGGGTCACAGCCACATTGACGTTGCATGGCTCTGGAGAATTCAGGAAAGCATAAGAAAGAGCGCCCGCACATTCACAAACGTTACATCGCTGATGGATATTTATCCCGAAATGACCTTCGGTCAGAGCCAGGCAGTTCTCTATCAGATGATGAAAGACCACTATCCCGAAATATACGCAAAAATCAAAGAAAAGGTTGCGGCGGGTCAGTGGGATATTTGCGGAAACGTTTGGGTTGAAGCGGATACAAATATTGCTTCGGGTGAAGCTCTTATCAGACAGGTACTTTACGGCACAGAGTTTTTCAAGAACGAATTCGGCAAGGTTTCCAAAACCTATTGGTTGCCCGACTGCTTCGGCTTCACCTGGGCATTACCCCAGATTATCAAGGGTTGCGGAATGGAAAACTTTATAACTTCCAAGCTTTCATATAATGACACAACCAAATTCCCCTACAATATGTTTATGTGGCAGGGCAACAACGGCGACAGAGTTTATGCTCATCTTATGCGTCCGTCATATAACTGCCATTTCCGAGTTGAAGAAATAATGACAGCCGACGAAGAATGCAACAACAAGAGCGAACTCAACACCGCAATGAGTATGTACGGCTACGGTGACGGCGGCGGCGGTCCCACAAGAAATATGCTTGAAAGAGGCAGAAGACTTCAAAACTTCCCCGGTCTTCCCAAGACCGAAATAGGTCATGTTGACGATTTCTTCAAAACATATCACGGCAAAGAAAACGAACTTCCCGTCTGGAACGGAGAAATGTTCTATGAAAATCACAGAGGAACATTCACAAGCCAGGCATTTGTTAAAAAGAACAACCGCAAGGGCGAATTCCTTTTCACAAGAGCCGAAATGCTTTCTGTTTTTGCAGAAAAATTCCTCGGTAAGGAATATCCCAAGGAAGAAATTGAAAAGGGCTGGAGAATTCTTATGACCAACCAGTTCCACGATATTCTTCCCGGTTCTTCAATTCACGAAGTTTTTGAAGACTGCCGCAGAGATTATGCCGTAATGAATAAAATCGGCGAAGATATTTATAACGGAGCACTCAAAGCTCTCGGCGGTGCAGTTACCGCTGATAAAAACAGCATAACTGTATGGAATCTCACAAGCGCAAACAGCTATGAACCTATTGAAGTTGAAGGCGTTCCCGAAGGAATGTATGTTTCAACAAGCGACGGTTTATCACTCCCCTGCGCATATATAAACGGCAAATTTATGTTCCTTCCCGATGAGCTCGAACCCATGAGCTGCAAGACTTTCAAGCTGATTGAAGGTGAATGCATTTACTCTCCCGTTGAAGCAGAAAAAGATTATATTGAAAATGCGGTTCTTCGTGTTGAACTTAACGAAAACGGCAATATAACAAGCATTTACGATAAGCTCAACGAGCGTGAAAGCATTGACGGCAGAGGCAATATTCTTACCGTTTCGCTTGACAAATGCATTCACGAAACCGCGTGGAATCTTGAGCTTAACTACAATAAAAAGATGTGGGAACTCAAAGCTGAAAGCATTGAAGTTGTTGAAAGAAACGCTGTAAGAAGCGTTATAAGAGCCGTTTATCCGTTCAATAAGTCAAAAGTTATTCAGGATATGATTCTTTATCAGAACGGCGAAAGCGTTGTTTTTGACACTACCGTTGATTGGCACGAAAGCGATAAAGTGCTCAAGGCGGGCTTCGATGTTGCTGTTATTGACACCGATGCAACATACGAAATCGCTCACGGCGCAACGAAGAGACCCACTCATTGGAACACCGCATATGACCTCACAAGATTTGAGGTTGCAGCTCATAAATGGGCTGACCTTTCAGAGGGCGGCTACGGTTGCAGCATTATCAACGATTGTAAATACGGCTATGATATTCACAACAGCCATATGAGAATAACCCTTATGCGTGCACCCACCTGCCCTGACAGAACAGGTGACCACGGAATAAACACATTCAAATATGCGTTCCATCCTCACGCAGAGGATTGGAGAAACGATACAGTTCAGATGGCACACACATTCAATGTTCCTCCCGTTGCAGTTTACAATGCAGAAATAATAAAAGGTAACATTCCCGCAGAAACTTCACTTGTTTCGCTCAGCGAAAAGAATGTTATGATTGATGCAATCAAGAAAGCTCAGGACGGCAGAGGTTATATTGTGAGAGTTGTTGAGCAGGAACAGAAGAGAGGAAGCGTTTCACTCAATTGGTGCTTCGGATTTGAAAAGGTTGTTGAATGCAATATGATTGAAGAAGATATTGCACAAATCGCTTCTGATGACACCGAGTTTGAATTTGCAATAAAGCCCTTTGAAGTTAAAACTTTCAGAATAATATAAAAAATATCCACCGTGTTCCGAAATGGAATACGGTGGATTTCTTTGTGTTATTTATGCAGCAGAGGTTTCGCTTTCACTCACCTGTTGCTCGGCTGCGGATGTTTCGCTCTGCTCTGTTGTTGAAGTCTGATTATCAGCGGCACTTGTGCTTTCGCTCTCGGTTGTTGTTTCCTGATTAGCGGTTGTTCCCTGCTCTTCAGTTGTTGTTTCAGCCTTGGTTGTTGTAGTCGTTTTGCTTTCTTCAGACTTTTTAGTGGTTGTTGTGGTTTTCTTTGTTGTAGTCTGCTTTCTGGTGGTTGTTGTTTTCTTCTTTGTTGTGGATGTTGTGTCATCCTCTTCGGTTGTTGAGGTTTCTTCTTCGTCGGTTGTTGACTCAAAAGTCCAGGTAGTCCACGGAGAGGTTGTTGACTGGATTACGGGGTATGTATAAATAGGTGCTGTTGTTGAATCTGTTGTTGTTTCATCAACATCTCCGCCGCCAACCGCTGCTTTTATAATAAGAACAGCAAGAAGAACAACTGCAAGCGCACCGATTACGATACCTGCAATTTTCATTATCTTATTCTTATCGATCGGCTGTTTATATGCTCTGGCATCCGCCTTTGCATAAGGAGAAACAACATTTTCCTCATCGGGAAGCTGATTGCTTCCGTAGCTGTTGCGGTATTCATCCTCGTAGTCAGCATCGCTGTCACCTACAACTGCAGCTGCAAGAGGAGTGAAAATTGCGGTTTCTTCAACACCGATAAATGCTGTTATAACGGTTATATTGTCTTTGCCGCCTCTTTCAAGAGCAGTTTTGACAAGCTTGCTTGCAACAGCCTGTGCACTTTCACCGTCAGAAAGAACAGCTGTTATATCATCATCGCTGAGCATATCGGTCAAGCCATCGCTGCAAAGAAGAATAATATCTCCGTCATCAATATCATCAATAACGCTGATATTGGGTGAAAGATTTGCCTCCTCGGGAAATACGCCGAGATGGCGGGTAAGACGTTTTGCATCGGGAATTCTGTATATATCATCGCTCTGAGCCTGACCCGCATCAACTATAGTTTGTGCGTGAGTATGGTCAAAGCTTATCTGCTCAAGAATTCCTTTTGAATAGTGATATATTCTTGTGTCACCGATGTTAACGCAAAGAATCTGACCCTTAACCGCAAACATTGCGGCAAGAGTTGTTCCCATTCTTTTGCCTCTTGCATTTATTTCAGCGCAAATTCTGCTGTTTGCATCATCAAGACAGTTTGAGATTGCAAAGCTGAAATCCTCTCCGCTTTCATAAACAGTTGAAGCGTGCGCGGCAATGGTTTCATTAGCTATACCCGATGCAATTTCACCGTAGTTTTCGCCACCCATTCCGTCACAAACCGAAAGATGAAACGGCTCTGCCATATTCTGAACAAAAGCCGAGCCTTTACGCAGATCACCCGTAGAAGTAAGTCTTCCGTTAAGGCTGTAGTTATCTTCATTTTCTCTGCGAATTCTGCCCGCGTGAGTTACGGCGCATACATTCGCTTTAAGTTTTTTCATACTTACCCCCGATATATACTAACAACAAATTATCAGTCAAGAATACCGTTTGCCTTTGCCCAATCGTGATAAACCTCAATTGATCTCATTCTTGCAGGGCTGAGGTTATGAGCACCTCTTGTGTACCATTCCATATTAATGCCCTGAAGCTTAACAAGGTATTTTGCACTTGCCATAAAACCTGAATCAATAGCATTATCAAGAAGAATAATCTGCTGATGTGTTTCTCTTGCAGCTTCAAGGTCGCCCTTCACAAATTCATCCCACATCTTAACGAAAAGACCTGCACCACAGGAAGTGGGAGTTGCAATAACGCCTCTTGCGCCCTTAACATATGCATCATAAAGATAAGGAATGTTTGCCTGAAGAACGTTTGATTCGCCCTGAACTGCAATCTTTGCTTCGATTGTGGGCATTTTGCAGGTTGTGTCCTTGATACCCTTGATTTTGCCTGTTGCGGCAAGTTTACCGTATGTTTCAGGATCCATAAGATGAGGCTGAAGGCCGGGGAACTCATAAAGAACAACGGGAAGCTCTGTTTTTGAAGTAAGTTCCATAAGATAATCATAAAGCTGAGCGGGTTTGTCGCACATACCCTTTGTTACAAAAACAAGACCGTTAACGCCCTGCTGTTCAAGCTTCTTTATTTCTTCAACCTGATCTGCAAAGCTCTCTGCAAGGTTACCGGTTGCAAAAACGGGCACACCGTTTGAATTTTTAACTGCAAGACCTGCACACTTAACTCTTTCTTCGGGAGTAAGCTCCATCATTTCCGAAGAGCCGCAAACAGCAAAAAGATGCTGGGGCTTGAAGCCTGCCTGCCACGCAACATACTCTTCGTATGCTTTGTAATCGAGGCTCTTATCCCACTTAAAGGGAGTTAAAAGCAATGAGTAAACGCCTGCAAATTCATTATACTTTGACATAAGAAACACCTTCTGTAAAAATAATATTTTTGGTTTCAATGCATTATAACTCACTAATTGTCAAAAATCAATAGATAATCATTTAATAATTATTTATAAGGTTGACATTTATTATGATTTGAAATAAAATTAATTGAATTTTAATTACGGAGATAAATTTAATGAATCAATCATCAGATAAACATTTTTTCAGAAATATGGCAAGACTCGCTTTGCCCATAGCCGCTCAGCAGCTTCTTGTTTCGTGCGCCCAGCTTATTGACACGGCAATGGTAACGGGGCTCGGAAATGTTGTTGTTTCGGCAGTTGGTGTTTCATCAAGATGGATATTTCTGATGAACCTCTTCTTCTTCGGTATATCATCGGGATCGGCAGCTCTGATATCGCAATTCTGGGGTGCCAAAGAAAAAGAAAACATCCGCAAATCATACGGTGTTTCTTTGATTTTTGCACTCGGCGTTGCAACACTTTTCTGCGTTGCAATGTATCTGCTTCCAGAATATCTTATCAGAGTTTTCACAAGCGAAGCATCGGTTATTGAAGAAGCAACAAAATATATGAAAATCATTGCCTTTATGGGCATTTTCAGCGCATTTAATCAGGTCAGCTGCACAGTTCTTCGTGCAACAGAAAAGGTTAACACTCCCCTTGCAACCTCAATAATCGCTGTTTTCACCAACACTTTCCTTAACTATGTTCTCATTAACGGAAAGCTCGGTTTTCCTGCTCTCGGAATACGCGGTGCGGCATTGGCAACGCTTTGTTCAACGGCATTGCAATCGGTTATTCTTATTGTTTCAATAAGAACTACCAGGCAGGTTTTCAACGCACCCATTAAAACATATTTCAGCTTCAACCGGGATTTTGTCAAAAGGTTTTCGGTTGTTGCCCTTCCCGTTGTTATGAACGAAGGAATCTGGGCAATAGGCACAAATATTTATTCAATGGTTTTTGCAAGACAGGGCAACGAAGCTTATGCGGGCTATACCATATTCAGTTCCGTTGAACAAATCGCCTTTGTTTTCTTTGTCGGTGTTTGCCACGCCTGCTCGATAATGACAGGCAAAACCATCGGCGAAGGTAAAGAAAACGAAGCATACAAGCTTGCAAAGAAATTTGTTATAATGACACCGATCGTCGGAATAATAACCGGCTGTGTTCTTTCAGTTTTCCGCGAGCCTCTGCTTTCTCTTCTTGAAATTGAAACACAGGGAGCTTTTGATCTTGCATCCTCTCTTGTTCTTCTTTACTGCATATGGCTGCCCGTCAGAAATATTCCGTATACACTTATAGTAGGCACATTCAGAGCAGGCGGAGACACAAAAATAGGCATTGTTTATGACTGCATTTCTCTTTATCTTTTGGGTGTTCCCGTTGTTTGCTATCTGGGTCTTATTGCAAAGGTTGATTTTATTTATCTTCTTGCCGCAATGTATATTTGCGAAGATTTACCGAAAACAATAATGAGTCTTATCCGATTCAAGAGCAAAAAATGGATAAGAAATCTTACAGATTCATAATGCGAAAGGAGTTTTGGTTATGAACAAAATATTCAGCAACATCCCCCTTCCCGAATTAACCCCTTCAGGAGAATATTATTGCGGAAGAAACACTTATCTTCTCCGGTATGATAACCGCACAAAATCAGATTTCGATTCTTATTGCGAAGTAATCGAAAGCATCGGTTTCAGACTCTATGATGAAAATAAAATTGAAAATAATTTTTTCAGAACATATTTTAAAGACATAACTCTTCATACATATTACAGCGAAGGCGAGAAAGCGATAAGAGTTATCGCAGACCCTGACCTGCCCTCTTACAGCACAAAACCCGAATGCGGAAATGATTTTTCACCTGTTTTATGGCAGTTTGAGGTTGACCATTCGCTTATTGACTGCGGAATGTGTTATTTTGTGAGATGCGGCGACGGCTCATTTTTTGTAATAGACAGCGCACATACATATTCGGTTAACGATGATATAAGAATTTGCGAGCTTTTAAAGAAAATTAACGACGGCAAAAAGCCTGTTGTTTCGGGCTGGTTTTTCTCTCACGCTCACGATGACCACATATGCAAATTCCTTGATGTTATTGACTATCACAAGGATGAAATCGATATAAAAGCAGTATATTATAACTTCCCCTCCGCGGATAACGAAGATAAAATATACTGGGGCACTCCTGCGGTAAAGCTCATTGAACGCTTTGAAGAAACAATGGATAAAAATGAGCAAGTCAAAAAAATCCGACTTCACGCAGGTCAGCATTTTTATATCGGCAATCTTGAGTTTGATGTTCTTTGCACTCACGAGGATGTTTATCCCGAACACTTCTCAAATTTCAACAACACAACCGTTTCTTTGATGATGAGAGTTAACGGAAGCAAAGTGCTTTTTCCCGGCGACAGTTCAGACAAAAATGACGAAATCATAATTAAAAGATATAATGAATTTCTTAAGTGCGATGTTATGCAGATGTCGCACCACGGTCATTCGGGCACATCGCCTGAATTTTACCACCGCGCAAACGCAGATTGCGTTCTTTTCCCGATTACCGAGATTAAATTTGATGAAGAGCTTCCCCGTCAGGAATCAAATCGAGTTGCCATCGAACTTTCAAAGGAATATCATATTGCATCAAACGGAACAGTTGAAATACCTCTCCCCTATGTTTACGGCAACACCAAAGTTCTGCCCGATGAAACATTTGAAGATTTCAACGGAATTTTCAATCTCTGGGCATATGAATATACTGACGAAAGAAAGCAACAGCTTTATAATGATTTTCTTAAAAGAAGCGGTAAAAGTGAATAAAAAAATTGCTCTCTGTGTCAGCAACACAGAGAGTTTTTTTATTATTTGAATGAATAGTTATAAACTTTTGCCCAGGCAAAAACTCTGTCTTTATTCCATTTCTTGGGCATCATTGCGCAAGCCGCGGAAACCTTACCCATCTTAACGCCGCAGGCAACAATCTTTTTAAGGAGTTCTGTATCTCTGCACACACCTTTGGCCTTATTTATCAAATCCTTGGGATCAAATTTCATCGAACTGCCGAGGGTTGTAAATTCAGCATCCATTGTAACATCGTCATCATTTATAATTCCGCTGTCGATTAAATAGTCAACATCCTGAGCGGTAAGGCTGAGAAGAAGGAGTTTTCCGCAAGCAAGAGGTGCGAGTCCTGCACCAAGCTGCTTATAATACTCAACCTGATATTTCCAGAGTGTTTCTGCTGTGAATGCGCAATCTTTATCCTTGATTACAGCCTGAGCAAGCATTCCTGCCGCTTTAAGACTGTTTGCAATGCCTGAACCGATAAGGGGAACTGTCATAAATGCGCTGTCACCTATAGCGGCATAACCGTCACTTACCATAACAGCAAGAGGCTGACGAACAGGAATTTCAACAAACTGACCGCCACGGACTTTTTCTCTGCCGAGTCTGGGGTTATCCTCACGGAGATACTCGGTAAAGCTTTCAACCTTTTCAATATCAAAATCTTCAAATCTGCCGATAAGTACGTCGGTATGTTTTTCTTCGCTTGCCACCCAGTTGATGCCCAATTCTCCGCCTTTAAACAGCATAACCTTGAATTTTGCTTCAACCTCTTCTTCGGATGCAACATTATAAAATGCTCTGTAAATAGTTATTTTTTCATTACGTGCAACTTCTTTTTCTATCGAAAAACTATTGGGCAGATTCTTTCTTACGGGAGAATTCATTCCGCAAGCATCAATAATCAGATCGCCGTAAACATCGCCCTTTTCGGTCTGAATACCAACCACTCTGCTGCCGAGAATAATCGGCGCTTTAACTTCGCATTCATATTCTATTTTTACTCCGCAATTAAGAGCATGGTTAATAAGATGCTCATAAATATCACGGCGCTCCATTTTGATTTCACGCTTATCGAGTGCAACATGCTGTTTCAAAGATGTTTTTGATGAAGGCCCGAAAAATGTCATATCTTCTTTATATTCATATTTGTCTTCGGGCGGCATTTCGATTCCTGCTGCCGCAAGTGCTTTAGGTGCAAAAATATCTGTCCAATCATATCCGAGGGTTCCTTCTTTTTTCTTTTCATAAACCGTTACATCAAAACCCTCTTTTGCAAGCAGAGCTGCCGCTGCAATCCCGCCGTGACCAAGACCGGCAACAATAATTTTCTTACCCATAAAATACCTCCGCAAAACTATAATGCAGCTATAATAACATAAATTTATATATTTATCAATAAAATGCACAAAAATATGCAAAATCGCCTTCATTTTTTCTTTGCAGTATATTAATCGGGGTGAGTTTTGAAAGATTTTTTGTGAAAAGTTGCAAAAAACAGTCATAAATGTGCATTGATTAAACAATTTTTACAAAATTTTGAAAGTGTAAAGAAAAATGTTGCAATTTCAGAACTATCGGTATAAAATATCAATATTATGTATTGTATCGTTTTAACTCGCTAAAGAGTTTTATCGGTTAATTTTGTTAATACACAGCTTTAAGGAGTGTTTTTTATGAGTTATATCCAGCGCACAATCGAGGCAGTTGCAAAGAAACATGCAAACGAGCCCGAATTTGTCCAGACAATAACAGAGGTTTTCGAATCACTTAAACCCGTTATTGACCAGCATCCCGAATACGAAAAATTTGCTCTTCTTGAAAGAATGGCTGAACCCGAAAGACAGATTTCTTTCAGAGTTACCTGGGTTGACGATAACGGTAACGTTCAGGTTAACACAGGCTACAGAGTTCAGTTCAACGGAGCTATCGGCCCCTATAAGGGCGGTCTCCGTTTTCATCCTTCCGTATATATCGGTATCATGAAGTTCCTTGCTTTTGAACAGACCTTCAAAAACAGCCTTACAGGTCTTCCTATCGGCGGCGCAAAGGGCGGTTCAGACTTTGACCCCAGAGGCAAGAGTGACAGCGAAATTCTTCGCTTCTGCCAGGCATTTATGACAGAGCTTTACAGACATATCGGACCCGATGTTGACGTTCCCGCAGGTGACATCGGTGTTGGCGGCAGAGAAATCGGTTACCTTTACGGTCAGTACAGACGCATCAGAGGTGCTTTTGAAAACGGTGTTCTCACAGGTAAAGGTCTTTCATACGGCGGTTCACTCATCAGACCCGAAGCAACAGGTTTCGGTGCAACATACTACGCAGTTGAAATGTTCAAGCATTTCGGCGAAGAAATCAAAGGCAAGACTTTTGCAATTTCAGGCTTCGGCAACGTTGCCTGGGGCGCAGTTAAAAAGATTACTGAGCTTGGCGGTAAAGTTGTTACAATTTCAGGTCCCGACGGATATGTTTACGACAAAGACGGTATCAACACAGACGAAAAGATTGACTATATGCTCGAAATGAGAGCATCAGGCCGCGACAAGGTTCAGGATTATGCTGATAAATTCGGCGCTGAATTCTTCGCAGGAGAGAAGCCCTGGGGCGTTAAGGTTGACGTAGCAATGCCTTGCGCAACACAGAACGAAATCAATATGGAACAGGCTGAAAAGCTCGTTGCAAACGGTGTTCCCTACTACATTGAAGTAGCTAATATGCCCACTACAAACGATGCTCTTGCATATCTTAAGTCAAACTGCAAGGCAGTTGCTCCCTCAAAGGCTGTTAACGCAGGCGGCGTTGCAGTTTCAGCTCTTGAAATGAGCCAGAACTCAATGAGATACAGCTGGACAGCAGAAGAAGTTGATGCAAAGCTTAAGCAGATTATGAAGGATATTCATGATAATTCAGCAAAAGCTGCAGAAACTTACGGTCTTGGATATGACCTTGTTGCAGGTGCAAACATTGCAGGTTTCATCAAGGTTGCAGATGCAATGATGGCACAGGGCCTTATCTAAAAATCAAATTAATGTAATAAACCCCCGAACTTGATTGTTCGGGGGTTTTGTTGTTTTCTTAATATCAGAATAAATCTTCCTGATTTGCAGTTTTGATTCCCGCACCTGCAAGAGCAGCGGCTGCGAGCTGATTATCATCAACTCTGAAAATCATATAAGCACCGGCCTTTGAAGAATTGAAAGCATATGTATATTCAACAATAACCTTTGCTTCCGAAAGCACTTCAAGGATTGTTGCAAGGCTGCCGGGAGTGTCTGAAATCGCAGCAGCAAGAACATCTGTTACTGTTGTTATATAACCGCCTTCTTTGAGTGCGGCATCTGCTGTTTTGGGGTCATCACAGATAAGGCGAAGAATGCCGAAATCCTGTGTGTCTGCAATTGAAAGAGCCCTGAGGTTTATGTTGTGGTCTGCGATAAATCTGGTAGCTTCTGCAAGCTTACCTGTTTTATTTTCAATAAAAACCGAAATCTGTTTAACGCTCATTTTTTTAACTCCTTTCAATTAATCGTGAAGCTTTCTCTTATCAATAACTCTTACTGCCTTGCCTTCACTTCTTGTGATGGTCTTGGGAGCAACAAGATGAACCTTGGGATTAACACCGAGCATTGTTTTGATAGCATTTGCAAGAGCTTTTTCTTTTGATGCAAGCTCCTTAACAGTATCCGAGAATTGATCAGGATTAAGCTCAACCGAAATATCGAGAGTGTCAACGTTGTTTGCTCTGTCAACTTCAATGAGATAGTTGGGCGAATAGCCTTCCTGAAGAAGAACAGTCTCAATCTGTGACGGGAATACGTTAACGCCTCGGATAATCATCATATCATCGCTTCTGCCCATAGGTTTAGCCATCTTGATGAGAGTTCTTCCGCACGAGCATTTCTTTCTTGAAAGAACGCAAATATCTCTTGTGCGGTATCTGAGAAGAGGGAAGCCTTCTTTATCAAGGTTTGTGAAAACAAGCTCACCCTTTGAACCTTCGGGAAGAACTTCTCCCGTTTCAGGGTCAATGATTTCAGCAAGGAAATGGTCTTCGTTGATATGCATACCGGTCTGTTCTTCGCATTCAAAAGCAACACCGGGACCGGTTGATTCTGTAAGACCGAAAATATCGTATGCCTTTATGCCGAGAGACTTTTCTATGTCGCGGCGCATTTCTTCTGTCCAGGGTTCTGCACCGAAGATGCCTGCTTTAAGAGCGAGTTCATCAGGTGAAATGCCCATTTCCTTAAGTGTTTCGCCGATATATGCCGCATAAGAAGGTGTGCAGCAGATAATTGTTGATTTAAGATCCTGCATAAACTGAATCTGACGTTCGGTATTGCCTGATGACATAGGAAGAGTAAGGCATCCTACTTTCTGTGAACCGCCGTTAAGACCGAAACCGCCTGTGAAAAGTCCGTAACCGTAAGCAACCTGGCAAACATCTTCGCTTGTTCCGCCTGCAGCAACAATTGCACGGGCGCAGCAGTCTTCCCAGAGATCAATATCTGCCTGAGTATAGAATGCAACTACTCGGCGACCCGTTGTGCCGCTTGTTGAGTGAATTCTTACGCAGTTTTTAAGGTCTGTTCCGAGAAGTCCGTAAGGATAAGCATCGCGAAGGTCTGCCTTTGTAAGGAAAGGAAGTTTGTGCAAATCATCAACAGATTTGATATCGTCGGGAGTTACACCCTTCTCATCCATAAGCTTGCGGTAATATTCAACATTTTCATATACGCGCTTTACCTGCTTAACAAGCTTTTTATTTTGAATAGCCTTGATTTCTTCAAGCGAAGCAGTTTCAATTTCAGGCTGGAAATACTTTGCCATTTGGGGTCATCTTCTTTCTAAAAAATTAAATGTTATATCCCATTTCGAATGCCTTGAGATTAAGCTCAAGGAATTTGGGCGGAACACTCTCTTTAAGAGCTTTTATCCAAACTTCCTTATCAAGAGGCATATTCTTTGCCATTGCACCGATAAGCACAACGTTTACCGCCTTTGCGGTGCCCGCTTCAACAGCCATAGGCAAAGCGTCAACAGTTTCAACTGCCGCACCTGCAGCCTTTATTGCATCAATGATGCCTTCGGGATATTCCGCAGCACCCATAACAACGGGCATAGGATCCATCTGCTGGGTATTAACGATTATTTTGCCGTCTTTTTTAAGATATTCAAGCCATCTTGCAGCTTCAAGCTGTTCAAATGCAAGAATAATATCTGCTTCACCTTTTTCAATGATAGGAGAAGCAACCTTTTCGCCGTAGCGAACATAAGTTACAACGGAGCCGCCGCGCTGGCTCATTCCGTGAACTTCCGAAACCTTAACATCATAGCCGCAATCAAGCAATGCCGCACCGAGAATTCGGCTTGCAAGCAAAGTTCCCTGACCGCCGACACCGACTATCATAATTGATTTATTCATTGTGACGCTCCTCCCCTCTTATTCAATCGCACCGAATTTGCAAAGTTGACTGCAAACATTGCATCCGAGACACTGTGTGAAATCAATCTGTGCCTTGCCGTCTTTCATGCTGATAGCGGGACAGCCTATCTTCATACACATTTTGCAGGATTTGCACTTATCTGCATTAACTTTAAGGGGCGGATTATGCTTAACTGTTTTAAGAAGAGCACAAGGACGTCTTGAAATAACAACAGCGGGGCCGTCTGCTTCAAGTGCCTGCTTTATGCCTTCCTTTGTTTCTGCAAGATTATAGGGGTCAACAACAATAACATTCTGAATACCTACAGCCTTTGCAAGAGCCTCAAGGCTTACTGCGTTTGCAGGCTCACCCTTGATATTCTTGCCGGTTGTGGGATTCTGCTGATGACCTGTCATACCTGTTATTGAGTTATCAAGAATAATAACAACAGAATCTGTTGCGTTATAAGCAATATTGATAAGGCCTGTTACACCCGAATGAATGAAGGTTGAGTCACCGATAACAGCAACGCTCTTCTTTGCATTTGCAGGGTCTGCGGCATTTCTGCCGTGAAGAGCAGAAACGGATGCGCCCATACAAAGAACAGTATCAATCATACCGAGGGGCTGTGAGAAACCGAGTGTATAGCAGCCGATGTCGCCGCTTACTGTAACATTAAGCTGCTTAAGAGCATAGAAAAGTCCTCTGTGGGGGCAACCTGCGCAAAGCACGGGAGGTCTGGGCACGATATTAACATCTGCCTTAACACTCTCTGCCTCTTTGCCGAGAATAACCTTTGCAATAAGACTCTGTGAATATTCACCCTGAAGAGTAAATGCATCTTTACCGATAACCTCAACACCGTACTTGCGGCAGTGAGTTTCAATATAATCATCAAGCTCTTCAAGAACATAAACCTTTTCGCACTCTGCAGCAAAATTCTTTATAAGCTCAACGGGAAGAGGATATACACAGCCGAGCTTAAGATATGATGCGTTTTCACCGAGTGCTTCTTTTGCATACTGATAGCAGATACCCGATGTTATAACACCGATTTTCTTGCTGTTATATTCAACTGTGTTAAGTCCGTCGGCACCGTTTTCGCAATAAGAAATCTGGTCAAGAATTCTCTGTTCAACCTTAACGTGCTTTACCTTTGCATTGGCAGGCACCATAACATATTTCTGGGGATTCTTGACATATTCTTTAAGTCCGTTATCAACTCTTTCAGAAACAGGAGCAACGCTTCTTGAGTGTGCAACTCTTGTTGTAAGTCTGATTATAACGGGTGTATCAAATTTTTCGGAAAGCTCAAATGCTCTCTTTGTATAATCAAGGCATTCAGCTGAATCTGAAGGCTCAAGCATCATTGTTTTTGAACCCATTGCATAATGACGGGAATCCTGCTCATTCTGCGATGAATGCATTCCGGGGTCATCAGCAACGAGAATAACCATACCTGCGTTAACACCTGTATATGATGCTGTAAAAAGAGGATCTGCTGCAACATTAAGACCAACGTGCTTCATTGCGCAGAATGAACGCGCACCTGCTACGCTTGCACCGAAAGCAACTTCTGCGGCAACCTTTTCATTGGGTGCCCACTCTGAAAAAATCTCATCATATGTAGCGGCAAATTCGGTAACCTCTGTGCTGGGAGTGCCGGGATAGCTTGATACTACTCGGCAGCCTGCTTCATAGAGGCCTCTTGCAACCGCTTCATTTCCTAAAAACAGTTTATTCACTGATTTTCCTCCTACCATTTTTCACTAAAAAATTATTTGCTTATATTCATTTCAACCTGCTTTGCAACAACACTGTCACCGCAGTAAATCTTACGAAGTTTGGGCTTTTCGATCTTGCCTGTGGGATTACGGGGAACTTCGGCAAAGATAATCTTATGAGGACGCTTATATCTGGGAAGATCTCGGCAGAAATCATTTATATCTTCCTCATCAGCTTTATAACCCTCTTTTAATTCAATAACAGCCGCTGCAATTTCACCGAGTCTTGCATCGGGAAGACCTATAACAGCAACATCCTTGATAGCTTCGTGCTTACGAAGGAAATCTTCGATCTGAACGGGATAAAGGTTTTCACCGCCTGAAATAATAACATCCTTCTTTCGGTCAACAAGATAGATAAAACCGTCTTCATCTTCCTGTGCCATATCGCCGGTATGAAGCCATTCGCCGTGAAGAACTTCGTTGGTTGCTTTCTCATCGTTATAGTAGCAAAGCATAACGCCGGGGCCCTTGACTGCGAGTTCACCAACCTCGCCTCTTGCAACGGCATTTCCGTTTTCATCAACGATTTTGGTTTCCCAGCCGTAGCCCGCCTTACCGATTGCACCAACCTTATGAACATTTTCAACACCAAGGTGAACACAGCCGGGGCCGATAGATTCGCTCAAGCCGTAGTTGGTGTCATACTTATGATGCGGAAAAACATTGAGCCATCTTTTAATAAGACTGGGCGGAACGGGCTGTGCACCAACATGCATAAGTCTCCACTGTTCAAGAGTATAACGGTCAAGCTCAATATCGCCTCTGTCAATGGCATCAAGAATATCCTGTGCCCAGGGAACAAGAAGCCATACTATTGTGCACTTTTCTTCCGAAACAGCTTTTATAATCCATTCAGGCTTTGCGCCCTTAAGAAGAACTGCTTTGCTTCCTGCAAGAAGGCTTCCGAACCAGTGCATCTTTGCACCTGTATGATAAAGAGGCGGTATGCAAAGGAAAACATCATCTCTGGTTTGTGAATGATGATTCTGCTCTGCTTTGCAAGAATGAACAAGAGCTTTATGAGCATGAAGGATAGCTTTGGGGAATCCTGTTGTGCCCGATGAGAAATATATTGCCGCGTGGTCATCATCAGTAAGCTCTATTCCGGGATTTTTGGAAGTGCAATATGTAACAAGCTTATTATAGCTTTCAGCAAATGTGGGGCAATCACCGCCAAGATATAAGCGAAGCTTTACATCGGGAATGCGGTCTGAAATCTGCTCCATTCTTCCAACAAATTCAGGACCGAAAACAATTGCATCGCTTTCTGAAAGCTTAAGACAATATTTTATTTCATCTGCTGTGTATCTGTAGTTAAGAGGCACAGCAAGAGCACCTGTTTTAAGAATACCGAAGTATATGGGAAGGTATTCGATGCAGTTCATAAGAAGAATTGCAACTCTGTCCCCCTTCTTTATTCCTCTTGAGAGAAGAAGGTTTGCAAAGCGATTAGCTCTTTTATCAAATTCTTCCCAAGTTATCTCGCTTCTTCCTGTTGTGTTGGCACCCTGTTCAATGAGAGAATATTCTCTCCATGTAACACGGCTTTTCTCCTGCAACTCAGGATTAATTTCAACAAGACTCACATCATCTTTGTAGAGTGCTGCATTTCTTTCCAGAAATTCTGTAATAGGCATATCTTCATTCCTTT
>JAZRTQ010000061.1:0-35413 GCA_045652165.1 Acutalibacteraceae bacterium | reverse complement strand
TGCAGTATCTGCGCCCTTAACAGGAATCTTTCTTGCCTTTGAACCGGTTGCAACGATAACTTCATCTGCACCGAGAGCGTTGATATCCTTAACTTCTGTATTCATCTTAACTTCGATGGGATATTTAGCAACTTCGCGGATGTACCATGCAATAAGGTCACGGTCTTTTTCTTTATATGAGGGTGCTGCAGCAGCAATGAATACGCCACCGAGCTTATCTGTCTTTTCGTAGATAGTTACCTTATGGCCGCGCTTTGCACAAACAATTGCAGCTTCCATACCGCCGATACCGCCACCGATAACAGCGATTTTCTTTGATTTCTTTGCGGGCTTGATGCTGTATTTCTTCGACTGCATTGTCTGGGGATTAAGTGCGCAACGTGAAAGACCCATTGTGTCAAGAAGATCCTGGGTATTTGCATGACCCTTTGATGATGAGAAGTTGAAGCAAGCGCTGTGGCAGCAGATGCAAGGTTTGATATCTTCAACTCTGTCTTCAAGAATCTTTGTGATCCATTCGGGGTCTGTAAGGAACTGACGGGCAACACCAACGCCGTCAATCTTGCCTTCTGCAACAGCCTGAGCACCTGCATCGGGTTCCATACGGCCTGCACAAACAACGGGAATATCAACGAACTTCTTGATGTGAGCAACATCTTCGAGGTTGCAGTTCTGGGGCATATACATAGGGGGATGTGCCCAATACCACGAGTCATATGTACCGTTATCAGCGTTGAGCATATCATAGCCCATATCCTGAAGATACTTTGCAGCCTTCTCTGATTCGGGCATTGCACGGCCAACTTCTGTGTATTCTTCGCCGGGCATTGCGCCTTCGCAGAAGCCCTTCATCTTTGATTCAACAGAATAGCGGAGAGAAACGGGATAATCAGCGCCGCACGATGCCTTGATAGCCTTAACAACTTCTGCTGCAAAACGGTATCTGTTTTCAAAGCTTCCGCCGTATTCGTCGGTACGCTTATTAAAGAATTCAATTGCAAACTGGTCAAGAAGATAGCCTTCGTGAACAGCGTGAACTTCAACACCGTCAACGCCTGCATCACGGCAGAGCTTTGCGGTTTTTGCAAATGCTTCAATGATTTCGTGAATCTGCTCAACAGTCATTTCGGGGCAGATGATATCGTGTGCCCAACGTGAAGGTTGGGGGCTGGGTGAAGCAAGTTCGTGTGAAGTATCAAGAATGGGCTTCACGAGAGCACGGGTAAATTTATTTCTGTGAAGAGGTGCAACAAGCTCGGTAATAGCCCATGAACGACCCATACCTGCTGTAAGCTGAACAAAAAGCTTTGCACCTGTCTTATGGATTTCATCCATAAATTCCTTGAGGTCTTCAAACATTTTGGGATTCTGCCAGAGCCATTTGCCCCAGAAAGTATCACGCAAGGGAGCAATACCGGGGATAATAAGGCCAACATTGTTGTTTGCTCTTTCAAGGAAAAGCTTTGCAGCTTCCTTGTCAAAGTGACAACCGCCGAGTTCAAACCAACCGAAAAGTGATGTACCGCCCATAGGGCACATAACGATTCTGTTTTTGATTTCTACATTGCCTATTTTCCAGGGGGTAAATAAGGCTTCGTACTGTTTGTCCACTGAAAACACATCCTTCTCTTATTTTGTGTCAACATAAAAGTCCGATTATATAATAAAGTAATATCCGCTTGATGTCAAGCGGATATTTTAACATATCAAATTAAAGACCGCCGTTCAGTGTTATTACATTTTCCATAACAATCGAAGTGCTGTTAACTGCAGTTCCGAACACCTTATAATTATTCATATTAATATCGACGGTATAGCTCCAAGTTCCTTTGATAATTCTGCCGTCGCCGTCAACCTCGGTTGAATTCTTTGAAATGATTTTATCCATTATACCAGAAACAAAATCCATAACACCTGCATACTGTCCGTTGTTAATTGAAATACCCTTAAGAGATATGTTGCGCAAAGATTTTGCTCCCGCATTGGTTTTTATCGCGGCATTTTTATAGAATTCAACTATTTCCGCCTTGCTCCACTCCGCAGGATTATCACTTGAAACCGTTGTTGTTTCCGCCTGAATCTGCGAGATGATTTCCTCTGCAGATTCTTTTTTTTCTTCAGCATCCGCTTCGACCTGAAGGGTTGTTTCAACGGTTATATCAACCGTGTTTTCCGACGGCAAAACATCGGCATTCTCCCCTTCACACGATGCAAATAACAATATCGTTAAAAGGCAGAAAACAACAAAAAATATTTTTTATAAGTCATAATTAGCCCTCCAAAAAGTCGCACATAACAAACCAATAATGTGGATATTGCAACAAAATCATTTTGATTTGCAAAGTTTTTCGGACAGCATATCTTTCACATTACAGCTTGTAAGAATCATCGGATTATGATATAATTCAATTACAAATTAACAGCAAAAAGGGATTATAAATTATGATTTTTAATGAAACCGCCATTTCAGGCATAAGTGTAAAAAACAGAATAATCCGCAGTGCAACACACGACGGACTTGCCGATGAAAACGGAGCACCAAGCGAACAGCTTATAGCCAAATACGAAAATCTTGCAAAAAACGAAATCGGGTGTATTATAACCGGTTATGCCGCAGTAAGTCCGAACGGAGTTTCCCCTTACCCGAGGATGATGAAGATTTTTGATGACGGAGTTATTGATAAATATAAAGCTTTGACAGACGCCGTTCACAGCCACGGAACACCTGTCATTTTACAAATCGCCCATTGCGGCAGACAAACCTCATCCAAAGCTATCGGAATACAGAAGGTGGCGCCTTCAAATGTGCTTCATACTTTTTATCCCGACAAGTCAAAAGAGCTTGATAACATTGAGATTAACGGAATAATCAGCGATTTTGTTTCAGCGGCTGTCAGGGCTGAAAAAGCAGGTTTTGACGGCGTTCAGCTTCACGGCGGTCACGGTTATCTGCTTCACGATTTTCTTTCACCCTACGGTAACAGAAGAAAAGACAGCTGGGGCGGCAGTCTTGAGAACAGATGCAGAATTGTTGAGCTTATTATCAAGGGTATCAAAGAAAAAACCGCACTTCCTGTATGGATAAAAATCAGCGCAGAGGATAACCGAAAAGGCGGAATGAACATTGATTCTTCCGTTGAAATATGCAAAAGACTTGAAAAAGCAGGATGCGATGCAATTGAGGTTTCTTGCGGAACTGTTCAGGACGGTATGAACACAATGAGAAGTGAGCTTATGCCGATGGAAGCGGTTTTCAGATACAGAGAACCCTGTGCTTCTTTCCCGAAATGGCTCAACAAAATCGCCTTACCTGCCGCAAACCTGATTAACCCTCTTATCAAGCAACCTCAACCTTTGGAGAATTTCAATATTTTCAATGCGGAAACAATAAAGAAAAACGTTTCAATTCCCGTAATCGCAGTTGGCGGAATACATAAATTAAACGATATGAAAAGCTTTATTTCTGAAGGCAAAACAGATTTCATTTCAATGTGCAGACCTTTTATATGCGAACCCGACCTTGTAAAAAAGCTAAAAAGCGGCCAACAGAAATCAAAGTGCATTATGTGCAATTACTGCGGACTGGTAATCGAAAAAGAAGCTACAAGATGTCTTTACGGAAAAATCAAAAAATAACAAAAGCCGTTCGGAATATTCCGAACGGCTTTTTCTCATTTTATCAAACTCAGGAGTTGGTCTGCTGAGCAAATTCAAGCTCTTCTTTCTTACCGATATTATAGATAAACTTCATCGCAAGGAAAGCTATAAGCGAACCGATGGCAAGAACAACAAAATAAAGTGTTTTAACATCTTCGCCGAAGCCTTCGGGCTGAATTGCATTTTCGCCTTCAATAAAGCCTATTGCAGAAAGTCCGAGGGCTACAACAGCCTGACCTATACCCTGTGCAAGCTTGCGGAAGAATGAGTATATCGCATAGAGTGAACCCTCTTCGCTCTTGCCTGTTTTTCTGTAGCTTACTTCGATACAGTCTGCAATAATAGCCCAAACAGAAATCTGGAAGCCTGCATTGCCAAGGTTAAGTCCCATAAGACAAAGAACATAAATTATCATACCCTTTGAATCGGGAGTGATAGGAACGAAAAGAGAAACCAGACCTGAAATTGCGCCAATAAACATTGTTGAAACGATAACGCTCTTTTTGCCGAATTTCTTTGTAAGCTTACCGATAAGCACCATAAAGATAATCATAGGTGCATAGCTTCCCACCATAGCAATGCTGATTTTATCCGTATCTCTGAAGAAATACTGGAAAACCATATTGTTGAGAGCCATTGTTGAGTTGAAAAGTGCAACCGATGCAACCGATGCAACTGTTGCACCAACCATAGCACGGTTTGTGAAGAATGATTTTGCAGAAGAAATCATCGCCTTGAATCCGACTGCATTTTCACTTGATTCGTGCTTGACTCTTTCTTTAACGAGCTTTGTTGTTCCCCAGAGAACAACCATAGCTACAGCTGAAAGCACCAATGCTACGGGAAGAAGTGTTTCGCCTTTGAGAGTCTGAACCACTTCGCCTGTGCTCAGAACGTTAGTATTATAAACTATTCTGGGAAGAACTATCATAATAACAATAGCAGGAAGAGCAGCACCGATGCTTCTGAATGTTGAGAGAGAAACCTTTTCCTGCGGATTATCAGTTATAACTGAATGGAGAGAACCGTAAGGAACATTTACCATTGTGTAAGCAATCGACCAAAGGCAATATGAGATAAGACACCATGCATATTTACCAAGCTGGGAGAAATTCTTAACGGGTGCAAACAGCATAACGTTAAAAATCACAAGTGTAACGGCACCCAAAAGAATCCAGGGCATATACTTGCTCTTTTTGCTTATTCTCTTGGTATCAACAAGGTTACCGATAACAATATCGTTTATTGCATCAAACACTTTTGAAAGAATGATAATCAATGCATATGCTTCTTCGGAAACACCTATGTATTGCATATAGAAGAGCTGCATAAATGTTGATACAAGCTGAAATGAAAATCCGCAGCCCATATCACCCATTGCGTAACCGAGTTTATCACGCCAGCCGAACGGGCGGATACTGTTCTGAGTGTTTTTTACCTCATTCATATTTTTCATCTCCTGAATATTATTTTCGTTGATAAAATTATTCTATATTAAATTCGCATAAAAGGCAATAGGAAAAATGCAGAAAAGTTAAAATAAGGCACAGAACATTTTAAAAATAAACAATAAAAATTTATCTGTTTATTTTTCTTTTTGAAACTTGACTTTAATATTTTTATCTTGTTATAATATTATATCTTGTATATTATTATTTAATTTTTATATAACTTTGGGGGTAAATTATGAAGATTATGAGAAGGGTTCTGGCTTTTGTTCTCTGCGCTGTAATGCTTGCAACAAGTATGTTTAACGAGGGCTGGTTTTCGCTTTTGAGTCCGATCAATGCATCGGCTATTGCTGACCATGAGCAAGAGTACGACGATGCCCGAGTAGAGCTCAATTTCAATAAGAATTGGAAATTCGCTTTCAGCGAAGACTCTGCATCCTATCTGAAAGGTTTTGACGACTCCAAATGGGATGAGGTTGATTTGCCCCACGATTTCAGCATAACTCAAGGATTCAGCGAAACAGGAACCGAGGCTGAAAGCGGAAATATCCCCGGCGGAACAGGCTGGTACAGAAAATGGTTCAGCCTTTATGAATATTATGAAGGCGACCGTATATTCCTCAACTTTGACGGCGCATATCAGCATACCTATGTTTACGTTAACGGCCGATATGTCGGCGAAAACCACTATGGTTATAACAGCTTTTCTTTTGAGATTTCAGATTACCTTATCTGCTCAAACTCTTCTCTCAACCTTATCGCTGTTAAGGTTGTCAACGATCTCCCCTCCAGCCGTTGGTATTCAGGTTCAGGTATCAACCGAGATGTAACTTTGACAATTGCAGGTCCCGTACACGTTTCGCTTTACGGCCCCCAGGTTACAACTCCCGGCATTGAATCCGGCGACGGTACTGCGAAAGCAGAGATAACAATGCATAACGACACAGCAATTACAAGAAAAGTTACCGTTGAAGCAACTGTTCTTGACGAAAACCACCAAGTTGTAAGTGATACTGCGACCTCCTCGCTTATCACTATTCAGGCAGGAACTGAAAAAACAGTAACCCTTGAGCCGGAAGTTGCTTCTCCGAAGCTTTGGAGTGTTGACTCCCCCACCCTTTACAAGCTGAAAACAGTTGTTAAAAATGAAGACGGCGATCTTATCGATGAATATCACACAACCTTCGGTTACCGTTATATTAATTGGGATGCTGACGAAGGATTTTCTCTTAACGGAACTCCTATGAAGCTTAAAGGTGTCAGCCTTCATCACGACCAGGGTGCTCTCGGTTCAGTTCAGGCATACGATGCAATTTACCGCCAGATTTCCATCCTCAAAGATATGGGTTGTAATGCGATCCGCACAACTCATAACACAACATCAAAAGCTCTTATTGAGATTTGCAACAAGCTGGGTATGCTTGTTATGGAAGAATTCTTCGACGGCTGGGATGCCTCCAAGAACTATAACGACCACGACTTCAGCGAATATTTTAATGAAACTACAAATCCGGACAGTTGTCTTATCGGCGCAACCGGTCAGAAATGGTTTGAGTTTGTTGTTGAGCAAACAATTCTTCGCGACAGACATGACCCTTGTATAATTGCTTGGGGTGTCGGTAACGAACTCTTCAACCTCACCAACGAAACTCTCGAAGAAACCGCAAATTACGAAAATATAGTAAAGTCCATTATCAAAATCAGGGATGAACTTGACCCTGATATAGTTCTGGTGCAAGGTAACAATAAATCTCATTCCGCACCTACTATGATGATTGACGGCTATATGGATATTATCGGCGCTAACTATGCTCCCGGCAGTTGGGAATTGCTTATGGAAGGAAATGAAGATTTCAGACATTCAACGCCTTTTGTTGCAACTGAAGCTGCTTCCGCAAACAACAGCCGCGGTATCTATTATACTATGGGGGCAGATGATGATACTCTTCAATGCACATCTTACGATACATATGCTGTAAGCTGGGGTAATGAAGCCGCTGAAGCCTGGTATTATGTTGCAACAAACGACTGGTTCTCAGGCGAATTTGTCTGGACAGGATTTGACTATATAGGTGAAACCACTCCCTGGATGAAATATACCGGACCAAACGAAAATCTGGTTCCCAACTCATCATATTTCGGTATAATCGATACCGCAGGTTTTGCAAAAGACTCATATTATCTTTACAGAAGCCTCTGGAATGAGATGGATACAACCCTTCATCTTGTTCCCGGTTCCTGGAACGAAGAAAATCTTCACATTGAAAACGGCTATGTAAATGTTGCCGTTTACAGCAATGCAAAGAAAATTGAACTTCTTCTCAACGGTAATGTTATTGCCACCGCAACATCCGCTGTTACAACAACCGATGCCGGTTACAGTTACAAAACCTGGACAGAAACTGTTACAGACGCCTCAAATTGCTCGGTCGGCAGTTTCTACACAGGAAACGGTGCAGATTTCTATCCCCAGTTCAGCGTAAAATATGCAGAAGGAACTCTTTCTGTCAAAGCATATGACGAAAGCAACAATGAAATAACAGATACTGTCGGTTCAAAAAAATCCGTAACCGGAACAGCATCACAGATTTCAGCAACCTCATGGCAGGATAAAGATACTTTTGTTGCCGATGCTACAGATTACATTTATGTTGAATTCGAAGCAAGAGATGCCGATGGCAACTTTATGAATGATTATAACGGCACACTTAATTTCAAGGTTGACGATGCATCTGACAGATATGCAACTATAGTTGGTGTTGATAACGGTAATCCTGCAACAACAGAAAAGTTCCAGCAGAAATCCGTGCTTACCTCTGATTCCGAAGCTGAGTTCAAGATGTTTAACGGCAGAGCGCTTGTTATTCTTAAAACAACAGAAGAAGAGGGAACAATTAATTTCACCGCCATTGCAACTGACGGAGATACATCCTTCTCAACAAAAGGCGTTACTGTAACATCCGAAAAAGAAGCCGGCATAGAACTTTCTGATGAATTTGAAGAGGTTATTACTCAGAACGGTGAAAAATACGAACCCACTCTTTATGATAAATACGAAACAGTTAAGCATCATATCAATGAGCTTCCCGCCCCTTCAGCCAACAGCGGTTCGGGTAGTTCAGGAGATTCAGGAAGTTCGGGCGACTCGGGAAGTGCAGAAGATAATGCTCCCTATCATATTTTCTTGCCTGATACATCTTCATCAGAGCGATATGTGCCTGACGGAGACTATGTTATTTACAACTATGATGTTGTAATGACAACAGGTATGTTTGAAGGTTGGTGCATAAACGCAGTTTATGACATAGAAAATATAAGTTGGGCTCCGACAGGTTCAGCATACTCTTATGAAAAATTCAACACAAGCGACACAAACCTTTTCACATTTACCCATATCGAGGGTAATAAATACTACATTCAGAATAAGAGCACAAAGCAATATATCAAAATCGGAACACTTGATCAAAACGGAGATTATACCGGATATTATAACGGATACACTTCCGAACCGCAGATTCTGAATGTTGATATAACCGATGACGGTGCAATTCTTATTTATTCAGGCGATTTCTACCTTACTCATACTGACGGCAAAGACTATTTCTATTCAGAAGACAAACAATGGATATCCAATGTGAACACAGAGGGTCGTGCAAGATTATGGCTTTATTCAAATGAATCCGCACCATCAGCTCCCGAGGTTGAAGCAACCCGCTATGCAATTCATCTTGCTGACACAACTGTTTCAGAAGGCTTCTTCCCGGACGGTGATTATGTAATCTGCAACCAAAATGTCGTTATGACAGACGGTATGTTTGAAGGCTGGTGTATAAGCACAACAACAGATCTCCAGAACGGAGTTCCCTCCCCTTCCGGAACTTCTTATCCGTATTACAGCTTCGCTACCGGCGACTCGAATGTTTTCACATTCACTCACCTCGGCGATAACAAATACTACATTCAGAATAAGAGTACAAAGCAATACATTAAAATCGGTACAATTGATCAATACGGAGAGTATACCGGATATTATAACGGATACACTTCCGAACCGCAGGAATTAAGTGTCAATGTGACTGCTGACGGCGCAATTCTTATTTATTCGGGCGATTTTTATCTTACTCACAAACCAAATGCAAATCATATTTATTCCGAAGATAAACAATGGATTCCCGATATGAAAACATATGATGCCGCAAAGTTATGGCTGTATTCCGAAACATCACAGTCAACCGTAACCCCGCCGTCGGGCGAAGGAACCGTCAACAGTTCGCAGAAAGCTCTTTATGATATTCTTCATGAAGGCATTAAATACGACTATTCTGCTTACACCCTCACAACTTATGAGAATTTGCTCAAAGAGCTTGAAGCAGGCGTTGCAATTTACAAGAAAGCAAACGCAACAGATGATGAGTATAAAGCTGCAACTGCAGCTATCCGTGCCGCAATAAATGCTCTTAAGATGGATGTTAAGAAAATCAGCGGAACATTGTTTAAATACGGATATAACAACTCAACAGGCACAGCTGATTATTCTGACGGCGGTGTTCTTATGAATGCTGTTTCTGTTAAACAGATGAAAACAGCAATTCTTGCAAACGAAAATCTTGTAAACCAGATAAAAGACATTATCGGTTACGATGATCCTAGTATGGGATGGACCGATAACAGAGCAGATGAAGTGCTTGATGAAGCGGCTGAATTATATGCCAGAATTTACACCTTGATGTTTACAGGTAAATCCACAAACGATTCAAACATCTCGAATGCTCCGTCCGCACCCGAACCCCTCGGAACTTACACAAGCATTCCCCTCACCCTCTGGAATGTCTGGACAAAGGATAACACTCACGGCGCTGAAGACCCCGTTGAAAAATTCCCCGACGGCTCAACTTCACCCGTCCATGACGGTGCTTCGGTTCAGGGTCTTGCAAGTGCAACTCTTGATAACGATGTTGTCACATCTCATGCGGCTTATACCCAAAAGCTTCCCTATTCAAACGACGGTCCCGGAACAATGTATGATGTTAACAAATACAATTACGGATTCAACACCGGAACAACCTATAAAACCGTAACACTTGACTATCTTTCGGGTATCAGCGTTTATTTCCCTGATTTGTTCACCCGCGAAAGCCTTGATGCAACCGGTAAGGTAACAACTTCAACATCAGGTCAGTTCTCAAAATATTATTGGGACACCGAATTCCCGATGTTCATAAGCACTGACCAATACGGCGTTAACACCTATCACTTCGACAGTAAGAACACCGAATATCTTGTTCAGGCTGATTTTGATGACACTAACCACACTGTTGATATGGAACTCAACGAAGTAGGCGAATGGAGTGCTTACGGTCCTAACAGCGGCTCAGGTTTCTTCCCCTTCAACTATCAGCAGGGAACAACAACCTACACAGGTGAAAACGCAATTTATCACTACGGTTTCACCTTTGAGCATAACTTCTATATCCCCAAGGGCGGCAAACACGTTAACGGTAAAGACGTTATTTTCAGCTTCTCGGGCGACGACGACGTTCTTGTTTATATAGACGGCGTTCTTGTTCTCGATAACGGCGGTCTTCACGGTGCGCGTTCCGCAACAATAAACTTTACAAACTGCTCAATTAACTATCAGTATGCTATGGATGTGGCAGACGGTGTTCTCAAAGGCAATGAATATACAACAACATATTCTTATAACACCTATATTGAAAATCCCGATTCAACCACTTACAATGCAGACACAATTGCTGCAATCCGGAAGCTTCATGAGGTTATTTCCGACGGCGAGGTTCATACCCTCAACTTCTTCTATCTTGAACGAGGCGCATCTGACTCAAACTGTAAGATTTCATTCAACCTTTCGGAAACATCGGAAGAAGTTAAAATCATCGACCAGAATCTTACTCTTGATTACGGCTTGCCCGTTGAATACAATATAACCGAAAACAACAATATTTCTAAGGCAGCTAAAGATAACGGCGTAGAAATTGAGTATATCGGCATTTGCGGTGTAAATATGGAATACACTCCGACATACACATTTGAAAAGCCCATTATCAAAATTCCCTTTGAAGACGATGTTACTTATACCATCAGCGATATGGAATACGGCATTTGTACGGTTGATAATAAGGGTAATGTTTCATACACTCCCACATCAACAAACATGGCAAAGTCAGAGAATTTCTATGTTGTTGCTAAAATTACGGGTGACCCGACTTATGCGAAAGATGTTGTTTACTATCAGGTTGAAAAAACAACCTTTATTCCCTCAACTGCGATTTATTATGAAGATACTTTTGACACCATAACCTATACAGACGGTAAAGTTCCTTCAAATTATGATAACAGCACCGCCAAATACGGCATATGGCAGACTGACGGAACACAGGAAACAACTCTCAAGCAAACCGCCGACCTCACTGACAGTGAGGCAAACCCCTACGGATATGAAACCAACTATTCATCATTTGCTGAATACAGCGGCGGTTCAATCAGCTATGTTGATGTAAGCACAAAGAACAATCCCAATAAGAAATTCAGCGGCGGTGAAGGCGCGGCCTGGCCAACAGTTGATTTCACCTTTACGGGAACGGGCTTTGACCTTATCAGTATCACGGATAACACCACGGGTGCATTCAGCGTTGTTGTCAAGGATGATGATAATAATGCAGTATATTCCACCATTGTTGACACTTTCTACGGCTATGATTACGGAAGAGTTTATGCAGATGAAAACGGAAAATTCACCCTTGATTCCAAAGGCACTCCTTTATACCGAACAGATAAAGGCACCGCCACAACAGAAGCTCGTTATTATGATGAAAACGGTGCAATAACCGATGTTCCTCATTATTATGACGAAAACGATAATGTTGTTGAAACACAGACCGACAAGCCCTCTTACGCCTATGCCTATGCTTGGGTTGTCGCCGATGAAGACGAAACAGAAACTCTTTATCAGATTCCCGTAATCAAAGTAACAGACCTTGCTTACGGACACTACAGCGTAACCGTAACTCCCACTTTCACAAGCGGTTTCGGTCATTCATCCGTTGATAAGGACGGAACAAAATATTACAGAGTATATTTTGATGCTATCAAAATTTATTCACCCGCAGGTACGGGCGATGACATAACTGATAAAGATGTAAAGAAAGCCTATTCAACCGATGATGAGCTTTATCCGAGCTATCTTGAAATCAAGGATATGCTTATCGGTGCAGAGTCGCTGTCAGAAACCAGCGGTCAGGGTGTTATCTTCATTGACGGTATAGCTGCACTTGATAATGATATTGAAACTTATAAGAGTGCCGGTCCCAATAACGAACTGTATCTCTCAAGAAACCAGGCTGTTGCTTTTGAAATCTGGGCAACATCCGTTCCTACGGATGTTCAGATAGGAACAAAGCTTGCTTGCGGCAATCCCAAATTTACAGTTTCATATGACTCTAAAACAACCGATGTTGACATCAAAACCGCAAGTGATATTTATTATTCACTCAACACCGTGTTGCCGAATAACGGCAAGCTCACCTGGAAACAGGTTAAAGGCAGTGACGGTAACAATTATTACACAACCGGTACTGTTGTTATTCAGAACACAGGCGAAACAGGCAGTGTTCTTTCTGTTACAAACCTTAAGTGGACATTCTCTCAGACGGGCGGTAAAGGATATTTCCGAATTCCTACACCAATTGTGGAAGAAGACGTTTCACTTAATTCAAATGTTGAAACTCAAGCAACTGCATATTCTCTTATGAGAATGAGAACTGCCGCTCTTGATGTTGAGCAAACTCAGGAGCCTGAGGTTGTTACCGATGAAAACGGTAACAGCGTTATAACAGTAAAACTCAACACTTCTTCTGATGTAACCTCGCTCGTTATATCCGACGAAAACGGCAACCTGATAGATTCGGATAGTTATGAATGTGTCGCATCGCCCGTTGACGGTGAAGATATTGTTGAATGGACTGTAAAGATTTCTTCAGACGAAATCGGAACACACACCTATACGGTTGCAGGCTCTTACGAAAACGGCTACACAGACTATTCAAAGGCTGTTTCCATTACCGTAACCGTTGAGGCTCCCCCGTCAGATGATCCCACAGATGATCCCACAGATGATCCTACTGACGAACCAAATGACGAACCAAATGACGAACCAAATGATGAGCCAAATGATGAGCCTGAGATCACATTCTTCGACTTCGTTGTAACGGTTTATAACAAAATTGTTGAGCTTGCTAAATTTGTTTTATCAATATTCGGAATTAAATTTTAATGCTGTATAAGGAGGTAACCTAAAACTTGAAAAAGTCATACTCAAAACCCGCAATAACTTTTGAAAGCCTCATTGTTACAGCAAACGTGTCTTCCGGATGTTATTTAATCGGCACAAACAATGCAGAATATGTATGTCCCGTTATTGATGAAGAAGCGGGATGGACAATATTCTCCGACCCTGCAAACTGTATGTTCATTCCCAACAAAAACGACACTATATGCTATGACATACCGCTTGCTAACGGCAATGTTTTCTCATCGTAACTAAATTAAAATGAAACGGAGTTCTGCCAAAAGCGAACTCCGTTTCTTGAAAACAGGTGTTTTTATGAAAAAAAGATTTATTGCAATCGGACTTGTTGTCCTGATTGCGGTTTCACTGATTGCCGTTGCAATTCTGTATGATAAATCGCATTCTCAACCAGAAACTCCCGATTTCAGCAATTCACAGCTGGGCGTCACAGTTGACGGTTGGCTTAAAGTTCTTGAAATCGATGAATACTACGGAAATCTTGCTGTTGTTGCAGAAAACGTGTCCGATGAGGATGTTGAATACGCCGTGCTCACCGTAAAAACCCAAAACAGCACATTATCCTTTAATGTTTCCGCCTTGTTAAGCGGCACAAAGGCAGTTCTTCTTTGCAATGAATCTGTCCCCGGCGATCCCGATGAAGTTTACACTGCCTGGCAAACAAAAGATAAAGCTGTTTTTAAAAACTCCCCTGTTATGAACGAGGATAAATTTGATATTTCGGTTGCAGACGGTTCAATCTCAATAAAAAACATTTCCGGCGAGGATATTTCAAACAACATTTATATTTACTATAAAGATAAGAAAGATGATTTGGTTAACGGCAGCGTAACTTACAGAACCTATATATCGGGTCTGAAAGCTGATTCTCAAACTTTTATTAAAGCTCCCGAAATCAACAAAGATAACTGCCAGATTATATTTACAGATTATGATAACAAAGAAGTATAAAATAGGTAATTTCACAGCAGAGATAAGTTCGCAGATCCCTTTTCAGGATTCAGAACCGTATTCATTATTTTTATATGACGGTGAAGAAACTGATTACTGCATCAATGTGGAATTTTCAGACTCTCTTCCAAAGATAATCTCTCCCCCCTGCTATGAATCAAGTGACAGAGTCTGTGTTTATGAAAACAATATTTTTCTTTGCTGTTATAAATCCCGCGACACTGCGGACGAATATTATGCTGTTCGGACCTGCGAAGGCAAAAAAATAAGCATTATTATTGATGAAAAATACCGCAATATGCTTCGTGCTGATGTTATTTTTTCTCTTATTGGCATTGAAGAAATTGTTGCCGAAAGCAACGGCTGTGTGCTTCATTCCTCTTTTATAGAAAAAGACGGCGGAGCAATTCTTTTTACAGGACCTTGTTCCATCGGAAAATCAACACAGGCAAATCTTTGGAGAGAATATTCGGATGCCGTTGTTGTTAACGGCGATAAAACTTTTATTTTTGAAAAAGACGGTGTTTTTTATGCTTCGGGAATGCCTTATTCAGGCTCATCGAAAGACTGTCTGAACAAAGTGTTTCCCATCAAGGCTGTAATAAGCCTTGAACAGGCAATTTGCAATGCCGCAAACAAACTTGCTTCAACAGAAGCTTTTTGCAAATTATACCGAAACTGTTATCCTGTGCCGTACTCACGGGATTGCACGGGCAAGCTGGTTGATTTTGTTAATAAATTAATTCAAAGCGTGCCGATATATGATTATGCCTGTCTTGCAGATGAAAGCGCAGTCAGGTATCTGGAGAGAGAACTATGCCCAATTTTGCAGAACCTTTAATGGTTAAATATCTTCACGACAAAGGTGCGCGTGAAGGCATACCTGTTTCAGGTAATTTTGAGCTTACACAACGTTGCAATTTCGGGTGTGAAATGTGTTATGTTCATGACTGCACTCAAAAAACAGACCCCCTGTCTGCAGAAGATTGGTTGAATCTTGCTCAGCAAGCCAAGGATGCCGGAACTGTTTTTCTGCTTCTTACCGGCGGAGAGCCTTTGCTGCGCGATGATTTCGAGCAAATATACAGATCTTTGGCGAAAATGGGTTTCCTTATTTCCATCAACACAAACGGCAGTTTGCTTGAGAATTATATAAAGCTTTTTGATGAATTACCGCCCACCAGAATTAACATTTCACTCTACGGCGCTGATAATTCAACCTATAGCCAGCTTTGCCGCAACGAAGCATTTGATAAGGTTATAAACTCTGTAAAGCAAATCAAAAACCTCGGAATATCAATGCGTTTTAACACAATTTTCACCCCGCAGAATATATCCGATTATAAAAAAGTTGTTGATATTTCAAAGAGTATGTCCATTCCTGTTATGCCAACAACTTACAGCTATCCCCCTATCCGTTTGGGAAAGAAAAATGAAGATTTGCGTTTTTCTCCCGAAACGGCAGCAGAATATATATCGCTAATTGACGAATACCGTTTTGAAAAGGATTTCTATACGGAAAGAATAAAAAAATTGTTGTTGCTTCCCCAAGGACCAACTGATAATAAAGTCCGATGCCGAGCAGGCAGATCGTCTTTCTGGATAACAGCAGACGGCATAATGCGCCCTTGCGGTATGATGCCGTCACCTGACAGTAAGCCGCTGGAAGAAGGCTTTGAAAAAGCCTGGCAAACCATAAAATCGGAAACAGATAAAATAAGACTGCCCGAAGAATGTCTTACCTGCAAATTTGCAGGAATATGCAATGTTTGTGCGGCTATGTGTAAAGCGGAAACCGATGATTTCGGTAAAGCTCCTCAATATATCTGCCGTATGACAAAGCATCTTTTTAATCTTGCGGAAAGGAGTGTCCGTAACAATGAAAATCAAAAATGATATGATTCTTCGCAAAGTGGGTTCGGACATCATCCTTGTCCCTGTCGGCAATGCACTTAAAGACCATAACGGTTTATTTATGCTTACCGAAACCGCCAGCTTTTTATGGAATTGCATTCCGGAATGTGACTCTGTTCAAGAGCTTGCCGATAAGCTTTTTGATGAATATGATGTCAGCAAAGAACAAGCACTTGCTGACACTCAGGAGTTTATTGATAAACTAGTCGGAATGGATATAATAGATAAATAAAAAAACAGCTAACCTTGAGGTTAGCTGTTTTTATTTTTTATTAAAGAGTTGAACCGAAATCAGTAACAATCGACTGACCTGTTATTGCACGGGATTCATCTGATGCAAAGAAGAGAAGCATATTTGCAACATCTTCAGGCATACAAGGCTGAACTTTAAGATCATTGTGTTTCATCATCTGACCGAATATATTCATATCCATATTGGCAGGATTCATACCCGCAACCATAGGAGTAACAATAGTTCCGGGACAAATTGCATTGCAGCGAACATTAGTGCCGGCAAATCTCAATGCGGTATGGCGTGTAAGACCGATAATTGCTGCCTTTGAAGCAACATAAGCTGCACCGCCGCAACCCATAACGCCTGCAACAGAAGCAACGTTAACAATTGAACCGTAGCCTGTTTTTGCCATCTCCTCGGTAACCGCACGCATCATACACATTGTTCCCTTTGTGTTGATATCAATAACCTTATTCATATCTTCATCAGTGAAGCTGTCAATAGCTTTAAGACCGTTATCAAGCACACCTGCATTATTGATGAGAATATCAATCTTGCCGAAAGCACCGAGAGTCTCTGCTGCTATTCTTTTTGCATCCTCATCCTTTGAAATATCACTTACCACAGGTAAAACTTCTCCGCCTGCTTCGCGGATTTTTTCTGCAACTTCAAGAAGAGGTTCTTCTCTGCGAGCAGTAATAACAACTTTTGCACCTTCCTGAGCAAACTTTAAAGCTGTTGCTGCACCGACACCTGAATTTCCTCCTGTTATAATCGCAACCTTTCCTTCTAAACGAGCCATAATTTAACCTCCATTTTTGAAATTTAAAATTCTCTTTTTAAATATTACTATATTATCGGTTGTTCTGTCAAGACAACTTCAAGCAAAGCCCCAAAACAGTTTTTTACATAATTATTTTTTTCTGCATTCAGGATATCATAAATCAATTAAAATCAACGGTTTCTTTCCCTGCAGCACTTTTCCTGATTTAATCGAAACTGTTATTTACCTTTCAGCCGAACCTATACGGCTATAAAAATAGTTTTAGCAGCTATTAAAAATAATAATCCCGAGAAGTCTTAAAAACAAGACTTCTCGGGACTTAAAACTAAATTGTATTATTCCCACTCGCCTAATTCGGGGGTGATTTAAAACATCGAAAACTGAAAACCCTTGATAAACAAGTCGAACGTTTGTTCGGATTGTTCAGGGTTATACTCATTTTTCAACTTTATGGTATCACAGATGTACCTTAGCTATTTTTGAGTTTTTCTTCCGAAAAACTCATTTGTATGTGATGATTTTACCATATTTCTGACCCCAAGTCAACAGGATTTGAATTTTGTGGAAAAATAATTCTTATCCATTGCGATAAGTATATTTTGGCTCTCATTGTTTTGATACTGAGCGTCAAAGATTACATCATTCGTCTGCCGCTTCTGCAATTCTGTTCAGTTCTTCATCATGGTATCAAAAGGTACTTCTTCTATACTCGGATAAATCTGTGCATGTTAGATGAATTGTTTTAAAACACCATATCTTTATATCTTTCTTCAATATAATCAATCTCTTCTATAACTGATAAATCTGTGTAGCATCCTTCTTCTTTGAAACCAATGCGCTGATAAGCATGTCCGCCATCAACGAAACACGCACCACAGCTACACTCGACAAAGTGATGCCTGAACTTTGATTCGATTATATCTCCGCAAAGATTGCATTGAATTGAGTTTTTAATAATCTTTCTTTTTGTCATATCACACTTCCACATTATCTGTCCACATTTCGCACTGGCTGATAACCGTTTCAATGGCATCTTCGTACTGTTCAGGCGGATATTTATATTTTTTCAACAGTCGTTTAACCATCTTACGCATGGTTGCTCTGGCTGTTTCTTTTTTCTGCCAGTCAATTGTACGATTCTTACGCAACATTTCCGTAAGCTCACGAGTCATCTCTACCAGTACATCATTTTCATAGAAATCCTTTATTGCAGCAGGTTTTGTAAGTGCATCATAGAAAGCAAGTTCTTCTTGGGTCAGACCGAGATCTTCACCGGATCGGTATGCTTCAATAACCTTTTTAGCTGCTTCGAGTAACTCTTCGATAGTTTTTTCGTTGTCAATGTGTCCGTTATAATAAGCATTCATAATACGAGTAATTATTTCAGAGAATTTTTGAGACTGAACAAGATTTGTTCTCTTATATAACGATACCTGTTCAGCAAGTAATTTTCTCAGAATCTCTACCGCAATATTCTTTTGCTTCATTTTTGAAATGTCTTCAAGAACGTTGGGATCAAAGAGCGAGAAGTTTTCTCCGACTTTACGGCTATCAAACAGACTGATTACACCTTCGCTTTGTACACTTGCTTTCAGAAGTTCGTTAATCTGAGCATTGATTTCGTTGAGAGACAAAGGTTTGCCGCCATTACCGCCATAAGTTAATTTTACTACGGTAGAACGTACAGCTTCGAAATATGCCTGCTCGCGACGCTCTTTGTCCGTTGTCATACTTGAACAAAGTGACATTGCCTGTTTCATCAACAAAGCTTCTTTCAAATATAAGTCTTTACGTTCTTTTACTTGAGGATCCAAAACAAAGTTTGCCCCCTCGGAAATAAGCTGTGCCATTACCAACGGAGTGCCGTTGAGGAAACCACTATAATCAAACCCGTGGAACAAGTCACGACAAACCTGTAGTTTTTCCTGGAACTTAGGATATGCTGTTTTTGCAATATCCATATCGCCGTATTTTGCGCGGTCACGTGCAGTGTATTCGTTCATTGCCGCCTTCAATGCGCCTGCAATACCTACGTAGTCAACAACTAAACCGCCTTCTTTGTCCTTGAACACACGGTTTACACGTGCAATTGCCTGCATAAGGTTGTAGCCACGCATAGGTTTGTAAACATACATTGTATGCATGGAAGGAACATCAAAACCGGTAAGCCACATATCGACAACAATGGCGATTTTCATCGGATCATCATTATCCTTGAATTTGCGAGCCAATTCCTCTTTATGATGCTTTGTGCCGATGATTTCTTTCCAATCTTCAGGGTCATTATTTCCGCCGGTCATTACAACTCCAATTTTTTCGTTCCAATCAGGGCGTACTTCTAAAAGACGTCGATATATTTTCATGGCAATCGGGCGTGAATATGCCACGATCATAGATTTACCTGTAAGCAAATTAGCTCTGCCGCTTTCGTAATGCTGAACAATATCATCTACCAATGATTTGATGGTTGAATCAGCACCAAGAACACTTTCCATCTGACCAAGCATTTTTTTGCTCTTTTCAATAGTAACAGCATCAGCCTGTTGTTCTAAAACATCATAGGTGGAGTCAATAAGCTTCAATGTGTTTTCATCAAGCTTTAAGTGAATTACACGGCTTTCATAATAAACAGGTCTGGTTGCACCATCTTCAACAGCCTGAGTCATATCATAAATATCAATATAGTCACCGAACACTTCGCGGGTGTTACGGTCTTTTGAGGATACAGGTGTACCTGTAAAACCTATAAACGTTGCGTTGGGGAGAGCATCACGGATAATACGAGCATTACCAATTACAATTCGGGCTTCCGTTTCGCCCTGCTCATTCTCACTCATAACAACACGTTCATCCATGCCGTATTGACCCCGGTGAGCTTCATCAGCCATAACAACAATATTTCTGCGAGTTGAAAGCGGTTCTTCGCTTTCTTCAAACTTAAACATTGTTGTAAAAATAATACCGTTGGCTGCTCTTCCGTCCAGAAGAGACTTCAGGTGCACTTTACTTTCAGCCTGAACGGGTGTCTGACGAAGAAAAGCTGCACACTTAGAAAACTGAGAATAAAGCTGATCATCAAGATCAATTCTATCGGTCATAACAACGATGGTGGGGCTATCCAAAGCTTCTTGCAGTAAGTGAGCATAGAATACCATAGACAATGATTTACCACTGCCTTGTGTATGCCAGAACACACCGCCTTTACCGTCTGAGGTAGTAGCAATCTTTGCTTTTTCAACAGCTTTGCGAACCGCAAAATACTGATGATAACCGGCCAATATTTTAAATGCTTTTGCCTGCTCAACAGAGAAGCAGATAAAATTCTTTATAATATCCAGCAATCGTGCTTTATCAAACATACCTTCATAGAAAGTATCAAACTGAGCATATGCTGTGTTTTCATAGTTGCCATCCTTGGTCTTCCATTCCATAAAACGGTCAAGACCAGATGTGATAGTACCTGCTTTATTTGTGGTAAGGTCACTTATAACACAGATCGCATTGTAATTAAAAATTGAAGGTATGTCCTGCATATAGTTGCGAATCTGATTATATGCATTTTCAGCGTTCACTTCGTCCTTTGAGGGGCTTTTAAGTTCCATAAGAACAAGCGGTAAACCATTGATGAAAAGAATAACATCGGGACGGCGATTGTTGCCGTTTTCAATATATGTAAATTGATTAACCGCATAAAAGCTATTGTTCTGAACGTTCTTATAGTCTATCAGATACACAATCGAGGTACGCTCTTCACCTTTTACAAAGTATCTGACAGGAATACCATTCTGCAGGTAGTCCATAAACTGCATATTTTTCTGCAGCAGACTACCCGTATCAAAATTGCGAAGCATATTTATCGCTTCGTTTATTGCATCCAGAGGCAATCCCTTATTAAGTTTCACAAGACTATCCATAAGGACAGAATCCAGCAGAGGGCTGGAGTAATCACGCTCCATATCCGGGGCGTATATGTGGGTGTAACCCATATTTTCGAACAGTTCTATGACTGCCTGCTCGAACATATCCTCTGTGAAATGCATAATGATGCCTCCTATATGATATTCTTAAATATCAAGTTTTAATACTTTCTCAATTTTTTCAGTAAATTGACTTTGTGCCAGATTTACGATAGGAACTAATCGGTTGTATATTTCATTTATATCATCGGGTGAGTTTTTAAACGACAGGATATCAACTATACCTTTTAATAAATCCTCAAGAACTTTGTCCATTTCGAACGGAAATAAAAAAGAACCCTGGCTTATTATCGAAACAACTTTATACTGAAGGGGAGGTAATTCGTTATTTATTGCATCGATATTATAGTTTCCTGTTTCACTAAATGTAATACAGAACACACGCCTGACATCTTCGTTGGTTATACAATTTGCAGTTTTCACCCCTTCACAAAAGCTAATACATTTACAAAATGTTATATAAAACATATGCCTTTTTTCAAATAAAGCGATTTTATTCTGTTCTTCAGCTATTTTTTTAGGCACCTGAATAGCATACCAAATTGCCAGTCCAGACACAACAACAGCTGCCCAGGCTGCACAGGCGGAAATAGCTTCCCAGTTATTATCCAAAGATGGATTATATGTAATTCTAAATCCTAATAAAATAAATATCAGCAAAAATAGGATTATACCGATAAGTGCTCTGATAATAGGATGACGAAAAAACTTTTTCATTTGTTCTCCTGAATCTTTATTACAGATTATTTTTAGCATATTTGATTTTTGCTTTTCTAATATTCATAAAAGTATTCTTCCATTGTTTGGATGTTGGTTAGCGTTTCATCGATTAAATACAAAATGTTTGCAAGCTCATCAATTCGTTCTTTGAGATTTCGGATGTCGATTGGGATCTCTGTATTAAAAAAGTTTTTTGTGTGAGTTTTGTTATCAGGATATCTAAAAGACATGGACCCGTTATCTAAAACGGATATCTCTGCAAAATACGCATCTGTTGCACATAAAATATCAACAAAATCTAAATTAAGCAGTTGTTTTGGAAAATCATTAATATTCAGGCGCACAAGATCCAACAACTTATGCCATAGAGGATAAACGTCGTGGGCACTATATGGTTTATTGTTGCCGTCAAAATTCTTGTCAAAACGGAGTAAAATATCCTTAATATATAACTCTAAAAATTGGCGATATAAAAAAGAGATTGGATAAACAGATACGCACAAAAATAAAGATGAATCCTCAAGAGCTTGTTCCACAAGAACATCACCAGCTCGCTTATATGCGATTTCATACTCATAATACTTTGATTTGAAAAATGGCGATGCTATTGTAGCTTGCTGAAATTTATCTCCTGATGTTATGAAAACATTTTTTTCTTCTGATGGTAAACTCATATGATAACCTCTTAAATTTGCTTCAATGATAAACGATAATTTACTTCAACAAGTGCTGGCTTTGTTTCAAAAAATGTTTGTTGAAACCAGCAACGATGCTCGTTATAAGTGCCGCGCAGAAGAATACTTCGATATTTCCATCGGCAAAACACCTCCGCGTAAAGAACCACAATGGTTTTCTATGGATCCCACCGATTGTGTTTGGGTGTCCATTTCTGATATGGGAAGTTGCGGATTGTATATCGCAGACAGTTCGGAGTATTTGACACATGAATCCGTTGAGAAGTTCAATGTCAAAGTTGTCCCCGACAACACGGTGCTTCTGAGCTTTAAGCTGACTGTGGGTCGCGTCGCAATTACCGATGGAGCCATGACAACCAACGAAGCGATAGCTCACTTTAAAACAGAAAAATCCGAAATCACCGAATATTTGTACTGTTATTTGAAGGGCTTTAACTACCAGACGATGGGAAGTACATCATCCATTGCTACAGCGGTCAATTCAAAAATCATTAAAGCCATGCCTTTTATCGTACCGACCGATGATGAATTGGCAGAATTCCATGCTTTTGCCGCACCGATGTTTGCATTGATAAAAGCAAATCAGCGAGAAAACGTACGATTGGCTGAATTGCGAGATTCCCTGTTACCGCGTCTCATGAACGGAGAAATCGATGTAACCGATATCGAAATTTAAGCCGCTAAATTATCGTTTATCTTTTTATTTGCCTCAATTTTATAATCAATTACAGCAAGTATGCTTGCTATCTTTTTTTGCTGCTCTAAATCCGGAAGAATAACATCTATTGCTTGTATGTTTTTTATAGGCAACTTTGCCTGTACAGCGCCAACGGTACCCTTGGCGATTTCAGCTTGCCCCAATTCGGATTTCAGAAAGTAGTATAAGTAATCTCGATCAACACCGTTTAGTTGAGTAAGTTTAACACAATTTTCTGTTAGGTTGGCGTGGTGCAAAGAATCCCCAACTATTGCCACCAATCCGATAGTACCCACAATTGACAAAACAATGTCGCCGCGATCCACTATATATCGCGCAATGTGTTTTTGTGTCTCATCATCCACATACTCAAAGTCGGCATTGAGTTCAAGAGTGTAACTATTGTTCAAATCACGAACACGAATATATGGATGGCTATTTGGTGTAGCAATTAGGTTGACCCCTTTCGGTAGTCTCTTGCCACCTTTTACGGAAGCCAGTTCTTCTAACTTCACAATTTTCACCATGTCGTTACCGTCCTATCCAATGTATTTTCTATGTGCCAGCTTCACATTCTGCTGTTTTACCATTGCATAATGCATGGTTGTGTCAATCTTCTGATGACCCAAGAGTTGCTGGACTTGCTCAATGGGCATACCTTTATCTATTGCTGATGTTGCCAGTGTTCGTCGAAACTTATGAGGGTGTACCTTTGGTATCAATAGCCGTCTGCCCAGTTGTCGTAATCGCATTTCCACACCACCGATTTGTAATCGATTAAATGGAGCGCGTAGCGTAACGAAGAGGGCGGGATTTCCGTCTGACCTACTGTCAAAGTAGTTCTGTAAGTGAATTTTCGTTCTGGCATCGAAGTATACCAAACGCTCTTTGTTTCCTTTGCCGAACACCACGCACTCACGCTCGTTGAAGTTTATGTCATCGCGGTTAAGTGCCACCAATTCTCCGACACGCATACCGGACGATGCAAGCAAATCGATAATCGCCAAATCTCGCAAAGAATCACAACTATCGCGCATCTGTTCCAATGCTTCATCAGAATAAGTATCCTTGATAACTTTGGCAGTTTTCACCTTATGGATTCTGCGAACGGGACTTTTGACGATGTAATCCTCATCCTCAAGCCAGGAATAAAACGTAGCTAAAATGCGCCTGATGTTGTCGATTGTTACCTTGCTGACCCTTCGTTGAATCTGATATGTCGTCAGATATTGTCTGATATCATCTGTGGTAATCTGTTGAACCGATTTATCTACAGCATTAACCATAGCTTCAATTGTATTCAAGTAATATGTAAGCGTTTTTTCGGAACAACCCTCAATGCGTTTAGCCGCAATAAATGCAATTACTGCATTTGTTTGCTTATCTGCCAATGGTTTTTCAGACTGCGTTATTTCTATTCCATGCATGCAGTATTCCATTGCCTGTCGGAGTTTATGAAGCTGTTCGTTGTTGAGATATGGCAACATTTGTTGCTGAACCTCTGAGATTAATTGTTCTTTCATTGTCATTTCTCCTTTTCAATAAATGAATAAGAGAACGACAACAGTGGCAGTTTCTCTGGTAAAACACCCGCCACTGATGGGCGTTATTAGAACGGTAAACGATAATTTACAGCAGCAAGCAATGGCGCTGTATGCTTCGATGTTCCTTGATAACCCTGCTCTTGAAACCACAGCAGGAACGCTTAAAGATATTGCCGATATTACGATGGGACAGTCTCCCAGCGGTTCCAGTTATAATGAAGACGGCAATGGCGAAGTGTTTTACCAAGGTCGTGCCGAGTTCGGATATCGTTTCCCGACAAGACGGCTTTTCACCACAGAACCAAAGCGCATGGCCGAAGCTGGGGATGTACTCTTAAGTGTCCGCGCACCTGTTGGCGATCTGAATGTGGCGTATGAGCGCTGCTGCATCGGTCGTGGCTTGGGAGCAATTCACGGACGCAACGGATACCAGTCCTTCGTGCTGTATACGATGTTTGCATTACGCCCGCAATTAGATGTTTACAATGGTGAAGGCACCGTATTCGGTTCAATCAATCGTAATGCGCTTAACGATATGCCGATTGATATTCCCTCCGAAGACGCAATTGCTGCGTTTGAAGCAGTTGTGCGTCCGATGGACGATATGATCCGCACTAACTATGAGGAAAACTGCCGATTGCAGGAACTGCGGGACGCATTGTTACCACGCCTAATGTCCGGTGAAGTCGATGTATCCGACATCGACGCTTAAGCCGCTAAATTATCGTTTATCTTATTATTGAGCTCGATTTTGCTGTCAAGAGCATCCAAAATAGATGCGATTTTTTGTTGTGCCAATTTGTTTACTGGAACACGAACACGGATACCGCGCATGGTGCTACCTGATACTTCTTTGAATGTTGTACCACTTCCCATCGCTTCGATAGCATTTTTGTTATACTTAAGTAAATAATAAATGAACATAGGGTCGTTGTCTGCGTTTGCTACAATGCTTTTGAAACCTTGGTTTGTACAAACAGGATTTTTAGCAATTGCAACATAGCCAATTGGTGCACGTGATGAGAATAGTACCGCATTAGTCGGCATCATTTGAGTAGAGCAACTGTTTAATCCTTTTTCTGTGATGTTGCGCTCACCGTACGCAATAAATCTACCTTTTAATGTAGATAGGTCTTTGGGTGTGATCCATGCTATATCGCCACCGTAATTGCTCTCGTCTTTTGTTGAAGGTGTTGCACCGCCAACAATTTCTCCGAGTTCAGCAAGTGTACATTCCTTCCATTCAGATGCCATAACCGATCGCCTCCAGTTTCTGTCGAATTTCAATCTCCAAAGTATGTGACTGTTCGAACAATTCGGAAAGCTCACCGGTGAGTCTGGCCATCTTTTCTTCGAAGGGTTCGCCATCGTCTTCCTGTTCCTCGATGCCAACATAGCGACCAGGTGTGAGAATGTAGTCCTGTTTAGCGATTTCTTCGGTATCGACCACGGCACAGAAGCCCTTCTGATCCTCAAGTGTACCGTCACAATATGCCTTGTATGAGTCTGCGATCTTAGCAATGTCTTCGTCGGTCAGCTCACGCAATTTTCTGGTAACCATAGTACCAAGCTTGCGAGCATCAATAAATAATGTTTTACCCTTCTGCTTTTTGTTTTTAGAAAGGAACCACAAAGATACGGGAATCTGTGTGGTATAGAAAAGCTGAGTAGGCATAGCAACAATGCATTCAACCAAGTCTGCGTTTACTATATTCTGTCTTATTTCTCCTTCACCGCCACTCTGAGAAGAAAGCGCACCGTTTGCCAGCACCATACCAATCTTTCCGTTGGGTGCAAGGTGATAAATCATATGCTGAAGCCATGCATAGTTAGCGTTACCTGCAGGCGGCATACCATATTGCCAACGTACGTCATCTTTAAGTTTATCTGCTCCCCAGTCAGAAAGATTGAAAGGCGGGTTTGCCATAATAAAATCAGCACGAAGTGTAGGATGACAATCATTAAAGAAAGTATCTGCATTATAACTACCGAGATTTGCTTCGATACCACGAATGGCAAGGTTCATCTGTGCCATTTTCCATGTAGTTGGGTTTGAGTCTTGTCCGAACACTGAAATGTTGCTCAAATTGCCACTGTGATTTTCAATAAACTTTGCGCTCTGAACAAACATACCGCCCGAGCCACAGCAAGGATCGTAAACACGACCATTATAAGGCTGTAGCACTTCAACAAGTGTGCGTACAACGCAGGAAGGAGTATAGAATTCACCGGCAAGTTTGCCTTCCTGTTCGGCAAACTTCGAAAGACAATATTCATATGTTCTGCCAAGAATATCACGGCTTGAGCCGGCATCAACCATTTTAATATTAGTAAACAGGTCAACAACGTCGCCAAGTCGACGCTTGTCCAATTCAGGACGTGCAAAGTTCTTGGGAAGAATATCTTTAAGACGTTTATTTTCTTTTTCGATTGCTCTCATAGCTTCGTCAATCACGGTACCGATTTCTGCGGTGTGTGCTTTGGATGCTATAACGCTCCAACGAGCAGTTTCGGGAACAAAGAAAATACCTTCAGAGATGTATTCATCGATATCTTCTTCAAAACCGTCGCCTTCGTCGATTAGCTGCTGATATTTTTCATCAAAACGGTCAGAAATATATTTCAAGAAAATTAAGCCCAGAACAACGGACTTATATTCGGATGCATCCATGTTGCCGCGAAGCACACACGCTGCATCCCAAATTTGTTTTTCAAAGCCAATGTTTGCTGTGTTATTTGTAGCCATAATATTACTTTTCCTTTCAGTTTTCTTCGGGTATGAATTCCATAATATCGTCAACACCGCAACCCAAGGCAGCACAAATTTTGCCGAGGGTTTCGACAGTAACATTTTCGCCCTTGCTCATTTTTGTTACGGTATAATTGCTTATATCCGCAATAACAGCGAGGTCTTTTTTCTTCATATCACGGTCAATCAGGAGCTTCCATAATTTTTTATAACTTACAGCCATAAGTACACCTCTGAACTGAATATTGTTTTCCAATATATTATACCAATCACAAATAGCTTTTGCAATAAAAAATAAAGCGAAAACTAAATTTTTTCTCAAAACTCCAAACATTTACATGACGGCGTAAAGATGAACAAACTAAACACTCCATTATATATATGACGAAAATTGCGATTTGTTACGCAAAAAGTTTTGAGTTTCTTCAATATTCTACCTTTTTCACAATACATAACTATTTCAATTGTGCAATATTACGACGAAAATAGCAGAGAGATTTACACCTCTCTGCTATTCTGATAATTGTTAATTTCCTGAAACAGTTTCACCGGGCCAATCGATGATTCCGCCGAATTCAACGATGTTTGTGTAACCAAGCTTGACTAATTTCTCGGATGCTTGTTTGCTTCGATTTCCGCTTCTGCAATAAACGAGAATTAATTGCTTTTTATTTGGAAGCTCTTTGATATCTTCGGTTCCGATTATTTCGTTGGGAATGTTGATAGCACCTGGGATATGCTTTTCGGCAAACTCATCGGGTCTTCTGACATCCAAAATGATATAATCTTTTTCTTTTTCCATCATGGTAATGGCTTCGCTCATGGAAATCTGTCTGTATGTGTAGTTCTGAGAAACGGGTGCTGCGCAACCTGTTAATGACAGCAATGATAAAAGTATTGTCATTATTCTTTTGATTTTCATATATTGAACCTCATTTTATTTTAATCTATGATATCTTCAACATCGCATCCAAGAGCTTTCGCAAGGCTGATAACAATGTTTACTTGTGCTTTGCCTATATCGTTTTGTTTCTGCTCATAAAGCTGAATCATACGAAGTGATACTCCCGATGCATCACTTAATTGCTGTTGCGTAAAACCTCTTGCTTTTCGGATTTCCTGAAGTCTGGAATTTCGAGTGCTTTTATTTCTTTCAATAATTTCGTTTGCACAAGTAACAAATTTACTCTCGTCAGCTTCGTGAAGAATGTACATTGAAAGCACGGTTGAAAGAGTAAGACCGTTTTTGACCATATCTTCAAATCGCTGATTTGTTTCCCATTGATAATAGGCGAGTACCCAACCTGCCCAGAATTCTCTGCTTTTTAAAACAGGATATGAGGGTTCAATTTTATCATATTCAATGTTGGTTGCCTTGAGGACCGCATCTGCAAGTTCATACCCGGACATTCCCGCAACATATTTCGGATTTCCTTTTTCAAAGCGAGAAGCGATACCTGAAGCAATAAACCATCCGAAAAACTCATCGGCATCAAACCCTAAATCGCATATTGCATAGTCAAGCATATCGCCGAGATTTTGCATTGCATCATCCAAGTATAACTCGTTGTAGGCGTTCGTCATCGTTTTTCCAACCTTCCCTTATAATATCTAGGACATATTTTTCGGTAAGTATTAAACCACGGCCTTTTTCTTTTCTAAATTCTTCTCTTGCTGACGTGTCACGGGCATATTTTTTTGGCAGGTAAATTTCATTTGGTGCTACAGTTGCATCAACAAATTCAAAAGCATTAAATGCCTTTTGTGATATTGCAACTACTTGTTCACCAAGTTTGCCGAGAACCATTGCTCTTTCAAGCTGTGATACAGAAATAGTGTTGTTTAGAAATGCGTTTGCAAAAGAAAAATATGAATCGTCTGCACGGTATCCTTTAATAATATCGTAATCTTTATAATCGATAGCAAAGTTATCGAAAATATATTCTTTTGCTTGTTTGGCTACGTCGCCTATAAGTTTGAATTTACGGTTTTCAAGCAAAACAAACAACCAGTTCAGAATGTTGTATTCTCCGTTTGTAAGAGAGAGAACAGACAGTCCGTTCATATCTAGTGTGTATTTGTTAGCATAACCGTCTGCATCAACAGAGCAAGCCCATTCTTTTGCGAGTTCTATGCTTTCGGTGCAATAAAATCCGAGACCGTAGTCATTGTTAGGGTTTCCTGCGCCGTATATAGGTTTTTTAATTATCTGCGATGATCCGTGATACACAGTAATTTTATTTGACATAATTATTCTCCTCTCTTTTAGTATCGTCAGAACGATAGTTCTATATTCAATCTCATTATATCGTTGTAACGATAGTTTGTCAACAATGAATTTGGCAGAGAGAAATTAATCTCCCTGCCGTTTAACGTTTTAATATAGATTAGCTGTTGCTTTCAACAAATGTATCATAAGCAAATCTTGCACCAAGGCGGAAGCCTGAGATGAAACTGTCTGTGATGCTGACTGCAAGAAACTCATTGTGTGCATTTACATATTTCAGAAACAATTCTTTTTCTTCGCCTTTTAACGTTGTATCAAGAACTTTTTCATTTTCAACAAGAGCATTCAGCTTTGATTTTAATTTCGCGGCAAATTCGGGACTGAATTCCTGCGGTTCAATGTTACCGTAATAGAATTCTTTGATGAATCCTGACATTTTGAAAACCTCCGTAAAGATTTTTTTGCAGTATGATTTAATCGTAAATCAGCTCAACGTGGATGATTTCTTCGGCACGGTTTCGGATGTTGTTCATTTGGGCAACCCATAACATCTGGTCTTTGATTTTCAGCCTTTCGTTTACACCTTCGGCTTTTGCCATCTGTTCAATGAGTCGGTCAAGCCTTTCTGTTGCCTGCTCATTCACATCTGCAAGGTGACTGTGCAGTTTGCAACGGAGAACGAGCCTGTTATAAAGTGCCGGGCGATGCTCTTTGAGATAGGTGAGTCGTTTTCTGCCCCACATTCCGATGGGACGTTTGTCGGGTTCGGGAAGGGTTATGTTCGGAATGTAATAATCACCGACAAGTGTGTATGCGAGACCTGTTTTTTCATCAATAATAAATTTTTTCATTATATATTACCTCCTGTGTATTCCATTCTGCTTTGCGTTTTCGCTTGATTTTGCTCTCCGTTCATCGGAGTAGGGTGCAGTCAGTCTGAAACCAAATCTGCCTTTTTCGATTTCAAATCTTAATCCACCTTGTTCATCATCGTCGAACTGTCGGCAATACTCGGGATATTTCTCCGCATACGCCGTAAGACGATTTTTAAGGTCGGTGTTGTGAGTGTAAATTTCTACGATCGGACTTTCTTCATTGAAGTAGATTTCCGTGTGTTTCTGACGTTTCTTTAAACCTGTTTTCATAAATACCTTCTTTCGGTGAAAATAGTATGGTTTTTGTGATTTTTCTTCGGCTCTACAGCCGTAAAAGTGAGGGTGTTATCCGATAGAAACAGTCCAAATGATGCAGAGTTCATTTGAACTGCTGCTATTCGGATTTTTGTGTTTTTTACAGCTCTTGCAAATCAGTGTTCAACATCATTTTTATGTTTCTCATGGGGAGTGTGAGTTGAAACTTTTTCTGTATGCAGAATCTGCTGGATTACGGTTTTGATTTTCTCGGGCGCTCTTTTTACAGCTTCAAGAAATTCTTTTGTCTGCTCATACAGAGCTTCGTATCGTTTCTTCCAGATGCCGATATCCTTTTTTGCTGAACTGAGTTTGTTCTTTAACTCCGTGATTTGCGTTTCCTGAATCAGACTCAGTTTTGCTCGCTCTTTGAGATATGTACATTCATCTTTCGTCATTTCGACCTTACCGAAAAGATTTGTTTTTCCGATTTCTTCAATTTCGTCAAATCCCTTTTTGACTGTTTTACGAACCTTGGTTTTATCTATCAGAGATTGATATTCTGATTCGCCTTTTTCGTATTTTTCTTCAAGAGCTTCAAGCTTTTCTGTTTCTTTCATAACCTTGAACTGTGTAACGGTGAGATGTTCTTCGGAGCTTCCTCGCTCGCCACGTTCGACATCATCGTATCCTGCGTTTCGCATATAGTTATAAAAATCATCTTGCAGAACGCTGTAAGATTTTTTGAGAATGGGTTTACCGTTTTTCTGTAAAACGGGATTGCCGTTTTCATCGAGAGCAGGTTTCGAAATCCACTTTTTACTGCTGCTCACTTGCATGATTTTTTCTTTGACGGTGCCACGTAAGTTTTCATCCTTGCACCGTTTTGACCAAAGAATTTCTTTCTCAACTACGGGGACATATACGACGTGCAGATGATAGTGATAAACGTCTTGTCCGAGTGCTTCCGACATTGCTTTGTTTCGCTCATCGGCATGCATTACTGCAGAGATGATATACTCTTCACCGCCGACAATTTCGATTGCCGCTTTGTATGCATCCTTATAAAATTTCTTCGCAAATTCGTAACCGCCGTGATTGAAAAAGTATGCGGAGTTGACATCGAAAATCAGCTCACCGTATTTCTTTGCATCGGCTTTCAGACCTCGGGTTGAAATGATTTTATCTTCAACCATTTTATTAAAAATGTTTTCGTAAGTGTCGTTTGGTTTTTTATAGTGAACATTGAACGGAGTCATTTCCGTGACGATGTCGGAATTTACGTATGATTCTTTTTCACGTTCATTGTGTCGCTGAACATTTGCTATTTTTGTGTCAGCAAGATTAACATTTCGGGCGGTGACTCGGTCAACGCCGTCATTTCTTGCCATATATAATTTTTCTCCTTTCTTCGGTTTGTGTATACACTGCAAGCCACAGGGGTTTCACTTCTGCGGAAGTGTAATAACCCACTATAACACTTTCATACGTACCGTCTGCAAAGTGCCGTGGGCTGTCTGCGGACAGAGGGCAGGTTTGCGGCTCTTGCGAGAGCCTTGACGAATTTGAACCCTGAAAATAATTGTTGCAAATTCGTGAACCGCTCAAAATTTCTGCTGCAATTTTTTACGGTTCCGTGACGGTCGTGACGATGGTGACGATAGTTTTACTACCGCTAAATTCATCGTCACAACCGTCACCATCGTCACGCTTCAGAAGATATCAATTCAAAATTGATTCTTCTTCCGTCGTGGTTACGGCTGTTTTCGTATCGGATTCCGAAATCATTTTCAAGATTTCCTGCACCGATATTTAACTTTTTTGTGAGTGCATTCGGGGGGATATCGAGCTTTAAAATTTCAACAAGCTCTGATGCTGTTCCACTCCATTTTGGATTTTCATTTGTGATGAATTCCGAAATTTTCAGAACAATCGGGTCGGGTGGAGATTTCCATAATTCTGTTTCGGCGTGGTCCAGATCCCAGAAAAGTTTTTCTTGATTTCTTACAAGATAAAGTTTCTGATCGCATTGGTCTCTGCCGACAACATCGAGGGTTGCTGTGCTGTCCGTTCGCTTTTCTTTTTGAAGAATAAAAGCTCCGTCAGCGCAACCGAGAATGCCTGTTGTTCCCGATATCATATCGAATTTATCCGATGCTTGTTGCTTTCTTGTATGATGAACAATCAGCAAACAAATCTCTTTTTGGTCAGCAAATTTTTTGAGATTTCCTACGCATTCATAATCGTTTGCGTAGCTGTAAGTATCGTTTCCGCCTTGTCTGATTTTTTGCAGAGTATCGATTATAATTATCCGTGTATTCGGGTGCTTATCAATAAATTCTTCGAGTTGATCTTCAAGACCTTCGCCGAGCTTTTTGGAAGTGATAGCAAAGTGTAAATTTGCAGTTCCTTCAACTCCGAACATTCTGCACATTCGTTTTTGCAAACGTCTGTGATCATCTTCGAGAGCGAGGTAAAGAACGATGCTTTGCTTCACTTCGTAATCCCAGAGTTTCTGTCCCGTTGCAATATGATATGCAAGTTGTGCAACGAAAAAGGATTTACCGACCTTCGGCGCACCTGCGAGAATATACGTTCCGGGATAAATGAGATTTTCAACGATTGCAGGTTTATCACGGTAAACCTCGTCGAACAGTTCTTCGAGATTTACCGTGGGCAGAAAATTTTTGCTCGACTGTTGAGTGAGCTGACTGCCTAATAATCGCAAACGTTCTTTTTTGGCTTGGGTCTTGATTTCCGAGCCTTCGGATGATATACTATTGATATCTAGGTTTGGTGACTGTTCACCGTCTGCGCCAACAGACGGAGCTTGAACAGTCATTTTTTCATTTAAGGGTAACAAGATTATGCCCCCTTAAGTGAATCGATTGCTGATGTAATTCTTGATAATAAATCAAGCAAATCGACATCAACATTCTGACCTGCCTCGATGCGCTTCAGCTCAGAGATTACAGTTGAAAGCTCGTCCTTGATAGCTTTGTATGTTCTCGAGGTCGGCTGGATTATAATCTGATTGCTCAGCAGAGCTTCGGTAATGTAATCCTGTTTCGTCATCCCCGAAATCTTAACAAGTGAGTTTAACAACTTGCCTTCTTCGGGAGAAACTCGGAACGAAACATTAACACTACGAAATCTTCCGTAGTAGTCTAAGTTCTTTTCAGACATTGTTTTCACATCCTTTCCATATCTAATTTTTCGGCAATCTCTTTTTGTTTTGTCGGGAACAGATGAGCATATCGGTACGTGATATCGATACTTTCATGACCGACTCGGTCTGCAATTGCAAGTGCGCTGAATCCCATATCAATCAGAAGTGACACATGACTGTGTCTCAAATCATGGATGCGGATTCTTTTGACACCTGCGAGTTCGGAACCTCTGTCCATTTCGTGATGCATATAGCCTTTGCTTACATCAAAAAGTCTGTCCTTAGGTCCGATTCCGTATAAACTGTTTGCAAATTCCTTGATTTCTTCGCAGAGAAAATCGGGCATCTGAATTATACGGTTACTTTTTGTTGTTTTGGGATCGGTTAGAACATCTTTGCCCTCGATTTTCTGATATGATTTGTTTATGCGTATTGTTTTCTTTTCAAAATCAAAATCATCGAGAGTCAGAGCAAGCAGTTCTCCGATTCGTAGACCGCACCAATATAATACTTCGAAAGCATAAAATGATGCAGGCTTGTCCATAATGGCTTCGGAAAATTTAAGATATTCTTCCTTAGTCCAAAACAGCATTTCTTTTGATTTTTCTTTTCCCATATTTCCTGCTTTTGCAGCCGGGTTGCTGGGTAATTCATAAAATCTGACAGCGTGATTGAATATTGCGCTGAGCTGATTATGAATTGTTTTCAGGTAAGTAGGGGAATATGGTTTACCTTTTTCATCACGGAATGCAATCATCTCGTTCTGCCATGCAATGATATCGGAAACTTTGATGTCGCTCATTTTTTTGTTTTTGAAATACGGTGTTATCTTATTATCGATAACATTGTTTTTCATAAGCCAGGTGTTGAGCTTTAATCTGTCCTTCAAATCATCTTTGTAGATTTCCACAAAAGACTTAAAGGTTATGTTCATGTCGCCCTTTTTCTGGCTGAGAAATTTTATTTCCCATTCCTGAGACTCTTTCTTTGTTTTGAAACCTCTTTTGACTTTTCGGTTTCTTTCGCCGGTCCATGATGTGTAATAAAACGAACAAAACCATGTGCCGTTCTTTTTGTCTTTGTACGATGGCATTTTTATTCTCCTTTCTGCTGTTCTGCGTTCATGCCGTAAAACTGTTCTTCAAAGTACTTTCGGCTTATTCTGCCTCGAACAACTCGGTAGCCTTTTT
>JAZRTQ010000060.1:0-105284 GCA_045652165.1 Acutalibacteraceae bacterium | reverse complement strand
GCCAACAAAGCTTCGCCGTTGAATTCCAAATGCAACGTCGAGCTGCCGCAGTCGGTAATCGACTCATTCGCAAGGTTTCTTGTGCCGGAGATACGAAAGTATTATGAATCCGAAGAAGGCAAAAAAGCGTTTGAAAAATGGCAGCAAGAAAATGGGTAAGACAGTAAGTCTATGACAACATAGCAACACATAAACAAAAGAGAGCCAAGGCTTTAAACCTTGACTCTCTTTTCTGTTTTGCATCAGATCGGAACCCTTACGGCGAAACCGCCTTTGAAAAAATAAGTGTTCATCCAATGCCCGTTTGGTGGACGTTAACGGACTTGAACCGCTGACCCTTCGCACGTCAAGCGAATGCTCTACCAGCTGAGCTAAACGTCCTCACCTGCACATAAGTGCAGATGTTATTATAATGAAGGAACGGTTATTTGTCAAGAAAAAATCAAACGTTTTCTCTGTTTTTTATAATCTGAAGCACTTCGTCTGCTGCCTGCGCGGCTTCGGTGAAAGAATTGTTTTTCCAGTATGCCGCCGCGGCACTTGTAACGAGCACAACGATATTTGCGGCATTTTCAAAGTTCTCATTGCCGAAATCAACCGTATCAACGCCGAAAAGGCGGAGCGCGGTGCTTATGATTGCCGCAACAAGAATTCCGAGGCGAATCCAAGCACCTGCGGTGACACCCTGAAGCGCAAAAATAATATCCTTGATTTTATTCATATGCTTTCTCTTATCCTTTCTTCAATATTCTGAATTCTGATTTCGCTTGCCGTCATTCTTTCAACAAGATTATTATGCTTGTTGACCTTTGCTTCAAGCTGTTGAAGACGGTAGCCCGTAAGTCTTTGTGAGGTGACTATGCCTGCAATGCATCCTGCGGCAGAGCCGAGAAATGAAAATAAAATATCCCAGTCCATTTTCTCACCCCGCTCAAAGCAAAGTGTTTTTTAATGCTTTTCCGATTGCCTGACCGCATTTTTTCTGCCCTTCGGCAGAAGCAAGTTTGCTGAGGTCTGAAACGCGGTCAATAAACAGGGTTTCAATCAGAATTGCACAAGGCTTGGTATCTCTGATTATACCGAAATAATCCTTGCCGTTTTTGCCCATTTTAACCTTGGGACCTCTGTTTCGCACAGAAAACTGCGATGAAATTTCTTTGCATATTGCTTTTGCTGTTTTAAGACCCGTCGGAGAGCCGTGATAATAATAAACCTCGGGCCCCGTGCCGCCGCCCGCATTGAGATGAACTTCTGCGATAAAATCGTAATTTGCAGAATTTACCGCTTTTATTCTCTGGCGAAGGTTGAGGTTGCCTTCATAGTTCATAATGTCACAGTTCAGATATTCGGCGGCGTGTTTCGCGATTTCTTTTGCGATTTTAAATTCGTGATAATTGCCGCCTATGCTGACCGCTCCGCTGTCGTATCCGCCGTTATCGGATTTTCCGTGACCAACGAGTATGCAGATTTTTTTGCTCATTTAACCGCCCCTTCCAAAAGAAGCTCGCGGAAAGAATTTCTGTTATATTCCTTAACGGTAAAATTGCTGCCTGAACCGGTGAAACAGTAAATATATTGGCTTGATGCTTTCAAGTCAACTTTTTCTCCTGCGGCATTTCGATAGTTTATCGTTCCGTTTGTTTCGGTATAGAAAAGCACATAATCATAGTTGCCGGCAACTACTTGTGAAGTTGATGAGTAAAGGGTTCTTGTGTCCTCTTCGCAGGTTTTCTGATAAATGCATTTTGCTTTTGTGCTGTTATACATAAGTGACATTATGAGCTTCGCCGCAAGACTGATTTCTTTGATATTGGATATATCCAAATCTGCAGCTCCGTTTTCGGTGAGCGTTATGGGCGAAGAAGAGGAAAGTTTTATGCCGCCGACGGTTGAGGTTGAAGCAAGAGGAATTTGACGGACAGATTCAACAGCTTTCGATAATTCGAGAATTTTTTTGTCAAGCTCATCAAGCTTTGTAGTATAGTCCTGATTGAAAAGCATATCGTTGCCGCCCATAATTGAAGGCTTGAATTCAAGTGAAGCAACCGAGGTCTTTTTGATTATTGAACCGTTTTCGGTGTTTTTGTGTGCTTCAAGCTGAAATTTCAGTCTGCCCGTTGATGTGAGCTGTGAAGAAAGCGGACAAACTATTGTTTCACCGCTGATATATGCGGGGTAGTCGGTTTCTCCTCTTATTTCATTCGATTTAAAAACTCCGCTGACCGATGAATCATCGAAAATCAGAACATAGTAATCAAATCCTTGGGGAATAAGCGGAGAGATGTTTATTTCAAGTGTTTCGGCATTATGCTCGCCCGAGAATCCTTGTGAGGATTCGGCTGAAAGCTCAAAGTTTTCCGAAACTTCTGATATAACTATAGTATTCATATTTCAAATGCTCCGTTCTTTTTTCTTTCTTTTTCATAATAATGTTTCAGATATTCTGCTGTTTCTCTGCAATCCCTGTATTCTCTGTAGAGCTGATTAAGCTCGCTTTTAAGAATGAATGCTTCCTTGGAGCAGATTCCGTTTTTTAGCGACCTTAGCTTTGCTCTCCTTTCGGAAATACGGGTTTTAATGGTTACGGCAGCTTTTTCATATTCCGTTCCCAATTCATAAAGACTTTTCTTTTCCGTTGAAATCTACTCCTTTCAAAATAAAATCGGTTGATACCGAAAAGAATTCGCTTATTGCCGTAAGCTCCTGCAAATTTAAAGGGGCTTTGCCGTGTTCAAGGTTTTCAAGCCTTGTCTGGGAAATGCCCAAAGCTTTGCTCAGAATTTTTCTTGAAAGATTCTGACTCTGCCTTAAACGCATTATTCTTTGCGCGGAGGTGCCGCCCGATGCGTTTCTTGCCGCCGCAATAACCCTTGCCTTGCCGAGTGCAAGAGGTATGATGGATTCGTTATCAATATCGTGCTGGTATCTGATTATGTAACCGAGAGCTTTTTTCAGTTTGCTCTGAGCTCTGTCGAGCGTTGAGCTTATGCTGGAGGGAGCAACTCCTCTTTCTTTGGAAATAACCGTGATTGTTTTTGAGTTGAACCAGAAATCTTTTATGATTTTCTGCTCAAGTGCAGTCAGTTCCGCTTCAATTGCCGCTTCAAGAAGAATTGAAAGGTCAACGCTTCTTTTTCTCCAGGCATATTCTGCGGGTGCTTCGCAGGCGGTGCAGTATCTGCCGCAGCACGCTGCCTGAGCCGCTTTTATTTCCTGCTCATCCGGAAAGCTGAAAAAAGTATCATTTAAATCCATAACCAAGGTTTACCTCCTGAAATTCCGCTTAAGTAATAGCGGTACTATTAATTCTAGTGAACAAATGTTCGTTTGTCAAGTGTAAAGTTGAGAAAATTTTAATTTGTTATTGACTTTTTCAATAGTGGCACTCATAATATATTTGTATGAAAAAACTGCAAGAGGGGGCGGAAGCGTGAACGCAATAAAAGAGCTGAGGCTGAAAAAAGGTTATTCGCAAAAGAAGCTTGCAGAGCTTTGCGATGTTCATCAGACGGCGGTCAGTCAATGGGAAAACAACCGCACCGCACCCGATAAAGAAAGCGTTCTTGTTTTGTCAAGAGTTCTTGAAGCCTCGGCTGATGCGATTCTCGGCAACACTTTGCAGGAAAACAAGGTTCTTGTGCCTGTTCTCGGCTATGTTAAAGCGGGTGTTCCCGCGCAGGCTGTTGAAGATGTAATCGGATATGAAGAAATCGGCGCGGAACTAGCAGGAAGAGGCAAGTATTTCGGGTTAAAAATTAACGGTGACAGTATGTTTCCGCTGTTTCATCCCGATGATACGGTTATAGTTCGTTGCCAGCCTGATGCAGAAAGCGGAGATATTGCGGTTGTTCACGTTAACAATGAAGAGGCTGTTGTTAAGAAACTTATAAAAAAAGACACAAGCATTTTGCTCGTGTCTGAAAATTCGTCGTATGAGCCTATGGTTTTCACTAAAGAAGAAGTTGCGGAATTGCCCGTAACGGTTATCGGCAAGGTTGTTGAGCTTCGCAGAAAATTCTGAACAGAAATTAAATAAAGGAGAAATATATATGGCAAAGATTATAGGAGCAAACATTCCCAATATCCCTTGGCAGGAAAAGCCTGAGGGTTGGAAATATCCCGTTTGGAGATACACAAACAACCCTATCATTACAAGAGATAATCTTTTTATGGCAAACAGCATTTTCAATTCCGCAGTTGTGCCTTACGGCGACGGTTTTGCTGGTGTTTTCAGAGCAGATATGATGTCGAGAGATCATACTCTGGTTGTTGGATACAGTAAGGATGCAATCAACTGGGAGCTTGAAGAAAAGGTTATTTTCAGAGGCTATGACCCCAGACTCTGCGAAATTGACGGCAAATATTATCTTTCCTGGGTTAATCTTACACCTCACGGCACAACCATCGGTATTGCTTATACCGAAAACTTCAAAGATTGGGTTCAGATGGAGGATGCTTGCTATCCCGTTGCAAGAAACGGCGTGCTCTTCCCCCGCAAGATAAATGATGAATATGTTCTTCTCATCCGTCCCTGCGACAGAGGACATACCCCCTACGGCGATATTTTCCTTTGCCACAGCAAGGATTTAACCTATTGGGGCAAGCACAGATTTGTTATGCAGCCGCAGAAAATCTGGGAGTCAACCAAGGTTGGTGCAGGCCCCACTCCCATTGAAACAGACGAAGGCTGGCTTATGTTCTATCACGGCGTTCTTACAAGCTGTAACGGCTTTACCTATGCAATGGGCGCCGCAATCCTTGATAAGGATGAGCCCTGGAAGGTGCTCCACAGAGCAGATTGCTTCCTGCTTGCACCTCACGAGCTTTATGAATGCGTTGGCGATGTGCCCAATGTTGTGTTCCCCTGTGCGGCTCTTGCAGATGCTGAAACAGGCAGAATTGCAATTTACTACGGTGCGGCTGATACCACCGTTGCTCTTGCATTCACGACAGTTGACGAAACAATTGATTTCATTAAGAAGAATGATTTGATTAAATAAGAAACAGGCAGAGTCAACCGACTCTGCCTGTTTTTTAAACTTCTTTAAATGTAATTCCCTTGCTCTTCATCTGTTTTCTGACTATAAAATAGAAAGTGAACTGTGCAAAGAATGTTGCCGCCCAGGAAATGGGATAAGCCCAATAAAGTGTGGTGAGTGTGTGGTTGAGCGGAAGAACAAAGAATATCCACGCAAGTCTTACTCCGCAAGCGCCTACGAGAGAAACTATCATCGGTTCGTATGATTTGCCCATACCTCTGAGCTGATTGCCCGCAACATCCATAAGCGAGCAGAAAACATAAAACGGCATAACCTGTGCAAGTCTTGCCGCGCCGATTTTGATAACCTCGGGGTCGGTTGAGAAAAAGCCTGTGATTGTATCGGCACACAAAGTGCCGAGCATTCCTCCCGCGGTGCCGATTATAACGGTGATAATCAGGCAGTATGAGTATACTCTGGGTATATTGCCGTATTTTTTGGCACCCATATTCTGCGAGGTGAAAGTCATCGAGGTCTGCGAAACGGCGTTTGTGCAGGTGTAAACATAAGAGTCAAAATTTGAGCCTGCGGCAATGCCCGCCATTGCAACCGAGCCGAATTCGTTAACGGTTGACTGAATGATAACATTTGAAACTGAAAAGAGCGAATTCTGAATACCTGCGGGCAGACCGAGTTTTATTATCGGCAGAAGCTCTTCTTTATAAATATGAAGCTTTCTGAATGAAAGACGGCAGGAATTCGGAATAACCGTAAGATATTTTATTATCATTACGGCGGAAATATATTGCGAAGCAATGGTTGCTATTGCAACGCCGCTGACACCCATATGAAAAAATATAACGAGAATAAGATTAAGAGCAACATTAACTAGACCTGAAAGGAAAAGAATATAAAGCGGTCTTTTTGTGTCGCCCGTTGCTCTGACTATGGATGCACCGAAATTATATGCAAGCATACCGGGGGAACCCGCAAAATAAATTTTAAGATAAAGAGATGCAAGGTCAAGCACATCTGCGGGAACTTTCATAAGAACAAGCAGATGCCGTGACAGAAAAAATCCGAGAACACCAACAAAGAATCCGCATAAAACGCTTATCGCCATTGCGGTGTGAGTGCTTTTATGAACTCTTTCTTCGTCTTTTGCGCCGATATGGCGGGCAATCATTACACCTGCGCCCATTGAAAGACCGAGAAAAACATTCAGCAGAAGATTTATGAGCGAGCCGGTTGAACCGACTGCGGCAAGAGCCTCTTTGCCCGCAAATCTGCCAACAACGATAACATCGGCGGTGTTATATGCAAGTTGCAAAAGACCCGTTAGCATAAGCGGAACGGAGAAAATGAGAATTTTCTTCAGAAAAGGTCCGCTTGTCATATTCAAAGAATATCTTTTTTCCATTTTTATCACCTACCGAAAATTATACCACTCAAAATATCAATGTCAACCGCCAAAACAGAGCAAAAATTTACAATATGTTAACCGATTAACATAAAATATAATATAAAATAAAATTAAAAATAGAAGGGGGAGAGATTTTGCTCGGTTATGTAAAAGCATTCAAGCCTGAAATGAAAATCAAAGATTATGAGCTTTACCGCGGAATTTATTGCTCGCTTTGCAGAGCTTTGGGCAGAAATTATTCTCCCGTTGCGCAGCTTTTTCTGAGCTATGATTTTGCTCTTGCGGCGGTGCTTCGCCTTGCGGTCGGAGTAAGTGGGTGCGAATTCACTCAGAAGAGATGCCCCTATAATCCCGCAAAAAAATGTCTTATATGCGGCAGAAAAGATGAGCTTGATTTATGTGCCCATGCGATTATAATAACCGTTTTTTATAAGGTTATCGACAATATGCGTGATGCGGGCTTTAAATCAAAATTACTTGCTTATCTGATTTATCCCGTTGTTTATTTTATGCATAAAAAAGCTATAAGGCTTGCTCCTGAAATTGAAAAAGCGGTTTCAAAAGCGATGGAAGAGCAGAAAATTGCCGAAGAGAAAAACGGGGTCGGAATTGATGAAGCGGCGCACCCGAGCGCAAATGCATTGGGCGAGGTTTTCTCGCTCGGCTTTGAGGGTGATGAAAAACAACTGCTTTATTCGCTCGGCTATATGACGGGCAGATTTGTTTATATTCTGGATGCAGCAGACGATTTGGAAAGCGATTTGAAAAACGGCAGCTTCAATCCTTTTAAAAATGCCGATATAAGCAGCGAAGAAAAAAGAGCGGAGTTTGCAAACAAGGTTGAGCAGATGCTCAATCTGACCCAGAGCACGGCGCTTGAATCGCTTGATACTCTTGAAATAAAAAGATTTGAAGAAATTCTTGAAAATATAGTTTTTGACGGTCTTGATAACTGCGGCAAAAGAGTTCTTGCCAAATACAGACCGCAGAAAAATGAAGAGAAGATATTGAAGATAGATTGAGGTGTTGTTTATGAGAAATCCCTATGAAGTGCTCGGAGTGCCTCAGGGCGCATCAATCGAACAGGTTAAAGCGGCATACAGAGAGCTTATGAAAAGATGCGCCGAAAGCGGGGCGTCGCAGAGCAGAATGGATGAGCTTAACGATGCTTATGACGCAATAATTATGAGCGGTGCAGCTTCTTCTGATACGCAGTATACAAGCTATACATCGGTTACAGATTATTCCGATATACGCAATAAAATAAATCTCGGCAGACTTGACGATGCACAGACCTTGCTTGACGGTGTGCCCGAATATTCAAGGGATGCGCAATGGTATTATCTGAAAGGCACCATTCAGCAAAAACGCGGCTGGCTCGAAGAGGCGGCAAATAATTTTGCAAGAGCCTGCGATATGGACCCGTCCAACAACACATATAAAATGGCATTCAATAAGGTGAACAATGCCCGTTCGGGCGGCTATAAAACCGAGAGAAGACAAGGCGGCAGAAGCGGCTGCTCGGGCTGCGATATCTGTACGGGTCTGCTTTGTGCCGACTGTTGCTGCGAATGCTTCGGCGGCGATATAATTCCGTGTTGTTAAGGAGTTGTTATGAAACAAAGTTCAAAATGTGCAATAGGCGGAATCGTTGCAGCGCTTTCGCTTGTGCTTATGATTTCGGCAGCGGTTTTACCGTTTCTGGAGCTTGCTCTGCCTGCAGTTGCGGGCACGCTGATAATCTTTATGGTTATTGAAGTTGATAAAAAATGGGCATTCGGTGTTTATTCGGCGGTTGCAATTCTTGCAATGCTTCTTGTTGCAAACAAAGAGGTTGCCGTTATGTATCTTGCTTTTTTCGGATACTATCCCATTCTCAAAGCGGTTATTGAAAAAAAGCTTCCCAAGGTGCTCGACTGGGTGGCTAAGATTTTTACATTCGTGGGCACAATGGTTTCGGCTTACTGGCTTATGATGAAGTTTATGGGTGTTACCATTGATGAAATGGAAGAATACGGTCTTATGGCAATTCCTCTGCTTTTGGGTCTCGGCACTTTTGCTTTTATTATGTATGATATTGCTTTAACGAAATTTATCACTCTTTATATGATAAAATGGAGAAAATATTTTAAAAGATATTTTAAATAGTATTGAGTTTTTTTAAAAATGATTTATAATAAAGGGTGGATTTTTAAGGAAACGGGGTTTTCACAATGAAAGAATTTGTAAACATAGGTGTTGTCGGACTCAGCGGCAGAGGCTCGGGTATGCTTCGCGAGCTTCTTAAGTGCGAAGGAGTTAAGGTGCCCGCAGTTTGCGACAAATATGAAGACAGAGCAAATCACGGTGCTGAAATCGTTAAAGAAGAAGCGGGCAATGTTCCCGATGTTTACCTTGACTATAAAGAAATGCTCAAGAGAGATGACCTTGATGCTATCTTCTGCGCAACAACATGGATTACCCATGCAAGAATTGCCATTGACTCAATGAGAGCGGGCAAGCACGTTGCAATGGAAGTAGGCGGTGCGGCAAGCATTGAGGAATGCTGGCAAATGGTTCGTGCAAGCGAAGAAACAGGCAAATTCTGTATGCTTCTTGAAAACTGCTGCTATGACAGAAACGAAATGGCAATTTTCAATATGGTGAAGCAGGGCATCTTCGGCGAAATCATACATATGCAGGGCGGATACCAGCACGATTTGCGTGATGAAATTTCTCTCGGCAGAGAAAATCGCCACGGCAGACTCTATAATTTCCAGATGAGAAACGGTGAGCTTTATCCCACCCATCAGCTTGGCCCCATCTCAAAGGTGCTCAGCATCAACAGAGGCAACAGATATATTTCACTCTGCTCAATGGCAAGCAAGTCAAGAGGTCTTAACGAGTGGATTAAGAAGAACAAGGGCGAGGATTATGACCTTGCAAACTACAGCTTTAATCAGGGCGATATCGTAACAACAATGATTAAGTGTGCAAACGGCGAAACCGTTGTTCTCACCCACGACTGTTCACTCCCCAGAAACTATTCAAGAGCATACAGAGTTCAGGGCACAAAGGGTCTTTATATGGAAGACGGCGAAACACTCTTTATTGAAGGACTCACAAAGCACGAGGAAGGCAACTGGATGCATCCCGCAGAAGAATTTGAAAAATACCGTGATCAGTTTGAACATCCCCTCTGGAAGAAATATCAGACAGAAGGTGTTCACGCAGGCCACGGCGGTATGGACTATCTTGTTCTTTCCGCATTTGCAGAAAGCGTAAGACTTGATGCAAAGCCCCCCATTGATGTTTATGATACCGCAACCTGGATGGCAGTAACCTGCCTTTCAGAGCAGTCAATAGCACTCGGCAGTGCTCCCGTTGCATTCCCTGATTTCACAAGCGGAATGTGGATTGACAGAGAGCCTTGCAGAAGAGGCACATATTGCCTTGATGAGGTTTGCGAAGAATTTTTTGAATAATACAGAGAGGGATTTCTTATGAAATATTATATTGGTGTTGACGGCGGCGGAACAAAAACCGCATTTGCCCTTTTCGATGAAAACAAAAAAATGCTTGAGCAGGTTGCAGGCCCCGGCAGCAACCACGAAAATCTTGAATCTTCTTTTGACGGTGCATCCGATATTATTATGAACGGACTTAACAGCCTTTGCGAAAAGGCGGGCATCGCTCTTTCGGATGTAAGCTTCACTCTTATGGGTCTTGCAGGTATTGACCACCAGTATCAGTATGAAGCAATGTGTGAGCTTCTTTCAAAGAAGGGTCTTAAGAATTTTGAAGTGTTCAATGACGGCTTTATCGTTGTTAAAGCAGGTGCAACCGGCAAGAGCGCAATCGGTTATAACTGCGGCACAGGCGTTTGCTGCAACGGTATCGGCGTTGACGGCAAGATGCTTCAGCTTGCAGGTCTCGGCGATTTTTCGGGAGACATTTCGGGCGGCACAAATATCTGCATAAAAGCTTTTGAGCTTATGTATAATGAACTTTTCCTCGGCCTTGAGAAAACTCTTATAACCGCAATGGTTAAAGAAATTTACGGCTTTGAAACAAGAGAAGAATACCTTACTCTTATTGAAAAAATTGAAAGCGAAGACGGCGGCGAGCATATCAGAAACCTTGTTGCTTCGTTCTTTGAAGCTGCAAAGCAGGGCGATGCACCCGCACTCGCATATTGCGAAAGAATGGCAGAAAGAGGAGCACAGCTTATTGCGGCTCTTTCAAATCAGCTTGATTTCGGCGATGGTGAGGTTGAGGTTGTTCTTTCAGGCTCAATCAATGTTAAGCTTGATAACAAGGCTTATCTTGATATGCTTCTTGAAAAAGCAGAAGCAAAGAGCGGAAAGAAGCTTAAGTTCATTAAGCTTAACGAACAGCCCGTAACAGGCTGCGTTAACTGGATTTTACAAAGCTACGCAAACTAAATTCTCAAAAAGGAGTTAATTATAATGAAAGAAATCAGCGTTGCCGTAATCGGTTCAGGCAGCACCTATTGCCCCGAGCTTGTAGACGGTTTCCTTAAAGCAAAAGACAGCCTTAAGCTTAAAAAGATTTCCTTTATGGATATTGATGAAAGAAAAAGAACAATAGTTGGCGACCTTTGCGTGCGTATGCTCAAAAACGCAGAGTGCGACTGCGAGGTTGTTTTCACAGATGACCTTGATACTGCTCTTCAGGGCGCAGATTTTGTTGTTACACAGATTCGTGTAGGCAAGCTTCCCTGCCGTCATCTTGACGAAAGTATCCCCAAGAAATATAACCTCATCGGTCAGGAAACAACAGGTATCGGCGGTTTCTTCAAGGCACAGAGAACAATCCCCGTTATCAAGAAAATCTGTGAAAGAATTGAAGCTATCTGCCCCGATGCATGGCTTATCAACTTCACAAATCCCTCGGGTATCATCACCGAGTTTATCCTTAACCACACAAACGTAAAGAACATCGGTCTTTGCAATGTTCCCATTGATATGCTTGATGATGTTAAGGAAATCACAGGTGAAGACAGCGAGATTACATATGTTGGTCTTAACCACCTGAGCTGGATAACTTCCGTTAAGAAGAACGGCGAAGAGCTTCTTCCCGGTCTTATCGAGAGCGGTTTTTCACCCAAGGTTATGGCAAACATTAAGGATGACGGTTTCTCAATCGACTGCCTCAAAACAGTTCAGGGTCTTCCTTCATCATATCTTCAGTATTTCTATTGCCGTGAAGCAAAGCTTGCACATCAGAGAGAAGACGATAAAACCAGAGCACAGGTTTGCATGGAAATCGAAGAACAGCTTCTTGAAATGTATAAGGATACAGAGATTGTTACAAAGCCCGCTCTTCTTGATAAGAGAGGCGGCCACAAGTATTCTCTTGCAGCGGTTTCGCTTATTGATTCAATAGCAAACAACAAGCGTGATGTTCACGTTGTTAATATCAAGAATAACGGCACTCTTCCCTTTATGGCAGATGACGATATAGTTGAGATTGCAGCGGTTATCGGCTCCGACGGTGCAACACCCGTTCCCGTAACAGAGAAAATCAATGACCATATTTCAGGTCTTATGCGTGTTGTCAAGACATATGAAAAATATGCGGTTAAGGCTGCTATAACAGGTAATGACGATTACGCAATCAGAGGCCTTCTTGTTCATCCCCTTGTTGGTGACTATGAAAAGACCGTTAAGTGCTTCAACGAGCTTAAGGAAGCACACAAGGAATTCCTTCCCCAGTATTTCAATAACTAAAATAAGAATGCCCCGAACCAATCGGTTCGGGGCATTTTTGTTGTTTATGAATTAAAGTTCAATTACTCTGAAAGCAACATTTAATCTTTCGTATGTATATGCGATATAGAGCTTGCCGTCTGAATATTCGATAGCGGGATATGAAAACTCGCTGTCGATTTTTTCTTCTTCAAGGGTCATAACGGTCTGCCAGCTTTTTCCGTTATCTTCAGAACAGCAAAGTGTAAGCGGTGAGCGTTCGCCCCAGTTTTCGCTTACGGGGTTTGAAACAAGGAAAAGTCTGCCGTCAGGCACTTTGACAAGGTCAAGACCGCTGTTATTATTGGGATGATCTGTGGGATATGCACGGCACCAGGTTTGTCCGTAGTCATCAGAATCGCTTCTGTATGCTTTGCCGACTGATGTTCTGGTGAGCATATGAACAATACCGTTACTGCTTTCCCAAAGTGTGGGCTGAATCATAGGGGTAAGGTTTGAGGTATAGCTGTTTTGGCTGTTAAGAATGGGAGCGATGCGTTCTGTTTCAATTTTCTTGCCTTTTGTCCAGGTTTCTCCGTCATCAAATGAAGTATCAACAAAGCAGTTCCAGCCGTGGAGTTCACTTGATGCAGGTGCAAGAACTCTGCCGTCAGAAAGACGGATACATTTATTTTTAACGGGACCTCTTCCGCCGCTTCTGTCGCCTGCGACAAGCTCACGGGGAGCACCGAAGGTTTTTCCGCCATCGGTTGAAACACTCAGGAATGTTCTCCATGAATGAATTTTTTTGCCAACCTTGAAATAAAGACAGACATCGCCGTTTTCTTTTAAGAAAAGAACGGGATTCCAATGAGGCAAACGGTTATTACTGCTTATTCTGCAGGGTTCTTCCCAGCCGTTTTCCGTGCGGCGTGCATACCAGATATCAACATCAGTTGTTCCTTCTTTTGTTCCGCCGAACCAAGCTGAAAGCACTGTGCCGTCGGGAAGGGGCAATACGGTTGAAGCGTGGCAATTGCCTGTTGGCAGGGTTTTGCAAACAAATTCATTTATTATCTCTTTCATATTTCCACCTCAAAGTTCAAATTCCGACGGATCAGCAGTTGCAACCGTCAAAGGTTTTTTAGGTCTGCGTTTAAGCGGGTCATATGAATAACTGCGGCATTTGCCGTCAGGCTCAACGATTCCCTTTTTTATGCAAAGCACAGTTGTTTCGTCGGGAGAAAGTCTGCCTTTTTTGCAGTATTCACAAGCGGGGGGATAATTCTTTTTTTCAAGAAGCTTTTTCTTCAATTCAAACACCCTTTCCAACAAATTCTAACATATTTTTTTGTTAGTATCAAGGTCTAAAATCAGAAGTGCAGATAAAAAGAGCAGAGAAATTGCAGAAGGGGCGGAAAACGACCACGGTGCGGCATTCTGCGAAAAGCTGAGAAACACTTCGTTTGCAACGGGAAAGAAGAACAGAAGAGTTTTACAAACCAAAGCAGAAAAAGCAGAATGAATGGCTCTGAATAAAAGGAATGAAGCAACCGAAGGCTGAAAGTCCTTGCATACTGCAAAAATCTGCATGTGAACGCAAAGACCGCCGAAAGATGTTATGGCGCAGAGAACAGGGAGTGAAACGTTTTTTGCATAAAGGGAGCATCCGCAGGTGATTTCAAACAAAAAGATTACTGCGGATTTTATATGTTCGTTAAAATCAAAAGAAAGAATTATTTCGGCAATTCCGCTGAAAACGCAAACAAAACCGCAAACATAAAGGATTCCAGTTGCGCCCGAAACAACACTCTCAACAACGGAAACGGAAAAAGAAATCTTTTTTTCATTCAAGGGAAGAGAATAAACGCTTTTTGAATGTGAACGGGAAGCGATTACACCTGTCAGGAGTGAGGCGATGCAACCGCTTATAAATATAAGCTTTCCCGACTGACGGGAAGCGAGCATATTATTCCCCAGAGCATTTATTGCAAAGCCTGCCCCTGAATTAACACAGAAACAAATCAGCTGTTTTGCCTGCGACGAGCTGATTTTACCTGATGAAAACAGAGCACTTGCAGTTTTTGCACCGACAGGATAACCGCCTGTTAAACCGAGGAATATTGCCGAAAAGCATTCGGGAGTAAGGTTGAAAAGCTTTTTCATCGGCAATGAAATCAGCTTTTTGAATGATTCGGGCAAATCACCGCAGGCGGCAAGCGAAGATGCAACCATAAACGGAAAAAGTGAAGGAATTATTATATTTGAGCAAGAATAAAGCCCTTTACGGATACCTGAAGAGAAGCTTTCTCCGAAAACAAAAAGAACGCAGATAAGAAAAAACGAAATCAGAGCAATGAAAATTTTTGTTTTTTTCAAATTACCACCCCCGATTTCTTAATTCTATGCATTGATGCCGTTATAGTTTCATAGAATTTAAATGAAATTAAATCGGAGGTCAGCGGGTGTGAGAAAAAGCAAAAACCAGAAAGAAAGCTTTATTGATGCTGTGCACAGAAAATATGAAATACAAAAAGAAAGTCTTTTCGGTGGCACTCATGTTGAAATAAGCGGTAACACAGAGGTGATAGTTGAGGGGTGCCTGGGTGTGCTTGAATACGGAGAAAATGTTATTTCTCTTAACACAGCGAAGCTAACAGTTAAAATAAACGGCGGAGATTTATCGATTGTTTCATTTCAGAACGGTCAGGCGGTTGTCACAGGCATTATTGCGGGTGTTGATTTCGGTAATTAGGAGGATACTATGCTGGTTTTAAGCCTTTTGCGTTTTATTTTCGGATACGTAAGCTTTAACGCAAATGGAGGTTTCCCCGAGCGTTTTATTAATTTATGCAGACAAAGCCGAATAGCTTTATGGGATTTGAAAAGCAAAAATTCCGTTATTTCCGCAAAAACTGATGTATCAGGCTATAAAAAAATAAGAAATGCGGCAAAAAAATCAGGAATGAAATTAAAAATTTCAAAAAAGCACGGGTTGCCCTTCTTTCTCAACAGACACAGCAGAAGAATAGGTATATTGGCTGGAATGATGATATGCGCATCGGTGCTTATGATTCTTTCAACAAGAATCTGGCGTATTGAGGTTATCGGAAACCACCGTATATCTTCAGATGTGATTCTCGAGGTGTTTGAAGAACTCGGGGTGAAAGAGGGCGTAGCGGTTTCTTCGGTTGATGAGTGGACTGTTGAACAGGCGGCAATAAAAAAGCTACCGCAAATTTCCTGGGTTAATGTTAATCTTATGGGAAGCTCTGCACAAATTGAGATAAGGGAAGTCATTAATCAAAAAGAGGTTGATAACAGCGAAACACCCGCCAATATTGTTGCGGCAAAAGACGGTCAGATTGTTTATCTCAGACCGTTTAAGGGCACGCAGGAAAAGAAAATAGGAACGGGAGTCGTGAAAGGTGATTTGCTTATAAGCGGTTTTATTGAATATATTGACTTATCAACAAGCATCTGCCGAGCTGACGGATATGTTGTTGCAAGAACGGAATACACACTTGAAGCTGAAAGCAAAGCAGACAAAAAAATAAAAACTCTCAGCAGTACCCAAACATCTTATTCGCTTGATTTTCTTTCATTTAATATTCCTTTGGGCAGGCAGAACGAAGGCTTTGAAGAGAGGTCTTGTCTTTTTATCAATGGAGTTTCGTTGCCTTTTGCTCTTGTCAGAAGAACGGAAAGCGTTTTCGAAGAGAGAGAGATAAGCCTCAACAAAGAAAGAAATCTTCAGCTTGCACGGCTTGCATTTTATGATAAGGCGGTTAATGAATTCAGATTTAAAAAGGTAGAAAAATATGAAATTGAAGAAACGGAACAAGATAATACATATATAATAAAAGGGAAATTTACCTGCCTTGAAAATATCGGAGAAAAACAACCGTTTGAGGTGGTCGGGGAATAAAAAAACAACCAATGCAAAAGCATTGGTTGTTTCCTGGCGGAGAAGGGGAGACTCGAACTCCCGCGCCGGTTTCCCGACCTACGCCCTTAGCAGGGGCGCCTCGTCACCAACTTGAGTACTTCTCCATTGGTAGCGTTATTAAAACACTTTATTAAGTTCAACCGCAAAAGCGGCTATAAATAAAAAATGGCGGAGAGAGTGGGATTCGAACCCACGGTACCCGTAAAGGTACGACGGTTTTCAAGACCGTTCCGTTATAACCACTTCGGTATCTCTCCGTAAACTGCTTTAATATGTTACCACAACATTTGGCTTCTGTCAATAGATTTTTTGTTTTTTAAAAGCAAAAATAAGAAGTTTTTTTGAAAACAAATATAAAACAGGTAAACTTTGTGCATTTTTTGAAAAAGTCTGTATTAAAACTGATGACAAAGCAAAAAAATTATGATATAATTCTTAATCGATTGGTTAAAATTTGATATTTTTACAATATTTTAACATTAAGTAAATATAATAAATACTGCATAAAAAATTCAGGAGGATATTATGAAAACTAAAAGAATGTTTATCAAAATGCTTTCATTGGTTTTGGTTATGCTCACAGTTTTTTCGGTTTCACCCTTGAATGCATTTGCAACAGAAAGTGAAGAGCCTTCGGAGGGAATTCCCGCACTTGTGCTCACGAGTGACAGCCTTTCTGTAGCGGAAAGAAAAAAGATTCAGTTAACAGCAAGGGTTACAAATGTTGATTCTCAGCCCGAAATAACCTGGAGTTCATCAGATGAAAGCATTGCTACGGTTGATGAAAACGGTAAGGTTAAGGGCGTCAGCGTAGGTAAGGTTGTTATTATAGCAAAAACTGTTGTTGACGGTAAACCTCTTACAGGTGAATTTTCAATAAATGTTGTAACAAAGAGCAATGTTATAAAAAATCTGCTGGAAAAGAGACAGATTCTCAGCTATCAGTACAGCTATGTTGATGATTTTTATTACACCAACGATAAGCAGGCATGGCAGTATAATTTCGGTTTCGGAAAAATTTATGATATTGTTTCACCCTATATTCTTCTTGAATATGACTATATCCGAGTTTTCTTCACTTACGGAGATAAAGACTGGATGCTTCAGATGTGGAAGGGTCAGTACGGTATGATTTTCTATGGCGGTGAAATCGGAATTTACACAAGAAAGCATTCCGAGGAAGGCGTTGGCGAATGGGCAATGTATGCCTGCCCCGCAGAAGAAAACTGGCTTAAAATGGAAATGACTCTCTGGCACGAAGAGCTTAACGGCGAATGGACCCGTGAGTTTTCAAGAGAATATGATTATTATTGGTGGTGCACCGGCTTCAAGAACGGACATCTCCGTCAGGAGGAGCCTGCCGATGAGCTTCGTCTTACAGGCAGAATAACTTTCAAAGACGAAGAAATGGCAAAGATTGTTTATGACGGTCTTAAAGAATGCGGCTTCGGCGAAGCAAAATCAAAAGACAGAATCGGTCTTGATCAGATATTTATGGACGGCGCCGATATTCATTTCTGCTGGCAGAATATAACGGAAGCAGAAAGCACAATGGCAATCAAGGTTGGCGTAGGCTTCCTTTCATCTCTTATGGTGCTTCCTTTCTTCCCGCTCATAGCTCCGTTTGTTAATACGTTTATTTTGGCAGTTTTATTTGTTAATGTATTAATATAAAAAAATCCCGCAGATTTTCTGCGGGATTTTTATTTGCCAATATCTTCGGCAGATTGACTTTTATATTCTGAATAATGTATAATTAAGTTATTAACAATAAAGGAGTTTGGAGCTATGCAACTTCTTCAAAAATTGAAGTCTACCCCTGCGGGCTGGGAAACAAATTCTGCTGAAAGAAAAAGCTATTATCTTTATTTCGCAGGTCAGAATGCCATATATTTTCTTTTGGCAAACTATCTCACAACATATCTTATGTTCCTTGGCATAAACCCCGCAAAATCTGCGGCAGTTATGCTTGCGGTTAAGGTCTGGGATGCTGTCAACGATGCTCTTTTCGGAGTTATTTTTGATTCGGTTAAATTCAAAAGCGGCAAGAAATATCTGCCGTGGATTAAAATTTCAACAGTTCTTACTCCGCTTGCAACACTGTTGCTTTTCTGCATTCCCGCAAGCTCGGGCGAAACAACAAAGCTTCTCTGGTTTGCAGTTGCGTATGTTATCTGGGATACCGCTTATACCCTTTGCGATGTTCCCATTTACGGCTCAATAACAGCTATGACCCGTAACCTTGAAGAAAGAAGTTCTATGCTTTCATATAAGAGCATATGGGCGGGCGTTGGCATTGCATTTATCACCCTTGCGGGCACGGTGCTTGTAAGTGAGCACGTTGGTGCAAGCTATACGGTTGTTGGTGCGGCAACTGCGGTTTTTGCTTTTATAACAATGATTCCTGTTCTCAAAACCCTTCAGGAACGTCACGTGCCCGAAGAAGAGGAAAGCTTTACTCTTCGCAGAATGTTCAGCTATCTTTTCAAAAATAAATATCTGCTCATTTATTATTTCGGATACTTTTTCTATTCTGCCGCAAATATCAGCGGCGCGTTGAATCTTTTTGTTTCATATTATCTTTTCAATGATACTCTCTTCTCGCTTGTTGTCGGAGCCTGCGGAACAGTGCCCTCGCTTGTTTTCTCGCTCCTTGTTCCCTCAATGCTCAGAAAGATCGATAAGATGAAGCTTTATAAAATTTGCTGTGTGCTTATGGTTGCGCTCAGCGTTATAATGTGGATTGCAGGCTATAACAATCTCATTCTTCATATTGTGCTTTATGTTATCCGCTCGATACCCCTTGCAATTATCGGTGTTATTATGTTTATTTTCACACCCGACTGCGCTGAATACGGCAAATATAAATCAGGCATCGAGGCGAAAGGAATCACCTTTGCTATTCAGACCTTTATGGTTAAGCTTACCGCCGCAATTTCGGGCGCAATGGGTATGTTCATCCTCGGTCTTAAGTCAACAGGCTGGATAACCGTTGAGGTTCAGAGCTTTGAAGAATTGCAGACACTCGGAATTCAGCAGAGTCAGCACGCACTCGATGTGCTTTGGTTCAGCTATGTTATGATTCCCGCAATCGGTTGCTTTGCTGCTTATCTTATCTGGAAATTCTATAAGCTTAACGATAAGGACGTTCAGATTATGACCGACTGCAACACAGGCAAGATTACCCGCGAAGAGGCAGAAAGCTTACTCAGCAGAAAATATTAATAAAAGAATAAACGCCCTGCTTCACACGGAGCAGGGCGTTGTTTTTTTATTTTGCTTTGAACTTCATCGGCATTTCTGTGGTTTTGAGAATATTTTTAACTGCGTGCATTATAATCGGTTTAAAAATTCCGCTGTTTGAAACAAAAGAACTCTGAAAAGCATTGTTATAAATGAAAGTGGGGAAACTCGGTGTTCCGATCATCTGCATTTTAAGAGTATCTTCAAAGAAATCAAAAGTAACATATTGCGTCGCAAGAGTGTTTAGCGGTTTGATAACCGCATTGAGAACGCCGTTTTTCATATATGCATATGCCCAGATTTTATAGGTGTATCCCTTGATACTGCATTCGGAAAAACGGGGATTTCCGTCAAGTCCGCAGTTGATTATAACCTCATCATTTTCTTCAAACCATTTTATTGTGAGCATATTTTCCGAAAGAGAGAAAGATATTTTGTTAAGATTCTTTTCGGATCTTCGTGCCTGGCTTGAAGTGAGGGAGCGGGGCAGGAGGCTTGCGGGAAACATAAATTTTGCCAATATATCCGAAAACGGAGTTATGTAATAAGTTTTGTTTTCGGGGATTTTAAGTTTTTCTGTGCAGGCAACGGGCTTTTTGCCTCGGTTTCTGAGATAATCCGCAAGCTTTTTATCCCATTCCTCGGTGGAGTCGTTTTCAAAAGCCTTTAATAAAACAGTTCTGATAAGCTTGCAGAAAAGAACATCTTCTATAACACAGCTTGAAGTTGCAATAATTGCGTTATACTGCGGATAATACATAACTATCTGACCGAGCATACCGTTCATTGAATATGCTCCGTTATCAATCCAGAAATAATAGCCGTAGCCGTCCTCGTTTTCTCTGCCTTCAAGGTTAACGTGTTTTTTTGTTGCTTCTTTTGTCCATTCCTCAGGGATAACCTGAACGCCGTTATATTTTCCGCCGTCAGCATAGCATTGGCAGATTTTTGCAAGGTCACGCAGTTTAAGATGACAGCCTGTTCCGCCAACACATTCGTTGTTAACATCGGTTTCCCAGAACGGTCTTTCAATTCCGAGAGGCTCGAAAAGGCGGGGAGTGAGATAATCAACAAGGTTCATTCCCGAAAGCCTTTGTATCAAAGATGCAATAACGTGAACATCGTTGTTGCTGTAGAAAAAGCCTTTGTCTTTTTTGCGGAAAGCGGCTTTCATAAAAATTTTATCGTAGTTTCCCGTCATATCCTGGGTGAAACTGAATTTTTTGTTGCTTTGCATAGTGAGAAGCGAACGAACGGTCATATTATCCCATTCATCGCTTTTGCAGGCTTTGTATTCGGGGAAGAAAGGCAGAATTTTTGAATCAAGCGAAAATAAACCCTCGTTTATCGCAAAGCCAACCGCAGTTGAAACAACTGATTTTGTAACCGAAAACAAAGTGTGAGGCATATCTGCGGAATAGGGATAAAGATATTCTTCAAAAACCGTTTCGCCGTTTTGCATAATGAGCAGACCGTGATTTTCAATGCCGTATTTTTCAAGCTCATTATAGAAACGGTAAATCCATTCGGATGAAATTTTAGTTTTTGTGTTCATTGATATTACCACCTCAAATTTATTCTGCAAAGGGTAATTCCGTCATTCTCAGCTTTGCACAGCCGTATGGGTAAAGAATGATTTCTTCTTCGCCGCTTATTGCTTTTCTTGATTCGGGAAGCTTTGCGCAAACGGTGTTATAGCCGTCCTCGAAGCCCCAGCTTATTTTTTTAACAGTTGTTTTGATTGCAACGGGCGGATTCTGCGATGAGAACGGAATATCGCTGATTTCATTTTTTTGCAAATCAAGCGATGAGCCGCAATAAGCATAATTCCAATCCGAAACGGGGATATATTCATAATCGCAATAGGGGAATTTGCGTTCAACACCGTCTTTCTCATATTCATACATTTTGGTTTCGTATTTTACGGGAACCGAGAAAACGAGCGAACCGCATTTAACGGTGTTCAAATCATAAGGTCTTTTATCAAAATATGCTTCGGTTTCAAAAACTATGTTGATTTCCGCTTTTTCGCCTGCAACGAAGTTGAACGAAAGCTCTTCAGCAACGGTCTTTTCTCCGTTTACCGTAAGATTTTTTGCAAACGAAGGAATTCTGATTTTAAATGTGAAGTTTTTATTTGCTTCAACCGTATATTTAAAACTGTTTTCAAACGGATAATTTGTTTCAAGCTTTATATGAACACCGTCATCATCAAGAACGGAAGGCACAGGCACGACATTGATAATTTCGTTTTCGCTGTGCATAAATGCCGAAAGAGCAAATTTGGGCCACGCCTGATTGAAGTTTGCCGTGCAGCAGCCGTAGTTGGGCTCAAGTCCGAAAATGTGAGATTCGCTGCCGTTTGTTCTGAAAAGAGGCTTGCCGGGGAATTTTATGCAGGCTATTTGGTTGCTCATCTGGTCATACTGGTGAGCCCACATATCGTCGCTTATCGTTGCGGGCAGAGCATTGAAAGCAAGCATTTCAAGGCGTTCAGCCCATTTTTTGTTGCCTGTGCAAGCATAAAGAATTTCATATGAATACATCTGCTCGGCAACAGCGCAAAGCTCGGTGCCCTGAATGGGGCTTAAGCCCGAAAGGCATTCATCGCCCGTGAAAAGTCCGACGGGGGTGCCGTTATGTTTTTTGAGAATTGAGTGAAGATATTCGGCGTTATCGGTATATTCTTCTCCAAGAATATCGCAGGAAACCGCCTCGCTTTTGAGCATCATTCCAATATTTACAATGTGAGTATCAAATCTCCAGCGGTTGAGGGGTCTTTCCCAAAGCGGAGTTGCTTCATTATAATTCAAACCTTGCTCTTTAAGAATTTTGGCAAGGTCAACAAGCCATTCTTCTTTGCAACGCTCGAATGTGAAATTGATTGCAATGAAGCATTCAAACCATCTTGCCTTGCCCCAGTCATAGAGCTTGATTTCTCCGCTTTTCAGAAGTTCATAATAGTTTTTGAGAACACGGTAAATAACATCGGGAATTCTTTCGTCTTTTGAGCACTCATAATAAACTGTGAGGGTTTTGGTTATAAGCTGAACTGCCCAGGTGTCATAGGTTTTTCTGTCTTCGTCCTTGCAGGGGCAAATCCAACCGTCGGGCTTCTGGAACGAAAGAATGGCATCTATATATTTTTTTGCTCTGCTTATCATATCTTCATTTTCAAGAAGATATGCAAGAGGGATAAATCCGTCGAGCCAATAGGGAACTCTTTCCCAGCCCTCTTTGTCTCCGCCAATCCAGGAGCTGTTTCTGATATCAGGCCAGATTTTATCAAGATTTCCGCTTAAACCCTCTGCTTGAATTTCAAGCTGTCGCTTAAGCCAACCTAAAGGTTTCAATTCGTTTGATGTATATAAATTCCATTTATTCATAAAAATCCCTCCTGATTTATTATATTTTAACATATTGTTGAACAAAAAAACAATAACCAAAAAGAAAAGTTTATTGACTTTTCGCTATAGGTAATCTATATTTAAATTGTATTATTTGTTATTACGGAGGCGGTTTTATGTGGACAATAATCAGAGCGTTTGTTGCGGTTTTTGTTGCGTTTGAAACTCTGTTTACGGGAATGCTCGGCGGAGTTACGTTCAAGCAAACAGAAATGCCCGAGGTTAGTGCGGGGGAATACGGTCAGTATGTTGACCCGTTTATAGGAACGGGCGGAATTCCGTGGACCTGCGCAATGGTAAGCCCTGCGGCAACGGTGCCTTTCGGCTTTGTGAGACTCGGCCCCGACACCTGCTTTGTGGGCGGAGCTTATCTTATGAAAATGAACACATCGGGCTATTATTATGAGCAAGGACATATTAAGGGCTTCAGTCACTCAAGACTTTCGGGCACGGGTGCGGAGGATTACAGCTGTTTCAGAGTAACTCCCGCCGTTGGCGATAATAAGCCTGCCGTTATGCCCTATTCGCATTCAAAAGAAACTGCATCCCCCGGATATTATGCGGTTTATCTGCCCACGGCAGGCTGCCTTGCAGAGCTTACCGCAGATGAGCACACGGGTGTTCACCGTTATACATTTAACGATTCCGATGATGCCCGCCTTTATATTGATGTAACAAGTGCAGCGGCAAACAAGAAATCATATAACGCAAAGGTTTCTTATGACGAAAAAACAGGAGTCATTTCGGGAAGCTGTATTCTTGACGGTCAGTTTGCGGGCAGATATGACGGCTTGCCTGCGTATTTTGTTGCGGTTGCCGATAAACCAGTTGTTTCTTATGAGATAACTGAGGGTGATACCGATTGCGGAATAGACCTGAATTTCGGTTCGCTCAAAAATGAAAGCGTTGAGCTTAAACTCGGAATAAGCTTTGTGAGCGTTGAGAATGCAATGCTCAATCTCAAAGCGGAAACCGACGGGCTTGATTTTGACGCGGTAAGAGAGAATGCTGTTGCTGATTGGGAAGAAAGACTCTCTTCCGTTAAGATTGAAACCGAAGATGATGAAATCAAAACAATATTCTATACCGCACTTTACCACGCAATGATAATGCCTTCAGATTTCACCGATGTCAACGGCGAATATCTCGGCTTTGATAAGAAGGTAGGTGTTGCCGAGGGTTATACATACAGAACAGATATGTCACTCTGGGACACCAGCCGCACAACCCATTCGCTCTATACCCTTATTGCCGAAGATGTGCAGACCGATTGCCTTAAGAGCCTTGTTGAAATGGCAAAAGCGGGCGGCGCTCTTCCCCGCTGGCCTATGGGCGCGGGCTATTCCGGCTCAATGCAGGGTGACCCCGCAAATATCGTTATAACCGAAAGCTATCTTAAAGGTATTACCGATTTCGATGTTGAAACCGCTTATGAATATATGAAGAAGTCTTCTGACGGTGAAGTGCCCAAAGTTGGCAGAAACTATGTTGATTTATATAATGAATACGGCTATGTTCCCCAGGATATTGCACCCGGCGATGAATCTGTAAGTAAAACCGTCGAGTATTCATGGCAGGATGCGGCAATTGCGTCTCTGGCAAAAGCACTCGGCAAGGATGAAGATGCTGAAAAATACGCAAAGAAATCAATGTATTATAAAAATGTTTTTAATCCCGAAACAAAATATTTCCAGGCAAGAAACTCCGACGGAAGCTTCGTCTGGAATTTCAGTCCTTATATAACCTCATTCTATGATGCGGTAATGATTAAAAAGTTTGCCGATTGTTATTGTGAGGGCAGTGCAAGACAGTGGCGCTGGAGCGCTACTCACGACATCGACGGTATGATTGAACTTTTCGGCTCCGAAGAATATTTTGTTAAAGAGCTTGAAACCTTTATGAAAGATGCATCTCTCACAAGGGCTGCGGTTGACCCCGGAAGCGGATTCTGGATCGGTAATCAGCACGATATTCATACTCCTTATCTTTTCAGCAATGCGGGCAGACCTGAACTTACACAAAAGTGGGTTCGCTGGACACTCAAAAACCGTTTCAGTACCGATATTAACGGTCTTGACGGCAATGATGACGGCGGCACAATAAGTGCGTGGTATGTTTTCTCATCGCTTGGCTTCTATCCTCTTGCAGGCACGGATAAATACTGGATAGGCTCGCCTAATGTTGACTCTGCCGAGGTTATGCTTTCAAACGGCAAAACACTTAACATAACAGCCAACAATCAGAGCGATAAAAATATTTATGTGAGCAGCGTAACTCTTAACGGCGAAAAGCTGGAGGGTTGCTATGTAACTCATTCACAGCTTATGAACGGCGGAGAGCTTGTGTTTAATATGAGCAATAAAGCGAAATAAGGAGACGCAAAGATGCTTCAGACAATAAAAGCGATTATTTCTTTTATTCAGGTATTGCTTTTGAGTGCGGGAATAATTCCCGTGAATACAAATATTAATTACGGCGGCGGTGAATATCAGCCCCCGCAGATTATAACGCCGATGTATATTGTTGAAAACGGAAAATCCGATTTTGTTATCGTAACAGCGGATAATCCCGATGAATGCATTCAGACCGCCGTAAATGAACTTCAGACATATATTGAAAAAATCAGCGGTGTTGAGCTTTCCTGCATAACCGAATCCGAGTTTGAAGAAGGCGATAAAGCAATTATTCTCGGTGAAACTGAAATCGAGAAAGATATCGTTCAGATTGACCGTTCCGAAATAAAAGCAGACGGCTTCAGACTTTATTCAGACGGCGATTATTTTCTCATTGCGGGTGCCGACAGCAGAGGCACACTTTACGGTGTATACACCTTCCTTGAAGAATATCTTGGTGTGCGTTGGTTTACACCCGAGCTTGAAGTTGTTCACGAAAGCAAGGATATTGTTATTGATGCGGCAATTGACCGCAAGGTTGAGCCTTCATTTGCTGTTCGACGCAATGACACAATGGGCACAAACCACGCCCACAGAGCAAGAACAAAAATGAATGTTTCGTTCCATTATGATGTACCTGAATACGGCGGAGCATTAACCTATGTTCTGTGGGATGTAACTCTCGATAAGCTTGTTCCCGATGCTCTTTTTGCCGAGCATCCCGAATATTTTGCGATGAATCCCGACGGAACAAGAACAACCGACCACGTTTGTCTTTCTCATCCCGCAGTTCTTCCGATTGCAATTGAAAACGCAAGAACTGCTATTCTCAACTGCGAAAAGAATTCGAAATATATCCATATCGGTCAGAAGGATAATCAGAATTATTGCCACTGCGAAACCTGCGAAGAGCTTTATGAAAAATACGGAAGCGTTTCAGCACCCACAATTATTTTTACAAATGCTTTTGCAGATGCGCTTGATGATGAATTCCCTGATTTTATGTTCACTTTCTATGCGTACGGTGAAACCGACAGACCGCCAACGGACCCCGAACTTCGTTGCAGTCCGAATGTTGCACCCGTACTTTGCGGCATTCATAAAGCCTGCAGAAGCCACCCGATTACAGAATGCGGAGCAATGGACGGAATTGAATACGAAACATTTTATATGACCTACGGCGACCCCGAACCTCAGGTTGCCGAGGATTATGCAAATTGGGTCAAGGTTGCCGACACAACTTATATTTACGACTATACAATCAATTTCCTGAATTCTCTTCAGTTCTTCTCAAACTTTGAAACAATGCAATCCACAATGCAGTATATGCACAGTCTGGGAATAACAGGCTATATCTATAACTGCGGCGACGGACACAGTGCGGCGTTCAATGAGCTTCGCAACTATCTTCTCTGCAAGCTGCAATGGGATGTTAACTGCGATGTTGAATATCATATGATGGATTTCATCAAAGCTTATTACGGCGAGGACGCCGCTCCCTATATCAGAGAAATTCTTGATATTCAGACTGCACAGATTAAAGCCACAGCCCACGCCTTTGACTTTGACTGGCATTATCAGTCGGGTTTTTATCCTTTCTATACCGTGAACAGACTTAACCGACTTTGGGATAAGGCTTTGAATGCCGATATAACCGATGAACAGCGATTTAATGTTGAGGTTGCAAACCTCAGCTGGGAATACTTCAAAGCAAATCAGTATATCGAAAAATATTCATTTCTTAATCCTATGCGTCTTAAAGCAAATGAAGAGCTTTATGATGAGCTTAAGGCTCACGGAATACACCGTGTTTCATCGTTCGGACTTATCCCTCAAGATAAGAGCGAAATTGATTTTATGTTAAGACCCTTTAACTGGAAATAAAGAAAAAGCCTTGTTCTCAATCGAGAACAAGGCTTTGATTTTTGTAAAAGCTTAATTACTTCGCTACTTCTTCAACTGCAACAGCGCAAGCAACGGTAGCACCAACCATGGGGTTGTTACCCATACCGATAAGACCCATCATTTCAACGTACAAGCTTCGCTTGTGACTCGCCTCTGCTCCGCAGAGGTTCGAAAAGCGGGAACTGTCTTACTTTCAATCAATTTGATAAAACCAATTAGACACATCATAATTCAGATCGATGTGCCCATTATGTATTTTTCACATCATCATAATTTCTATGAATCAAAAATTTATTTGTTTTCTCTTTGTTCAAAAATTTAATATAATCAAAGTCATCCAGGTATCGTTTCGGGCTGTATTTGCTTTTATATTTCATTATTTTACCAGGATGATAATTTTTATCATATATATTGATTTTTACAATCTCTTCATCCTCAAAATCGACAGGATCGGTTATCAGCCTTTTATTTGTGTGTTTTATGCTTTTAAACTCTTTGTATATTTCATCTGTCTTTTTTAACTTTTGCGGATATTCAAAAATAATAAAAAGGTTGTTATAGTCTATTTTTTTTGCTCTTTTTTTCCATTTTTCAACTGCTTCGTCAAATGTTTTATAATGCATAAAATACAGTCGTATTGATTCTGTACCTTTGCGAAGCTCTCCTATTGGAAATTTTTGCCCATCCTCAAACACTTCAATTGGTTCTTGATTTGCATAGTATTCAATATCATTTATAAAAGGGAAAAAATCTTTATTGCCAAAAAACAAATTTATTGTTGGCGACCTAAACTCTAACCCCAAATCATGATAAATTATTCCACCAATACAGTTATTCGTAATAAGAGTAGGTGTCTCATTTTTGTTTCTAATTTGCTTCCTTTTATTAAACAAATATCTTCGGCAATATACCAATACCGAAACAACTTTTTTAAATATCGACGGAAAGAACACGAACTTCACTCCTTTACAAATTTAATATATATTCTATCTGATTTTTTGTCAATCTTTTTTAACGCAACTTACTTAAACACATTTTTTATTTTAGTATATATTTTTATAAAAAGTTAGACACATCACAAAGGATTTCTCCAAAATGATGTGTCTAACTTTTTATAAATGATTAAATTTGTAATTCACAGCCTGAATGCTGAGAAGCCTTTATTACGAGTCGTGGCGAGTAACAAAGGTTCTTACTTCGCTGCTTCTTCAACTGCAACAGCGCAAGCAACGGTAGCGCCAACCATGGGGTTGTTGCCCATACCGATAAGTCCCATCATTTCAACGTGAGCGGGAACTGATGATGAACCTGCGAACTGTGCATCTGAATGCATACGACCCATTGTATCAGTCATACCGTAGGAAGCAGGACCTGCTGCCATGTTGTCGGGATGAAGTGTACGGCCTGTGCCGCCGCCTGATGCAACTGAGAAGTAGTTAACGCCGTTTTCAACACACCATTTCTTGTATGTGCCTGCAACAGGATGCTGGAATCTTGTGGGGTTGGTTGAGTTACCTGTGATGGAAACACCAACGTTTTCAAGCTTCATGATAGCAACGCCTTCGGGAACATTATCTGCGCCGTAGCACTTAACGTCTGCTCTGGGGCCGTTTGAGTATGCCTTTTCTTCAACAACCTTAACGGTTTCTGAATAGGGGTCAAACTCTGTCTTGCAATATGTGAAGCCGTTGATTCTTGAAATAATCATAGCAGCATCTTTGCCGAGACCGTTAAGGATAACGCGGAGAGGCTTTGAACGAACCTTGTTTGCGTTAAGAGCAATTTTGATTGCGCCTTCAGCAGCAGCAAATGATTCGTGACCTGCAAGAAAGCAGAAGCACTCTGTTTCGTCTGAAAGAAGCATTTTGCCGAGGTTACCGTGACCAAGACCAACCTGTCTGTTATCAGCAACTGAACCGGGGATGCAGAATGCCTGAAGACCGATACCGATAGCGGCAGCAGCATCAGCAGCCTTAACGCAGCCCTTCTTGATAGCGATAGCGCAACCTACTGTGTAAGCCCAAACAGCGTTTTCAAAGCAGATGGGCTGAGTTTCTCTAACGATTTTATCGCAGTCAACACCCTTAGCAAGAGTGATTTCCTTACATTCTTCAATTGAAGAAATGCCATATTCTGCAAGAACAGCATTGATTTTATCAACGCGTCTCTCATAGCTTTCAAATAATGCCATTGTAATTTACCTCCTCTTACCTATTATTCTTTTCTGGGGTCGATGTACTTAACAGCATCTGCAAATCTGCCGTAAGTGCCCATTGCCTTGTTGTATGCATCGTTGGGTGTGTCGCCCTTCTTGATGAAGTCAGTCATCTTGCCGAGTGAAACGAACTCGTAGCCGATAACCTGATCGTCTGCATCAAGAGCAAGTCTTGTAACATAACCCTCAGCCATTTCAAGGTAACGAACGCCCTTAACCTTTGTGCCGTACATTGTGCCAACCTGTGAACGGAGACCCTTACCAAGGTCTTCAAGGCCTGCACCAACTGAAAGACCGTCGTCTGAGAAAGCAGACTGTGAACGGCCGTAAACAATCTGAAGGAAGAGTTCACGCATTGCTGTGTTGATAGCATCGCAAACAAGGTCTGTGTTGAGAGCCTCGAGGATTGTTTTGCCGGGAAGAATTTCAGCAGCCATAGCAGCTGAGTGAGTCATACCGGAGCAACCGATTGTTTCAACAAGAGCTTCTTCGATGATACCTTCTTTAACGTTGAGTGAAAGCTTGCAAGCGCCCTGCTGGGGAGCACACCAGCCAACACCGTGTGTGAAAGCGGAAATATCCTTAATTTCGTATGCCTTAACCCACTTGCCCTCTTCGGGGATGGGTGCGGGTCCGTGGTTGGGTCCCTTAGCTACGCAGCACATTTCCTGTACTTCGCGGGAATAGTTAATCATAATGTATTTCTCCTTTCAAAAAGGTTGATATAGATACCTGTAATATATTAAACCAAATTATGGCTAATATCAAGTGTAAATTTGCACAACAAATTACAAAATACTGCTTTTATTATAACCAGTTTTTCTTATACAATACGAATGCACCGAGAACAGCGGCAACGATTGTTGCAAACATAAGTGTTCCGACACCGAGAGTGGGGGCGAAGATAAGAATGATAACGCCAACAATAACGGGCAGGGGAACAAGCTTCCAATGCTTTGCAAAGTAGCTTGCGCCGAGAGCACCGAAAAGTGCGGGAAGAACCCAGTCAAAAGCGGGCTTGAATGCCGAGCCCTCTGCGGTGATAAGAGGAAGAACGGGTGAGAATGCAAGCACGCCTACTGCGATGATAACAGTTGTTGTGATTGAAGAAACGCCGATAGCGATGGTTGAAACAACCTCGCCCTCTTCTGTGTTTGCGCGAACCTTTGCATTTTCCATAGCGGCAAGGCCAACGGGAAGCTTGAGGTTTGTGATATTACCGGTAACAAAGCTGAGGTATGTTCCGCCTGCACCGAGCATAGGAACGTAGGTGATAACTTCAATAACTGCGGTTACCCAGTAAAGAAGCATAAGCTTGCTGAGAACAGACCAGAGAACGCTGATTTCAGGCCAAGCACCATAATAAGTTGAAATTGCAACGGGGATAGCAAGGAGCATGAGCAATGCGCCGAAGTTCCACATGATGCCCCATCTGTGAACTTTGTCAAAATAATTCTTCTGCATAATTCATTATCTCCTTTCTTTTATCTCCAGATAAAGCTTGTGATGCTTTCGGGAAGCACGGTTTCAAACAGCATAGCAGCACCCATACCGATAAACATTGCAATAGGCATTGTGAAAGAGCTGAGCTTTTCAAGCTTGAATTTCTTGCAAAGTGTTTCAAGAATAACCATAGCTATAATTGAAACAACAAGAACGCTGATGCTCATAAAGCCTGCGTTGCCTGTGCCGTCTGATGTTGTGCCTGCGATTGCTCTTGCAATGAAAGCAGAGATAATGCCGATGAATGCTGCAGCCGAGATTGCATCGCCGAGCTTTGCTGATTTTTCGTTCTTGTTAACAGCATTGCCGATTTTCTTCTGAAGCTTTTTGCAAACAAAGGGAAGCATAAGAAGGGGAGCAATGCTGCCGATTGTCATTGCCCAGGCAACGGTTGAAAACTGCTGCTTATCTGCAATTGAGTTTGCAAGTGTGCCGCCCATTGCTTCGACTGCGGTCTGAGCTGCGGTTGTTTCGTAAGCAAGGTTACCGATAACGGTAAGTCTTATCCAGGGAAGAACAATGCCGAGTGCGTTTGCAAGCACGATAACTGTTGCAAGAATTGAGATCGCGGGTGCAACGGTGAAAAGAATGCTTGAAACAACTGTGTTTTTAAGAGTTTCTTTTTCAATTCCGAGCTCTTTAGCGTGTTTCCATGACTTCACGATAAAGAAAACGGACTGAAGAGTTACGAATGCAACAACGCCGAGTGCTATTGCATACATAAAGATGTTTTCTTTGAAATCCAAGAATATCACTCCTATACCAATAATGAATTAATAATACCATATTAATATAGAATTAGTCAAGATTTTCCACTAACCTTAAACGGTGAGAATTAAGCTTTTTAAAGCGTAAAACAGGAAAAATAAAAAAATATAAAAATTTTTTCAAAAAGGACTTGACTAACCTGAAAATATATGATATATTAATCGAGCGTTCTACGGAACATATGCTGGTGTAGCTCAGTTGGTAGAGCAGCTGATTTGTAATCAGCAGGTCGGGGGTTCGAGTCCGTCCACCAGCTCCAATTTAATATGGAAGAGTTCCCGAGCGGCCAAAGGGAGCAGACTGTAAATCTGCCGTCAACGACTTCGGTGGTTCGAATCCACCCTCTTCCACCAGTAAAAAAGCATCGACAGAGTCGATGCTTTTTTCAATAATAACAGAGAATCTCTATTTTTAAAAAGAGAGAAGAATGAAGATGAAATCTTATTTTAAAAAGAATTTAATCAATGCAAAAGCATTCGGCAAGGCATTTGTGCTTTGGCTTGTTTCGGGTGTTGCAATGGGTCTGGTGTGCGGCGCAGTCGGTTTCGCATTTTCAAAATCAGTTTATTTTGTAACGGATTTCCGTGCCGCAAACGATTGGATTATTTATCTTTTGCCTCTTGGCGGACTTCTGCTTGTTGCAATATATAAGCTTTTTAAGGTTGAGAATGTTGGAACGAATCAGGTTTTTGAAAGTGTCAGAAGCGAAAAACCGCTTTCTTTTCTTCTTGCACCTGCTGTTTTTGCAGGTTCGGTAATAACACATCTTCTGGGCGGCTCGGCAGGCAGAGAGGGCGCGGCACTTCAGCTTGGCGGAAGCGTTTCAGCTTTGTTTTCAAAAATATTCAAGCTTGATGATAAATCAAGACATATACTGACGATATGCGGAATGGGAGCTGTTTTTTCAGCTTTGTTCGGCACTCCGATTGGTGCTTGCGTGTTTGCACTTGAGGTTATAAGTGTTGGCCAGATTTGCTCTGCGGCAATTTTTCCGTCAATTGTTTCGAGCGTAGTTGCTTATCTTGTTTCAACAGGTTTGGGAGCCAAACCCGAAAGATTTCATATTGATCTTATCCCAGGAATAAGCGTTGATTCACTGTGGAGAACAGTGGTGGTTGCTGTTGCGGCGGCTATGGTAAGTATAATCTTTTGCAGGCTGATGCATCTGGGAGAAAAGCTTTTTAAAAAATATATAAAAAATCCGTTTGCAAGAATTTTTGTTGGCGGCGTGGCTGTTGTTTTGCTCACTCTTCTTGTTGGCACAAAGGATTATAACGGCGGCGGAGTTGACGTTATTGAAAGGATTTTTGAGCATGGAGAGGTAAGACCCGAAGCCTTTTTGCTGAAGATTATCTTCACTGTTATAACAATAAGTGCAGGCTTTAAGGGCGGTGAGATAGTTCCCACATTATTCATCGGAGCAACTCTTGGCGGCACCGTCGGAAATCTGGTTGGGCTTAATCCCGCATTTGGTGCGGCAACGGGAATTGCGGCATTATTCTGCGGTGTAACAAATTGTCCGATAGCAACATTTTTCATTTGTATTGAGCTGTTTGGCGCAGAGGGAATGATTTTTTATGCGGTGGCGGCGGCAATAAGCTTTGTTCTTTCGGGTTATACAAGCTTATATCACAGCCAGCACCTGATTTTCTCAAAATTGAAAGAAGAAATTATAGATATTGATGCTGAATAAGAAAAGGGATACGGTTTTACCGTATCCCTTTAATTTTTTCAGTTATAATATCAACGCATTGCTCGGGAGAAAGTGATGAGCAGTTAACGGTTATATCAGCATATTTTTCATAAAGAGGAGCTCTTTCTTCATAAAGTTCAGCAAGGGTTGCGCCCTCTTTCATAGCTATTCCGCGGGTGTGAATATTATTGATTCTTTTTATCAGCTCATCGGGAGAAAGCTTAAGATAAACCGTGATGCCGTTTTCTTTGAGCTTTGCCATAGCTTCTTTGCCGTAAACAGCACTTCCGCCTGTTGCAACAATGCAGTTTGAAAAATCCTCTTCGCAGATAACATTGTTTTCAATGCGAAGGAATTCATCAATACCGTGTTTTTTAATTGTTTCGCACAGGGCTGATGAACACTTTTTCTGAATGAGCAGGTCTGTGTCGGTAAAAGACATTATCATTGTTTTTGCAAGCAAAACACCGATTGTGCTTTTACCTGCACCGGGCATACCGATAAGAATTATATTTTTCATCGAAGTTTCCTCTTTTTAAAGACAAAGCGGTCTTCCCCGAAGAGAAGACCGCTGAACGCCTATGATTGATTATGCCTGGGGAGCATCAACGGGGCATGAATCTGCACAAGCACCGCAATCGATGCAAAGGTCTGCGTCAATTACATACTTGCCGTCGCCCTCTGAAATTGCCTCAACGGGGCAATCTGCAGCACAAGCGCCGCATGAGATGCAATCGTCATTGATTGTATAAGCCATTATGTTTTCCTCCCTTATTTGAATATATGCTCATTGTAACATATAATTTTAAAATTTCAAGTGGTTTAAAGAAAATTATCCTTCAATATCTTTGAGTGCTTCGATTTCAGCCCTATCCACCTTGATTCTTGAATCTTTAACAATTTTTACATCTTTTCTGTGGAATGACTTCGGGGGAGCATCGGGGTTGTTATGAAGCTGAACTTTGAGAATACCTGTAAGCAAACTGAAGTCAACAACCGTACCGGCACCTTCGTTTGTTTCGATTATAGCACCGGGCTTGGGTGTTATTTTGAGAAGATGCTCATATGCGGGCTGTTCATATTTAAGGCAACACATAAGTCTGCCGCAAGCACCGCTGATTTTGGTGGGGTTAAGTGAAAGTCCCTGCTCTTTTGCCATTTTAATTGAAACGGGCTGGAATTCTCCGAGGAAGCCGTTACAACAGAAGGGTCTGCCGCAAATTCCGAGACCGCCGAGCATCTTTGCCTCATCTCTTACGCCTATCTGGCGAAGCTCAATGCGGGTTTTGAAAACCGAAGCAAGGTCTTTTACAAGGTCACGGAAATCAACTCTTCCGTCTGCGGTGAAATAGAACAGAACTTTACAGCCGTCAAATGTATATTCAACATCAACAAGCTTCATATCAAGTCCGTGAGCTGTTATTTTTTTCTGACAAATTGCAAAAGCATCTTTTTCCTTTTCTTTGTTTTCGGCAACCCTTGCAATATCTTCGTCTGTTGCGGTACGGATGAGCTTCTTGAGAGGTTTTACAATTTCTTCGTCATCTATTTCTCTGTTATCCATTGCAACCTCACCGCATTCAATTCCGCGAACGGTTTCAACGATAACTCTGTCACCTTTTTTGAGAGTCTGTCCGTCGGGGTCAAAGTAGTATACCTTACCCACTTCTTTGAAACGAACACCAATTACTTCTGCCATATTAACCTCCGATATATATTAAAAACTATTGCCGTGCAAAAGAGTGCACAGGCGGGTAATTGTTAAGTTGTGATTTGCATTAAGTGAAATTGCTCTCATAAGCTCATCGGTGTTTTCAACAAGCTTCAAAAGAGCACGGCTGCTTAATTTTGATGCGAGTTCCTGCGGAACCGTTCCGAATTCGGGTGTTTCTTCGGCTGCGGAATATTTTATGCGAAGCGCTGCTGAATAGATTTCCTGAATAACGGGAAGGGCTGCCCGAAGAAGCTTTGCATCCTTCTCAAACATTCCTGCCGATTTAACGATTTCTATTTTATCAAGTGCTCCGCTTGCAACTGCAATTTCTTTTGCGGCATTAAGAACCTTTTCGCGGGGCATAGATTCATCGCCCGCAGCCTGATTTTCGCCGAGTGTATATACCGTTGCACGGGAAAGAACGGTTGGCAAAAATCCCGATTTTGAAGAGCAGAGCATTATGAAATTAACGAACGAGGGCGGCTCTTCAAGAATTTTGAGAATTGCGTTCTGACCCTCAACGCCCATTGTGTGGGAGTTTTCAAGAATAAACACCTTGCGGTCAGCTTCGTTGGGAATAATATATGCCTTGTTTCTTATTTCGCGCACAATATCAACCTTGAATGCTTTCGGTTTATCCTCAACCGAATAAATAAGCACATCGGCGTGAGAATCTGCGGCGGATTTTATGCAATGCGGGCAGATACCGCAGGGGGCATCTGTTTTTTCACCGCAAACAAGTGCGGCGGCAATTTTTTTTGCGAGGTTCATTCTTTCTTCGACAGAAGAGCCCTCAAGGATAATCGCGTGGGGCAGTCTGCCTGCGCCCGAAGCAACAGACAAAGCCTGCTCAACGGGGTTGTTTATATCAAATCCGGTTATTTTCATTTCAATTCAAATCAAAGCTTAATAAACTTATCAACATCAAGAACAAAAACGGTTGCACCGCCGACTGTAACCTCAACTGCTTTTGATATAAATCCCTCAGTCATAAATGAGGGTGAAGCGGAAACAATCTGGCTGCGTTTGCGTGAGAATTCGCTGATAATTTCAATAACCTCATCAACCTTTTCATCTTCGGTGCCGATGATAAGAGTTGTGTTGCCTGAACGGAGAAAACCGCCTGAGGTTGAAAGCTTTGTTGCGCTGAAATTCTTTTGGGTCAGTCCGTTGAGCACGCTTGCGCTGTCGTCATTGTTTATAATAGCAACGATAAGCTTCATAATTAAGCTCCTTTCATATGTTATTTTCTGAAAAGATTAAGATTTCTTTCAATAACTTTTTTGCCTCTCCATTCATACGCTCTTCCCTCAATCTCTGTCTGAGAAGTAAGAACGGGAACGGAAGAAGAAAGAAATTCATTGATTTCGGTTACTGCGGCATTTTTATTCATAGGGCATATATCTTGGCAGATATCACAGCCCCATACGCAACCGCATTCTTTCATAAGGCTTTCTTCCTCAGGGGAAAGAATACCTTTTTTCTGCGTTATTGCAGATAAACATTTTTCGGTATTTACCCCTTTGCCGTCAAGGGCTTTTGCGGGGCATTTTTCAATGCATTTTCCGCATTCGGTGCAAGGCTTGATTTCACGGTTTTGGGTTTCAAGTTCAAGAGAGGTTACTATTTCTCCGATAAAAACATATGAGCCGTATTCTTCTGTTATTAACAGAGAATTCAAACCTCTGACTCCAAGCCCTGCCAAACACGCCGCCGAAACTTCGGGAATGGGAGAATTATCTGCAAAGCAGACGAATTCATCATCGGGAAAAAGTTCCTTGAACTTATCGCAAGCGGTTTGCAAGCGGTTAAGAGCAACAGAGTGATAATCTGTCACAACAGCATATTTTGAAATGTTGCTGTTTCGGTAATTTTCTTTCGGTAAAAGATAGGGGAAGCAGACAACAATAACCGATTTTGCATTTTCAGGCAAACGGCTCTTTGCTCTGCATTCGATAAGAGAACTTTTGATTTTTTCAAAACTGCATATTCCCCATAGCGGAGAAATGCTGTTCATTATTTCTGTTATATTCATCATAACATCTGTGCCGCGGCTATCATCACGGGCATTGTGAGAATGGACATAAAGCTTACCGCCGCAACGGTCTGCGAAGCAAGCCCCGTATCTCTGTCATATTTTGCGGCGAAGATTGCGGTGTTTGTTGCGGGGGGAGCACTTGCAGAAATGATAAGAGCAACAAGCAGAGTGCCGTTTATTCCTATAAGATGCAAAGCTCCGAGCATAATTGCGGGCAGAATAAGAAGCTTTATTGCCGCAACACCGAGAATGCGCCATTCTTTGAAAATTGTTCTGAAGTTTGTGTGTGCAATATAAGTTCCGAAAATAAGCATTGCAAGGGGTGAATTGAGGCTTGCAACATAGCTTACGGGCTCGGTGATAATATCAGGCAGGTCAATCGAAAGAAGGAATATAGGCAGACCCACAATAACCGAGAGCACGCCGGGGTTGAGAATAAGCTTTTTCCATTCAAACTTTGCCGCAGTTTCGGAGCCTTTGTTGATTGTGTAAACTCCGTGGGTGAAGGTGAACATCTGGAAAGAAATGATAACTGCCGAGCAGTAGAAAACACCTTCATCGCCGAGCACGGCACTTGCAAGGGGAAGAGCCATATAACCGCAATTGCCGTAAGCTCCCGCATATTTGAAAATGCAGGATTTTTCTTTGGGGCACTTATTGAATACAAGAGTTGAAATTCCAGCCGAAACCAGGTGAAGAAGCAAACCGCAGGCAAGCGCGATAAAGAGCTTTTTTGCCGTTTCGGGTGAATATTCAAGAGTGTAGAAACTTTCAACAATTTTTGCTGAAGTTACAACATAGAAAAGCAGGTCTGTGCAGCTTTTGGCAACCTTTTCGGTGAAAAAGCCGACTTTATCGGAAATGAATCCGATAGCAACAATAACATAAAGAATTAAAACCTGCTCGCCTGCGATTAAAACATTATCAAGAAACATCAGATTCCTCCGACACGGGTGTTATTTCAGGCTGTCTGTTGCTTATTCTTGTGAAAACCGTTCCGATAATAAAGAGTGCAATTGCGAAATCGCAGTATTCCGCACTTGAGTGAGAATAAAGGTGTTCTGCATTTCCGCTGAGAATAACTATAAATCTCGGAACAAAGCAAACAAGAGCAAGAAGTGCGGCACAAAGACCGTAAGAAGCAACCTTCCATTCAATATTCTTTGCATTTATTTTTGAATTTGTCTGCGCAAAAGCAAAAAAGAATGCGATCATAAAAACAAGCATAATCATTTCGAAAAGAAGGTCTGAAACTCTTATATAGCTGATTGTTATTGTGAATCTGAACACTATTCTGATAATGCTCCAGAAAACGGGCACAAGAGAAAGATATCTGCAACTCTTTTCGCTTGATTTGCCTGAGAGAAGGGATACACCAAGAATAACAAAAAATAATGCGGTGAGAATTGCAAGCACCCCTTCAACAGAAAGTATAAGCAGCTGAACGGGCGAGGTTTCTGCGTTAGCTGCGGTTGAAATGCCGAGATTCAGATTGAATCCGAAGCAGTTAACCGCATCAAGAAGAAGACCCGATGCAGAAGCAAGCGAAAGAATGCCGCAACCGGGACTTCTGAGTTCGCCTGTTGAAAAGCTGAGCTTTTTGCGTTTTGAAATGCCGATGAAAAGCAAGGCGAGAATAGAAACGGCAAGAATGCCGAAAAGAAGATAAACGCCGAAGTTTATTTCGGAATAAAATCCCGTTCCGTCTTCAAGCACCGTAAAAAACTGAACGGTTCTTAACGGAAGGGCGATAACGGCGGCAAGTGCAAAAATAACAGCACCGATGCCGAAACCGTTTTTGATAAAATCCTTTTTCATTTTAACAAGACCTCTTTTATCTTTCGCTGATGGGAGTGTATTCGGTTTTTACGCTGTTGCTCTTATATGCGGGTCGGATAATCTTGTTGCCCGTAAGGAGCTCTTCAATTCTGTGTGCCGACCAGCCCGCAACTCTTGCGGTTGTAAATAACGGTGTATATAAATCTGCGGGTATTTTAAGCATTTTATAGATAAGGCCCGAATAGAGGTCAACGTTTGCACACATTGCTTTGTTTGAGCCTTTGATTTCGCTGAATACTGCGGGTGTAAGCTCTTCGATAAGGTTGAGCAGACGGAATTCATCTTCAAATCCCGTGCCTTCAACAAATTCGGCAGCCTTTGCACGCAGGATTTTTGCTCTGGGGTCTGAAAGAGTATAAATTGCGTGACCCATACCGTAAACAAGACCCGAACCGTCGCCTGCCTCTTTGCGGATGATTTTAGCAATAAAATCCTTAACCTCGTTTTCGTTGGTTATATCGTTAATGCCCTCTTTGAATGAGTCAACCATAAACGAAACTTTGCTGTTTGCGCCGCCGTGTTTGGGACCTTTAAGAGAGCTTATGCCTGTTGAAATTGCGGCATATGTATCGGTTCCGCTGGAGGTTACAACTCTTGTTGCAAATGTGGAGTTGTTACCGCCGCCGTGCTCTGCGTGCACTATAAGACAAGTGTCAAGAAGCTTTGCTTCTTCGTCAGTGAATTTGCCGTTGGAACGGATTGAATGAAGAATTGCCTGGGCTGTGTTGTGCTCAGGAATAAGGGGATGAATATGCATACTCTTGCGATAATAGTGTCTGCGTTTTACCTGATATGCATAGCTCATAATCGCAGGAATCTGTGCAATAAGATTTATGCTCTGGCGAAGAACGTTTTCAACAGAAGTGTTGTCGGGGTCGGGGTCGTAAGAATAGAGGGAAAGAACCGAACGTGAAAGCTTATTCATAATATCGGGTGAAGGTGCTTTCATTATCATATCTTCAATGAAGTCTTCGGGCAGTTCCCTATGTTTTGCAAGTGTTTCTGTAAAGAAAGCAAGATCATCCCTGGTAGGAAGATATCCGAAGATAAGAAGCCAGACAACCTCTTCAAAGCCGAAACGGTCTTCTGCAATGCAGGCATTTACAATGGATTCCATATCTATGCCGCGGAATTTAAGGCGGCCTTCACGGGGAACTTTTTCACCGTCGTCAATGTAATAACCTTCAACCGAGCAAACTTTTGTTATGCCTGCCATAACACCTGTTCCGTCAGCATTTCGAAGGCCTCTTTTAACATTGAAATTATCAAAATCTGCGGGGTTGATATAGTTATATTTACGAATACCGTCGCATAATTTTTTAATGTCGTCATTGGGGAGTTTGGAATTGATTGTTGACATATATTTATCTCCTTTAAAGAAAGCATACTAACTCATATTATTTATAATTAAATTGTATTATACACCTATATATTATAAAAAGTCAAGTGCGGGAGGAATGAGAAATGAGAGCTTATGCGGTGCTCTGTATTGTTTTGACAGTTGCGGTTTTTCTGTGTCCGATTGCGGCATTGGGGGCTCAAAAAGAAGAAAACGAACAGATTAAAAATTCATATGTAATTCCGAACGGAGCAGAGGAAAATGCAGAGGAATATATCAGCGTAATGTCGCCCTCAACGGGAAAAACCGAAAAAATCAAGCTTCGCGAATATGTGATAGGTGCGGTTGCGGCAGAAATGTCGCCGCTTTATCATACACAAGCACTCAAAGCTCAGGCGGTTGCATGCTATACATATGCAAAAAGGCAGAAAGAAAAGAACGAAAAAACCATTTCATCCTATTTTTCAAGAGCAGACATAACCGATGACCCCGCAACTCATCAGGGCTATATCAACGAAAGACAAAGGAAGGAAAAATGGGGAGAAAATTATGAGGAATATGAAGCGAAAATTGAAGCGGCGGTTGATGAGGTTTTCGGCAGTTATATTGAGTATGACGGCGAAACCGCACTCGCGGCTTATCACGCGATAAGCGCAGGTAACACGCAATCGGCAGAAGAAGTTTGGGGTAAAGAATATCCATATTTATCAAGTGTTCCGAGCCCCGGTGATAAACTCTCACCTGATTATGTTTCGCAAAAAAGTTATACCGCTGAAGAATTTAAAAAGCTTGCAAAAGAATGCGGTGCAAAGCTTAACGGCGAGAGTGAAAATTGGCTCGGTGAGATAACGAAGAATGATGACGGTTATGTTTCGTTTCTGCGTATCGGCACAACCGATGTTGAAGCCGACGATATAAGAAATGCGTTTTCTTTGAGAAGTCTTTGCTTTGATGTTGAATTCGACGGAGAAAAATTTATATTCACCTGCAAGGGCTACGGTCACGGGGTCGGAATGAGCCAATACGGGGCGGATTATATGGCAAGGCAGGGCTTTTCCTGGCAGGAAATTCTGCAACATTATTACCCGGGAACGGAAATTGCTAATAATTAACAGAAAAACGGGCATACTTTCTTCGGGAGGTATGCCCTATGAAACAGGTTGTTATAACGGCAGACAGCGCGGCTGATTTGCCGAAAGAACTCGCAGAAAAATATGATATAAAAATTATGCCGATGAATGTTATTGTTGACGGAAAAGTGTTCCGTGACGGCATTGATATAAGCCCTGATGATATTTTCAGATATGTTGAGAAAAACGGTGAAATACCCAAAACCTCTGCAGTTTCACCGGGCGAATATATGGATTTTTTTGAGCCGTTTTTAAAGGCGGGAAAGGCTGTTGTACATCTTTCTTTTTGCTCTGAACTTTCAAGCACCCATCGAAATGCAAAGCTTGCTTCGGCAAGGCTGGGGGATGTTTATGCGATTGACACCCGAAGCCTTGCGGGCGGGATATCCTTGCTTGCGTTGAAAGCTTGCTCAATGCGTGATAACGGAGCGTCTGCGGAAGAAATTATATATGAATTGCAAAAGCTTGTGCCCAAAACAAAAGTGAGTTATTTGCTTGACAGCATTGAGTTTCTGCGCAGGGGTGGCAGATGTTCTGCCGCCGTTGCCTGGGGAGCGAATCTGCTTTCGGTAAAGCCGTGTGCGGCAGTTATCAACGGTAAAATCGATGTAATCAAAAAGTATCGCGGAAAAGGAAAAGCCGTCCGTTTGCAGTATGCAAGCGAACAGCTTGAGAGCGATAATATTGATTTTGAAACCGCTTTTATTTATCATTCGGGTGTGCCCGAAGATGAACTTTTAACTGTTGAAGAAATGGCAAAGCAGGCGGGATTTAAACAAGTTATAATTGCTGAAACGGGCTGTATGATAAGCCTTCACAGTGCAGAAAAAGCAATGGGAATTCACTTCCTTACGAAGTGAATTCCCATTTTTTATTTAAGAAAATTAACGGTAATGCCGCAAAGCTCTTCTGCTCTGTTTTCAATGCACTGATGTCCGCCGCCCTCAACGGTATATGTTGTTGCGTCGGGGAATGCGGAATTCATCTGCTCTTTCATTGAAGCGCTGAGGATAATATCTTTGCTTGCCTGGCAAAGAAGAACGGGGCATTTGATTTTATCAGCCTTATCGAGTGCCGTGGGGCGAACACGATACATCATTTCGCACATTCCGCCGCCGAAGCCGTTATACTGAACCGCATCAGTAACGCCTGCGGTGTCATATGCCATTGAAAAATCCCAATCGAATGTTGCCATATAAATAACAAGCTTAACGAGGGGCGAGATTTTTGTGCCGTATTTAAAGAAAAGATTCATTATTCCCTTCATCGGCTTTGAGGTGATTAAGCCTTCCATTGCTGCAGGAAATTCGCTCTGCGGAGCGGGGCAATAAAGAAGAAGTGCCTTTACGGGCTGTTCCGTTGCAATGTTAACGGCAACTCCGCCGCCCATTGAATGACCCGCAAGAATCCATTCATTAATCGGAGCAATGCTTTTCATAAGCTCTGTTATGAGAATTTCGCGGTCAACGAGCTCAACATCATCGGATTCTCTTGTTGAATATCCGAAATCGGGGAGGTCTGCGGTTACGCATTCATAGCCCTCTTCGGTAAGCTCTTTAACCATATTTCTCCAGGCGAATGTTGAGCAGAGGAAACCGTGAAGCATCATTATTCTGCCCTTGAATTCGCCTTTTGCGGGTTCAACACAGTAGTGGATTTCATAATCGCCGTATGTAAAAAATTTGCTGTTTTCATAGGGCTTGAAATCGTTATCGCCTGCAAAAGCAAAAACGGAGCAAGCTGAAAAAATCATTACGATAACGCAAAGAATGCTGATTACTTTTTTCATGGAATTACCTCGAAATCGTAATTTATGCCTTGCCTGTTGAGCCGAAGCCGCCCGAACCTCTTTCGGTTTCATCAAGACTTTCCGCTTCAACGGGTGCGATGAGAGAAACGGGCATAATAACAAGCTGTGCAATTCGTTCATCGGGCTGAATTGTATAAGGCTCTTTAAGCTGATTGATAAGACCTACGCAGATTTCGCCTCTGTAGTCGCTGTCAATAACACCAACGCTGTTGAGCAAACCTATGCCGTGCTTTATGGCAAGACCGCTTCTTGCAAAAACAAAAGCGGCAAGCTCTGCACTCGGAAGCTCAATTGCAATTCCCGTGGGAATAACGGCTTTTTCGCCGCCTCCGAGAGTTATGGGTTCATCAATGCAGGCATAAAGATCCATACCTGCGCTGCCCTCTGTTGCACGGAAAGGAATTTTAGCATTATCTTTAAGCTTTTTGATTTTAAAAGTGTTCATTACTGCATTCCCTGTCTTTCTTTATAAAGTTCTTCGGGAGGAATTTTCTTGTGAAGGCAGGGGATGGGTTCTTTATAGGAATTAAGGGGAGCCGCCCAACGAACAGCGTTTATGATGATTTTCTGAACATATTCGTTGTGGAAGGTGGGGTTGCTCTCGTGACCGGGCTGGAAATAGAAAATCTTACCCAGACCTCTCTGCCAGCAACAGCCCGAGCGGAAAACTTCGCCGCCTGCAAACCAACCAAGGAATACAAGCTCATCGGGAGCGGGAATATCAAACTGCTCGCCATACATTTCTTCAACGGGAATACTGAAATGAGCGGGAATGCCCTGCGCAATGGGGTGAGCGGGATTAACAGTCCAGATTCTTTCGCGGTCGCCGTCTCTCCAGCGAAGATTGCAGGTTGTGCCCATAAGAGCTCTGAAAATCTTTGAATGGTGACCCGAATGAAGAACAATAAGACCCATACCGCCGAGAACACGCTTATGTATCTTCTCAACGAGCTTATCGGGAACCTTATCGTGTGCCATATGACCCCACCAGATAAGAACATCGGTGTTGTCGAGCACTTCATCGGATAATCCGCATTTGCGCTGAGCAAGAGTTGCGGTGCGAACGCTCATATCCTGCTGTGATGAAAGAAAATTTTTGATGCAGCCGTGAATGCCTGCGGGGTAAACACCTGCAACCTCAAGGCTTGTTTTTTCGTGAACGCCTTCGTTCCATACTGTAACATTTATCATTTTGGTTCGCTCCTTATCTTAATTTCTTCATTATTTCCTGTGAAACGGTAACTATCTTTGCGGCGGTTGGTTTTGTTATAAGGTCCATTTCGCCCATAAATTCAACATAATCGCCGTTGAAACGGTGCTTGAAGCGGTAAAGACCGAAGAGCGGATTGCTCTCATCAATAACGCCCGCAACACCTCTGAAATCATAAATTCTGCAGCCGTTTTCTATTGCCCATTTTATCATTTCCCATTGGAGCAGATAGTTGGGCATAACATTACGGTTTGAGTTTGATGAAGCACCGTAGAAATACCACACCTTATCGCCCCATAAAACCGAAATTGCACCCGCAATGGGAACACCTTCATAGTATGCCATATAAAGCCTTGCATTTTCGCCGAAGCAGTCAAGAATTTTTGCAAAATATGCGGCGGAGCGAAGTTCAAAACCGTCTCTTTCGCAGGTTTCTTTCATAAGTGAATAGAAAACTTCCGCCTTTTCGCTGCCGTGGATTTTGATTTCAACATTGTTTTTTAATGCAATTCTGATTTTGCGGCGGTGGTCGGAATGGAATGCGGCAAAAACCTCATCCTCCGTTCTGCCGTTGATATGAATTCTTATAACATATCGGCACTGGAAGTCTTCAAAGTTTATGGTTTTTGCTTTTAATTTGAAGCCTGCATTTTTTGCGATAGCTTTGTATTCCTCATTGTCTGCGGGAACATCCTTATCGATTTTTAATTCATATGCATTGTATTTTTTGCCCTCTTCTTTTGCAGCGGCAATAAGAGCATCAAAGGTTTCTCTGTCATCAAATCCGCAAACGGGGCCACGGGGGGCATACATCATATGAAAGGGAAGCTTTGAGATTTTGCGGAGCAAAACACCCATTGTGCCCGTTATTTCGCCGCTTTCGTTTCTGCAGATAACGCCGAACCATTTCCAGTCATCCTTAACCTTGCCCCAGAGCGAGGTCTGAAGAAAATGACCGTTTTCGTGAGAAGCAACGAATGCATCAAATTCTGCGGCACTGTTTATATTTATAATCTGTGTTTTCAAGATATAATCCTCTCCAAAATATAGATATAATTATTATATCCCAACACCATCCGAAATGCAAGAGCCCTCACGGATTTTCCGCAAGGGCTCTGAACTTATTTGTTGAAATTTTCAACCACCGAAGCGAAAGCATCTGCAATGCTCTGTTGGGCAAGAATGCCCATTGAGTTTGTTTCGTGATAATGGTTGAGGTCAAATTTATCCTTATAGCCGTTGAGATAAGGCTGTGTGGGATTGAGAATGAAATCGTTGGGGGGCACAACATAGCCCGACATATCGTTAGAAACGCCGAAAACAATCATATCGTGGTCGCCTGCAATGTCTGCAAGGGGAGTGGGATTGATTTCGCCGCCCTTGCCTGTGGGTGAGGTTTCAGCATCTTTATAGCTGCCGTAAACGGTTGAAACAAAGCTTTCACCGGGAAGCAGAAGAATCTTCTGACCGCCGATTGTCATATATGTCATTTCTGACATCATTGCAATTCCGAGGTCGGTTTTATCGCAGGGATAAGCCTTGAAGCTCATAACCTTGCGAAGTGCAAGAAGAGTCAAAACATAGTTGTTTACGGGCAGATAGAAGGGTTGCTGAATAATCTTCATTTCTGCGGGAAGCTCTGCGTCATTATCGATTTTCATTGCAGCGTCTGCAAGCATTTCGCCCTGAAGCTTAACGCAGTTAACATTATCTTTTTCGTCAAGTTCAACAACATCCATGCCGCCGATGGCACCGATACCGAAGAGCACGTTTGCGCCGTTTTCCGCCGCAATCTTTTCACGCATAAAATAGGGATATTCGCCGCTGAGCATTCTGTTTGAACCGCCGAGCGAATTGGGATGACCGCCGAAGTTCATAATCCAGGTTTCGGCTGAACCGTCTGCGGGTACAAAGCGGAGTCTTGTTAAAAATTCGTGTTTATCAATAAAGCCTCTTCTTGTTGTGAGAGTGCCGGGAAGCTCAATTCTTCCGTTATAAAGCTTGCCTGCCTTGCGGTTTTTATATGCTTCAACCGCAACCTTAACAGCATTGTTCATAAGCATATCCATATATTCGGGGTCTTTACCGTCAGAAGGAATGCTTACAAGGTTGGGTTTGCCCCAATAGCCGAGGGTGTCAATGCCCGAATGGCTGTGGGTACAGCTGAAATTGATGCATTTGCAGCCCTTGATTTCGCCGCTTGCGAGAATCATCGAACGGATTTTGTTAACCTCAATTCTTGTAAGACCAACTATATCGGCACCGAGCCAGAGCATACCCTCATCATTGCCGCAGTCAAGCCAAACGGCGCTGATATAAACGGGAGAAAGAACACCCTCCATTTTATGACCTGAGCCGTGACCTGCAATCCAATATGTTTTATCTTTTGTTAAATCAGGCATAATTTCTGCCGTTGCAAAGCCTGCACGGTAGCCGTCACCTGCAATAATAACGGGCTTTTCTGCGGGGATTTCGGGTGCGGTTTCGTTTTTCTGAACCTTTTTGCCGAAGCTTTTTGTTATAGCTGCTATGCCTTTTGAGGCGAGATCCATAATATCCATAGTTTTTACCTCTCTTTCTGAGCTTATTATATAACCAAAAGAGTTTTTATGCAAGACATTTTGCTAAATAAGTGTTTCAAGCAACGCTTCGCAGCCGTCATAAATATCGCGGTAAGCAACATCAAATCTGCCGCTGTACCAAGGGTCGGCAACGTCTCCGCCGCGGTCTGTATATTCCATAAGCTTTCTTATTTTATCCTCGGGGTCGCCGCCGAGAATGCGGTGCATATTGCGGATATTCATACTGTCCATTCCGATGAACAAATCATACTTTTCATAGTCGCTCTTTTTAAGCTGAACAGCACGCTTGCCATCGCACGAAATCTTATGCTTTGCAAGCTCCGCTTTTGCGGGCGGATAAACGGGATTGCCTATGTCACCCCAGATTTCCTCGGTGCTTGTTGCACTTGAAGCAACCGAAAACTCATTTTCAAGCTTTCTTCTTTTTATCATATCTCTGAATATAAATTCCGCCATCGGGCTTCTGCATATATTGCCGTGGCAGACAAACATAATCTTTTTCATAAAATCATACTCCGAAATTCAATATGTTTTAATTATACCACATTATACCGCTTTTGTCATCAGTATTGACAAGGGTTGCTGTTTTTCCTTGCTAAACAAAAAATATTATGATAATATATATTTATATTGATTTTCTTTTAAAAGGAACGGTATTGATATGAAACAGCAGGATGTTTTTTCTTCGGCAAAATGGCTCGGTGCAGATAAAGACGGATTTTATATTTTACGCGGAAATTTTTCGGTTGAAAACGCAACAAAAGCAACCTTGCGTGTAATCGGTCTTGGCTATTTTCATTGTTATATAAACGGTGAGAGAGTAAGCAGCGATTTATTTTTGCCTTTAAGCACAGACTTTGAAGAAAGAGAAAATTATCCCGTTGATGAAATAATCAGCGGCCACAGAATATATGTGCCCGAATACGATATAACCGATATGCTGAAAAACGGTGAAAATGTTATATCTGTTCATTTCGGCGGCGGCTGGTATGCTTTTGACCATCCTTCGAAATACGGCGATGCAAAGGCAATATGGCGAATTTTTGGCGAGGATGATAACGGAGAATTTGATTTTATTTCATCCGAAAACGATAAAATAGCAGAAAGCTATATCAAAAATTATGAGTTTACAGAAGGGGAAACTCAGGATTTTCTTTGCGAAAATAAAGATGCATTAACGGCAGATTTTGATGACAGCGGTTGGCAAAATGCTTCGTTGGCAAAGCCTCTTGATACCGAATATCTTTTCAGCGATTGCCCGCCCGACAGAGTGGGAGAAACCGTTAAGGCAAAAGAAATAAATAAAAGCGATGAATGCACGGTTTATGATTGCGGAAAAAATATCAGCGGTTATCCCGTTATAAAACTTAAAGGAAAAGCGGGAGAAAAAATAACGGTTGTTCTTTCGGAAGAAAAAACTTCCGACAATGAAATCAACACCAAATTTAACCACGACCAGAAAGAAATTTTTATCTGTGACGGAACGGAAAGAACCGTAAGACCGCAGTTTACCTGGTTTGCTTTCAGATATTTTGCGGTTTACGGCAACGCCGAGGTTGAGTGCGTTGAAATAATTCATACCGATGTTAAAATAACCTCGTCATTCAAATCAGATAACGAACTTCTTAACTGGATTCACGATACATATATCAACACACAGCTTACCAATATGCACGGCGGAATTCCCTCGGATTGTCCTCATCTTGAACGCAGAGGATACACGGGCGACGGTCAGCTTGCCTGCCACGCCGCAATGAATATTCTTGATGCCAAAGAATTTTACCGCAAGTGGATTCAGGATATTCGTGATTGTCAGGATAAGCTTTCGGGTCATATACAGTATACCGCGCCTTATCTCCGTTCGGGCGGCGGCCCCGGCGGTTGGGGCGGCGCGATTGTTGAGGTGCCTTATCAGTTTTATATGCATTACGGAGATTCTTCGGTTCTTGAAGAATGCTATCCGAATATGCTGCGCTATTTTGATTATCTCGAAAGCCACTCAACGGCAAATTTAATTGTAAGCGATAAAGAGGGTGAGTGGTGCCTCGGCGATTGGTGCACTCCCGAATCGGTTGTGCTTCCCGCACCGTTTGTTAACAACTATTTCTATATCAAATGGCTTTACCGCTGCATAGAAATTGCAAAAATCATAGGCAAAAACGAGGATATTTCCGATTTCGAAAACAGAATCAGGCAAAGAAAAGACGCGATAATGGCGGCTTATTTCAATAAATGGGACGGCAACTTCCTCGGCGGCAAGCAGGGCGCAAACGCTTTTGCAGTTGATATCGGACTCGGTGATGAAAGAACATATGAAAACACCGTTAAAGATTACAGTAAACTCAAAGGCTACGACACGGGCATTTTTGGTACGGATATTTTAACAAGAGTTCTGTTTGAAAGAGGCAACGGTCAGCTTGCGGCTGATTTGATTCTGTCCGATACCGTTCATTCGTTTGCTGAAATGAAACGCCTCGGTGCAACAACTCTTTGGGAATATTGGCCCGAATCTCTGCGTGACCGTTCGCATAATCACCCGATGTTCGGTGCGGTTACGGCTTATCTTTACGATTATCTTCTCGGTATCCGTGCGAAAGACGGCTGTGCGGGTTATTCTGAAATTATTGTTTCGCCCGTTCTTGTTGATAACATAAATGTCCTTGAGGGAAGCAGAACACTCAAATCGGGTGTTGTTTCGGTGGCGTACAGAAAAACAGAAAACTGCGTTGAGTTTGATGTTTGCATACCCGAAAATCAGGCGGCAGAGTTTGTGTTTGAAGGCAAAACCTATCTGCTTAAAGCGGGTAAAAATCATTTTGAATTTTAATCTGTGTATAAATAAGGAGAATTTATGAAAACTTTTATTTCTTTGGTTCTTACAGCAATCATTTCGTTTTTCGGCAACCTTTTCGGTTTTTCCGAGGAGATAAATAATTTTGAATTTACCGTTGATGCAACGCAGACGGGCAATGTGCTTGCAAATCCCGCAAGCAACGTGAATATATGGTCAATCGACGGCAATCCGTTTGTGAATGCGAAAATCAACGAAGAAAACAATATTTTTGAATTCGTGAATTATGTTCAGTTCATGCAGTGCACGGGCGGCAATGCAGACAGAGATTTGTTTGTTGACCCCTATAACAGAGAAGTGCTTGACGATTACGATTTTTCAACCCTCATCAATAACTGCAGGGGAGTGCTGAATCTTGGTGCAAAGCCGTTTTTGAAACTCGGAAGTGTTCCTCTCAAATATTCCGCAAAGGCAAATACCGAGGCGGAGTTTGATACTAATATCTATCCGCCCGATGATTATAACGTTTATTATAATTACATTGCTGCTATAGCGCAGGCACTTGCGGATGAATTCGGCAAAGAAGAAGTGCTTTCGTGGCGTTTCGGTGTTATGACCGAATATGAAAATGCTTCGTGGTTTATGGCAAACAGCGAAACCCCCGAGGATTCTGCGGTTGAATATTGCAAGCTTTATGATTATACCGTAGCCGCACTTATTGATGTTATAGGCAAAGATGTTTTTGTTGGTGCACACTCAATGACCGTTACAGAGGGTCTTTGGGATGAGGCATATTTTATCAATCACTGCGCAAGCGGAACAAACCATAAAACGGGCGAAAAAGGTTCAAGACTCTGCTATCTTTCAGCATCGTTTTATGACTTAACTCCCGGTGAATTTACCGGCGGAAAAACTCTGCCTGAAACAATCGCATATTTAAGAGATACCGCAAAAGCAGCGGGAATTGAAAATCTGATTTTCGGCATTGATGAGGGCAGAATTCTTTGCGGCAATTCACGCGGCGCGGATGATGACCAGCTTTTGACAAGAACCTGCGGATATACTTATCAGGCGGCTTATGATGCAAGACTTTATGCGCAGATGTTTGAGAATGATATAAATTATTTTTCTGCCTGGTCTTATCTTTCAAACGGACTTTTAGAGGGTAACCCCACGGTAAGTTATCATGTTGCAAAAAATGCCGCAAAATTCGGCGGAATGAAGATGGCAAAAACCGAAAAAACAAGCAGTGGTTATATGTTCAAAACCGAGGTTAACGCAGTTTCCGCGTTTGACGGCGAAACTCTTCGCATAATGGCATATAACTTCAAAAACAATGTTGAATATAAAAAAACCGCAGACCTTTCATTCAATGTCAAAGTGCCGCAGTTTGCAGGCAAAAATGTAAAGGTTACGGCTTATGTTATTGACGATGACTGTAACTATTTCGATGAATGGGTTGAAGACAGAAAAACCTACGGTATCGGCGATGACTGCTTCAGCTGGTCGCCCGATGACCCCCAGATTGACAGCCCCATAACTCTTTCCGATCCCGAAGCAAAAGAAATCTATAAAACAAAGCTTTATGATAAATACACCGAATGCTCAAAGCTTGTGCCCATTGAAAATACGGTAACAGTTGAGAACGGTGAAATCAGCCTTGAAATAACCCTTGACCCGAATGCGGTTGTATTTTATGAAATTACGGCATAGTTACTTGACTATAATCTGAAATCTGTTTATAATTGTAATGTTAAATATTTCTGTAAAAGGAGAAATAAAATGTATAAGTTCAGTGCGAAACTTAAAAAAGGTAATGCAGTAATCAGCCACACCGAATTTGATAACTCCGATTTTACCTTTGAACTCAGCGAAAATAACGGTTTTATCAAAGGCATTCTCAAAGCGAAAACCGATATGGTTATGAAAGACCTTGAACTTGAAACAACCCGCGAATTTGCCAAAGACGATTTGTTCTTTGCAAACGGCTATCAGTCATGGTCAACCACACGCGAATATTGCAGATATGACACAACAAAAGATATTCTTCCTCTCGGCAAAAAGCTTGGCGGTTTTGCAGCTTATGCCTGCGGAATTATGAGTGACTATTCATTTGGCGATTACTACGGCAAAACAGGTAATTTCCACTCATATACATACACATATTTCAGAAAAAAGGGCAGCAGAAACATCACTCTTTACGGTTCAAAAACCGAGCGTCAGGGCTTCACTCTTTTCCTTGTTGATATGCCTAACAGCAAGTTCATCATCAAGAAGGATATTGAAGGACTTCTTCTCCGTGCAGGCGATGAATACGAGGTATTTGACATCGCAGTTATCGAAAAGGAATTCGACGCAGCATTTGATGAATACTTCTTTGATTTCGTTGGCGTTAAGAAGCCTAAAATCAAGCATCTTGCAGGTTACACTTCATGGTATAACTATTTCTCAAAAATCAGCGAAGACATCTGTATCCGTGACCTCAACGGTATGGACAGAGCAAAAGAAAGCGTTGATATTTTCCAGATAGATGACGGATATCAGGCTGCAACGGGCGACTGGCTCATCACCGACAAGAAAAAGTTCCCCAACGGAATGAAATATATGGCTGATAAAATCCACGAAAAGGGCTATCTTGCAGGTATCTGGCTTGCACCCTTCTGCGCACAGCTTACTTCAAAGGTTGTTCGCGAGCATCCCGAATGGATGATTGTTGACGAATCAAACGGCAGAAAGCTTATCGGTCACGTTGGCTGGGGCGGCGCTTATACTCTTGATATTTATAACCCCGAAGCAAGAGAATATATCAAGGGCTTCTTCCACACCATTCTCAACGAGTGGGGCTACGATATGGTTAAGCTTGACTTCCTCTTTGCACAGTGCGCAAAGCCCAGAGCAGGCAAGACCAGAGGCCGCATTATGTGCGACGGTGTTGACCTTCTTCGTGAGGCTTGCGGAGATAAGCTCATCCTCGGCTGCGGCGTTCCCCTCGGCGCTTGTATGGGTATCTTTGATGCTTGCCGTATCAGCTGTGACGTTAACAAAGTGTTCAAGGGCGACTGGGTTAACAGAATCAACCTCAATAACGAAGTTCCCTCAGCTCAGGGTGCAATGAACAACACCATTTTCCGTAACCACCTTGACGGCAGAGCATTCTGCAACGACCCCGACGTTCTCTTCCTCAGAGATTTCAACCTTGAGTTCACACAGAACCAGAAGCTTCTTCTCGGCAAAATCAATGCGGTTTGCGGTAACGTTCTTTTCGTTTCCGATGATGCAGGCAAATATGACGAAACTGCTCTCGGTTATATGAAAGATTTCTTTGCAGACAGAGATTATAAGGTTACCGATGCAGAATATATCGGCACCGACACAATCCGCCTTTGCTTCACAGAGGAAGGCGTTGAAAAGAATCTCACCTTCAACATTGCAACAGGCGAAAGCAATATCACAGAATGCCTTTAATTGAATAAAATTAACCCTGTGTTCCGATTTGGAACACAGGGTTTTTGTTTTGTTATTCAGCAACAAATGCATTTGATTCTATTTTCATTCTGCAAATATCATAAACGCAAAGTCGCATTGCTTTGCCCATTCCTATCGGGTCTTTAAGATATGCCATACGCAGTGCCATTCTTGTCTGAGGCGCAGACACAACATAGAGCATAGTCAGAATTCCGCTGTTACGAGCATAAACCGCAAGAACGGGGTCAAGATAACCGTCACCTGTAAGGTCAATGCTTGCATCGGTTATAACAAAACCGTCAAATCCCCATTCATTTCTCAAGAGATCTGTGATAAGTGTTTTGCTTCCGCCGCACCATTGAGCACCGATTCTGTTATATGCCGACATTATTCCGCGGGCATTGCCCTCTTTTACCGAGATTTCAAAGGGTTCAAGATAAATTTCGCGCAACGACTGCTCGTTAAGCCAGGTGTATAAGCCGTTTGACTGTCTGTTGGTTTCCTGCTCGTTGGCAACGAAGTGTTTAACAGTAACAATAAGACCTTTTGACTGTGCGCCCCTGATAACTGCCGCCGAGATTTTTCCTGAAAGCAACGGATCTTCGGAATAATATTCGTTATTTCTTCCGCCCTGCGGGCTGCGATGGATATTGCATCCGGGTGCATACCAGACGTGAGTGCCGAGCTGGATAGCTTCTTCACCAATAATCTCACCGAATTCTTCGGCAAGTTCATCATTCCAGGTGCAGGCCAATGCCGTTGCAACGGGGAAAGCAAGTCCGCAATCTCTGTAAAGAAGTCCGCCCTCGCCTTTTATGCAGGAGGGACCGTCATTATCCGATGTTGCGGGAATGCCGAGTCTTTTAACTGCTGTTGTTTCGTAACCGCAATCAGCAATCAGCTCAATCATTTCGGAAACGGTAAGCTGGTCAAGGAATGCATCCCAAAGGCTCTCGTCTTTTGCAACATCCTGAAGAGTGATTACACCGTCTTTATACTTAACGCCCGTTTTCGGCTTTTCGCCTTCTGTTTCGGGTTCGGGTCTTTTATCGCTGTTTTTCACTTCTTCGGTTGCTTTATAATCAGAAGGAGGCTCAGGATAGGTTTCTTCGGGATTTGAACGTGAGAAATACTCAAGATTTCCTTTTGCAAAACCGAAAAGATTTTTTATCTCTGCGCCCGAATTGCTGTCTGTTTTATAAACAACTTTTTCAGGCACATTGTAGCTGAAGCTCTTTTCAGCGTTTCTTACATCGTGAGAAACATGGATTTTATATTCTCCTTTATCGAGCACCCAGGCTTCTTCGTTTTCCGAATCATATGATGCCATATCTTCAACATCAAACGAAATATTAAGTGTTTCGCTTTCACCGGGCTTAAGTTCGGATGTTTTTTTATAAGCAGCAAGCTCTGTTGCGCTCTTTTCGATTCCGCCTTCATAGTAGGGTGCGGAGAAATAAATCTGAACAACATCTTTACCTGCAACTTCGCCTGTGTTCTTTACTGCAACGGAAATGTTTATCTTTTTGCTGTCAGCATCAAAAGATTTGATATTCCATTCAAACTCGGTATATGAAAGACCGAATCCGAAAGGATACATAACCTTTTCGGGTGCGAAGGTTTCAAAATATCTGTAACCCACATAAATGCCCTCGTTATAATTAACGAAGTATTTTGGAATTCCGATTATTCCTTTATACATATAATTTCCGAAGTTTTCGGAAGCGGGGTGATCTTCAATATCATAAGAAACCGTATCCGCAAGCTTGCCCGAGGGGTTCACCTTGCCTGCAAGCACCTCACCAACGCTGTTTGTTGCAACTTCACCGGGAAGCCACATTATCATTGCGGCTTTGATGCTTTCATAATCATCAAGCCACGACATATCCATTATATTTGAAATATTAAAAACAACAATTACATCGGAAAATTCGGAGCAAACCTTATCAATCATTGTTTCTTCATCGGCGGTAAGATTAAGCTTTTCAATGCTTAAATCCTTCATTTCGGTTCCCACTCTGCCGATGACTATGATGGCTGTCTGCGAGAAATCAACAGCCTTTTTCATAATTTTTTCGCTTATTTTGCCAATGGGCATTTCAGACTGTCCGCCGCCGAAAAACTGCTCAAGAACGGTGGCTACATAACCAATCAGACCCATATCAACCTTTGTTCCTGTGTAGTCAGCATACAAATCATATAATTCTGTGTTATATTCAATTTCCGAGTTTTCGAGTGCATCATAAAATCCGACTGCATCGGATGAACGGACAGCGCCTGAACCTGCCGCACCTGCGAACGCTATTGAGCAAGATGCCGCACCGAAAACATTGACTTTTTTATTTTTTAGAGGAAGAACGCTGTTTTCATTTTTCAAAAGAACAATACCCTCAGATTCTATCTTATGGGCAATTTCAACGGATTTTGCCCTGGTTTCTTCGGAAATCAGGCTTGCGGCAAATGCCGTTGCCGAAGCAGACAGCATAACCGACATTGCAAGAATAAGTGCGATAAATCTCATTGCCGTTTTCTTTTTCATTTTTAACATAACATATCCTCCTTTAAAACTATGGAGCAAGCTATGTCAATATTGTATCATATATATTTTTACTTTGCAACAATAAGACTTTATATTAGTTTTGAGTGTTTCTGTAAATAAAAAAATAACAGACACCATAAAGGTATCTGTTATTATTGGCTGGGGAATAGGGATTCGACTCGCGCGCCTGCGGGCGCTTGGTCGCTCGCGGTCACAACAGTCCACCGGACTGTTGCTCTGTGTCGCTCGTCCTTCGAATCCCTTGTGATTTCTGCAAATAAAAAAGAACAGACTCCATAAAGGAATCTGTTCTTCTTTTGGCTGGGGAATAGGGATTCGAACCCCAACAAACAGAGTCAGAGTCTGTCGTGCTACCGTTACACTATTCCCCAATGTAACTCGCGTATCTGGGCTACGGATATATATTATACACGGATTAATTGAAAAGTCAATAGATTTTTTCAGAAATTTTAAAGTTTTTTTAATTTTTTTCGTCCCCTTGCTTTATTACATTATATATATTAAAATATATGAAAACGGAGGGATTTAATGAAAACAAAAATCATTAATATAATAAAGAAAATCTTAACTCCCGCAATGCGAAAAAAGATATTTGTTTTTGTGCAAAACACTTTTCTTTTTGTTTTCGGGCATATGCCGATTAAAAACAGAGTTTTGTTTTTTACAATCCGTGCAAACGGCAAATTGCTCGATAATGCAAAGGCGGTTTATGATGCGCTTGATGCGGATAAGGTTATTTTTGCTCATATGCTGCCCCATTCGATGAAGCTTAAGCCGAAAATTTTTTATTATCTTTTAACAAGCCGAGTTATTGTTACCGATGATTATTGCCGTTATATGAGAACAATAAAGCTTCGCGAGGGTCAGAAGCTGTTTCAGATCTGGCATGCTTGCGGTGCATTCAAGCATTTTGGCCTTGATGCCCCCTCAAAGCTCAGCAGAAGAGAAGAAATTGCTACCCATTCGCAGTATTCGGCGGTTGCCGTAACAGCTGAAAACTGCCGCGAGCCATATGCAAGAGCATTCGGAATCAATAAAGAAAAATGTTTGCCTATAGGATTGCCCAGAACGGATATTATTCTTGCAAACTCCGAAAAAATGAAGTCGGAAATTTTTGAAAAGCATCCCGAATTAAATGGTAAAACAATTTATCTTTTCTGCCCCACTTTCAGAGAGAAAAACGGTGGCAGAATAAAATATGAAACGGGCATTGATTGGGCGGCTTTCAGCGAAAAGCTGACCGATGATGAAGTTCTTGTTATCCGACGCCATCCGATTATGGATTATAAGCTTACTGATAAAGAATATCCGAATATAATCGACCTTTCAACCGAATCCACTCTTGCGTTAACGGCGGCTTGCTCTGTTATGATAACCGATTATTCCTCGGTTATTTATGATGCTTGCCTTCTCGATGTGCCGATGGTTTTCTATTGCCCTGATATAAAGGAATATGAAAGAGGATTTTACCTTAAATTTCCCGATGATTTGCCGGGAGAAACAGTAACCGAGGCAGAAAATCTTCTTGATTCTCTTCGAAGGGCAAAAGAAAATCCGCCCGTTGAGCGAATTCAAAAATTCAGAAACGGGCAGATGAGTGCTTGTGACGGTCATTCAACCGAAAGAGCGGTTGAACTTATCAAGAGTTGGCTGAAATAATATTTTCAAAAACACGTTTTGTGTTGTTGCAGTCAATACAGTCAAAATTGAAATCCCTGAAAGAGTGAAGCTTTTCTTCGCTGTTTCGGGGGTTTTTTATGTTTTCAATAAGGGTATCAAAATCCTTGGCTACGAGGCCGGGAACATAGCTTTCATAATCAAAATAGAATGATCGCTCATCCTCATATTCTTCAAGGTCGAATGCATAGAAATAGCAGGGCTTTGAAAGAAGCGCAAAATCCATACAAACGGAAGAATAATCGGTTATGACACTTTCGCAAATCAGAGTGAGCATACCTATATCTTCTTTTGTAACATCAGTTGCGCCTTCAATGGGCTTTGAAGAATGAATCTGCGGATGAAGTTTAGTCAGAAGAGCATATTCGGGCAGCTCTGCAGCGAATTTTTTTGAATCAATACCGCTGAGCAATGCCGCATCCTTTTCCGCGGAATCCCTGAAAGTGGGCGCAAAAAGAATAAGTTTTTTGCCTTTGCATTCGGGATGCTTTTTATCAAATTCAGAACGCAACACTTTTATATCTTTGTTAAAAAGGCGGTCTGTTCTCGGTGAACCTATGGGAAGAGTTTTGCTTTCGTCAACGCCGAAAGCTTCGGCATAAATCGGAACAACATTTTTTGATGTGCAAACAATATAGTCGAGCCTTTGTGAGCACTTTTTTTCACGCTCTCGGATTTCATCGGTAAGCGGTGCGGAAAGACCGAAACGCTTGAATGCACCCTCGGCGTGCCAAAGCTGGGTGACTATTGCTTCTTTTGAAAAGTTAAGCGAAGCCATAGGCATAAAGTTATCGTTGAGAAAAACGAATTTTGAGGTTGCAAGTGCTTTGGCTTTCAAAGTAAAAAATCCCGCCGCTTTCAGGCAGGATTTTATTAAAGCCGAAATGCCTGAAAAATCAAGTTTTAAATCATTGGTTGATATAAAAACAATATCATATCCGCCCTTTTCTTCAAGAAACTCTTTGAGCACTCCCAAAGAATCGTTGCTGCCGCCGTTATGCGGGGCAACAAGGGCAACTCTGTTTTTCTTTATCGGGAAAATGCGGCTGATGTTAAAAAACAGAGCATACAGAGAATAAAACAGATTTTTCAATTCAATTCCTCATTATTTTTTTATTTTTAAAAAGAGCATTGCTCCCAGCTTTATTATAAAATCGGGGAAAATGCGGAATTTGGGTGATTTCTTAAGCAGAATAATAACCTTGATAAGTCTTATATCAACTGCTTTTTTACCCGAAAGAGTGATTTTGATTTTTCCTTTTGCCGCTTTTTTGGCAGCTTTTTTAAAATCTTTTTCGGGCAGAACAACTGCATTTTCAGGTTTGTTTTCAAGCTTTTGAGCGGTTATCAGTTCAAAGCAGGGAGTTACCTGATTATAGAGTGATGTTAAGAATTCGGGCGATGCATTCTTTGCAATAACGCTTACGAAAGGCGAATTTGCCGCCTCTTTTTTATTGAAAATCGGATTTACAACATCGCGGTTTGAATTGTTAACTTTTTTCACCGTTTCGGGTGTCATTTTTGCAAGCAACTCATCGCATTTTTCGCCGACGAAAGCAAGAGTTTCATCATCGGTGCGCCAGATGAGGCGGTAAAACTCATTGATGAAAGTGAAATAATGCTTGTAAAGAATTTCTTGCAGATAATCTTCTTTGTTTTCGCAGGTACATTTTTCGATTTCAAACGATTCCTCTGCAAGCTTATAAATTGTTTCAAGCGAAGCATTGAAATCGCGCACAAGATTTATATTTGTGCTCTGCGTAACGGAAAAACCCTCGTTTGGTGCGTGTCTGCGGTATTTGAAAACCGCATCATAAACTCCCGTTATTTTCGGGAATTTGTAAACGGCGCTCATAAAGAAAACTCCGTCTTCGCTGTATCGCATAGGAGGGAATTTCAGCCCGTTATTTTTAAGCCATTCGGTTCTGTAGCATTTATTGCTTACAAGGAAATTCCAGAGCAGACGTTTATCGTAGCAATCAAGAATATCTTCTTTTACGAATTTATCAACAATGGGATTGTATTCCTCGCCGCCGTAGCCGAAACGCTGAACGCGGAAAATTGCCATATCGGCATTGGTTGAGTCAAGCTTTTTGCAAATATTTTCAAGAGCATTTGATGAAAGAACATCATCGCTGTCAAGAAAAAGAAGATATTCGCCCTCGGCTTTTTCAATTCCGTTGTTTCTTGCTGCGGAAACTCCCGCATTATCCTGATAAACGGGAAGAATAAAGGAATGTTTGTTTGCATAGCGGTCAATAACCTTGGCTGTGCCGTCGGTTGAGCCGTCGTTAACAATAACAATCTGAATATCCTTGAGGGTCTGATTCAAAAGACAGTCAAGGGTTTCGGCAAGAAATCTTTCGCAGTTATAAGCGGGGATTATGACGGATATTTTCATTTTATCATCCAATCATTTTTATTTTTGCCATTTCAGCACGGTTTTGCCGAAATGACGGCTTATATCGTGGGCAAAAGCATCGTGAATATCTGAAATTGTTCTGATATTGAATACTTCACCGATAATATTTTCAAGATATGATGCGATTTCGGGATACTCCGAAAGCAAATCAACCGTTTTCTGAAAATCGGCAACACCGCTTCGGCTTGAACCGAAAAGACGCAGACCTTTTTCAAGCACCATTCTTGTGTTGATGCCGATAAAGCTTTCACTAACGCCCATAAGACCGATTGAGCCCTCGGGATTGATATGGTCAATTATCTGTGCAATAGCAAAACGCGAAGCTTCACCGCCAACGCATTCAAATGCGTGGTCGATTCTTAAATCTTCGGGTATACTGTCAACGTGATAAACGCCGTCGGCAAAAGAGAAATAAGAAAGCTTTTCGTATACAGTGCCGAAAATATAAAGCTTTGTGTCGGGGTAAAGAGCTTTGAGCACAAGTGCTGTTATGAAGCCCACATTACCGTCGCCCCAGATGCCTACAGAATTTTTTCTTGAATGAGAAAACTTTTCAAAACGGTCAACCGCGTGAACGGCAACGCTTATAAGTTCGCTGAAAGAGGCAACCTTCGGGTCAACGTTTGATGGCACTCTTACAAGTCTGTCGGGAGGCATATCAATATAATCCCTCAGGAAGCCGTCATATCCGCTTGAGCAGAATTTGCTTGACGGCAGATAGTTTTCTGCAATAACATCATCGGTTTCAGTAGGGGTATTGGGCACGGGAACAACAAGCTCGCCGCTTTTATAGGTGCCTGTGGGGTCAAAAACAACCCTTGCAACGCATTCGTGGATAAGAGCCATAGGCAGCTTTGCTTTGAGCGCCTCGCGGCTTCTGTTACCTTGATAATAACGCTGGTCTGCTTTGCATATAGAAAGATACACGGGTCTCATTATAACGCTGTTTTTAATGTCCGGCTCGGTGCAGGCTATGTCAATAAGCCCGGGGGCAACGAGTCTGTAAACTGCATTAGTCATCGCAATCCTTGCCTTTCAGAAGAGTATGAGCAACTTTCAAATCATAAGGATAGGTGATTTTAATATTGAACACTTCGCCTTCAACCATATAAACATCTTTGTTCTTGATTGAGAAAATCTTGCAGGCATCGGTGAGAATTGCCTTTTCATCTTCGGTAAGGCTTGCAAGCACTCTTTCAAGCTCTTTGAGGCGGAATGACTGGGGAGTCTGACCCTGATACATTCTCTTGCGCTCAGGAATTGAGGTTATCATTTTACCGTCAGCGCTTTCAACAATTGTATCGGTTGCAGGAATAACGGTATCACATGCACCGTATTTAACAGCTGCCTCAACATTCTCAACAATAATTCTGTGGGTCAGGAAAGGTCTTACCGCATCGTGGGTAACAAGAACGGTGTTTTCATCTGTTTCATAATTTGTTTCTATGAATTCGATGGCCTTTTCAAGAGTGCCGTTTCTTGTTTCGCCGCCTGCAATAACTGTTATTTTCTTGCCCTCGGGAATGTGCTTTTTGATAAGGTCGCGTGTGTGTGCAACCCAAGCCTTGGGGCAGAGAACGATAATTTCATCAATAGTTTCATTGATGAAGAATTTTTCTATTGTATGGATTATAACGGGCTTTGTGCCAAGCTCAAGATACTGCTTGGGAGTTTCGGAGTTACCCATTCTGCTGCCGATGCCGCCGGCAAATACAGCTGCAAAAACCATAATTTTCAATCCTTTCGGAATTTATTTTGATTTAACCATTTCATTATATTGCGCACAGATTTCTTTGACCTCGCCCTGTGCAATAAGTTTGCCGTGGTCAAGAATAATTGCTTTGTTGCAGATATTCATAACCTGCTCAACGCTGTGAGAAACGAAAAGCACGGTTATGCCCTTATCAAACATTGAGCGGATTTTTGCCTCGCTCTTCTTTCTGAATTTTGCATCGCCAACAGAAAGAACTTCGTCAAGAATAAGAATTTCGGGCTCAACTGCGGTTGCAATTGCAAAGCCGAGCCTTGCTCTCATACCCGATGAATAGTTTTTCACGGGAACATTGATAAAATCGCCAAGCTCCGAGAATTCAACAATTTCATCATATTTTTCTTCGATGAATTTGCGGGAATATCCCATTGTGGCTCCGTAAAGAAAAACGTTTTCTTTGCCTGAATAGTTAAGGTCGAAGCCTGCGCCGAGTTCAAGCATCGGAGCGATAACTCCGCTGACTTTAACGCTGCCTTCTGTAGGCTTGAGAACGCCTGCAATAACCTTAAGAAGAGTTGATTTGCCTGCGCCGTTAAAGCCGAGAACACCTACACGGTCGCCTTTTTCAACTGTAAAGGAGATATCCTTAAGAGCCCAGAATTCGGTAAAGTGGAGTTTTCTTGTAACAAGCTTTATAAAATACTCTTTAATGTTATCAACTTTTTCTTTGTTGAGGTTAAAGAGCATACTCATATGCTCAACAACAATAGCGGGTTTGCTCATAAGCTTCTCCTTTCATCAGATGTGAAGAATAAATTTATCCTGCTTCTTATAAAATACAAGCAAACCGATTGCAACGCTTGCAAGCGAAAAGCCGAGAGCATAGAGCAGGTGGTTGATATTGAACATCTCACCGTAAAGCACACAGCTTCTGAACATTTCCGTTATTGAATAAAGCGGATTTGCCATTATTACCATTCTGAAAAATTTGTTGGTAATATTGAGCTGGTCTATATGATAAAAAATCGGGGTCATATAGAAAAGAAGCATACAGAAAACTTCATAAAGATATTCAATATCCTTGAAGAATACCTGAAGAGTGCAAAGGATAAGTCCGATTCCCACGCAGAGAATAAGAAGAATAAGAATGGGAACGGGTGCGAGAAAAGCATAGCCCGTGATGATGGGAGGCTTATCGCTGAAAAAGTAAAAATAAACTATAAAGCAAACAAGCACAAGCAGAGAAATCACAAAGGTAACAAAGTTTGAAATAACATTTGAAACGGGATAGATATATTTCGGAACATAAACCTTTTTGATAACCGATGCACTGTTCATTATTGAACGCATAGCTCTTTTGGTGGATTGCGAAAAGAATTCATAAATCAGTCTTCCGCAGAGAAGATAAATGGGATAGTTCACCGTTTCAGCTCGGTTTGCACCGAAAACGCCGCCGAAAACAACAACAAGTACAATTGTTGTCATCAAAGGCTGCAAAAAGGTCCAGAAAATGCCGAGAACGGAGTTTCTGTATTGCAGTTTAATGTTTTTGCGAACGATTTCGTAGAGTAAATATCTGTATTTATAAAAATTCTTTAAATACTTCATTTTTATCTCTTTCCGCTTATTTCAAACCCCATTTTGCATAATAGTTAAGCATAGAGGTTATCTGAATAAGCTTTAGCTTGAAATTTTTCTTTGATTCTCTGCCCCATTCGTGATAAACCGTTGCCTCGGGATAATATACCGCACGGCTTCTTTGGTTAACCTCGCGGGTGAGGTCGCAATCCTCAAAGTACATAAAATAGCGCTTGTCAAATCCGCCGATTTCCTTGAACAAATCCGTTCTGATAAACATAAAACAGCCCGTGGCGTTTTCAATATCAAGAGGTTTTGTCAAATCTTTATCAAGCATTGCATATTCGCGAAGCTTTGCGCTTGGCTCACCGCTGCCGCGGAGTCTGCTTGAAATAAGATAGGGGAGGGCGGGATTTTTCTTGCCGAGAACCTGAAGTCTGCCGTCGGGGAAACGGATTTCGGGTGAAAGCAAGCCTATATCGGAATTACCGTCAAGATATTCTGCCATTTTTGAAATAACATCATCTTTAATGATAATGTCAGGATTTATAATTACGTGATATCTGGAATTCAGCCTGTCCATAATGAAATTATGTCCTGCGCCGAATCCTATGTTTTTATCGGTACGGATAACCGTTACCGAGGGGTAATTTTTCTCTATATATTCGGGCGTTCCGTCGGTTGAACCGTTATCAACAACGAAAAGCTCAAATGAAGCGGCTGTGTATTCAAGAAGCGACTTAACGGCATTGTCAATGGTTGACATATTGTTATAAGTCACGATGCAGCCGGTAATATGATTGTTCATCATCATTTTTCCTTTCCAAAGGCACAAGTTGGAAATGCTAAAGACAAAATTATCCTTATTCGCCAGATGATTTTCTGAAAAGCGGAGGTTTTTCCGCCCGTAACATTATCGCCATGGCGACGCCATAAAATAAACGGCTTATCAAGCAGAACCACTTTGCGGTGTTTCTTGATTGCAAGCAGGGCAATCCACCAATCGTGCATCGGAAGCTTCTTGGGGAAAGGAAGGCTTTCGTTCATAACCTCTTTGGTGAATGCCATACAGCAGCCGACAAATGAATTCTTTATTATATTTTTTAAAAAAGAATTATTTGAACCGTGAATTGCAAAATATGAAGGCTCGGTTATGTTGAGTTTTGCGTCGGTTACACTTGCATCGTGAAGCACAAGGTCAGCACCGTTTTTAATCTCATTCATAACCGCTTCAACCTTACCTGGTAACCAGATATCATCCTGGTCGCTCAGGAAGATAACATCGCCTGTGCAGGCATTAAGAGCGTTTTCAAAGTTTTTTATAACACCTTTGCGGGGACCTTCAATATAGCGGATTCTTTTATCTTCTGCAATAAATTCTTTGATTACCCCAAAGGTTTTGCCTTCGGGGTAATCATCGGAAATAATGAGTTCGTCATTTTCACCGAGCTCGTTCAGGATGGATTGAATCTGTTCGGCGATATATTGCTCACCTTTATATGCGGCAAGCGCAACGGATATTTTCATATCAGTCGAGGCTCTTCATTGTGGGGAAGAGAAGAACATCTCTGATAGCCGAAGAATCGGTAAGAAGCATACACATTCTGTCGATACCGAAGCCGATACCGCCTGTGGGGGGCATACCGATTTCAAGAGCATTGAGGAAATCTTCGTCGGTTGTGTTGGCTTCTTCGTCGCCCTGAGCAAGAAGTGCCTCCTGTGCCTTGAATCTTTCTCTCTGGTCGATGGGGTCATTAAGCTCTGAATAAGCATTTGCCATTTCCCAGCCGTTCATAAAGAACTCGAAACGCTCAACATAGTTGGGGTCTTCGGGCTTTTTCTTTGTGAGAGGAGAAATTTCGATGGGATGATCGATAACGAAAGTGGGCTGAATGAGATGCTCTTCAGCATATTCTTCGAAGAACAGAGCAAGAATATCGCCCTTGCCGTGTCTCTTTTCATATTCAACGTGATGCTTGTCTGCAAGTGCTCTTGCATCTTCAAGAGTTTCAACTTCGTTCCAGTCAACGCCCGCATACTTCTTAACAGCATCAACCATTGAAATTCTTTCAAAGGGCTTGCCGAGATCCATCTCAACGCCGTTATATGTGATTGTTGTTGTGCCGAGAACAGCCTGCGCTACGTGACGGTAAAGATTTTCGGTAAGGTCCATCATACCGTTGTAGTCTGTGTAAGCCTGATAAAGCTCCATAAGAGTGAATTCGGGGTTGTGGCGTGTGTCACAGCCTTCGTTTCTGAAAACTCTGCCGATTTCATAAACCTTTTCCATACCGCCAACGATAAGTCTCTTAAGATAAAGCTCAAGAGAAATGCGGAGCTTGAAATCCTCGTTGAGTGCATTGTGGTGAGTAACGAAAGGTCTTGCAGCAGCGCCGCCTGCGTTTGAAACAAGCATAGGTGTTTCAACTTCAAGGAAGCCCTGTGAATCAAGATAATTTCTTACCTCTCTGATGATAAGTGAACGCTTAACGAATGTATCCTTAACCTCGGGGTTCATAATGAGGTCAAGATAACGCTTGCGGTAACGTGTGTCTGTATTGGTCAGACCGTGGAACTTTTCGGGGAGGGGAAGAAGTGACTTTGAGAGAAGGCGGAGAGCCTTTGCGTGAACGGAAATCTCGCCTCTTCTTGTTCTGAAAACAAAGCCTTTAACTTCGATGATATCACCGATATCCCATTTCTTGAATTCAGCAAATTCTTCTTCACCGATTTCGTCAATTTTAACATAAATCTGCATTCTGCCGCTGAGGTCGCGAATGTCGATGAAGTTTGCCTTACCCATATCTCTGCGGCTCATCATTCTGCCGCAGATGGAAACATCCTGATTTTCAAGCTCTTCAAAACGCTCAACGATTTCGCTGCAATGAATGCTCTGCTCTGCAAGAGTAATCTGGAAGGGGTCCTTGCCTGCAGCCTGAAGAGCTTCAAGCTTTTCAACTCTTATCTGACGGAGTTCGTTAACATCCTGAACCTGCTCCTCTTCAACGGGAGCAGCATTTATAATCTTTTCGTCTGCCATGGTTAAACAGTCCTTTCTGTGAATAATCCGATATTGCAAAAGCGACAGGCTAACCTGCCGCTTATTTAATTTACTTTGAGATGGAGAGTATTTTCATTTTGCTGATGTTGCCCGAGGGAGTGTGAACCTCTGCAATTTCGCCAACCTTTTTGTTCATAATTGCCGAGCCTACGGGTGAAAGATCGGAGATTATGCCGTTATCAATATCGCTCTTACCGAGGATTTTGAATTCAAGCTCTTCGTTATAATCCATATCAAGAAGCTTAACTTTTGAACCGATGCGAACGATTTCTGTTCCGAGGTCGGATTCGTCAAGAATCTTTGCATTGCGAAGGTCAGCTTCAAGCTTTGCTATTTCGGCTTCCATTTTAGCCTGTTCGTTCATCGCCTCATCATATTCGGCGTTTTCTGAAAGGTCACCGTGTGAACGGGCTTCTTTAATCTTTTCGGCAATGTCATCTCTGCCTTCTGTTTTCAGTCTGTTAAGTTCCGCACTGAGTTTGTTATAGTCCTCACGGGTAAATACTGTCTGCTTTTCCATTTCGGTATATCTCCTTACAAATAATTTATAAACTTATAAATGGCTATATATTACCATTATTCACTTTATTATATATAATATATACTATAATGTCAAGAGTTTAATTGCCCTGCAACACAATGCAAGCACTTATTTACAGATCTGTTTTCACACTTTTTGCAGCTTATTTCAACCTCTGAAAAACAAGAATTACAATATAAAAAACAGCCGCAAAGTTCAAAAAGCGCACCTGCGAAATCAACGGGTTCGATGTTTTCGGGAATGATTGCTTTGTGTACGGGTAGAAGTTCAAGTTCGTTGCCGCAAAAGCACAGTTTTCCGCCGCTTTTTTTGCCGCAAGCGAATATGATTGAATTCTGCATTGCAGGAGAAATAATTCCGTCACAGCAAATAACAATTTCAATGCCCTCAACAGCTTCGTAAGCGGAGCGAAGCATAATTGTTGCCCCGTTTTCTTCCATTGCCTTAACGCAGGCAGAGGCGTATTTTTCGGGCTTCGATGTTATAACTCTGATTTGCGATGCGAAAGGCAGCAAACGGTGAATTTGGGAATACATAACGGAATTGCGGTCTGTAACGGTGATTGAAATTTTATCGGCGGGTAATTTAGCAGAAGAAAGCTCTCTGCACGCGGTGTTGAAAATCAGCATCGGAAGCACGGAGCGGTGAGCAAAACGGTTAAGTCCCACACCGTCAGGCAGGGTGACTGTTCGCGGCGCAACAATTCTTGAAGCATATCTTCCGCATTTCTCGCTGACTGCTTGCCAGTCAATTCCTCTTTTTGTTTCAAGCACATCAAGGGTAAAAAACGGCAACCCTTTTTCGGTTGAATGAGGTTGCACACACGCATTACTTATTTCTTTTCTTTGCCGACGGTTAATTTTAATTTCATTTACGCTATGTATCCTTAAAACAACAAACACACTATCATCCTCCGTGCAGATTATTTATCAGATAATTCTATGCACGGGCAAAGACAATAATGTGTTTAAAATCTATACTGTTTCGTCGGAGAAGATAAGATTTTTTTCTTCTTCCGTTAATTCTCTGCATTCACCTTCCGCAAGTGCAGCGTCGAGGCGAAGCGATCCGATCTGAACTCGGTGAAGCTGCTCGACGTGGTTGCCTACTGCGGCAAACATTCTTTTAACCTGATGATATTTGCCCTCGCGGATTTTGATTTCTGCGGCAGGGAGACCGTTTTTTGTAAAGGCTTTCACCTTTGCAGGCAGGCATTCTGTGCCGTCTTCGAGTGTGATTCCCGCTTCAAGTTTCGCAATGTCAACATCATAAATCGGGAATGAAAGAATAGCTTCGTAGGTTTTGTAAACGTGATGCGACGGACTCATTATTTTATGGCAGAAAGCTCCGTCGTCCGTTATAATTAAAAGACCCGTGGTGTCGCGGTCGAGTCTGCCTGCAGGGAAAAGAGAGCGTCTTTTAAGTTCATCGGGAATGATATCTATAACCGTTTCTTTCTTCGGGTCACGGGATGCGCTGATAACACCTTTCGGTTTGTGAAGCATAATGTAAACGTGTTCCTTGAGTGTAAAGGTATATCCCTTGACAGTTATCTCGTCGGCATCCACATCAACCAATTCTTCTGCACGCATAACGCATTTTCCGTTAACGGTTACATCGGCATCCTTGATCAGCTTTCTGGCGTCTTTACGCGATACATTGCAGTTGAGTGCTATTATTTTATCAAGGCGTTTTAAATTCATAAAAAAACCTCATATGAAATAAGGGTCGGTACTGAACCGACCCTTAAAAGTTGTTTAGCTTAAATTATGCAAGCTCTGCGAAATACTTGATTGTACGAACCATCTGGCTTGTGTAGCTGTTTTCATTGTCATACCATGAAACAACCTGAACCTGATAGAGATCGTCAGCAATCTTTGTAACCATTGTCTGAGTTGCAACGAAGAGTGAACCGTATGTGATACCGATGATATCGCTTGAAACGAGTTCTTCTTCTGTGTAACCGAAGGAAGCTGATGAAGCAGCCTTCATTGCTGCGTTGATGCCTTCCTTAGTGATGTCGCTGCCCTTAACAACTGCAACAAGGATAGTTGTTGAACCTGTGGGAACGGGAACTCTCTGTGCTGAACCGATGAGTTTGCCGTTGAGCTCGGGGATAACAAGACCGATAGCTTTTGCAGCACCTGTTGAGTTGGGAACGATGTTTGCAGCAGCAGCTCTTGCTCTTCTGAGGTCGCCCTTTCTGTGAGGACCGTCGAGAACCATCTGATCACCTGTGTAAGCCTGAACAGTTGTCATGATACCGCTCTGGATGGGAGCATAATCGTTGAGAGCCTTAGCCATGGGAGCAAGGCAGTTTGTTGTGCATGATGCAGCTGAAATGATGTTGTCTTCAGCTGTGAGAGTGCCTTCGTTTACGCTGTAAACGATTGTGGGAAGATCGTTGCCTGCGGGAGCAGAAATAACAACCTTCTTAGCACCTGCATCGATGTGAGCCTGGCTCTTTGCCTTTGAGCAGTAGAAACCTGTGCACTCAAGAACAACGTCAACGCCGATTTCGCCCCAGGGAAGTTCTGCAGCGTTAGCCTTAGCGTAGATTTTGATTTCTTTACCGTCAACTGTGATGCTTTCTTCGCCTGCAACTACTGTGTCAGCAAGAGCGTATCTGCCCTGAGCTGAGTCGTACTTAAGAAGATGAGCAAGCATCTTGGGGTTTGTAAGATCGTTGATAGCAACGATTTCGTAGCCTTCTGCACCGAACATCTGACGGAATGCAAGACGGCCGATACGGCCGAAGCCGTTAATTGCAACTTTAACTGCCATGGTAATTTACCTCCAAAAATATAATTTATCTTTTTGACCGTATTTATTTTATACATTTTTGAGAAAATATGCAACAGTTTTTTTATTATTTTTCGGGTTTTTTGAAACTTTTGGTAATCTTAACAAAATATTTCAAAAGTTAAGCCTTAAGGGTGTAAAACTGCCGAATATTTTATGCGTTTTCAAGGTTATTTATGATATTTTGTGCCGCTTGAAATCATAAAAGCACGGTAAATCTGCTCAAGAAGCATAACTCTTGCAAGCTGATGGGGGAAGGTCATTTCGCTCATTGAGAGTCTGCAGCTTGCCTTTGATTTGACTGCGGGCGAGAGTCCGTGCGAACCTCCGATGATGAATGCAAGATTGCCGAAGCCTGAAACGGCACATTTTTCAATTTCTGCCGAAAGCTTTTCGGAGGGCATCTGCTTGCCCTCAATGCACATTGCAAAAACAGCTGTGTTTGGAGCGAGTTTTGCAATGATTCTTGACCCTTCATCTTCAAGCGCGGCTGTAATCTGAGCCTGATTGGGGTTGTCGGGAAGTCTTGCGGGGGTCAGCTCGGTTATCCTTAATTTGCAGAAAGCACCAAGCCTTTTTTCGTATTCGGCACACGCCATACGCAAGTAATCTTCTTTAAGTTTTCCTACGCAGATAATATCAATATTAAGCATCTTTTCCTCCGTTTAAAATGCGATAACGGGATTAAGGTCACCCGCAACGCTGAGAAGATAATCGCTGTTTTCTTTTGCACCCGCCATTGTCATTGCGGCTCTTGTTGTTTCAAATGCGAGAGAGGGGATATTGTTTTCTTTGCTCAGGTGACCGAGAACAAATCTTGTTGTGCCCGATTCAAGGAGTTTTACTGCCGTTTCGGCGCATTTCTCGTTAGAAAGGTGACCGTGATTTGAAAGGATTCTCTCTTTGAGAAAAAACGGATAAGGGCCGTTCTGAAGCATACGGACATCGTGGTTAGATTCAAGCAGAACAAGGTCGCTTCCGTAAATCGCTTCCATAACTGTATCGGTTATGGTTCCGATATCTGTTGCAACCGATATTCTTTTGCTGTCGGGCGTGAGAATGCTGAATCCAGTGCTTTCATTGCTGTCGTGAGGGGTGCGGAAAGGGCGGATAAACATTCCCGCTTTTTCAATTCCCGAATAGGGGATGATATCCGTAAGCACTCTTGAATCAACAGCACCGAGATTTTCCATACCCGCAAGCGTGCCTGTTGAAGCGTATACGGGAATTTTGTGCTTGGCGGCAAAAACTTTTATTCCCTTGATATGGTCGGAATGCTCGTGGGTTACAAAAATCGCTTCGATCGTTGACGGATCAACGCCTATTCCCGAAAGTGCCTCGGCGGTTTTTTTTGCTGTAATACCGATATCAATAAGTATTCCGCCGTGTGACGAGCCTATGTATGTGCAGTTTCCGCTGCTTGATGAATAAAGAGAACAGAATTTTGCCATAAAAATTTCCTTGTCTTTCAAAATGTTCAGAAGGGACACCTCTTGCGAAGTGTCCCTTAATAAATACTATATTAAACTGCGCTTGAAACGCTGTCTGCATCGGGAACATAAACACGCTTTATATCCGCACCGATACCGCTGAATTTTTCAACAACATCTTCATAACCTCTGTCGATATGAAGAATATCTTCAATTTCTGTTGTGCCGCTTGCAGCGCAACCTGCGATTATCATTGCGGCACCTGCACGAAGGTCATCCGCTTTAACGGGTGCACCTTTAAGTTGCTCAACACCCTGAACAACTGCAAGCTGACCGTCTGCCGTGATGTTTGCGCCCATACGGTTAAGTTGTTCGGTATATTTGAATCTGTTTGACCAGATGCTTTCGGAAATAACGCTTGTTCCGTCTGCAAGAGCAAGAAGAACTGCCATCTGAGGCTGCATATCGGTGGGGAAGCCGGGATGGGGCATTGTTTTAACATTGCATTTTTCGGGGCGGGTATCAAGAGATACTCTTACGGCATCGTCAAATTCTTCAACCGTTGCTCCGCATTCAACAAGCTTCTTTGAGATTGATTCAAGATGCTTGGGGATAACATTCTTAATCAGAACATCGCCCTTTGTTGCGGCGGCGGCAACCATAAATGTACCCGCTTCAATCTGGTCGGGGATAATCGAGTATGTGCAGCCGTGAAGCTGTTCAACACCTCTGATTTTTATAACGTCTGTTCCGGCGCCTCTTACATCTGCGCCCATCGAGTTGAGGAAGTTTGCAAGGTCAACTATATGGGGCTCTTTTGCGGCGTTTTCAATAACGGTGAGTCCGTTTGCTTTAACTGCGGCAAGAAGAATATTAACCGTTGCACCGACAGACACCATATCAAGATAGACAGGGTTGCCGAGAAGTCTTTCAGCTTCAGCTTCAACAATTGCGTTATCTTCAACCGAAACGGTTGCACCGAGAGCCTCAAAGCCTTTGATGTGCTGGTCGATGGGTCTGGGGCCGAGATAACATCCGCCGGGCAAGGCAACTTTAGCTCTGCTGAATCTGCCGAGAAGAGCACCGATGAAATAATATGAAGCACGAAGATGCTTTGTCATATCGTGCGAAATGATGTATGAATTAAGGTGGCGTGAATCTATTTCGATTGTGTGCTTGTTGATGAGTCTTACCTTTGCACCGAGCTGATCGAGAATTTTCATCATATATCCCACATCGCTGATGGAGGTGGGGAGATTTTCAATCACACAAACATCCTGAGAAAGAATTGCGGCAGGGATAATAGCAAGGGCAGCGTTTTTTGCACCGCTTACGGAAACTGAACCGTGGAGCGGGGAGCCGCCGTTGATTATAAATTTCTCCAATTGCAGACCTTCTTTCAAAAATTTTATATAAAAACAATTATTGTAGAATATAACCGAAAGCATTATATCATCAATTTTCTGTTTTGAAAAGTGCTTTTTTAAAAAATATGTCTATTTTTTGTAATTTTTTTGAAATTTTTGCTTTAATAAAGCTGTACAGATATAGTATGCTCAATTTTCGAGTGCATATATAATGTGTCTGAATAAATAATCTTTAGCAAAAAACAACAAAAAAACCAGGCGGTTATTGTTGAATTTTTCTGTAGTATTTTTGACTAAATCCTTGAATTATGCGAATGCAATAATTGCCGTTTGAGAATTAAAATTGTTAATTTAAACAAAAAACAACTTGACTTTTTGGATAAAAGTTATAGAAGATAAAATTCGCATTTAACAAACTCAACAAAAGATTTGGTGAAGAAAAATTTGCTTTTTTTGGTAATTTTCAATAAATTAAGACCTTAATTCACAATAAATTCAAAAACTTTTTTAAAAAATATGCTGTTTTCTATTGCAAAAAGAGGCTTTGTTGTGTAAAATGTATATGTCCCGATGGTCATTTTGTCTAAAAGATATGTTTTTGCATTGTTGAAGATGCGAAAACAAGAATGAAGTTTAAAAACGAAACAAATGAGGGGTAATAATTATGTCAAACAGAATTTTCCAGGGTCTTGTTCATCAGATGCGTGACGCTGTTGGCAGAACTCTGGGTGTAATTGACGAAACAGGAACAATCATTGCGTGCAGCGAACTGAGCAAAATCGGTGAGGTTATTTCAACAGCTTCCGAGGTTTTTGCAGATAACGAGCTGCATTATATCAACGGCAGCACTTTCTGCAACTTCAGTTCTCACGTTCAGAATGAATATGCTGTTTTTGTTGAGGGAACAGATGAACTTGCAGGCAGATTTGCATCTGTATGCTGTGTATCGCTTGAAAGCCTTAAGCAGTATTATGAAGAGAAGTTTGACAGAGGCAGCTTTATTAAGAATGTTATTCTTGATAATATTCTGCCCGGAGATATTTATCTTAAATCAAGAGAGCTTCGTTTTAACAGCGATGCAACAAGAGTTGTTCTTCTTATCAGAATAACAGACCATAACGATGTTTCCGTATTTGATGTTGTTCAGAATCTCTTCCCCGATAAGAATAAGGATTTTGTTATTAATATTAATGAAACAGATATTGCTATTGTTAAGGAAGTTCGCAGCAATATTGAAAGCAAAGACCTTGAAAAGCTTGCCCGTTCAATTTCCGATTCGCTCAGCACAGAGCTTTATACCCACGTGCTTGTCGGTATCGGCACAACAATCGAGGGCATCAAGGACCTTGCAATTTCATTCAAGGAAGCACAGATTGCTCTTGAGGTAGGCAAGGTGTTTGATACCGAGAAAACAATCGTAAGCTACGAAAACCTCGGTATTGCAAGACTTATTTATCAGCTTCCCACAACACTTTGTGATATGTTCCTCAGAGAAATATTCAAGAGAGGCTCAATTGAAAGCCTTGACCACGAGACACTTTTCACAATTCAGCGTTTCTTTGAAAACAATCTTAATGTTTCCGAAACATCAAGAAAGCTTTTTGTTCACAGAAACACCCTTGTTTACAGACTTGAAAAAATCAAGAAGCTTACGGGTCTTGACCTGAGAGAGTTTGACGATGCAATCGTGTTCAAAGTTGCTCTTATGGTTAAGAAATATCTTGACGCAAAGCCCGTTAAGTATTAAGTCTCGGCGTCGGCAGAAAACAAAACATAATTAAGGAATGATACCGTGATTGAATTTAATAATGTATCAAAGAGGTACGACAACGGTACACACGCCCTTAAAGATATAAACCTCAAGATTGAAAAGGGCGAATTTGTTTTCGTTGTTGGTTCTTCGGGTGCAGGTAAGAGCACCTTCCTTAAGCTTATGATGCGCGAGGAAGTTCCGTCGTCGGGCACAATAACCGTTGACGGTGTTGTTCTTAATAAAATGAAAAAGCGTGAAATCCCGAAATTCCGCCGAAAGCTCGGTATAGTTTTTCAGGATTTCAGACTGATACCCACTATGAGCGTTTTTGATAATGTTGCATTTGCAATGCGCGTTATCGGAACAAAAGAAAAGAAAATAAGAAGAAGAGTGCCTTATGTTCTCAGCCTTATGGGGCTTAACCACAAGGCAAGAAACTTCCCGAAGGAGCTTTCGGGCGGTGAGCAGCAGAGAGTTGCCCTTGCAAGAGCACTCGCAAACAATGCGGATATTATCATTGCGGACGAGCCCACAGGTAACGTTGACCCTCAGATGAGCTATGAAATCGTTGATTTGCTTATGCGTCTTAACGAATCGGGAACAACCGTTATTATGGTTACCCATGAACACAGCCTTGTCCGTTGCTTTGATAAGCGTGTTATTATTCTTGAAAAGGGAACCGTTGTTTCGGATGGCGGTAACCTTATAAGAGAGGCGGCAACCTCGCATATCAATGCCGCAAGTGAAATTTCAAATGAATATGTTGTTCCTCCCGAAGAGGATTATTCGGCATATGCCGCCGTTAACGCACAGGAAGTTGAAAACGGCATTGAATTTTCTCAGAACGGAGGCGGGGAATAATGGGTAATTTAAAATATCTTACCAAAGAAGGCTTCAGAAACCTCAAGGTTAACAAGCTTATGTCCTTCGCTTCGGTAACCGTGCTTTTCAGCTGCCTTATGCTTATCGGCATTGCATTTATGCTCCTTGTGAATATCGAGGCATTCATAAGCAACATAGAGGCAGAAAACGTAATTATGGTTTATGCGGATGTTAATCTCGAAACCGACGATATAGAATTTATCAAGCTTGGCAGTGACCTTGAAGCAATTCCTTACGTGGGAACGGTTGAGATTATCGAAAAAGAATCCGCATACAGAGAAATTCTTTCGGAGCTTGATGAAGGTCTTAAGAGTTACCTCGAAGGTGTTGAAGAAAATCCGCTTCCGAATGCATATAAAGTAACTGTTTCGGATATGGGGCAGTTTGCGAATGTTGCATCGCAGGTGAAGCAGATGAGCAGTGTTCTCAGAGTGCACGAAAACAGTGTGCTTGCAAGACAGCTTTCGGATCTGAGAAACTCTGTAACATACATAAGCATCGGCATAATCGCTATGCTTCTTTTGGTTTCGTTGTTTATCATTTCAAACACAATTAAGGTTACAATGTTCAGCAGAAGGCTTGAAATAAGCATTATGAAGAGCGTAGGTGCCACCAATTCATTTATTCGCTGGCCGTTTATGGTTGAAGGCATAATCATCGGTGTTATAGCAGGTGTGCTTGCCACGGGAGCAGTGTGGGCTATTTATGAGTTTGCGCTGAGCTCCGTAACATCATTGCTTTCAGGCTTCGGCGCGGCAATTGAAGTTAATTTCCTTGATTATGCTCCTTATCTTATTGCGGCTTTTGTGGGTATCGGAGTATTCACCGGCATCTTCGGAAGTGCAACTTCGATAAGAAAATATCTTAAGGAAAGGAAGTTCGTTGAACTTGAAGACTAAAAGAAAATATTTGAAAAAGCTTCTTTGTTTAGTGATGGCTTTTGCTTGTGTTTTCTCGGTAGTTTTGCCTTATACACCAACCGTTTCTGCTGAAGAGAGCCTTGAAGATTTAAGAAATCAGTATGAAGACCTTGAAAAAGAGATTCTCAAAAATCAGCAGGCACTCGATAAGGTTGAGAGCGAAATAAAGACCAATGAACAGAAACTGGATTCGCTCAATGATGAGATTAAAATCATTGAAAAGCAGATGGATGTGCTCGATGAAAGAATCAATGTTCTTAACGGAAACATAAAAGATTTGCAGGTGAGTATTGATACTGCGGAAAACGATATAGAGGTTATCAATTCCCAGGTTTCGATGATTCAGATTCAGATTGCCGATTCAGAGGCTCTTATGTCTGAAACAAAAATTCAGCTTCTTGCAAGACTTCGCGAAAACTATATGTCGGGTGAGGCATCAACTCTTGAGCTTCTGTTTTCATCAAGCGATATGGCAACATTTTTTGCCAGAAAAGAGCTTGTAACAAGAGTTTCGGAAAATGATGCAGCTCTTATCAATGAGCTTTCAGATAAGGTTGTTCAGCTTAATTCTCTCCAAAAACAGCTTGGCGAAAAGAAAGTTGAGCTTGAAGAGAAAAAGGTTGTGCTTGACGAAGAAATGAATGTTCTTTCAGAGCGTCAGTCAGACCTTCAGAGCAGCCAGGATGAGCAGACCGAAAAAAGAGATTCGGTAATGGGAAAATACGAGCAGGTTAAAGATATTGTTAACGAGCTTGATAAAGACAGCGAGGCATATAAAAAGGCAATCAAGCTTCAGGAGGCAGAAAGAGATGCCCTTGACGCACAGATTGACGCTTATATCAAGCAGCACGGCTCGAGCGAAGGCGATGTTCCCAAAGAGGAATATAACAACGACGGCAAGCTTCTCTGGCCCGTTCCCGGTTCAACAAAGGTTACTGCGGGCTATCCCTCATATCCCAGCGGCGGTAAGCATTGGGGCATTGATATAGTAAGAACCGATGTAACAACACATGGCTCTCCTTTCCGTGCGGCACAGGGCGGTGAGGTTATCATTGCTTATAATGACGGCAACTGGAATTCGGGCTTCGGCAACTATTGCGTTATCGACCACGGTGACGGTAAGCAGACTCTTTATGCACACGCCAAGAAACTTTATGTCAAGAAAGGCGATGTTGTTCAGAAGGGCGAAAATATCGGCGAAATCGGTCAGACGGGTAACACAACAGGTCCTCACCTTCATTTTGAAGTGAGAATAAAGAAGGCAGACGGAAGCGTAAGCAGGGTTCAGCCTTTGAACTACGTATCCAAACCGTAAAAAACTAAAGGCGGCTCTATGCCGCCTTTTTAGGATTTTAAAGAAAGGAGAATGTGCATGAATAAAAAAATCTCATTGGGATTAAGCATATCTCTGATCATTATTTCAATAACGGCAACATTTGCGTTGACTATGGTTGTTTCAAAACAAATGTATAACCGCATTATCAGCAATATTTCACAGCGTTCGCAGATTTATGAATCGGTTGATGAGATAAGTAAAATTATTTCCAACTATTTCTACGGAAGCGTAGAGGACCGAAACAAGCTCAATTCTGCTCTTGCGGAGGGTTATGTGAACGGTCTGGGTGATTCAAACAGCATTTATCTTACCTCTTCCGAATATGACAGCTATCTTGAAAAGCTTGAGGGCGGAGTTGCAGGTATCGGAGCTGAAACCGCATATGATTATACCGAAGGAGATTTTGTTATAACTCATGTGTATGAAGGCTCACCTGCAGAAAAAAGCGGACTTAAAGCCAGGGATGTAATAACCGCGATCAATAACACTACTGTCACTATGAGCAACTATTCAACTCTCAGAGAAAGCCTTTACGGTGACAGGCTTTCATCGGTTCAGATCGAATATGAGCGTGACGGTGTGACCAGAGTTATTGAGCCGATGCTCGGCTTTGAAATTCCGGGTGTAATCGGCAGACTAGAGGGTAATGTCGGATATATAAAAATCAACGGTTTTTATAAAGACACAGCTTCCGAATTCAAGAGCTTGATTAAAAAACTCCGTGAAGACGGTGCGGAAAGTATGGTTTTTGATGTAAGAAACACTTCGGACGGAAGCATTGACTATGCAACCCAGGTTATAGATGTTATTGTTCCCGCAATTTCAGATAACCTTGCCGTTGCCAAAGATAAAAACGGAAACATTTATAAGAATAAAGTTTACACAGCAGAAAACAGTAGTGTCACAATGCCGTTTATTGTTCTTGTGAATTCGAACACCAAAGGTCCTGCAGAGCTTTTTGCCTGCGACCTCAGAACTATTTCGCAGGCACAGCTTGTAGGCACAAAAACCGCAGGCATAGGAACAATGCAGGAGCTTTTCGCTCTTGAAGATGGCGGAGCGGTTCTTCTCACTGTTGCTCTTGTTGAGCCGAAAGGCGGAGAAACGGCGGTTTATAATAAGGTGGGTCTTACTCCGGATGTTGAAGTTTTCCTCACCTCAGGAAATGATTTTTCCATCGGATTACTTACAACCCAGCAGGATAATCAGCTTTCAACAGCATTTAATATGCTTGCAGGATAAAAAGATAAAGACGAATTACGGAATGCCCGTAATTCGTCTTTTTTTATTATTCATTTAATATACTCAATCAATATAAGTGTGTAATGATAAACAACGGGGAGTATTATTGCGGGAAGCATATTGAGAGTTTTAAATTTGTCCTTGAAAATAAAATTAAAGCCGATTGCCATAATTATCGTATAACCTACTGAACAAATCTGCTCAAGTAATTCGCCTGCAAGCAAGCCGCCGAGCGAGCCTGCGAGAAGTGTGATTGACCCCTGATAAATAAGTATGGGAATAGGTGTGAAGATAACACCGAAGCCAAGCGTTGTTGCCAGAATGATTGCTGAGGTGAAGTCGAGTGCACTTTTTACGAAGAGCACCGAGCTGTCACCCGAAACACCGTCATTTATCGAGCCGATTATAGCCATCGCACCAACATTAAAAAGAAGTGTACCGCTGATAAACCCTGCCGAAAATCCGCCGTTTTTGAATTTGTTATCTATTTTGTTGCTGAATTTTGTGAAACGGTCATCAAGCCTCAACAGCTCACCGATGAATGTTCCGATAACAAGAAAAACAACAAGTAACAGCTCGCCGCTGCTTGAAATCTTACCGTTTTCAATCGAAAACATATTTGAAATAACGCCGTTAAGACCGATTATAAGCACGGCAAGTCCGAGTGATTTGTTGATGCTGTCGGTATAGCTTTCTTTTATACCCTTTTTGAATATCAAACCTATTGCACTGCCCGCAAGCACGGCGGCACAGTTGACTATTGTTCCTGTCATATCATTACTTCCCGAGTGAATTTTTTATAGATTTTAATCCTTTTTGAAATAAATGTCAACCTTGCTTTATGTTGGCGTATATGGTAAAATTTAAAAAATAGATTCTTTGAGGTGATAGAAATGACAGCACTGTATATCATTTTGGGAATTGTTGTTTTTCTGCTTGCATTATTTATGGTTATAGGCGCAGTGGGATACAAGGTTGCGCTTATTTCCAACAGACGCAAAAAGCCGGAAACCGAGCCTGTAAAAATATGGAGAGCGGAAGAAAGAAAAAAGAACTATGCGTATATTCTTTCGCATAATCCCGAGGATTTGAGCCTTGTATCTCACGGAGAAACTATGCGCGCTTGGTTTGTGCCCGCAAAGGAGAAAAGCAAAAAATTTGTAATATGTATTCACGGCTATAATTGCAACGGCCCGGATGAATGCGGTCATCTTTTTTCTTTTTATTACGATGAAATGGGATTCAGCTATCTTTTGCCCGACCTCAGAGGCCACGGAAGAAGCGATGGCAACAAAATAGGCTTCGGTTCGTTTGACCATAAAGATATAAAACTCTGGATAGATTATCTTGTTGAACGCTTCGGTGAGGATATAGAAATTGTTCTTCACGGCATTTCAATGGGCGCGGCAACGGCAATGCTTGTTAACAACACTTCTCCCCGCGACCAGGTGAAGCTGGTTATTGAGGACTGCGGTTTCACAAATGCCTACGATGTTGTTAAAAATAAGATTAAAACAATGATCGGCTTTGAGCCGAAAATAATGGTTTTCTTTATCAATATTTACTGTAATCTGCTTTCGCACTATGATTTGAGAAAAGATTGTAATCCTCTCAAAACAATGAAGAATGCAAAAAATCCCGTTATGTTTGTTCACGGCGGTAAAGACCCGCTTGTTCCCTTTGAAATGTGCGGTGAGCTTTATGATGCTTGCTCGGTTGATAAAGAAATCTTTACCGTTCCCGATGCAATACACGCGTTCTGTTATTATGACGAAAAAGAACAATACAATGAAAAAATGAGAAACTTTTTCGCAAAGCATCTCGACAGTATGAAAAAAGATACCGAAACCTTGTGTTAATACACAAAAAGCGAACACATTTACTGTGTAATATTCATAAAAATATTTTAGTGTGTTGAAATAGGCGGAATACTGTGTTAAAATAAATTGATTATTTTTACAGATAGGAGAGATGTTATGGCAACAGAATCAACCGCCAAGGTTGTTGAAGCAAAGGCTTCGTCTGCCGTTCCCAAGGATAGACGCTATGTTGGCGCAAAAGAAACTTTTGCATACATACTCGATGACATAGCTCAAAGCTTTAATATCGGTAAATATGACGACGTTTTTAAGATGAACATTCTCAGAATTGATCTTGTTCTTCAGTCGGTTACAAACGGTATTATCAGCGTATGGGATATCATCAACGACCTTTTCCTTGCAACAATTGTTGACAAAACCCGCACAAGATGGGGTAAATTCAAGCCGTGGCTTGTAGTTTATGCTATTCCCGGTGTTTTCCTGACAGTTGCTTATTGGGCACTTCCCTCTATGATGGGAACGGAAGGTATCGGCACAAATATTCCGAGATTTGCGGTTTATCTGCTTCTTTTGATTTTCAAAAATCTTGCAGAATCATTGATTGCTATTGTTCGTCAGGGTATGACCTCAACAATAACGCCGAATATTATTGACCGAACAAGGCTTATCACTTCGGCAAACCTTCTTTCGGGATTTGTTGAAAAGGCTCCCGAAATTCTTATGGGTCTTTTGATTGATATTTATATCAACAGCCCCGCAAATCAGATTCTTCAGACAGCAAACCCCGAAGCATATCAGCTCGGTTACAATAAGATGTTCATCATCGGCGGTGTTATTACCGCAGTTGTTTCAGGTCTTTTTGCTCTCTTCTATGCATTTGTTGCAAAAGAAAGGGTTATGCAGACTATCGACCGTCCCAGCGTATTCAGCGGTATCAAGTCAGTTGTTACCAACAAACCGCTTCTTCTTATCACTCTTTCCGAGTTCCTCGGCGCATTCAGCCTTAACTCGGGCACAAATCTTTACTACATCGAAGTTCTCAACCTTGCATCAATGTCAACAATCGTTGGTATTCCCGGTGCGGTTGTTTCACCCGTTTCCTATTCGTATGTTCCCTGGGCACGTTCCAAGTTCTCAACAAAGGCTCTGTGGATTGCAGGCTCCCATGTTGACAGCGTGCTGATGCTCGGTGTATTCCTTGCAGGTAAATTCATCAATATCGGCGGTAAGAAGGGCTATGAAAGCCTTGCAGTTATGATTCCCGCCTTTATGCTCCGTGAAACTATCTGGATGTTCTTCTGGGGTATCAGAAAGGTTATTCCCGAAGAAATGAGAAACGAAGCTATCGACTACGGCGAGTGGAAGAACGGCTTCCGTTCCGAAGGTATGACAGGTGTTGCCAAGGGTCTTATCACAAAGATGGTTAACAGCGTTAAGGGTGTTATTCAGCCCCTTCTCTTCAAAGCTTTCGGCTACGATCCCAACAGAAATCAGGGTGCACAGACTCCCGAAGCACGTTATGCTCTCTTCTTTATGTGCACACTTCTTCCCGTTGTTACAGGTATCCTCAGCATCGTTCCCCAGCTCTTCTATGACCTTCAGGGCGAGAAGAGAGAAAGAATGTATATGGAACTTCGCGAAAGAAGAAAAGCCATTGCAAATCAGGTTAACGAGTTCAACGAGAATTCGGAAGAAGCCTCAAAAGAAAACTAAACAAAAAATTACGGCACGGTTTAAAACCGTGCCGTTTTTTTTGCAAGGGGATAGGAAAAAAGATGAAGAACGGACAAACTGAGCAAAATCAAGGCTTTTGACTTGATTTTGTTTGCCCGAAGGCGTACAAAGGTACGCCGAGTGGCGAAGTTTGTTCGTAGTATAAAACATAATAAACATCAGCAAATAATCGTTTTAGGTATAATTATGGGGTTCTTGCAGGCTTTCAGTTCTGCAGAACCCCCTTGTCTTATATGTTTTTATACGGTCTTCGCTTTTTTTAATATCCGTTGATTTCTTTTCGCTGCATTGCACCGAGAATCTTGCTTCTCACATCGCCATATTTCTTTTCAAGCGAATTGAGAAAATCCTTAACCTCCTGCCTTTCGGTTGCTCCGTCAGCGGGGCATTTGCTTTTAACAATCGGAAGATTTTCTCTGCGCACAACCCTTGCGCATTCGCTTTCTCTTGCAAAAATCATAGGTCTTATCATATATATATCTTTTCTTGAAAGATATGTAACGGGCATAAAGCAATCAAGAGTGCCGCCGTTGAAAAGGTTCATAATAAATGTTTCGGCAACATCGTCAAGATGATGTCCGAGAGCTATTTTATTGCAGCCTGCCTCTTTTGCGGCATCGTGCAAAGCACCTCTTCGCATTCTGGCGCAAAGGCTGCAGGGGTTGCTTTCTTTTCTTACGTTGAATATAACATCCCAAAGCTGAGTGCGTTTGATGATATATTCTATTCCGAGTTTATCACAAAGCTTCTGGATCTCAGAATAATCGCCTTCTTCTCCGTTAAAGCAGGGGTCGAGGGTGATTGCAACCAAATCAAATTTCTGCGGATAAAATATACGCAGATTTGCCATTGCGGCAAGCAGGCAAACAGAATCTTTGCCGCCTGAAACTCCAACGGCAATTCTGTCGCCCTCTTGTATCATTTCATATTTCTGGCATGCGGAACGCATATGACTGAGAAGTTTTTGCATAATATATCACTCTATCGTTACGGCTTCGGCAGATATCGCCTTGCCGGTTTTGTTGTCTATTTCAAAGATACAGCCGTTTAATGAGCATTCGCCGTCTGCTGTATCAAATCTTGCGGGCATACCCGTGCGGAGCCATTCGATGGATATTTCGGGCTTTGCACCGAGCACGGAATATTTCGGCCCCGTCATACCGATGTCGGTAATATAAGCCGTGCCTTTTGGCAGTATGCAGGCATCAGCGGTCAGGACGTGGGTGTGAGTTCCGAAAACGGCGGAAACCTTACCGTCAAGATAAAATCCCATTGCGCGTTTTTCTGCGGTAGCTTCAGCGTGAAAATCAACAAGAATAATTCTGCAGTCGGAAAGCTTGGGAAGAATCTCTTCAACGCAGAGAAACGGATTTGCGCAGTTATCCATATAAACATTGCCCATAAGATTGATAACGCCAACCTTAACGCTGCCCATATCTATCACCGACCAGCCTTTGCCGGGATTTGAGGGATAAAAGTTGGCGGGTCTTATAATATCTTCTCTTTCATCGAGCATCTCGTACATTTCTCTGCGGCGGTAAACGTGGTTTCCTGTTGTTATGAAATCAACTCCGCTGTCAAAAAGAAACTGTGCTGAGGTTGGTGTTATGCCGTTGCCCACAGCGGAATTTTCACCGTTTGCAATGCATAAATCAATCCCTTTAAGCTTTTTAAAAGAGGGGAGTCTGCTTCTGAGAAACTCACAGCCTTGTGAGGAAACAACATCTCCGATAACAAGAATATTCATAAATATCACCTGAATTAAAATGGGGACTGCCGAAACAGTCCCCATCAAGTATTTTATTTAGCGTAGTCAATTGTTCTGCTTTCTCTGATGAGGTTAACTTTAATCTGACCGGGATATTCCATGCTTTCCTCAATCTTCTTTGCAATATCTCTTGCGAGAAGTACCATCTTGTCATCATCAACAAGCTCAGGCTTAACCATAATTCTGACTTCGCGACCTGCCTGAATTGCGAATGAGCGTTCAACGCCTTCAAATGAAGTTGAGATTTCTTCAAGCTTTTCAAGACGCTTGATATAGTTCTGAACATCTTCTCTTCTTGCGCCGGGTCTTGCAGCCGAAATTGCGTCTGCAGCCTGAACAAGAACAGCGGTGATTGTTTTTGCTTCAATCTCACCGTGGTGAGCCTTGATTGCGTGAAGAATATTATCGTTTTCTTTGTAACGCTTAGCAAAGTCAACGCCGAGGTCAACGTGCGAACCTTCCATCTCGTGGTCAAGAGCTTTACCGATATCGTGGAGCAAACCAGCTCTTTTTGCGGTTTTAACATCGGTGCCAAGTTCCGATGCCATAAGACCTGCGATATAGGAAACCTCAAGTGAGTGGTTAAGAACGTTCTGACCGTAGCTTGTGCGGTAACGAAGCTTACCGATAAGCTTAACGATTTCGGGGTGAACATTGTTAACGCCTGCATCGATGAGTGCGTGTTCACCTGTCTGCTTGATGGTTGCTTCAACCTCGCGTTTTGCCTTGTCATACATCTCTTCGATTCTTGCGGGATGTATTCTTCCGTCTGCGATGAGCTTTTCAAGAGTAAGCCTTGCAATCTCTCTGCGAACGGGGTCAAAGCTTGAAACGGTGATCGCTTCGGGAGTGTCGTCAATGATGAGGTCAACACCTGTTATCATTTCAAGAGTTCTTACGTTTCTGCCTTCACGGCCGATGATTCTGCCCTTCATTTCATCGTTGGGAAGAGCAACAACGGAAACTGTTGCTTCGGATGCGTGGTCAGCAGCGCAGCGCTGAATAGCTGTTGTGATGATTTCTCTTGCGAGAGTATCTGATTCATCCTTTGTTTTCTGTTCGTATTCCTGAATCTTAAGAGCTTTTTCGTGATTAAGTTCTTCATCAAGAATGGTGAGGATATGCTCTTTAGCCTGCTCTTTTGAAAGACCTGAAATTCTTTCAAGCATTTCAAATTCGCTCTTCTTGAGGCTTTCGATTTCCTCAAGGCGTTCGTCTGCAAGCTTAAGCTTTTCATTAAGAGTTTCTTCCTTTTTCTCAAGGTTATCGCTCTTTTTATCAAGACTTTCTTCCTTCTGAGTGATGCGGCGCTCGAGTCTCTGAACTTCGTTGCGTCTTTCGCGAAGTTCTTTTTCTGTTTCAGTTCTCTGCTTGTGGATTTCATCCTTGGCTTCAAGAATGCTTTCCTTTTTCTTTGCTTCGGCAGCGGCAATGGCATCGCTGATTATTTTGTTTGCTTCTTTTTCAGCAGAACCGATAGCTGCTTCGGCAACCTTCTTCCTATGTAAACCGCCGATAACGAAACCGATGATGAAAAATACAACAGCGGCAACGACTGCGGCAATAAGAATTATTACCCAAGTATCCAAGTGTTTAAAACCTCCTTAATTTGAAATTTTGTGACTTTTCCGCCGAAAACAGCGGGACGGTCAATATTAAAAATTTACCGAAAAATCAACTAATGGTGTTTTCGGGATGCAAAAGCACCCTTCTTGGCACAATATTACACCATTGTATCTATAGTATACTTTTAAAGGCTCAATGTCAAGTTTTTTATCAATTTTTTATATAAATTCTATTGACTTTGTTCATATAGAGTGATAATATAAATTTTGATAAAACAAATCGTTGAAGCAGAAGGCGTTTGCAAAAAGCTTTTCCAGAGAGCCGCTCCGTGTGCTGAAAGGGCGGTAAAAGCCGGCGGATTGCTACCACTGCCGAGAGCCTCCGAAATAAGGAAGGCCGTATCAGCCGCGTTAAGGTTGCCGAGAGCCGATTTAAAAATCGGAATAACGGGTGGAACCGTGGAGTATATTATGCTTCATCCTGTTTTGTTGCAGGATGGAGCTTTTTATTTTGTAAAATATCAGGAAAGGATGATTTGAATGATAAATGTAACACTCAAAGGCGGTGTTGTAAAGGAGTTTGAAAACGGCACAACCGCTATGGAAATCTGCAAAAGCCTCGGTATGGGTCTTTATAAGGCAGCTTGCGTTTGCAAAATAAACGGCGAGGTTAAGGATTTAAGAACAGCAATTGAAAGCGACTGCGAGCTTGAAATTCTTACCTTTGATGACCCCGACGGCAAATGGGCACTCCGCCACACAGCTTCGCATATTCTTGCTCAGGCTGTAAAGCGTCTTTATCCCAATGCAAAGCTTGCTATCGGTCCCGCTATCGATAACGGTTTTTATTATGATTTTGATGTTGATGTGCCCTTCACTCCCGAAGTGCTTGAAAAAATTGAAGCAGAGATGAAGAAAATCGTTAAAGAAGCTCTTCCTCTTGAAAAATATGAGCTTGACCCCGAAGATGCCATTAAGATGATGGAAGAAAAAGGTGAAAACTTCAAGGTTGAGCTTATTAAAGAACACGCAGATAACGGCGAGAAGATTTCGTTCTATAAGCAGGGCGAATTCGATGAGCTTTGTGCAGGCCCTCATATTCCCGACACAAGCAGAGTAAAAGCTTTCAAGCTCACCTCCTGCACCGGTGCTTACTGGAGAGGCGATTCAAACAATAAGATGCTCCAGAGAGTATATGGTACTGCTTTTACAAAGAAAGAAGACCTTGAAGCTCATCTTGAAGCTATTGAAGAAGCAAAGAAGCGTGACCATAACAAGATAGGCAGAGAGCTCGGATATTTCACAACCGTTGAGTCAATCGGTCAGGGCTTGCCCATCCTTCTTCCCAAGGGAGCAAGAGTTATCCAGCTTCTTCAGCGCTGGGTTGAAGATGTTGAGCAGGCAAACGGCTATCTTCTCACAAAAACTCCTCTTATGGCAAAGAGAGACCTTTACAGAATTTCAGGCCACTGGGATCATTACCGTGACGGTATGTTCATTCTTGGCGACCCCGACGATGAAGAAAAGGAATGCCTTGCACTCCGTCCGATGACCTGCCCCTTCCAGTATCAGGTTTATCTCAATGCGGCAAGAAGCTACCGCGATCTTCCTATGAGATTGGGCGAAACATCAACCCTTTTCCGTAACGAGGATTCGGGTGAAATGCACGGTCTTATCCGTGTTCGTCAGTTCACTATTTCAGAAGGTCACCTTGTTATCCGCCCCGATCAGCTTGAAGAAGAATTCAAGGGTTGTCTGAGTCTTTGCAAATATTTCCTTGAAACCGTTGGTATGCTTGATAAGTGTACTTTCCGATTCTCACAGTGGGATCCCGCAAACACAAACAAATATGAAGGCACCGCAGAGCAGTGGAATGCCGCTCAGGAAGCAATGGGTAAAATCCTTGATAATCTTGGCGTTGACTATGAAATCGGTATCGATGAAGCTGCATTCTACGGTCCCAAGCTTGACATTCAGTTCAAGAATGTATTCGGCAAAGAGGACACAATCGTAACAATTCAGATTGATATGCTTCTTGCAGAGAAGTTCGGAATGTATTATGTTGATACAGACGGACAGAAGAAGCTTCCCTATATTATCCACAGAACAAGCCTTGGTTGCTACGAAAGAACCCTTGCTTATATTCTTGAAACATTTGCAGGTGCACTTCCTCTCTGGCTTGCACCCGAGCAGGTAAGACTTCTTCCCATCGCAGACCGCCATCACGCATATGCAAAGGAAGTTGCCGCAAAGTTTGAAAGCATGGGTATGAGAGTTTCTGTTGATGACAGAAGCGAAAAAATCGGATATAAAATCCGTGAAGCACAGCTTGAAAAGATTCCTTATATGCTTCTTGTTGGCGATAAGGAAATTGAAGACGGCGCAGTTTCGGTTCGTAAGAGAGGCGAAGGCGACCTCGGCGCAAAGAGCGTTGATGAATTCATCGCATCAGCACTTGCCGATATTGCTTCAAAGAAAATATGGTAAAAAAATTCGGCACAGCTTTTGCTGTGCCGTTTTTTATATGTAGTTGATTAAAAGTTCTGTAATAAGCACCGCTATGCAGGAAAATGCGGCAACCTTGACAAGACTTTTTTCAAGAAATGCAAAAATAACCGCCGCAATAAATCCGACAACTGCCGATGCCGTGTATGATGTTGCATAGAAAATGGCGGGTATTGTCATAACACTCAAAACCGCATAGGGCATATAATAAAGAAATGACAAAATGAATTTGTTCTTTATTTCTTTTTTAACAAGCACCATCGGTAACATACGAACAAGATAAGTTACACCTGCGCATACGAGAAGATAAATTCCGAAGTTACTCATTGCAGCTGCCCTCCTTATCTGTTTTGACGGGGGCGATAACCGCAAACAGAGCGCTTGCAATAACAGCGCAGATAATTATAACAAATCCTTGCGGTACAGAGCTGAGAGCGGTAACATATTTAAAAACACAGCTCAGAGCGATCGCCGTAAGCACGCAGAGAGCAACGGGCTTGCTCTTTTTTGCGGGCGGAACAACAATGGCAATGAACATACCGTAAATTGCAACTCCGAGCGAGGATATAACAACCTCGGGCAGAATGTTGCCCGCAACCGCACCGATTACCGTGCCTGCACTCCAACCGAGATAAGGGGTCAGAATAAGTCCGTAAAGATACTTTTTGCCAACCTTGCCTTCTTTTGAGGCGGAAACCGCAAACACCTCGTCTGTGTTAACGAACGAAATAAGAAAACGGTCAATCGTTTTGACGCTCTTATCAACTTTCTGTGAAAGCGAAACAGACATAAGCGAATAGCGCAGATTAATAACGAACTCGGTAACTGCAAGCTCAATGAGTGTTCCGCCGCCCGCAATAATGGGCACGGCAGCAAGCTGACCTGCGGAAGTAACGTTAGTCATTGAAATAAGCAAAGCTTCAATAACGCTCAGACCGCTTTCAACGGAAAATATTCCGAACGCAAAAGCAACGGCAAAGTATCCCATACAAATAGGTATGCCGTCTTTAATGCCTTGCTTAAAACTTATAATTTCTTTCAAACTTAATCCCTTCTGACTTTGATAAATGAACGTGCAATATAATAACACAGCAAGTTGTTAAAATCAATTCAAAAAACATAGAAATCAGTCAAAAAGAAAAATAATTTTTGAAAATCATAAGTGAGCTTTTGCTATGAAAAAACGAGAAAAAACGAGAAAACAAGAGATTGTGAAATGTAAATTAAAAAATTCAAAAAAACCTATTGACATTATTTTGACCTTATGATAATATATGCAAGCACGAAAAATTTAAATCGGAGGAAATGTTATGTCTACTTATATGCCTAAAGCGGGCGACATCACCCGTAAGTGGTATGTGATTGATGCAGCAGGTAAGCCCATGGGTAAGGTTGCTGTTGAAGCTGCAAAGCTTCTTCGCGGTAAGCACAAGGCCATCTTCACACCTCATGCAGACTGCGGCGATCACGTAATCATCATCAATGCAGAGAAAGCAGTTCTCACAGGTAACAAACTCAATCAGAAAATGTATTATCATCACAGCGGTTATATCGGCCATCTCAAAGAGGTTAAGTACAGCACTCTTATGAAAACAAAGCCCGATTTCGCTATGACAATCGCAGTTAAGGGTATGCTTCCCGACACAGTAATCGGCCGCAAGGCTCTCACCAGACTTCGTGTTGTTAAGGGTGCAGAACACCCCCACGCAGCTCAGAAGCCCGATGCATGGGAATTTTAAGAAAGGGAGGCAATAAATAATGTACGAAACAAATCCTTATTTCTACGGTACAGGCCGCAGAAAGAGCTCTGTTGCAAGAGTTCGCGTATATGCCGGCACAGGCAAAATCATCATTAACGACAGAGAAATTGACGATTATTTCGGTCTTGAAACACTCAAGCTTATCGTTCGTCAGCCTCTCGCTCTCACAGAAACAGAAGAAAAGTTCGACATCGTTTGCCGTGTAGCAGGCGGTGGCGTAACAGGCCAGGCAGGTGCTATCCGTCACGGTATCGCACGTGCACTTCTTCAGTTCGACGAAAACCTTCGTCCCGCCCTCAAGAAGGCAGGTTTCCTTACCAGAGACCCCAGAATGAAGGAAAGAAAGAAGTACGGTCTCAAAGGTGCTCGTCGTGCACCCCAGTTCTCAAAGAGATAATTTATCCCGAATGGGGATTATCGAAAACCCTTGGAATCAGAGCGATTCCAAGGGTTCTTTTCTTTTTTGGAATAATCTTCAAATCCCAAATGTCAATATTTTGTCAATAATTAAGAAAAAACACAGGAAAATAATCCGTTTCCTGTGTTTACGCATTTTTAAAAACTAATGTCAATTTTCGGTCTGTAGTTCACAACAAAATACATTTGAACATCATATATCACGGCCCCATAAAAGATATCAGATTATAATCTTTTGCATTGTCCATCATTGTGCGCATGCGGTGAACAAATCTTTCGTAAAATTCTGTTGCTATATAAATGTTATCTTTTATTATTTCGGCTTCCTTCTTTTTGCAAAGCCTTTTTCGTTCATACAGTAAATCGGGCTCAAAAGTATAAATTGAAAAATGCTTTTTCAATTCATCTAATTTCGGGTTATCATAATCTGTTTTTAATAAATTACAACACTCCTCAATATTGTTTAACATAACGTTCATTGTATCATAAGTATAAATGTTATAGTCCAGATTCCATTGAAACCTGTTTTCACAATATGGGTCTCTGCTGTCGCCGTACGGATATTGGTCATCATAATACTTGTCGAGGAAATAAAACAAAAATTCAGAAATATCCATATCATCGATGGAAATCTCTTCTTTTCGGTATTCTTTTATACCTTGCCAGTATTCCTTTGTTACGGGTACATGCTTAACGGGCATTATCCAGAAATAACCTCCGCCATCATGACCTTCAACTATGAGTATTTGTTTTTTGTTGTTTGCCGCACTCTTCATTTTGCGGAATGTAGTGTCGGCAGTTTTACAACCGGAATATAAATGGCAATACTGATTTGTTAAGCCAAACTCAAACCAACCTTCCCACGATTGCTCAAAAAAGATGCCGAATTTATCTGTCAGTTCAATTTGATACTTAACCTCGTTGTGTAAGCTTTCGTAAGAGTAAGATCCTGATTTGCTTGTAATCTTTGTGTTGATGATTGTTATATTTTTAATTGAACTGCCTATTATTTTTTCAAAAAGTTTTTTTGCATTGAAGTTGCTGAAATTGGTTCCGTTCGAAACGATACGAGATATTTTGTTTGTTGACATCAGCAATCCATCCCGACCACGAGGCATTATTTCCAAAGTGCTGTTATCTTCAAATATAAATACAACAGGCTCACATATTTCAACCTTACACGGCAAAAGGGTTTTATCAAGATAGGGATATTCACCTGAATAAATATCATCATAAGGAATACCTGCTTCGGCTAAAGTCCGTCTGGCATTTTGTATGCAAGTATGTTTTTCAATATTCAGTGCTACGCCAATAACATGAATGTTTTTTATTTTTTTGTTCAACACTCCAAACGATTTGAATGCATTATAAATCTCTTGGGCTGACGTATAAAGTTTGGCATCCCAATCGTGCCAATCAAAACGACGTTTATTCATATTCTCACCTCTTGAAATTATCAACTCAAGTTATTCTTTCCCAATACGTTGAGTTCCATTTTTCTAATTCGTCTGCTTCGATTTTTTTGAACCTTTTTAATATGCTCAAATCTGCTTCGTCGCGAATCCGCAGACCGCACAACGAAACCTCTGTTTCTGCCGAAAGATTTTTAAGAAATTTCAGGTCGCTCACTTCAATATCGGTCAGTTCCAGATATTCCAATTTTTTTAAGCAGCCCACCGACTCAATGTTTTTAACTTTGTTTGCAAATAAACAAGCAAACTCTTTTAGTTGAGAGAATTCTTTCAGGGGTAATAAATCAATGCTCCCGAATTCGTGAAAACACAGATAAACAAGTTTTTTGCATTCAAGAAGACTTTCGAGATTTATAATATTCATAGAGGAATAAACTCCGCCCGAAATATATAAGTGAGTCAGGTTTTTGAATTTTGCAAATTTGCTTAAATCAATCATATCATAACCACAGCTGATATAAATCTCTTTCAAACTGTCGGTGCAAGTCAGATGGTTAATTATGCTGCAACTGACTTCTTCAACGTCAAGAATTTCTAAATTCTCGAAATAACTTAACAACTCATAGTCGTTATTGTCAAAGCGAAAATCACTGAAAACAAGTTCTTTGATGAGCTTTGCGTCTTCGGTTGTAATCGCCCTGTCATATACAGAAAGACAATCTCTGACGGCAGCTTCAAACATTAGATTATGAAATTTCAGTTCGGTCATTTTCTCACCTCTCGATGTCATTATATCACCAATAGTGTCCGATAAAAAGGTCTTTCAAAAATAAAACTAACGTGTTGGTGATTTCAAATGTGCAGACAAAAATTCAAAAACCACAGATTCGGCGGTTAAACCGAACCTGTGGTTTTGCGTTTAAATACCTTTTATCCGTTCCACACAAGTGAAGCGAATTTTTCGTTTACGGCTTTCTGAGTATGCCGCCCTCACGGTTATCTTTTCCGTGTCAGCTGCCAATCCACATACGGAATTCGCCCCGTAATCGGATTTTTATTCTTATAAATTGTAATTTGCTGTTCTGTACAAAGCGGGAATCTTACTTAATAAACGCTCAAAGAACTGATGACATTGCGGACAGAGGTCTTGGAAAAAAGATAAAACACGATGCCAAAACGCGGCAAGTGAGTCGCGCAAATCTTTTATAAAACGCTCGAATTTTGTAAGTCTGTCGCTCTCGTTATAGCCGTTTTTATCTTTATAGACACGAACATAGTCAATAAGCCATTCAATAGGATATTCATTTTCAGGTTCGTCCCAACCGCTGAAATCGGAATTTATATACATTGAAAGAATCATACACATTCTGTACTGCGGCGATTCTGTTGTTTGTGCCACTTCTTTTCCGTCAACATAAAACGTTATCCCTTCAGGTCTCCAGTCCATAGCATAGGTGTGGAATTCGTTCACATAATCCGTCGGTTCTCCGTCCAATTCAACTTTGCTTGCCCATTCACCGAGATCAGGGTCATTCCAAGCGTGAACTTTGGGTTCAAAAACTCCGGGTGACTTGAAAAAGGTTTCCAACACATCTATTTCACCGTTCTGAACAGAATCTGTTCCGTCGGTATCATCCTGAGCGCCGATAAGCCACCATGATGCGTACCCACCGCCACCTGTGTCAGGCATTTTCATTCGTATCTCAAAGTAGCCGTACTGTGTGGCATATCCTTCATAAGGATCAACTTCCATCTGATGAGCACCGCCCGGATGCAGATGATTCTTTTCCCAAGTCTGAATACCGTTTGCTATCCATAAAAGGTTGTCGGGGTCTGCTGAACCGGGCTGACCGCCAAAATAATCGGGCGAATCTTTTGTAATATACAGATTCAGACAACCGTTCTCGATTTTATATCTTGCAGATGAGCCTTCTGTATTGGCAGTGCAGTGAGGCAAATATTGCGGTAACCAATACTCTGTATTTAATTTGTCATCATTAAATTCGGTGCTGAAATCAACCACATAGCCTTCCTTTTCGGAAACACTTTCTTCAGCATATGCACCCGACGGCAAGGCGACCAACATAGTTAAAACAAGCAAAAACACAACGCTTTTTCTGAACATGCTCTTTATCCTTTCGTGCGAATTCTTATTTTATCTGACTGTTCGATAAATTGGAATTTAGTTATTTCTGAAGGTCGGCAGGTATGTAATCAACTGCTAATTGCTCAGCATCGGTCAATCCATTGTACCACTCTAACCATTCAAGTGTTTCTTGAGACAGGTCAGCCTTGTCAAAAGTTTGCTCATTGAATATAACGGTTTCTTTTTGGGGGTTAGAGCACCCGACCAAACTCAATACAAAAACCAATGCTAAAACGAATGCCATCAACTTCTTCATACAATCACACTCCTTCGCGCAAATTCTTATTTATCTGAACAAATCTATCATATCACGGGCGGATTTTACTGTCAACTTAATGCTGTTACCGTATGCTCCGACAAACCTGTTGCAAAGGAACACTTTTATGATATAATGTATCCATATATTTCAATGATGGGGCTGATAAAATGGTTCTTTTTCGTTTTTTGCTTGCATTGCTGACGGTTTTCGGAACGCTGTTTCCGGGTGTCGGTCTGAATTTTGAATATAAGCATTTGCCGATTGAGTTTGAGATTGAGTCTGTGAGCGATATATATGTTCCTGCGGATAACAACGCAAATGTGGTTGAATATCCCTCAATCATAAAACTTCGCTATCAGAAGAATGAAGCTGATAACGGAAAGTTGCTCGCGACCTTTGAAAAGTGGGGCGACACATATCCCGTATATGAAAGCAACGATGATGCTGAAACCTGGCAATACGTCTGCACGGTAAGAGATAACCTGAACGAGGGTTATTGGAATGAATGGATGCCGTTCCTTTATGAACTGCCTGCGGATATTGGTGATTTTGAAAAGGGCACGGTTATTTTTGCCGCAACATCAATATACGGAGAAGGCATAACCGACAGCACGATTACCCTTTATTCAAGCAACGATGCAGGCAAATCGTTCAACGCTTTCTGCAACGTTGACAGGGCAGGCGGAATAGAGTGGGGTGTATGGGAGCCGTATCTGATTTATGAGGAAGAAACGGGCAGACTTTTCTGTTTCTATTCGGATGATTCCGACCCCGAGCATTCACAGAAGCTTGTTTATAAATACACAACCGACCTTGTTAATTGGAGTGAGAAGTTCGAATGCGTTGCCTGCTCCGATTCTTCACTCAGACCCGGTATGGTTTCAATTGCCAGAATGGGCAACGGCGAATATTTAATGGTTTACGAGATGGTCGGTATTTTTATGAATCCGATTTATTGCAAGAGAACTACTTCTCTTGATAATTGGGGCGACGTTTCGGATTACGGCAAGATAGTTTCCGCAGGCGGCAAAACTTTCGGCTCATCTCCTTGCATTGCGTGGTCACCCGTCGGCGGGGAATGCGGAACACTTATTGTTACAGGTAGACACGCCATCAGAGGCGAAAGCGACACGGGTGCGGATATGTTTATCAGCTTCGATTACGGCAAAACCTTTGCGCCGATCGATAATCCCATTCCGTATCCGACTGACGAACCTTTCGTAAAATGCGGTTACAGTCCGTCACTCTTTTTCTCGGAAGACGGAACAACGCTTTACTACGTCAACAACCCTCCGTGTTATGAATCAACCTATAAAATAACGGTTGCAAAAATCAGAATTTCAGAGTGACTCATCCGCCGAAAATGTCAATATTTTTTCAATAATCAAGAAAAAACTCTGTTTGTGTTGACATTTTTATTTTTCAAGATTATCATCTAATCAAAGCTAAAAAAGGATGATTGAGATGAAAAAGCTTATTGTTAAAATATTAAAAACTTGCGCAATCACACTTGGTTCAATATTCTCATTTCTTGCCTTGCTTTGCATAATAACTCTTTGCTGGGGTGGGGTTCAGGTGACAAGAGGAACTGTCACGGAAACTCTTCCCGAAACCCCATCTGATTTTGTTCCCGAAATAAGACTTATAGTATTTACCGACACTCATAATGAAAACGAAAATGTTGCCGATGCCGTTGAAACGGCGTATGCTCTTTTTGACAATGACGAAATCTACAAGGGCGTTGACGGCTTTTTCGGTCTCGGTGATTTTTCAAGCATAGGCACAGAACCGGACTACGAGGCATATGCAAACACTCTTAAAGAGCATGTGAGAGAAGATACTGTCTGCATATCCGCCGATAAATGTTAAATTCACAGACCGCAAGCGTTATTACGAAGCATTTGATGCCTATTACCGCGATAACGACGCAACAAAAATGACCGCCCTCATCGCAGAATATGTGAACGAAAGACTGGATGAGTATCTGACTGTATTGGAAAATAATTGATTGTAAAAGCTGGTGACTGTTTTGGAAATTATGTTTGTCCGATAACCTCTCCCTTTCGTTTTGAGGGTCATGACATAAAATGCTCCACAGAAAATCTCTGCGGAGCATTTGTGTTTATTTAATGAAATTGGTTTTGATTTTGTTTTCGGGGATATCACGCAGTTCGTATTTCTCATCTGTTTGACCGAGAATTATTGCACAGCAAGGAACCATTCCTTCGGGGAGATTGAGTTCTTTCAGAAGCTCCTCATTATCGTTGAGGAATCTGACCGCACCCCAGATATGGCAGGAGCCTATACCGAGTTCGGTAGCGGCGATTGCCATATTCTGAACAAGAATTGCAGCGTTTGAGAAGTTCACATTAACGCTCTTAAGGTCGGTTGAAGGAATAAGCGATGAAACAAGAATAACAGTCGGTGCACCGTAAAATGGTCTGTGACCGCTTTCACTTTCGCAGTAGTCTTCCCACTTGTTCAGAAACTCACGGTTGCTGATAACCGTAATGTTCAAAGTGTCAAAAAGTGCTCTGCCGACAGGTGATGCGTAAGCTGCTTTGAGAATCAAATTGAGTTCGGATTCCGTTATGTTTTTGCCGTTATATGTACGGATAGATTTTCTGCTGAAAAGATTATCAAATGTATTCATTGTTTTTCTCCTTTGTTTCTGTATAGGATAATTATAATTCTGTCAGAACCTGATGTCAACAAATCGTTCTGAGCAAAAGAATAATCCCACAAAAATGTCAATATTTTGTCAACAAGTCAGGATATCTGAACTTTTTCGGGGTCGGTTACAAACTGCGGCAAGTTATGACAAGCAAAAACAAGATGCTCTAATCACACGCAAGTTCTCAAAGAGATAATTTATCCCGAATGGGGATTATCAAAACCCTCGAAGCTTTTGCTTCGAGGGTTATTTTTTGTTGCAAATGTCACAGAATTAGTATAGATAATGATGTAAAATAAAAATACAAAGAATATCGGATATGAGGTGGCTGTATGGCAGTCAGACTGAATGAGAATAAAGACATTGTTGAAAATATCAAAAAGGGTCTTGAAGCAAAAGGTGGCTATTGTCCGTGCAGGGTGGGTAAGCAGCCTGAATTCAAATGTATTTGCGAAGAATTCCGTGCACAGATTGCAGACCCTGAGTTTGAGGGCTATTGCCACTGTATGCTTTATTATAAATCCAAAGATTGAAAGGAAGATAAAATTATGAACGAAGTAAATTATAATAATTTCAAACAAAATGTTATTGATAAAAGCGGCGTTGTGTTGGTTGATTTCTATGCCGATTGGTGCGGACCTTGCCAGATGATGGCACCGGTTCTGAAAGAGGTTGAAAGTGAACACAGCGATGTGAGCATTGTTAAGGTTAATGTTGATAACAGCCCTGAACTTGCGGGGATTTACGGGGTTATGAGCATACCGACGCTTATAGTTTTCAAAGACGGTAACCCTGTTTCGCAGAATATCGGATACTGTCCCAAGGAAAAAGTAGAAGAAATGATTAATATATAGAAATAAAAATGCCACCGAAAAATCGGTGGCATAATTTTTTATAACTTTGAGAATCCGTGGCTGTTGATAAGTGCATCAAGCTTCTTGCCTTCTTTGCAAAGAGGGCATTCGTGTGATGCGCAGGTGAAATAATCAGGCAAATCGTTGGGGTTGAAAACTGAATTAACGGTGTAACCGTCGCATTCTGTTGCGGTTGCGAAGATTGAAGCAATACCCACAACCTCGCCGCCGTAATATTTAACAGCCTCAATAGCAGCTTTTGCGGTGTAACCCGTAGCAACAGAAACTGCAAGAATAAGAACGTGTTTGCCCTTAATCATAGGAACAATATTATCTCTGAAAAGAAGCTGTGAGCTGCTTGTCATTTCAGGGGTAACAACATAAACGGTCTGGTGTGCGTTTATATTCATAAGATTGTTTTTGGTCAGCTCATCTGCAAGGCAGGTGCCGACAACCTCGGTGCCGTCAAGGCACAAGATGGTGTCAACGATTCTTGTGTTATAGTTGTAATTGTGATAAAGTTCTTTTGCAACAGCTTTTGATTCCGAAAGACGAGATTTCTGTGCTGCAACATCGATATAGTAGTTGCTGTGTGCGTGGTTGGTTGCAAAATGACCTTTTGCAACACGAAGAAAAAGGTTCTTGTGCTTTGTTTTGATTTTGGTAATACTTGTTGTAGGCATAGAAACCCTCCTTGAACTTATAGGATAATCTTATTTTATAACAATTATATTATAATTACAAGAAAAATTTTAGTTTTTTTAAAAAATAAAAGCCTCCCGATATGGGAGGCTTGAATACGCAAATTATTTTGCTTCTGCAGTTTCCTTTTCTGCTTCAGCTTCTTTCTCTGAAAGAGCAGCAACCATCATTTCGCGGATTTTCTCTTTGGGAGTTCCGTTCTTTACAAGCTCAAAATATTCTTCTGCGGGAATGCCGCCAACGAAGCAGGGCTTATATTTAACATTAACGCCTACCTTTGCAATAGCAATGTTAATTGCAAGAAGAGCAACTATTGTTCCGATATAAACGAAAATTCCGAAGCCTATTGATGCGCTGATGAATTCGGGGAAAGCTGCTGAAATTCCGCTTGAGAACACGCTGAAAAGAACAACCGAACCGATCGCAAGAGCAAGAGTGATAACATTAAGTGTTATGTTTCTGGGGTTACCCTTGGGACCGCAAGCCATCATAAGCATAAGAAGGCTTAAAATAATCATAACAAGAGAGAGAAGAAGGCAAACAAGTGAACCTGCATATCCGATAAAGCTTGTTCCGAGAACGCTTGAGCCGAGCATTGTTATCAATGCATCAAAATCAAGAGAAGAAACAAGATTATAAATCGAAATTGCGTTAACAGATGTTGTTGTTTGCTCGATAAACGGACCGCTGTATGTTACGGAACAGAGCGGAAGCATAAGAGCAGCGATGGGCAGAATTGAAAGCACAATTCGGATTATTGTGAGCTTTGAGCCAACAAATGATGCCTTTAATCTGTCGATGCGCTTCTGGGTTCTGGCGTGCTCTGCTTCTGCAGCATCTGCCTCATCCATAAGTCTTTCATCCATACCGTAATAAACAAGGTTAATGCCGCATCCGGGGCAGTTAGGTTTCCAATCAAAAAGAGTGAGGCGACGGCCGCATTTAGGACATTTTGCCATAATTCTTCCTCCATAATTAAACATATAATACTTACAGTTTATTCTAACATAGAAGCAACTGCAAATCAATAGTGAACTATAACTAAAAAGTGTGTGCTATTTTCAGCAAAATGACTATAATTATCAGGTAAGTCCTCCGTCGACTGTTATAACCTGAGCTGTCATATAATCGGATTTGTCTGAAGCAAGAAAAGAAACTATTGAGGCGATCTCCTCAGGGGTGCCGAAACGGCCCATAGGGATTTCCTGAGCAAAATCTGTCTTTTCCTGAACGGAAAGGTTGTTATTCATTTTTGTGTCGATCGCACCGGGTGCGATGCAGTTAACCTGAATGTTGCTGGGGGCAAGTTCGCGTGCCAAAGCTTTTGTGAAACCGATTACGGCGGCTTTTGTTGCCGAATAGACAGTTTCGAAGGATGCGCCGTAAACACCCCACATTGATGAGATGTTGATTATTTTGCCCTGTTTTTGGTTTACCATATAAGGAACGGCAAATTTACAGCAGTTGAAAACACTTTTGAAGTTAACTGCTGTTATGCGGTCAAATTCCTCTTCTGTTATATCGGTAAAGAGTTTGGTCTGCGATATGCCTGCATTGTTAACAAGCACTGAAACGCCTCCGAAAAATTCGGCGGCGTCAGTAAAAATTTCTTTAATCTGATTATAATCGGAAGCATCGGCTTTATAAAACTTATATTTTATTCCGAGAGCAGAAAGCTCGTTTTCAAGCTCTTTTGCCGATTTGTCATCGGAAAAATAACAAGCGGCAATGTCATAGCCGTCACAGGCAAGCTGAAAAGCAATTTTACTGCCTATTCCGCCTGATGCACCCGTAATTAAAGCGCATTTTTTCATGTTATCAATAAGTGAAGGTCATACTCTCAAAGGCGGCGGCAAAATCTGCAAGGTTTCTTCCGGTGGGAGTTCTGAACTTGCTCTTGGTTACTTTGCCTGATACTTCTTTGAATTCAATGATATAGCTGTCTGAAGCTGTTGTGCTTTCAATTCTCTTGAGTTCACCGTTGAGATAATAATATTTTGTTGTTGTTCCGTCTTGTGATTCATAGATGTCGCAATCATAGGTTTTTCCGTTAAGCTCAACCTTAGCGCTTGAAACATAGTTATCGGTCATTGCAAGGTCACCTTCGATATCAGCAATATCAAAGTTGCCCATAGCTTCGCTTAAATCACCTGTGGTTTCTGCAGGAACCTTATAATAGGCATTCAGCATAGCGGGGATTACCATAAAGAATCCGTCTTTGTTGATAAGCATATTAACGCGCATTTTACCCGATGTTGAAATGGGAACGGATGTTTCAACAAGCATATTGTTGCCGTCCTTCATCATTTTAACGGGCATAATGGATGTTTCGCTTTCGGTTATGGTCTGAATTGTGAGGTCAACGGTGAAGGTGCCGCTGCTGATAATTTCGGCATATGTTTTGGTTGTGGTTACATGAACGGGCTTGCCTTCGTTGTCTACTTCAACCTCAACTTCTTCAAATGATTCTTCAGGAACAACACCGTCAGCCATTTCAAATTCAGGCTCTGTTATATCTTCCACGAGAGCATCCTGAAGCTTATCAAAATCCTGATTTTCAAGAATTTCTTCAATTTCTTTGTCGCTGAGTGTGGTCTGAACGGGAACAAGGCTGGTTTCAACCTCAACATTGTTTTTATCAACAACGATTATGTTACCGCTGTTATCGGTGTAATAATATTCTGTTTTACCTTTTTCGTTAACTCTTGTTTCAAGCTCCTGAGTGTTGCCGTTTTCATCGGTAACAAAAGCGTTTTCTTCAATAAGCATTTCGTTGCCTTCGAATCTTTTGCAGGCGGCAAAGCTTGCAAGCAGAGCAAAAACAAGAAGAATTGCAGATAATTTTTTAAACATAATAAACTCCTTCCGCAAGGGAAATAATATATACGAACATAAAAAGTCCTTGTATATAGAATAGCTTATTTTTGAATTAAAATCAAGAGCAGAAATTTAATTATTGATAACCTGTTTGTAAAGCTTTTGTTTACAAACTGTGACCGAGTGAAAATAATATAATAAAAGCACTTGAAAATTTGATGCTAATATTTTATAATACCAAATAGATTTTAATAATTGCTACTATGGCTCAGTTGGCAGAGCAGCGCATTCGTAATGCGCAGGTCGTCGGTTCGAACCCGACTAGTAGCTCCAAAAAAAGCATCTGCAAAATGCAGATGCTTTTTTGTTATTTATCCTATAATTTTCAATGCACCGGTGGGGCAGATTTCTGCACATTTGCGGCAATCCTTACAAACTGCAACAGCATCGGTATTTTCAAATTCGGGTTTGATAACCGTTTTGAAGCCTCTGCCAACAAGACCGAGAAGGCTTTCGCCTGCATTTTCTTTACAGGTGCGAACACACATATTGCAAAGAATACACTTGCCCTGATCTCTTTCGATGGTAACAAGGCGGGTTTCTTTATAGCATTCGTGCTTTTTGCCTGCAAGTCTTGCGGGGTCAATAGGATCAAGGTTTGCATATCTGATGAGTTTGCAGTCTGCAAAATCGTGACAGCCGCATTCAAGACAACGCTTTGCTTCGCCTCTTGCCTGCTCTTCGGTGAAACCGTTGAGAATTGCTTCAAAGTTTCCTTTTCTGTATTCGGGAGCTTTGACAGACATAACAGCTCTTGCTTTCTTTTCGCGGTCAGCAAGCATTTCGGGGGTAACGCTTCTTTCGGAATAATAGGGCTTGGGGAAGTCCATAGGCATTCCGAGAAGATATGCGTTGATAGCTCTTACCGCACCGTTTGCCTCTGCGATGGCATCAATGGCAATGGAAGCACCGTTGTTTGTTGCATCGCCTGCGGCGAAAACGCCGTCGATATTTGTCATATAGGTTGCGTCATCAGCAAGAATTGTTCCCCAACCTGTTGTTCCGATTTCTTCAAGACCTGAGGGGGCATATTTCTGACCAATTGCGGAAATGACTGTGTCAACTTCAAGTGTTTTGAACTCGCCTTCAACGGGAACGGGCTTTCTTCTGCCCGAAGCGTCAGGCTCACCAAGTTCCATAATCTGAAGCTTAATTGACTTTACTTTGCCGTTTTCGCCAATAATCTCATCGGGGTTTGTGAGAAAGAGGAAGTTTACGCCTTCTTCAATTGCTTCTTCGATTTCAATATCCTCTGCAGGAGCTTCTGCTCTTGTTCTGCGGTAGATAACATAAACGTTTTCTGCGCCGCATCTTACTGCAGTTCGGCAAGCGTCCATTGCGGTGTTACCGCCGCCAACAACTGCAAGATTTTTGCCGATTTCGGGGCGGTTGCCCATATTGACTTCGCGAAGGAAATCAATTCCGCTGAGAACACCTTCAAGTTCTTCACCGGGGCAGCGGATGCTGCTGCCTTTCCAGGCACCGACAGTTACGAGAACTGCATCTGCACTGTTTTTGATTTCTTCAAAAGTAATATCCTTACCAACTTTAACGTTGTTTTTCATTTCAACGCCAAGCTTTGCAATTGCTTCAACTTCCTTTGCAAGAACTGCTTTGGGAAGACGGTATTCGGGAATGCCGTAGCGAAGCATACCGCCCATTTCAGGCATTGCTTCATAAATTGTTACGTCGTGACCTGAAAGACGGAGATAATAAGCTGCTGTTAAGCCTGCGGGGCCGCCGCCTATGATCGCAACCTTTTTACCGCTTGACTCTTCGGGAGTTGCGGTGTAGGGGTTACCGGATGCAAGGTCGTTATCTGCGGCAAATGCTTTAAGGAAAGCAACAGAAAGAGGTTCTTCAACCATTCTTCTGCGACAGTTTGATTCGCAGGGGTGGGGGCATACTCTGCCGATTGATGCGGGAATGGGGATTTTTTCTTTAATAATACGAACGGCTTCTCTGTCATCGCCGTTAGCTATTGCCTTGAGATAGCCCTGAATATCTGTGTGAGCAGGGCAGTTGAGTGAGCAGGGTGCAACGCAGTCACCCTCGTGGTCACTCATAAGAAGTTCAAGAGCAATTTTTCTTGCTTTTTTAACTCTGGGAGTGGATGAGCTTACATTCATTCCGTCTGCTGCAACCGTTGCGCAGGCACGCATAAGCTTGGGGCTGTTTTCTGCCTCAACAAGGCAAAGTCCGCAAGCGCCGTAAAGCTTAAGGTTGGGTGCATAGCAAAGATTAGGAATTTCTATTCCGTTTTTAAGGGCGATGTTAAGGATGGTTTCGCCTTTGTTGCCGAGAACTTCTTTGCCGTTGATTGTGAGTTTAATCTGTTCCATAATATCGCCTCCTTATTCAACATTGATTGCACCGAAGCGGCATGAGCTTACACACTGACCGCAGCGGATACATATATCTGAATCAATAATATGAGCTTTTTTAACCTCGCCGCTGATTGCTTTTGCGGGGCATTTTTTAGCACAAAGAGTGCATCCCTTACATTTATCAGCGATGATTGAATATGTGAGAAGTTCAACACATTCTTTTGCGGGACATTTTTTATCTTTGATATGAGCTTCGTATTCGTTGCGGAAGTAGTGTATGGTTGTGAGCACGGGGTTGGGTGCAGTCTGACCCAAGCCGCAGAGTGCGCCGTCTTTAACTGCTTCGCAAAGCTCTTCAAGAAGCTCAATATCGCCTTCCTTGCCCTCGCCCTTAACAAGGCGGGTAAGGATTTCCTGCATACGGAAGGTGCCTATGCGGCAATGAACGCACTTTCCGCAGGATTCGAGAGCGGTGAAATCAAGGAAGAATTTTGCCATACCCACCATACAGGTGCTTTCATCCATAACAACCATACCGCCCGAGCCCATAATAGCACCCGTTGCGGCAAGAGCCTTATAATCAATAACCGTGTCGAGAAGCTCTTCAGGGATGCATCCGCCCGAGGGTCCGCCCATCTGAACGGCTTTGAATTTTTTGTTGTCACGGATACCGCCGCCGATGCCGTAAATAACATCGCGGAGGGTTTTACCCATGGGGATTTCAACAAGACCGCCCTTACGGATTTTTCCTGTAAGAGCAAAAACTTTTGTGCCCTTGCTGTTTTCTGTTCCCATTGCGGCAAAAGCTTCACCGCCGTTGTTTATAATCCAGGCAACGTTTGCAAAAGTTTCAACATTATTTATGTTTGAAGGCTCATCCATATAGCCTCTCTGTGCGGGGAAAGGAGGCTTAAGGCGGGGCATACCTCGTTTGCCTTCAAGAGATTCGATAAGTGCGGTTTCTTCACCGCATACAAATGCACCTGCACCTGCTTTAATTCTCATATCGCAGGAGAAGTCCGTGCCGAGAATGTTTTTGCCCAGAAGATTTGCTTTTTTAGCCTGCTCGATTGCAATTTCAAGATGAGTAATTGCAAGAGGATATTCCGCACGGACATAAACTATCATTTCGCTTGCACCGATGGCATATGCACCGATAAGCATACCTTCAATAAGGCTGTGAGGGTCCGATTCAATAACTGCTCTGTCCATAAATGCACCGGGGTCGCCCTCGTCAGCATTACAGATGAGATATTTTTTCTCGCTGACGCTCTGGCGTGCGGCATTCCATTTGAACCAGGTGGGGAAGCCTGCACCGCCTCTGCCTGCAAGACCCGAAACCTTTATTTCTTCAATAACCTCTTCGGGTGTCATTGTTCTGAGTGCTTTTTCAAGAGCCTGATAGCCGTCTGCCTCGCGGTAATCGTCGAGCGAAACGGGGTCAATCAGACCGCAATGGCGAAGCGCAATTCTTGTTTGTCTGTTAAGAAATTCTTCGTCTTCGGGAGTGATGCCGAGATGCTCAACTGCCGAAATATCGCCGCTTTTTGCAGCCTCAACAATAGTTTTTGCGTCGTCTGCGCTAACCTTGACAAGGCGTCGAAGAAGAGCTTTTCCGTCATACAAATCAACAATGGGCTCAAGGAAACACATACCTATACAGCCTGTGCTTTCAAGGGTAAAGTTTTCGTTTTCGCTCATAAGAGCTTCAATCGCGGAGTGAACCTTTGCGGCACCCGCGGCAATTCCGCAGGAACCTTCACCGATAACTATACGCATTATTTACCCTCCTTTTCCTGAATTGCTTTGATAGCTGCAACTGCTGAATCAGGGGTGAGATTGCCGTAAGCTTCGCCGTTAATCATAATAACGGGTGCAAGAGAGCAGCAACCGAGGCAGGCAACATTTTCAAGAGTAAAAAGCCCGTCTGCTGTTGTTTCGCCGTTACCTATGCCGAGATATTCGGAAATGGCGGCGGTGATACGCTCGCTGCCGTTAACGTGGCAAGCGGTACCCTGGCAAGCCATAATAAGATATTTGCCTATGGGGGTTAAACGGAACTGCGAATAAAAAGTTGCAACGCCCATAACATCGGC
>JAZRTQ010000059.1:0-9028 GCA_045652165.1 Acutalibacteraceae bacterium | reverse complement strand
CCTTCAAACATTGACATCATAAGCTGAATTGCCATTTTAACATCTTCGCCTATCATTGCGGTTGAATAAAGATAAACTCCGATGAAAATTCCCGCCGCAACAAGATAGCTTAAAAGCATCCAGCAGAAGGATGTTATTGTTTTTGCCGCAAGAAGCTGGCCGCTGGTTACGGGAAGAGTGAAACTCAGATAACCCTGATCGCCGTAAAGAGTCTTTTTGAAGTTTGAAACAACGCTGATGAATGTTACAACAACAGCAATAAGACCTGTTGCAATAAGTATAATTGTTGCAACCGCACTTATCCAGGTTATATCGGCAATATACGAAGCGAGCATAAGAAGTATCGCTGCTGCCGAAACCGCATAAATCATACCGATTGAGAAAAGATTTGATTTGAACTCATTCTTAATTAACTTGCCAAGCATAGCCGAACACCTCCTTGAACAAATCTTCTATTGTTTTGCCCGAAGCCGTAATTTCATCAACCTTGCCCTTAACGAGCACCTGACCTCTGCCTATCATAAGCACAGAGTTGAAGATTTTTTCAACATCATAGATAAGATGGGTTGAGATAAGAATGGTTGAACCTTCGGGATGGTTTTTCATAATTGTGTCAAGAATAAATGCTCTTGCCGCAGGGTCAACGCCGCCGAGAGGCTCATCGAGCACATAAAGCTTTGCGTTTCTGCTGAGCACGAGAAGAAGCTGAAGCTTTTCCTGCATACCCTTTGACATTGTTTTGATTTTCTGCTTAAGAGGCAGCTGGAATGCCTCAAGCATTCTCAAAGCCTTTTCTTTATCGAAATCTTTATAGAAATCCGCCATAAAGTTTATTGCATCAATTGAACGCATCCAGTCTGCAAGATATGTTCTTTCGGGCAGATAAGCAACCTTCGCTTTGGTTATAACACCGGGCTCATCGCCGTCAATGCGCACATCGCCCTCATAATCGTGGATAAGACCCGTAAGAATCTTTATAAGCGAGGTTTTACCGCTTCCGTTGGGGCCGAGCAAGCCGATAATCTGACCGCCTTCAAAATCAAACGAAACATTTGAAAGCACCTGATGGCTGCCATATGATTTGCTTAAATTTTTAACAGAAATTATATCCGACATTTTATCCTCCCCTTCAGCGTATTTGCCGAAGCTCAGCTTTTAAGCCTATAATCTAAAATATTATATCACTTTATATTATAAAATAAAAGAGTATTTTTATTATTTTTTTGATAATACTTGAATTATTTGTGAATTTTGGATTAAAAAAACAGAGAATGAAGCTCATTCTCCGCTTTTTTCATTATTTTCCTGACATTGATTTATAGAATCTGTTTATTCTGGCATTAACTTTTTTGAAACATTGCTGAAGAACATTATCGTCAACAGTTTCTGTGTATTTTTCTTCAACCAACTTTTTGAACTCTGCATCATATTTTTCGGTTGAAACATCTGCCGAAACATCTTTTATCCAGTCAAAGTCTTCGGTATTGGGTTCAAGATAATAAACAACATAAACCGCGTCGGAAAGCTCGAACTTTGCTGTGTCACCGCGTTTTCTTGCGGGGTCTGCAAGCCAGATTTCCATTTCCCTGTCATAATCGGTAATTGTTGCGGCGATTTCCTCGCAGTAATCAGAGCCTTCCATAAGTTTTCTGAAAGAAGCTTCTGTTTTCTCGCCCGCCTGCCAGCTTTCATAGAATTTTTGAGCATTCTCCTGTGCCCCTGTATCCCCGTTTTTATAAACGAGAATCTGATGGGAATAGGGATTAAAAGCGGGAACTTCAACAAGAATCACATATTTGCCGAAATAATCCTCAACCAGCCCGAGTTCGCCAACTTCTCTGCTTTTATCAAAAGCCCAGTTTGCAACTGTTTCGCCATGGAAAGCTTCAAGCTCGCTATAGGTCATATAGCCGAGATTTGTTATTCCGTCAACATCATAATCATCGCGGGGATAGTTGTTTTTTGCAAACTCATTGAAATCTTCAACGTTTCTTATTGCCGCTATATCCTCATAAGTAAATTCATTTACGGTTTTATGAACCCTTAACTTCACAACTTTATAAAGCATCGGATTTTCATTGTATTTAGCCTGAATTTCTTCTTCTGTGCAAGCCTCTGCAAGTCTTGCTTTTTCGTTCTCTTCGTATCTGGCAGCATACACTCTCATAATAACTCTTGTCATAAACATTGAAATATCAACGCCGTCAACATAGCTTGATGCCAGATGCTCATTAACAGAAACATTATCCCTCGAAGCGTTTTTCTGAACGGTGTTATAGTTATATGTGATAAACTCCATATCCTCGCTTGTCAGCTGTGTTCCCGCTTCGCACGCTCTCTGGAAATTGGCATAATCAGCCTGAATTTCCTGAACAGCTCCGAAAGCAAAATAGTTTGCCCATGTGCCGCTGCCTGATGTGTATTTCTGCTCATCGGGCAATTTTTCAATATCAAAACCTGTCATATTCTGTCCGCTGTTTGCTATAGAGGATCTTGCTTCGGAATATTTGTTGGTGAATTTAGTGTAATAATACATTGCAAATTCAGGCAAAGAAATTTTGGTTTCCCCCATTTTCGCAACAACACCGTATTGGTTGCACTTTGCCTCTCTTGCTTTTTCGTTCTCTGCAAGAATATCTGCAAAAGTTTTCGGAATCTGTGTTCCGTTATATTCAACAAGCTGTGTATCAAGCTTTACTGCCTGTTCATCTGAAGCAGTTGTTGTGGTTTCAGGCTTATCGGTGTTATTATCCGACGGTTTTATAACGAAAACCGCAACGAGCACAGCCGCCACAACAAGAATCACCGCAACAACCGAAATAATAATTGCTTTCGTGCTGATCTTTTTTTCCTTACTCATATGTATTCCTCCGTCAGTTTTGTTTTCTTACAATTTTATATTCATCATAGGGCTGATAATACGGGCACTCAAAGGAAGAACCCTGCATAAATCTGTAAAGCTCGTCCTCATCAAGATTTACCGTACATTCATAGCACTCATAATCTTCATTATAATCATAAAACGCGCAGTTATCGCAAATTGTTGAGCCTGCCATAATCCACCTCAATAAATAGGAATTATAATTTCTTTTTCAATTCGGGTCACACCGTCTGTTCCTATATCTCTCAGATGAGGACCGAAAAACATTCCGGGCGCTCTGCCCGAAGGATAAAGATCAAGAAGCGGAGCCATAACAAAGGCTCTTTCGAGCACTCTGGGATGAGGCACTGTAAGCTCAAAGCTTTCGCTTTTGAAACCCTCATATAAAATCAGATCGAGGTCGATTATTCTGGGCTCATTTTTTCTTGTTCTTATTCTGCCCATTGCCGCTTCAATGCCGAGGCATTCGCCGAGAAGCATTGCAGGCATAACCGAGGTTTCAATAAGTATTGCAGCATTATAATATTTTGCATCGTCGGTGCAGTCAACGGGTTCGGTTTCATAAATTCTTGAAGCCTTGATTATCTTGACTCCCGAAAGCTTTGCAATGGCTCTTATGGCGGCATTGATATTTTCTATTCTGTTGCCCATATTCGAGCCGAGTGCAATTACCGCTTCGCTCATTTTCTCAATCCTTTCTTTCTCTTGTTATCTCAACACCGACATATCCGAAATCGGCTTCTATGGGTGCATCGGGCTTCTTAAGCAGAATTTTCAAGGTCTTTATTGCCTCAAATTTTTCAAAAAGCCCCTGAGCCACTCTTTCAGCGGCTCTTTCTATCAGATCGTCTTTCTGACAAGTGAATATTCTTGTTGCTTCGTAAATCACTTCGGCGTAATTCACGGTATCTTCAACATTATCGCTTTTGCACGGGGCGGAAATATCAACTCCCGCGTCAATATCCAGAATAAAAAGCTGTCCGTTTTCTTTTTCTTCGGGATTTACTCCGTGATAAGCAAAAATTTTAAGCTCTCGGATTATTATTTTATCCATTGTACCCGTCACTCTCTATCTCCTGAATATTGCATCGGCAACCCTTGCACCCTGAACGGCGGAATAAACATCGTGAACTCTTATTATATCCGCTCCGCCCGCAATCGCCGCGGTGTTTGCGGCAACGGTGCCCGCATCACGCATTTTCGCGTTTTCTTCGCCGCCTGCCGTGCCGATAAATCTTTTTCTTGAGCTTGCCGAAAGCAGGGCAATTCCCTTGAATTTAAGCCACTCCATATTAGCTAAAAGCTCAATGTTATCTTCATATTTCTTGCTGAATCCGAATCCCGTGTCAAAACAAAGCTGTTCTTTGGGCAATCCGATTTCAGCCGCAAGACGCAAGGCATCAACAAAGAAATTTCTTACGCTGCTCACAACTCCGTTTTCATATTCTGCGGCAACGCCCGCACCGCACGGATTATGAACAACAATATAGCCCGCACCGTATTTTTTGGCAAGCTGAGCCATTTCACGGTTGAATTCACCGCTCACATCGTTGATTATGCTTGCACCCGCTTTGAGTGCCGCTTCGGCACACAGCGGATAAAAGGTGTCAACCGAAATTGCCGCATCAACCTTACCGCAGATTGCTTCAAGTGCGGGGGTTAGCCTTTCAAGCTCCTGCGAAGCCGAAAGGATTTCGGCACTGGGTCGGGTTGAATTTGCCCCGATATCAATTATATCCGCACCGAGGCTCTGCATTTTCATTGCCGCTTCAAGCGCCGCTTCGGGCGAAAAGTTTTCTCCGCCATCCGAAAAAGAATCGGGTGTATAGTTAAGAATTCCCATAACATAGGTTTTTTTGCCCAGCGGAAATTCATATCTGCCTGCTCTGAACATTATCTGTTTCCTCCGGTGAGAAGGTTGATTGCTTCCGACCTTGTTCTGGCATCGCTTCTCATAATTCCTCTGAGTGCCGATGTTCTTGTTTGCGCACCCGAGGCTCTTGCGCCTCTCATTGTCATACAAAGATGCTCTGCCTCAATAACAACCGCAACGCCGACCGCATCAAGCTTTTCAAAAAGAAAATCGGCAATCTGCGTTGTGAGTCTTTCCTGAAGCTGGGGGCGCTTTGCAAAGCTGCTGCATATTCTTGCAAGCTTTGAAAGACCTATAACCTTGCCCGCCGAGGGAATATAAGCAATGTGTGCCTTTCCGACAAACGGAAGCAAATGATGCTCACACATTGAATAAAGCGGAATATCACGGACAATAACCATTTCTTCATTGCCCGTTTCGTTGAACAGCTTAAGATGCTGCTCCGGATTATCTTCAAGCCCCGAAAAAATTTCTTCATACATTCTTGCAACTCTTGCCGGGGTTTCAACAAGACCCTCTCTGTCGGGGTCCTCTCCTACGGCAATAAGAATTTCCCTTACAGCCGCTTCAATTCTTTTTTTATCCATCAGTAGGCACTACCCTTCCTGTAACATTCAAAGTGAAATTAATAACGCATTGATCTCTGTCTTTATAGTAAGTGAGTGAATCGGTTGAAAAAACCGCACTTGTTTTGTTTTTTGCCTTGGCAAGCACATCATATATTCTGCCGTTGTTTATAAGGTCGGCAACGGCTTCGTTATATGCCTTTGTGCTTCCGAAACGAAGCTGAACATCGGTTTCGCCTCTGTTGAGCGTTTTTGCCACCGTATCTGCAAGCGATTTGACATCCGCCTGCGCATAGGTTTCAAAATAACTGTCTGTTTTTACATAGTAATTTTCTGCCATTGAATTGCAGTTGAATTCTCTTGAAAAATCCGTGTGGGTGCGTGAGATAACCTCATCGCTTAAATTGAAATATGCATAGAGCTTCATCTGCTCACCCGTATCGCTCACGGGGTCATTCCAAGTGCAATCCGTATGATAGAACTCTTCGCCGAGCTTCACAACATTCCACATATGGTTGCCGGGCTCACCGTTGGGGTCATCAACAATACCGCTGACTATACTGCTTTCAATGCCCGCTTTATCGAGCAGAAGCTTCATTGCCTTTGTGTAGCCCTCACACGCCGCTTCGCCGTTAACCAAAGCACCGTATGACGATGAATAGGTAAGCTCGCCGTCAACGTGAACATATTTGCAGTTATCCACGATATAATCGTGAATTCTCAGCTCTTTCTGCCACGGGTCATCAATGCCGTCAAGGCTTGCGATAACCTTATTGCAAACAGCATCAAGCTTTTCTTTCTGCTCTGCATACTCCTCAGGCGTGATAAGATAATCTATCGTGCAGTAAGTGCCCGAAAGCCTTGTTACGATTGAACATCTGCGCGCAACAAAAAACAAATCGGGGTTATCATAAAGCAATGCGGTGAAAACCTTATCAAGCTGTTCAATATCAATAAACGGTATTCTTATCCTCTCGGGCATACCGTAGATTTTTTCAATTATTCTGTTGTAAACGTGCTTTTCGGTGTTTTCAAGGTCATCGTAATAATGCTTATACGGGCTTCCCGTTTCCGTAATTTTTGCGGGAGGCTCGTCGCTGAGTTCCGCCGCGGTATCAACAAAAAAATTTTTGCCGATATTAACCGCGACAACCGCCGAAATAACAATAACCGCTACAAAAACAACCGAAATAAGCTTTTTGATAAAAGCTCTCATTTATCTCTCCTTTTCGGATTTGCCGAAATCTTCAACGCTCTGCACAACTGTTTTGCGGAGAATTCCCTTTTCCGTAAGAGCTGCGAGAGCCTGCTCATTCTGTGAAAAATCAACTATTGTTATGTCTGTGCTTAAATTATTTGAAAGCTTGGAATAAATATTACTCATTCTCCCTGCGTTCTTTTTGCTGAGCACCGAGCTCATTATCTGCATAAGCACCTCGGACTGCTGCTTTCTGCCCTGAGTGCCTTGTGTTGCAAGATAACGCATATATCTGAACATTGTGTCGCCTTTGATGTTCTGCTTACCCTTGATGAGCATAAGATTAAATTCTTCGCTGCGGTATTCCGTCTGCTCGGGCACATTGATTTCAAATCCGCCGAAATAGTTTATCATCGTTTTGAATTCGGAATCTGTTGAGCCTATATAACGGTCAATTTTCACGCCTGCAAAGCTTTCAACCGCTTTTATAAGCTCCGTTGCCCCCGAAGCTGAATAACAGCCTTCAAGTGTTCTTGAAACACCGCCCGCATCAACAACGGTTTTCGGGTCAAGCGAATAAATCTTAACCTCATTTTCGGGCACGCCTAAATTGCAAAGCCAGAGAAAACGCAGATTTTCTCTTTTTGAATCCGCGCACCACATAAGAAGCGTTGCATCCGTTTCGTCAACCTGCACCGCGGTTGTTGTTTCCGCAACCGAGGTTTCGGTCTGCATATCTCCGCCAACGGCACTTTTTATGTCAAAATCGTATTTGCTGAGAATTGCAAGGCACGAAATGCCCGCTATACCGATAACGCAGGCAGCAAAAATCGAAATGAATCTTTTCAGTTCACCGCTGTTGCTCTGTCTCTGCGTTTTGAATATTATATTTTTTCTGCCTTTTCTTGCCATATCAAAATTGCCGCCGTTTCTTTCTCCAGATAAAGTTCTCTGCCGATTATCTTTTCTCCCGTCAGAGAAACATAACCCTCATCGGGTAAAATATAAACAATTGGGTGGCTGTTGCGGTTTGCAACGGTCATTATTTTTTCTGCGTCATTTCTTCTTTCATATGCCACACAGCCGAGTGCCGCAGAAACGGGCACAAATTCACCCTGAGCAAAAACCTTATGCTCTCTGCGTATTTTTCCGAGAAATCTGTAGTGTTCAAGAAGCTCCGCATCCTCTTTGCCCCAGGGATAACAGCCTCTGTTAAAGGGGTCTTCGCCGCCCTCAATGCCTGCCTCATCGCCGTAATAAACACAGGGCACACCGGGCAAGGTGAACTGCATAACAGAGATGAGCTTCAGCAGTCTTTTGCCTCTTTCTCTTTCTTCATCCGAAAGCCCGCCCGAATAGCGCTCAATATGGCTTGAACGGTAATTACCGAGCGTTGCAAGGCGGTTAAGCACTCTGCAGGTATCGTGGGTGCCGATATGATTCATAAGGCAATCCACCGCTTCTTTCGGATAGTTTTCGCAGATTTCCGATATTCTGTTATTGAAGCCCTCTGCAACTCCGCTTATTGCAAAATGAATAAGCAAATCGGCAAAAGGATAATTCATAACCGAATCAAGCTGACTGCCGAGAAGATATCTTCTTCTTTCGCCGTAGCTGATTTTGTTTGACGCATCCTCCCAGACCTCGCCGAGAATGTATGCATCGGATTTTTCGGCTTTCACCGCATTTCGCAGGCTGTCAAGAAATTTATCGGGCAGCTCATCGGCAACATCAAGCCTCCAGCCTGCCGCACCCGAGCGAATCCACTTGCGTAAAATTCCGTTTTCGCCCGCTATATATTCAATATAACTGCTGTTTTCTTCATCAATTTCGGGCAGAATGTCAACGCCCCACCAACAGCCGTATTTATCGGGATACTCCTCGAATTTATACCAGCTGAAATATGGAGATTCTTTACTGTTATATGCTCCGTCAGAGCCGTATTTTCCGCTTTTATTAAAATATTTGCTGTCTGATCCCGTGTGGCTGAAAACACCGTCAAGGATTATTTCAATGCCCTTTTCCTTTGCCTTTTTGCAAAGAGAAGCAAAATCCTCTTCGCTTCCGAGCAGGCAATCTGTTTTTTCATAATCCGCCGTATCGTAGCGATGGTTGGACTGCGCCTCAAATATGGGGTTCAGATAGATACAGCCCACACCGAGCGAAGCGATATATTCAAGCTTGCTTTCTATGCCCTTGAAATCGCCTTTAAAGAAATCGTATTTTGTTATTTTGCCCTGAGAATCAGGCTCCCAGAGAGGCTTTTCGCCCCAATCGGAACGCAGAATTCTTTCTTCGGGCACATTCTTTTTTTCTTCGCCCGAGAAACAGAATCTGTCGGGAAAAATCTGATATATAACAGAGCCCTTTATCCAATCGGGCGTTTTAAAATCTTTTGAATAAACGGTTAACTGAAAGCTGCTGCCGTCGGGCGAAAGTCTGCCCGTTGAATTGTCAAAGCAGGTTATCATTGTGCCGCCGTTTTTTGAAGCAATCGCAAAATGATACCA
>JAZRTQ010000058.1:0-5772 GCA_045652165.1 Acutalibacteraceae bacterium | reverse complement strand
GTGATGATGAAAACGTCGGTGATGTCGGCAAAATCCACGCCGGGTTCGATAATCGCACTCGCGGAGATATCGACCGTACCGTCAACAACGTCAACTATGTTACCGATAATGAGGTCTCTGGGGAAAATTCCGCCGACACCCGATGTGCAGACTATTCCGCCTGCGGTAACGGATGTTGAGGACGAAAGTCCGGGCATATGGCATCTGTTTTCCTGAGCGAGGGCAACCGTTGAGGTGACGAAGCCCAGATCACGGGTTCTGACCTCGTATGCGCTTACATTCACCTTGGGATTGAGGATTGTGTTGACTCTGCACTGGGTCGGAGTTACCGACGCAACAACGCCCACAAGATATCTGCCGTAGATTACGGGGTCATTGACGCTGATATCATTTGCTGAGCCTTTGTTGAGAGTGAACGAGCCGAGATTATCCGCCGCATCCCTGCCGATAACCGCAGCCTCGGCAAAAACATAGTCGGAATGCTCTTCCTTGATGCCTAAAAACTCCTGATACAGCTCGTTTTTGCTTCGGAGCTGTTCGTAGTCAACGAGCTGAGCCGTGAGAGCATCAACCTGTTTTTTGAGAGCTTCAACCTCGTTTGCAAGTGCCGTTGAGGACTTGAAAGAGATTTTTGCATCGGTAAATTCAGACGCGATACGGGTTGATGCCCGTGAAATCGGTCCGAAAATAATGCTTGTTACGCTTGTAAGCGGAGATGCACCGCTGCGTGAGGTAACGGCGAATACCGACCCTGCAAGAAGTGCAGCCGCAACAACCGCAAATATTTTAAAAGCGGCGCTTTTGAAAAAGCGTATCATTAATAATCACCTTAATAATAACCTTAAATGTATTTCTTATTTCCTGCAACACTCAAAGTGTCGTTTTCAAGGCAGATACCCGTGCCGTCTGCTACGCAGTCAAGAGGATTGGTTGCAACAATAACGGGAATCTTGGTTTCTGCCGAAATGAGTTTGTCAAGTCCTCTGAGAAGAGCACCGCCGCCTGTGAGCATAATGCCGTGGTCGATAATATCGGCTGCAAGCTCGGGAGGAGTCTTTTCAAGAGTTGATTTAACAGCGTCAACGATCTGTGAAACGGGGTCTGCAAGAGCTTCACGGATTTCTTCTGATGTAACGTCAACATTCTTGGGAAGACCGTCCATAAGGTTTCTGCCCTTGATGTTGATGGTGCCTTCGCCTTCATAGGGGAAAGCTGAACCGATTTTGATTTTGATATCTTCAGCGGTTCTTTCACCGATAAGAAGATTATATTTTTTCTTGATGTAAGAAATGATAGCTTCGTCAAAGTTATCGCCTGCAACTCGGCAGGAATTTGCGGTAACAACGCCGCCGAGAGAAATAACTGCAACCTCTGCGGTGCCGCCGCCGATGTCAACAACCATGCTGCCTGTTGCTTCGCTTACGGGAAGACCTGCACCGATAGCGGCTGCCATAGGCTCTTCGATAAGGCTGATATAGTTTGCGCCTGCGCTCTTTGCAGCATCGTGAACAGCTTTTCTTTCAACTTCGGTAACACCTGAGGGGATACAGATAAGAACTCTGATTCTTGAGAAAGGCATACGCTTTGTTGTGCGCTTGATGAATGATTCTATCATTTCTGCGGTGATTTCAAAGTCTGCAATAACGCCATCCTTAAGAGGACGGACGGCAACAATTGAACCGGGAGTTCTGCCTATCATTTCTTTTGCTTCTGTACCAACGGCAACAACCTTGGGGGGGTTGCTTTTCTGGTCAACCGCAACAACGGAAGGTTCTCTGATAACGATGCCCTTATTCTTAACAAAAACAAGGGTGTTGGCTGTGCCGAGGTCAATGCCTATATCCTGTGTAAATAACATTTTAATTTCTCCTCTGAATTAAATTTGATTATCTGTATTCAACGGTGTTGATGATATTGAGATATTCTTCAAGATTATTGTTCATATTATGGTTTGAAACAAGGTTGCAAGAGAAAATTATACCGTCGTGAACGAAAATGATATAGCCGAAGAATGCTGACTTACCTGTTCCGTCATCTGCAACATAACCTGAAATATAGTTTGCTTTCTGGCCGAGAACCTGAACGCTGGTGTTTGTGATTTCTGCGTCGGGACGGCTTTCTTTGATAGCATTGATAAGAGTGAATGAATTCTGAAGAGTTTCGTTGAGAGTTGTGTTTCTGAGACTGTTTACGGTAATGAGATCTTCAGTTCCGTCTTTTCTGATCATAAGCTCGGTGAAGCTCTTTTCGTTGCTCCATCCATCGGGAATTGTCATTGCGAAATCATTGCATTCGATAACGTTGCCAACAACAAGCGCTGTGTCAAGAGCAACAGCCTTTGTTGCATATTCGCCGTTTTCATCCTTAACGTTCTTGCCGTTTGCATCGGTAACAAGAACAATAACATTGCCTGCATCATCACGGGCAAGACCGCCGTCTGTTTTAGTAACAGCCGCAATAGCATTACCTGCCTGGTCGCTGAGAACAACGCCGTTCTTTATCTTGGGCTTACAAGCTGTGAAGCAGGTGAGAATAGTCATAACTGCAACAGTGAGAGCAAAAATCTTTTTCATAGTTATAATTTCCTTTCTTAACCGTTAAGAGCCTTGAAGGCTTCTTTATTGTTTTTATAAAGAGTTTTATAAACTGAATAGTTTCTGTCATAAACCTCTTTGTTTTCAGCATTGGGAATAAAAGTTTTCTTGGCGGGAATAAGTCTTTTTGCGTGGGAAACATCATCGATTATTCCGAGACCCACCGCCATAATAACTGCCGCACCGACAGCACCTACATTCTGGGGGCTGTCAACGGTTTCAACGGTTCTTCCGGTTATATCTGCAAGAATCTGACAGGTTACATCCGAAAGAGCACCGCCGCCAACGAAGCGGACAACGCTTGAGGTGCGTATTTTCTTATCCTGAGTTTCGAGGAACCAGCGCATATGCATGCAAACGCCTTCGATAACCGAACGGATAAGCTCTGTTTTGCCAACATCAAGACTTATGTTGAAGAACATTCCCCTTGCGTTCGGGTCTTCAAACGGGCATCTGTTGCCGTGAAGCCAGGGGGTGAAGATAACACCCGAGCTGCCTGCGGGAATTTCGTTAACAACCTTTGAAAGATAATCGTAAAGGCTGGTGTAAACTGTTTCGGGGCTTTCCGCAACATCGGTTTTTTCAAGGAAAATTCCGATTTCGTCAAGTGCAAGATGGTCTTTTACCCATTCAAGGCACTTGCCTGCGGTTTCAAGCTCTGCAAAATAGTTGAAGCTGTCTTTCTGTGCACCCGTGATTGCTGCGATCATTGCCGAAGCGTCAACAACGCTCTTTTCAACAACGGTTGAAACCCAGCCCGAGGTGCCGTTATAAATATGAGTTTCGCCAAGCTCAACGCTGCCTGCGCCAACGCCGATAAGCGAAGCATCGCCGCCGCCGCCGAATACTGCCGTGCCCTCTTTGAGACCGAGCTCCGAAGCTGCCTTTGCGGTAAGACCGCCGACTTTATCGGTGCTGTTTACTATTTCGGGCAGATGAGCGGGGTTAACACCCAGAAGCTTGCAGATTGTTGGGCTCCAGCATTCTTTGCCCTTGCGGATATCATAAAGAAGAGTGCCGAATGCGGAGTCTCTTGTCATAACAAACTTATCGGTCATTCTTGCGATAAGATATTCTTTAACATCGAGCCATTTATAAACATTCTTGAAATTTTCGGGCTCGTTTTCTTTAACCCAGTTATATTTCCATACGGGGTCTTTAACGCTTGCGGAAACCGCACCCGTAATAATAAGTGAAGGGATAAGCTTGAAGATATTTGCACCCGCAATCTGAATTCCGTTTGCCATACCCTCTTTTATCTGCTTCTTTGCACGCTGGTCCATATAGCTGAATGCTCTGTGAACGGGAACGCCGTTTCTGTCAACAAGCACAAGACCCTGCATCTGCGAGCAGAATGAAATGCCTTCAATCTGTTCGGGCTTTATATCGCAGTTTTCAAAAATGGTTTTGGTTGTTGAGCACATTGCCTGCCACCATTCTTCGGGGTCCTGTTCTGCGCCTCCGTCGGGAAGAATATAGAGCTTATAGCCTTCCATAGCCGCACTTATGAGATTGATTGTTTCGCCGATTTCAAAAAGACAGGATTTAACGCCGGTAGTTCCTATATCATAGGAAATAACATATTTTTTACTCATTTTTTCCTCCGTCACATCCGTATAACTTTTTTGCCTTGCAAGGAAAAAGGGCATAATTATCCCTATTATCCTATTATAGAAAGCATTATAATATTTTTACCCTCAAAAAACAAGAGGATAAACAAGAAAATTTGAAATTTTAGTAACTGTTTACAAACCGTGAAAACATAATTCACACATTATTTAATATTTTTTAGGTGACAAGCGAAAAAAAGTGTGATATAATGATTTTTATTAATATTATACTATATAGTGGAGGTCTGTGCGTTATGGCAAAAAAACGCTTTGTTTCGTGGAACGTAAACGGAATAAGAGCCTGTGTTGGCAAGGATTTTTATGAGAGCTTTGCCGCCCTTGACGCCGATATTTTCTGCCTGCAGGAAACCAAGGTTCAGCAGGGTCAGATTGAGCTTTCGCTTGAGGGATATCATCAGTTCTGGAACTATGCCGAGAAAAAGGGCTATTCGGGCACGGCGGTGTTTTCAAGAGAAGAGCCCCTTTCGGTTTCATACGGCATCGGAATTCCCGAACACGACACAGAAGGCAGAGTTATAACGCTTGAATTTGAAAATTATTATTTCATAACCGTCTATGTACCCAACTCCAGAGATGAGCTTGTAAGACTCGATTACCGAATGGAATGGGAAGATGCTTTCAGAGCATATATCAGAAAGCTTGATGAAAAGAAACCCGTTATCTATTGCGGCGACCTTAACGTTGCTCATAAGGAAATTGACCTTAAAAATCCGAAAACAAACCGCAGAAATCCCGGTTTCACCGATGAAGAAAGAGGCAAATTCACCGAGGTTCTTGAAAGCGGATTTGTTGATTCCTTCAGATATTTTTATCCCGATCTTGAAAGCATTTACAGCTGGTGGTCTTACCGTTTTTCGGCAAGGGCAAAGAATTCGGGCTGGAGAATAGATTATTTTGTTGTTTCGCAGAGAATTGCGGAAAAAATGAAGGATGCAAAAATCCATACAGACATTTTCGGCTCTGACCATTGTCCTGTTGAGCTTGAAATTGAACTTTAAGGGGGAAATAAAATGAACGAAAAAGTTTTGAAAATTGTTGCCGCAGTTCTTGCGGTTGTTACCGTTGCATCGGCAGTTCTGTTCTTTGTTTCGGGCGGAACAAAGGGTGAAAGCCCCATCGAAGCAAAGCCCGTTGACTTTGTTTTTGAACAGAGTGAATACACAATGAGTGCGTCGTCAAGCCCCAAGGGTGCAAACGGCGAAATATTTATGCCCACCGACTTTGAAAATATCTATTATACCGCTTCTCTTGACGGTAAAATTGCATTTTATGAATATAACGCAGGCGAGTTTGCCGCAAGCACTCTGCCCGTTAAAACCGTTAAGGCAAGCCTTGCCGCATCATATGAAAAAATCCCCGTTACCGTCAGCTATATCGAAAAAGACGGCAAGGTGTGCGGCTACGGTGTTTTCACCTCGGATATGAGTGCGGATGTTGATGTTTATTCGTTTGCTTTTGTAAAGCTCATCAATAAGCCCGCGGGCTACGGTTCGGGTCATCTTCTTCTTGCCGATTTCGACAAAAACGAATTCTATAAGAATGATAAG
>JAZRTQ010000057.1:0-22873 GCA_045652165.1 Acutalibacteraceae bacterium | reverse complement strand
GGGAGCTTCTGTTACATCTGCTGCTGTTGTTTCTTCAGCAACTGTTGTTTCGGGAGCTGCTGTGGTTGTTGTTTCTTCGTTGTTGCCGCCGCAAGCTGCGAATGCAAAGAGCATTGAGCAAGCAAGAAGAACTGCAAGAATTTTTTTCATTGGTTTCTTCCTCCTGAATAGAGTTTTTTATTTTTGCGGGGCAACCCCGCCATACTTATAATAAAAATACATCAAAATACCGTTTTTGTCAAGTGAAATAACTTCTAAATATACCAAGATAAATTTGTATACTTTGCGAATATTCTGTAGATTTTATGAGATAACTGTGCTATAATAGCAGACGAAAATCAATTTAAGGTGAATGGAATATATGACAGACAAAGATTTTATGACCCTTGCAATTGAACAGGCAAAAATCGCCGCCTCGGAGCTTGAAGTGCCCGTTGGTGCGATTATCGTGCGCAACGGTGAGGTTGTTTCTCTTGGCAGAAACCGCCGCGAAACAGATAAAAACGCTCTTGCCCACGCAGAAATTGAGGCGATTGACCTTGCCTGCAAAAAGCTGGGCGGCTGGCGTCTCTGGGAATGCGAAATGTTTGTAACACTTGAGCCGTGCCCGATGTGTACGGGAGCAATAATCAACTCCCGCCTTCGCAGAGTTGTTTTCGGCGCATCAGATTACAAAGCGGGCTCCTGCGGTTCGGTTGTTAATCTTTTTGAGTTACCATATAACCATAAGCCCGAGCTTATCGGCGGCTTTATGGCAGATGAGTGTTCGGCATTGCTGACGGATTTTTTTGCAAATCTGCGTAAGATGAAAAATGAAAAACACATCACGGAGGAAAAACAATGACTGCTGAAACTCTGTTTTTTATATGCGAAATGGTTGGTGTTGTTGCCTTTGCCATTTCGGGCGTTATCACTTCCATTGAAAGAAAGCTCGATATTTTCGGTGCTCTTGTTCTGGGCACGGTGACCTCGGTTGGCGGCGGAATTCTGCGAGATATTATTCTCGGTTATCTGCCCCCTTCCGCATTCAGAAACCCCGTTTATGCAATCACGGCTTTTGTTACTTCGCTTGCCGTTTTTATCATTGCATTTTTTCTTGGCACAAAAATCAAATCGCATTTTTCGGTTTACAGCCAGGTTATTAACATATTCGACTCAATCGGTCTTGCCGTTTTCACGGTTGCGGGCGTTAACAGCGCAATTTCCTGCGGCTACGGCGAAAATTTTTTCCTCACCATTTTTGTTGCAACCCTGACGGGTATCGGCGGCGGAGTGCTCCGTGATATAATGGCGGGCATTGTGCCCACCGTGCTTCGCAAAAAAGTTTATGCACTTGCGGCAATTATCGGTGCGATAATTTATTACCTTATTATAAATAACAATCTGCTTGAGCAGAAACCTGCGGTTGTTATCGGTGCGGTTTCGGTGCTTCTTATCAGATTTCTGGCAACCGTGTTCCGCTGGAATTTGCCAACAATTAAGAATCTTGACGATTAATTTTATGCCGACGGTTTAATCCGTCGGTTTTTTCTTTGTTAATAATTCCCGTTGCTTCCTTTGACATAAACCAGAGAGCAAAAAGATTGGGCACAGCCATAAGCCCGTTAAGAGTGTCCGAAACAGTCCACACCGCATCAAGCTTCGTTATGCACCCCGCAAAAGCCGCCGCTATATATATTACATTATGTATTTTACCTCCCTTTTCACCGAAAAGATATTCGGTGCCGCTTTTTCCGTAATAAGACCACGCAACAAGAGTTGAGAAGGCAAAAAGACAAATGCACACATCAAGAAAAACTCCGCCCGCCTTACCCATAACGCTTTCAAAAACCGCAGAGCAAAGGGCAACGCCGTTAAGCCCGCCCTCAGGCGACCATTTTCCGCTCACAAGAATAGCCGCCGCAGTTACTGTGCACATAAAAACCGTGTCAATAAAAACCTCAACAATGCCCCACATTCCCTGCTTTGCCGCGTTATCGCAATCGGCACACGAATGAATAACCGCACTGCTTCCCAAACCCGCTTCGTTTGAAAAAACTCCCCTTGAAACTCCGTATCTTATTGCTTTTGCCATTCCGAAACCGCTGACGGCTTTAATTGTAAATGCCTCATTAAAAATCAGTTTTATGCTCGGCAAAAGATTTTCAATGTTTGCTCCTATAACAACAAAGCAGGCAACGATAAATGCAAGAGATAAAGCGGGAATAAGCTTTTGCGTGAGTGATGATATTCTTTCAAGCCCGCCCGAAATCGCAAACGCAAGCGGTATGCACACCGCAAAGGCGGCAGCCACAGACGGAACACCCATTCCCGAAAGCCCCGCCGCAACGGAGTTTGACTGCGTCATATTTCCCATTCCGAGTGATGCTCCCGTTAAAAACACAGCATACGCACCCGCAAGCCCTTTCATTCCCAGCCCGTGCTCGATATAATACATCGGTCCGCCCGCAAAATCTCCGTTTTCCTTTCGTATTCTGTATTTTATGCCCAGAATATTTTCACAGCAACAGGTCATCATTCCGAGCACCGCCGATATCCACATCCAGAAAACCGCACCCGGACCGCCCGAGCAAAGAGCGGTTGCGACTCCGATTATATTGCCCGTTCCCAAGCACGCGGCGAGTGCCGAAGTGAGCGCACCGAGCTGTGACACACTCCCTTTTTCTGCTTTTTTGCGGTTTTCTTTATCGGCAACAGTCAGAATCGTTGAAGTTATCCACTTTTTCACACCGAAAATCTGAAAAAATCCCGTTTTTGCAGAAAGATAAAATCCCGTGCCGAGAAAAACCGTAAGCATCGGCGGGCCCCATATAAATGAACTGATTGCCGAATTGATTTGGCTTAACATAAAACACCCCATAAAAAAACTCTCTCACACAATTTGTATGAGAGAGTTTTGCTGTTTATGAAGATTATCAGCCGTTGAGAACAACCTCGATGCCGTGACTATGAGCAAAATCAACAACATTTGATGCGCCTCTGAGTACATAGAATTTTACATTGAAGCATGAATCAAAAGCATGAGCGGCAATGCTTGCGGGGTTACCTCTGAATGTTGCAACTCGGAGGTTTTCGCAATAATAAAATGCTTTTTCTCCGATGGTTTCGACTCCGTCGGAAATATCGATCTGAATAAGGTTATGGCATTCTGTAAATGCATTTTCTTCAATGGTCTTAAGACCTCTTGCGTGATGAAGAAAAGCCTTCTTTACCGAACTGCCCTGAAAAGCACCCTTTTCAATTGTTATAAGGGTTTCGGGAGCATAAACAACAGTAAGATTCTGTGCATTTGCGAAAGCACCTTCGCCGATAACTGTAACAGTCATATCGCCGAGTGTTGCAGGAATTTCAAGTGTTACAATATCATCTGTTTTGTTGAACTTTGTGATTTTTGCTGTGTTATCTTCAAGAGCAACATAGCTGAAATCGCCCTCGCTCTTTTCTTTTGTGTTATCTGAACAGCCACAGAAAAGTGCAAGTGTCATTGCAATAATAAGCATAACAGATAAAGCTTTTTTCATAATAAAACTTCCTTTCTTATAAACCTGCAATATCGCAGTTTTCAAGATGTTCGCTCCAAGTTGAAGCATAATAATAATTCGACTCGCTGTCAGTTACAAAATAATAATAATCCGTGTTTTCAGGATAAAGCGCCGCGTTGATCGCATCAGTACCGGGATTTGTTATCGGTCCTTCGGGCAAGTCCTCGCAGTTATAGGTATTATAAAGATCTATAAATCCTTCATATTCCTCCTGCTCAAAATAAGGCTTGACATAATCGCGCAGATAAAAAGTTGCAACATCGCATTGAAGCTTTGAAAATCTGCTGCTTTCAAGACGGTTATGGATAACGGAGGAAACCTTTCCCATTTCAGCGGGATTACCTGCCTCTTCCTGAATTATTGAGGCAAGAGTCAGAATTTCATCAACCGTAAATCCAAGCTCATCGCAACGGGCTTTAATGCTTTCATCAAGCTTTTTCTCTGCATTTTTAAGAAATCTTTTCAATGCCGAACGGGCACTTTCGCCCTTATAAAACTCATAGGTATCAGGGAAAACATAGCCTTCAAAAATGAAGGGGCGGTTTTCATAATCTGCAATTTCAAAAGAGAAACCTTCGAGCATTGTGGGGTCATCAGCCGCCGCCATAAACTCCGCCGCCGAACAAACTCCGTTTTCTTCAAGCAAAAACGCTGCCTGACTTATCGCTGTGCCCTCAGGGAAGGTTATTCTGACAACATTTGAGGTTGTTTCGGGAGGATTTGTTTCTGCTTCAGGCTTTTTAACAGCGCAGCTGCAAAGCGAAATCAAAATCACCGCACAGAGCAAAAAGCATCCTGTTTTTTTAATAATATTCATTTTCATAAATGTTATTTTAACACAAAATCAGTTAAAAATCAAGACTACATCCAAAACAGTCTGTCGCCGTCATTTTCCGATAAATGAGAAATATCATTTTGCAAAGCAAGCTTATTTTCTTTGGGCGGATATCTGAAATTTATTTTTGTTACCGAGGTGTTATAAACACAGAATTTTATCCCCTCAAGCCCGAATGCGGCACGGATTAAAAACTGAATGAATTCGCCGTGAGAAACAACGGCAACACTCTTTCCCGAATGCTTTTCTTTAAGCATTTCAATTATTCTTTCTGCCCTTTTTGCACAGTCTTCATCGCTCTCGTGAGCAACCGAAAAACCGTCTTTTTCAATGAAAACATCCTTTTCGGCAAGCTCATTCAAAACGGTTATTTCCGTTTTCAGCTCTTCCGCTGTCTGCCTTGCCCGCATAAGAGGACTCGAATAAAGAACATCGGGTTTGTTTTCTTCAAAGCGTCTGCCAAGAGCCTCTGCCTGCCTTTTTCCGTTTGCCGTAAGGGGCGGATTAACGGCATCAAACTCTTCTTCGGTTTCAATGTTACCCATACTTTCCGCATGGCGGATTAAATAAAGCTGAAGATAAACATCATCGTTGCGCATAGCTTTCTCCTTTCTTTGGGAAAGAAAAAACCGAGGCAGAACAGCCTCGGATTTTTCTCGTATAAAACGGGGGGGACAAAAGATGGTAGTGGTTAAATTAATTATTTCTCCGCCTGCTTGGAATATTTGAGAGTATAAACTATTCTCATAAGCCAAGCTTCTGCGGGGTTGATAGCCTTTGCCTTTCCGAAAACTTTTGAACCGAGAAGGGTGAGGCTGCTTTTGCTCATAATCATATCAACTGCCTGAGCATCGCCTTCGTTTGCACCGCAGCAAAGAGCACCCATATCCTTGATAAGGACGGCATTCTTGCCCTTGATTTTCTTTGCGGCTTTTTCGGGCGATTTGGCACATTTTACGGTGGGACCGCAAATCTGAGCAAAATCGTCAAGCTGAGGCTTCATTGTTTTGCCGAGTTTTGAAACGGCAACAACCTCACTTGAAGCGTTATGAATTATATTGTTGAAATCAGGTCTGCTGAGATAAATTTCTCTGTGCATATCAGCTGTTGAAGCAAGGGTTGCTTCTGCCTGACCTGACTGGAGATCCATTGAAACTTCGGAGCCGTCTGCTTCGCTTGTGAAAACGATCTGACCGCTCTCTCTGTTGCAACTGCTATTATACAGCAAGGATTTATCAATTTCAACAGTTTTTTCAGATTTTGTAAGCTTGCCAACGATTTCTGAACAGAAGTCGTTGAGATTGTCTGCTTTTAAACCAAGCTTTGATTTTGCATTTTCGAGAATATAATCTGTGCAAACTTTTTCAAGCGAATTTGCAACCTGAAAAGCCTCTTCGCTGTCTTTGCCGAAGCAAAGAGCACCGTGATGAGCCATAATAACAGCCTTTGATGAGCTGAGCTTAAGAGCGTTTGTTACGCCCTTGCGAAGCTTCTTTGTGCCGGGCAGACCGTATGAGCCGAGATAAATTCTCTCGCCTATAAGATTTGCCGCATCGCCGCTTACCTTTTCAATTCCGCCTGCAACAGCGCTGATAACGGAAGCAATTTTCTGATGAGTGTGGATAACAAAACCTGCATCGGGGAACTGCTTATAAACCTCGGCATGAATGCCCTTTTCTGATGAAGGCTTAACATTGCCGCCCCATTCAAGAGTTTCAATTGCAACCTCAACAATATCATCGGGGGTAAGACCGATATAAGGCTTGCCGCTGGGAGTTATAACAAAAGTCTTATCGTCAACACGGCAGCTTACGTTACCCCATGTTCTTGCAATAAGTCCTGTTTCAACAAGTCTTTCGCCTGCTTCAATAACAAGCTTTTTAGCGGTTAAAACATCCATAGTTATCTTCCTTTAAGAATAGGCGGGATATGGGATATCCCGCCGTGATTGTTAAAAATTATTTCTTATCGATAATAGTAATATTCTCAAATACTCTGTCGAATCTTGCAACTGCATCGTCAATCATTTCCTCTGTGTAAGCAGCACTTGTGTAAAGACGGCTGCCTGCAAGAGTTACAAGACCTTCTGCCATATAAGCAGCGCCCATATGAGTCATTTCCTTCTTACGAGCCGATGTTGCATCAAGCACAGCGGGAATACCCCAAGGCTTCTTCCAGTTGATTGAGAAGTTAAGAGTACCTACTGTTTCAAGATGGCAGATTGAACCCTGGTTGAATGCAACGAAGGGAAGGTTTCTCTTCTTGATGATTTCCTGAAGACCTGCTGTGAGTCTGTCACCCATAAGAGCTGCCTTATAGCAAGCGTCTGCTTTTTCCATTTCTTCAAGCATTGTGTAACCAGCGATACAGCTGAGGGGGTTAGCTGACATTGTGCCGCCGCAGAATGCCTTCTTGATCTTCTTGCCTGTATCGTCAAGACCTGCACCGAGATACTTCATATATTCTTTCTTACCGCCGAGACCGCCTGCACCGGGATAACCGCCTGCCATAACCTTGCCGAATACGGTAAGGTCAGGTGAACAGCCGAAGTAACCCTGAGCACCGCTCATGCTTACGCGGAAAGCTGTAACAACCTCATCGAAGATAAGGAGTGCGCCATACTTACGGCAAAGTTCTTCAACGCCCTTGCAGAAGTTTTTATCAACGGGTCTTGTGCCGCTTTCGGGGCCAACGGGCTCGAGCATAACTGCTGCTGTGCCGCCCTTGAATCTGTTTGCCTTAAGCTTTCTTTCAAGGTCATTGAGGTCGCCGGGGAAGAATTCTTCTGTGTCTCTGAAGCAGAAGAGGGGAACACCTGTTGCCTGAGTGAACTTTGAACCGGGAACACGGATACCGTAGCCGAGCTGATCTGACCAGCCGTGGTATGCGCCGCCCATTTTAAGAATCTTCTTTTTGCCTGTTGCAAGACGAGCAACACGGATAGCTGTCATACAAGCTTCAGTACCTGAACCGAGCATACGGAACATATCAACATTGGGGATAAGCTCTGCAATTTTCTTGCCGAGTTTATACTCATATTCGTGGAAAAGACCTGTTGAAGGACCGCAATCATTAAGAAGCTCGATTACCTTCTCACGAACTGCGGGAGGATTACTTCCGAGAACTGTGGGGCCGCCTGCCTGAAGGAAGTCATAATATTTGTTGCCGTCGATATCATAAAGATATGCGCCCTCTGCCTTTGTGAAAACAAGGGGGAACGGATAGTTGAAAGCAAGGTTATGCTGAACGCCGCCGGGGATGATTGTTTTTGCTTCTTCAATCATTGCCTTTGACTTAGCGCACTTTTTATCAAAGTATTCTGTTTCGTAATTCTTAAGAGCTTCGGGGCTGATTGAATAGATAGGCTTTTTGATAAGCTCATCAAGCTGCTTCTGAACAGCTTTCGCATCGGGGTAAGTGATAATACCGTGGTTTGACATTTTTATATCCTCCCTTTTCAAGCGATTTTCCGCTTAGAAATATTTTACTTTAAAAGTATAGCATATTAAAATTATTTAATCAAGACAATAAACAGAGATAATTCAGACATAATTGTAACATTGCATATTATTCAAGTCCGAGTTTCTTTGCCATTTCCGCTGTTTTAAGCTCAAGCAGCTTTGAAACGCCCTCTTCCTGCATTGTTACGCCATAAAGCATATCCGCCTCTTCCATTGTGCCTCGTCTGTGAGTGATGAGAATGAACTGGGTGTTATTCGTCATATTTCTGACATATGAAGCGTAGCGTGAAACGTTAACATCGTCAAGTGCCGCCTCAACCTCATCGAAGATACAGAACGGTGCGGGTGTTACCTTAAGAATTGCAAAGAGAAGTGCGATAGCCGCAAGACCCTTTTCACCGCCCGAAAGAAGGTCGATGTTCTGAACATTCTTTCCGGGGGGCTGAACCCTGATATTGATGTTACATTCAAGAACATCCTGCGGGTCATCAAGCACAAGCTCAGCCTTACCGCCGTCAAACAAATCCTTGAAGGTTTCTCCGAAATTATTGTTGATTCTTCTGAACTGCTCACGGAAGCGCTCTGCCATTTTGCCGGTAAGCTCTTCAATAAGCTTGATAAGCTCTGCCTTTGATTTCTCAATATCGCCTATCTGAACGCTCATATATTCAAATCTTTCGGAAACCTCTTTGTATTCCTCAACCGCACCCACATTTACATTGCCAAGAGCACGGATTTTGTTTCTGAGCTCATGGAGTGTTCTTTGAGCCTGAGGAATATCTTCGAGCACTATGCCAAGCTCCGTTGCTTCGCGCAGGCTGAGCTGATATTCGTCATAAAGCTTATTCTGCGCCGTTTCAAGCTCTCTCTGCATTGAATTTCTGCGCTCTTCAAGCCTTGCAAGCTCACCGCCGAGTTTTTCTCTGTCACCTGTTTTTTCGCGCTCTGCTGTGCGCAGTGCAGTGCTCTTTGCTTCGCATTCGGTTCGTTTTTCAACAAGGGCTTCAATCTTTGCCTTTGTGTTTTCAGCACCCGAACGAAGCTCTGCCGCCTGAGCCTCAAGCTCTGCAATAACCTTTTCGGTTTCTGCGTTTTTAGCCTTGATTTCTTCAATCTCGGCAATAAGTCTGTCATTTCTTAAGCTGTAAGTTTCTTTAAGATGCAGGCAGTTTTCAACCGTTTCGTTATTCGATTCGATTTCCTTTTTGAGAGCAACGATTTCAAGGTTAAGTCCGTTTCGCACCTCATCGGATTTTTCGCGGAGCTTATCAAGATTTTCTTTTTCTTCGTTAAGACCCGAAAGCTCGCCGTTAAGGCGTTCTGTTTCGGCAGTTATAAGCTCTATTTCGCCGTCTGCCTGCTTATCCGAAACATTGCACTCATCAATTCTCTTCTTTGCGTGCTCTTTTTCGGCTTCAAGCTCTTCAACCTGACCGCTTGCGGCTGAATATCTGTCTTCAACAAGCTTCAGCTCGCTTTCTGCACGGATTATGTTTTCCTGAGCCTTGACAAGTTCAGCTTCCGAAGCATCGAGCTCTGCCTGAATAAGGGCAAGCTCTTCTGCCGCCGCCTTGTGGCTTGCATTCTTTTCTTCAAACTTCTTTTCAAGCTCTGTAACGGTTTCTTTGAGAGCTTCGATTTCGGTAACTCTGCTTAAGAAGCCCGCACCCGAGCCTCTTGAACCGCCCGTCATTGAACCGCCCGCATTGAGTACCTGACCGTCAAGAGTAACGATTTTAAATCTGTAAGAGAATTTTTTAGCCATGGCAATGCCGTTATCGATATTATCAACAACCGCAGTTCTGCCAAGGAGCGAGCCGATAATTTCGGCATATTCGTTGCTGTATTCGAGAAGCTTGTCCGCCATATCAACAAAGCCCTCGCAGTTTTCAAGACCTTTTTCGGTGAACGGTCTTGATTTAACGGAAGTCAGAGGCAAAAATGTTGCTCTGCCCGCTCTGTTATCTTTAAGATAATTAATTGCTTTTTTAGCGGAATTCTCATCATCAACAACAACATTCTGAATTGCCGCACCAAGTGCAGTTTCAATTGCAACCGCATATTCTGCGGGGGTTGAAATAAGCTGCGAAAGAGTGCCTCTTATTCCTCTCAAGAAGCCTCTTTTTGATTCTTTGATAACCTTCTGAACGCTGCCTGCATAACCGTCAAGATTCTTTTCAAGGTCATCAAGCATTTTTATTCTTGCATTTTTCTGGTAAATATCAAGATTTAACGATTCAAGCTCCTTGCGAAGCTTTTCGGCTTTGTCGCTTCTGCTGCCGATAATCATGCGGTAGCCGTCAAGCGCATTCTCGTGCTCCGCCGCCTCATCCTTAAGACGGTTAAGCTCTTTTTCTGCCGCCGCTTTTTCGCTTTCAAGAGAAGCTATAACCTCTTCTCTTGCTCCGATAACACGGTCAATATCGGCTATTCTTGCCGAAAGCTCGTTAACGGTTGACTGCGCGGTTGATTTTTTAACTCTTGCATCTGCAAGCTTCATTGCGGATTCGGTAAGCTTTTCATTGATTTCTCTTACCTTTTCGCTGTTTTCGCTGTTTTTGCCGAGCAAGGAATTAAGGCTTTCGAGTGCCGAAGCAAGCTCTTCTTTTTTCTCTTCAACAAGCTTTTCTTTTTCGGCAATTTCAGCCTTTGCGGCTTCTATCTGTTCATCAATCTCTGCGGCTGAACGGTCGCTGTCGCCCATATCACCGCTGAGTCGCTCAATGGTCTGATTATTATGTTCAATGGTGTTCTTTTCAACGGCAATTCGTCCGTCGATAACTGCCGCATTTTCTTCTCCCTCCGAAATAAAACGGCGGAGATTTTCAATTTCAACGGTTATATCCTGACCCTCTTTGATGGCATCCTCCATCTGCGAAATAAGCTCAACAAGCTCTTTTTCCGTCTGGTCATACTGCGAAGTTGCAACCGAAAGCTTATGCTCCTGCTCACGCAAGCCGTTCTTCGATTTTTCAATTGTATGAAGCCAAAGACCGATTTCAAGAGTCTTTTTCTCATCGGAAAGAGCAAGGAATTTGAGCGCTTTTTCGCTCTGTGTTTTCAAAGGCCCGATTCTTGATTCAAGCTCTGAAAGAATATCTCTTAAACGGACAAGATTTTCTTCCGCCTGGTCAAGTCTTCTGTTTGCATCGGCTCTGCGATAACGGAAATGCGATATTCCCGCCGCCTCTTCAAGCATATCTCTTCTCTGCGTTGAACGGGCGGAAACAAGGTCTGCAATTCTGCCCTGACCAACCATCGAATAACCGTCTCTGCCAAGACCCGTATCCATAAACAGCTCGTGAATATCTCTTAAACGGCAGGTTTCGCCGTTAATCTGATATTCGCTTTCGCCCGAACGGTAATAGCGTCTGGTTACGGCAACCTCATCTTTATCGCTGTTGAGCCCTCTGTCTGCATTATCAAGGCGCAAAGTTACCTCGGCATAACCCAGAGGCTTTCTCTGACTTGTGCCGCCGAAAATAACGTCTTCCATTTTTGCGCCGCGGAGAGTTTTGGTTGACTGCTCACCCAATACCCAGCGAACCGCATCCGAGATATTGCTCTTTCCCGAACCGTTGGGGCCGACAACTGCTGTTATGCCTCTGCCGAAATCCAGCACGGTTTTATCGGGGAAAGACTTAAATCCCTGCATTTCAAGTGCTTTTAATATCATTTATATCCCTCTATCTCAATCTCACCCTTTTGCAGATTGCTTTTTGCGACAACTTTGCAATCATAGCCCGCCTGTGCGAGCTTTATGAGATTTTGTTTTTTCTGACCTGTCATTTTGGATATTTCTTTTTCGGCAACGGCAATAACATAACTGCCCTTGCCTCTTTTTTCAAGCTCTCCGAGCACAGCATTATAATAAATTCTGCCCTCGCAAAGCTCACGGAGTGCAGGATGATAGGCTCCGCCCGCATATCCTTCTTCAACTCCGCCGCCCGAATGAAGACCCACTCTTATAACATTTATCCCCGCAGTTTCAAACATCGGAATAAGCTTTGCGCAAAGCTCAACCGTTTCTTCAATGCCTTTTGGAACAAAACTGCCGTTTCTCATAAGAGTACAAAGCTTTGTGCCCTCAATAACAACGGTGGGATAAATTCTGACTGTTTTCGGAGCAAGACGGATTATTTTTTCTGCGGTTTCAATGCTGTCGGCATCCTCGGAACCGTAAAGACCCGTCATCATCTGCAAACCGAGCTCAAAGCCGTTTTCTTTAAGCATCACACAGGCATCTTCAACCTGCTTTGCGGTGTGACCTCTTTCGTTGAGCATCAGAACCTTATCGTCAAGGCTCTGCGCTCCGAGTTCAACCGCCGTAACGCCGTATTTTTTTAAAATTCCGCAGATTTCAGGGTCTATGCCGTCGGGTCTTGTTGAAATACGGATTCCCTTGAATATGCCTTTTTCAACATATTCATAAGCCGCTTCAAGAAGAGAAATCATATATTCTCTTTCTATCATCGTGAAGCTGCCGCCGAAAAACGCGATTTCTCCTCCCGCCGCCTCGGTTTCGGAAAGCGATTCCATTGCGGTTTTTGCCGCCTCGTGAACATCCTTTGCCGTAATATCCTTTTGGCTGCCCGATATGCTCCGCTGATTGCAGAAAGAACACATATGCGGACATCCTTTGTGCACAACAAAAAGTGCTATGTTAATATGTTTCATTTTATTCCCATAAGAGCAAGCGCTTCTTTTGCCGCCTGCTGCTCTGCAAGCTTCTTGCTTCTGCCCGAGCCCGTGCCGATAACGTTGCTGTTAAGGTGAACCTCAACGGTAAAGGTTTTGGCGTGGTCGGGGCCGGAAGAATCAATCAGCACATATTCGATATGTTCCTCTCGGTTACGCTGAATAATCTCCTGAAGCATTGTTTTGCAGTCTTTTTCTTTTTCAAGCTCATCGTGTCTTGCAACGAATCGAAGAGCAATTTTTCTTGCTTCTTCAAGACCGCCGTCAAGATAAACTGCGGCAAGCACGGCTTCAAACGCATCGGCAAGAATTGAGGGTCTTTCATCGCCCCTCATTCTTTTTTCACCCTTGCCGAGATAAAGCGCGGGGCCGATTTCAAGCTCCTTTGCAAAAACGCAGAGAGCAGGCTCGCAGACTCTTGCCGCTCTGTGCTTTGTTAAATCGCCCTCGGGCAAATCATAATTCTCATAAAAGAATTTTGCCGAAACAAAGCCGAGAATTGAGTCTCCGAGAAACTCCAGCCTTTCGTTGCAGACGGTGCCGCCGCCCTGCTCATTTGCATATGAGGAGTGCGTGAGTGCGGTTTTAAGCAGAGAAATATCCTTGAACTCATAGCCCAGATTTCTCTGCAACGTCTCCAGTTTTTCTTCCATAAAAATTTATCGTCCTTTCAAGGATTCAAGTTTTTTTTCAATTCATTAAGGCCTCTTTCAGCAAGCGCCTCATATCTTTCTTTTTTATCTCTGATTTTCACATCAAGAGGGGGTAAAAGACCGAAGCTTGCGCCCATAGGCTGAAAATTCTTTATATTTTCGTCGCTGATATAGCGGGCAAGCGCGCCCGTCATTGTAAGCTCCGAGGGCACAAACGGCTCTTTGCCGAGAATTTTATTTGCGGCATTGATACCCGCAAGAATGCCTGCCGAAGCCGATTCCATATAACCTTCAACACCCGTTATCTGACCTGCGAAAAACAAGCCTTCCTTTGCCTTGAAGCCAAAATCGCTGCCAAGCAAACGGGGTGAATCTATAAACGTGTTGCGGTGCATTACACCGTATCTGACAAATTCCGCATTTTTCAGAGCGGGAATCATTGAAAATACTCTTTTCTGCTCACCGAATTTGAGGTTGGTCTGAAAACCGACAAGATTATACATTGTTCCCGCCGTGTTTTCTTTTCTGAGCTGAAGATTTGCCCAGGGTCTGTGACCTGTTCTGGGATTAACAAGACCTGCGGGCTTCATCGGGCCGAAGCGGATTGTGTCGTGCCCTCTTGACGCCATAACCTCAATGGGCATACAGCCCTCATAAACGCCTTTGCGTTTATCGAATTCGTGGGTAGGTGCACTTTCTGCATTTATAAGTGCCTCATAAAAGGCTTCATATTCTTCTTTATTCATGGGGCAGTTGATATAATCTTCAGGTTCGCCCCTGTCATATCTTGACTGCATAAATGCATTTTCAAGGTCTATGCTTTCCGCCGTAACAATCGGTGCCGCCGCATCAAAAAAGCTTAAATTTCCACCGCAAAAGTCTGCAATTTTTTCGGAAAGAGTTTCCGAAGCAAGAGGACCTGCCGCAATAATTGCAACACCGTCGGGGATTTCGGTAACCTCTTCTCTGATAAGAGTTATTTCTTTTCTCGAAAGAATTTTTTCGGTTACCATTGCCGAAAACTTATCTCTGTCAACAGCAAGCGCTCCGCCTGCGGGCACTGCGGTTGCCTTGGCACATTCCACGCAGAGAGAACCCATAAGCTCCATTTCCGCCTTGAGCATACCCGCCGCACAGCCAAGACGCATCGCCTTGAACGAATTTGAGCAAACAAGCTCCGCAAGACCCTCGCCCGAATGAGCGGGAGAAAACTTGACGGGCTTCATCTCATAAAGCTCAACCTCAATGCCTCTGTTTGCAAGCTGCCACGCCGCTTCCGCACCCGCGAAGCCGCCGCCTATAACCTTGACTTTATTCATCGCCTTTTTTCCTTCTGGGAGCAGCCTTTTCATAGCCGCAGCCCTTTGCCATACAAACAAGCTTGCCTGTTTTCTTTTTGAAGAGTGCCTTTCCGCATTCGGGGCAATCCTGACCTGCGGGAGCATCCCAGCTCATAAAGTTACACTTGGGCCAGTTGCCGCAACCGTAGAAAACATGGCCTTTCTTGGATTTTCTTTCAATAATCTCGCTGCCGCATTCGGGGCATCTTGCGCCCGTGTTAACAATAAGCGGCTTTGCGTTCTTGCATTCGGGATAACCGGGGCAAGCAAGGAATCTGCCGTATCTGCCTGTTTTGATAACCATCATTCTTCCGCACTTATCGCAGGGAATATCGGTTGTATCCTCTTCAAGCTGAATCTTGACATTCTTCATTTCTGTTTTTGCCTTATCAAGATTCTTTTCAAGGTCGGTATAGAATTCATCAAGCATTGCCACATAATCAGCTTCGCCGCAACCAACCTTATCAAGAGTTGTTTCCATCTGTGCGGTAAACTTGGTGTTTACGATTTTGGGGAATTTATCCTTAAGAAGGCTTGTTGTTGCGCCGCCGAGCTCTGTGGGCACAAGCTGCTTTGCCTTTCTCTGAACATAGCCTCTCTTGATTATTGTTGAAAGAATTGTTGCATATGTGCTGGGTCTGCCAACGCCGTTTTCTTCAAGCTCTTTGATGAGTGAAGCTTCGGTGTAGCGTGCGGGGGGCTGGGTGAAATGCTGGTTTGAAGCAAGCTCACGGAGCTTAAGAGCCTCGCCCGCCTTGATTTCGGGAAGAACACCCTTATCGTTTTCTTCTTCGGGAAGCTCATAAAGTCTTGTGAAACCGTCAAACTTGATTGAATAGCCTGCAGCGGTAAAGATGCAGTATTCATTTTCGTTGCCTGCTTTTGAAGCAACGATTTCTGCCTTAACCGTGTTCTGAACACAGCTTGCCATAAGGCTCGCCATAAATCTCATCCAGATAAGATTATAGAGCTTATACTGGTCGCTTGTGAGGCTGCCCTTTACCATTGCGGGGGTAAGCGACGGGGTTGAGGGTCTGATAGCTTCGTGACCGTCCTGAGCATTGGCTCTCGATTTATAATATACGGGCTTTTCGGGTAAATATTCTTTGCCGTAGGTTTTTGCGATAAAATCCGATGCGGAAGCTCTTGCTTCTTCGGAAATACGGAGTGAGTCGGTTCTCATATAGGTGATAAGACCCATTGTTCCGATGTCTTTAACATTAACACCTTCATAAAGTTCCTGGGCGGCACGCATTGTTCTTTCCGCCTGGAAACCGAGCTTTCTTGAAGCTTCCTGCTGAAGAGTTGAGGTTATGAACGGGGGAGCGGGGTTCTTTTTTCTTGTGCCCTTTTTAACTGATTTCACTTCATAATCCGCACCGTTGAGGCGGTCAAGATAGCTCTGTGCCTGCTCGCCGTTTGTGATTTTGATTTTGCCGTTTTCATCCGCATTGAGAGTTGCAGTGAATGTTCTTCTCTGCGAATTTGCAAGCTTTGCATCAATTACCCAATATTCTTCGGGAACGAATGCGTTGATTTCGTTTTCGCGGTCAACAATAAGTCTTACCGCAACGCTCTGAACTCTGCCCGCAGAAAGACCTCTTCTGATTTTCTGCGAAACAAAGGGGCTTAAACGGTAGCCCACAAGACGGTCAAGAATTCTTCTTGCCTGCTGAGCATTAACAAGGTCCATATTGACCTGCTTGGGGTTTGCCATTCCGTTTTCAATACCTGTTTTTGTGATTTCATTGAAAGTTACTCGGTTCTGCTTTTTCAGATCAAGACCGAGAACTGTTGCAAGATGCCATGAAATTGCTTCTCCCTCACGGTCAGGGTCGGCTGCGAGATAAACTGCTTCACTGCCGTCAACCATTTCCTTAAGTTCCTTAACAAGCTTTTCCTTGCCTTTTATAAGAGCGTATTTGGGAGCAAAGTTGTTCTTTACATCAACGCTGAGCTTTGCGGCGGGCAAATCTCTGATATGACCCTTTGATGCAACAACTTCATAGTCTTTTCCCAGATATTTTTTAATTGTGTTTGCTTTTGCGGGGGACTCAACGATTACAAGCTTGGACATTTGTTTTTTCTCCTGTCAATTTATTAATTAAGCACATAATTTTTGCCGTCTGTCTGTTTTATATAATCCTCAACCTCAAGTTTGAAAAGTGCTGAAATAACCGCAGAAAGCGGTAGTCCGCACATAAGGCTGATTTCATCGGGATGAAGCGGTTCGTTACCGAAAACAGCATAAACCGTTTCAATGTTTTTTCCGTAATCCTCTGCCAAAGCCCTCTTTATCACGGGCGGTTCGGATTTTTTCTTTTCCTGCGGTTGCTGAACCTCGGGAAGCCTGAATTTTTCTGAAATTTCATTAATCTTTTCCAGATTTATCAATTCGGGATACATAACCGAGTAGGGTTTAAGCAATTCTTCTGCGCTCGCTACAGCTCTTGCTCCGTCGCGGATAAGTCTGTTCGCTCCCGTATATGCGGAAGAAAGAACATTGCCGGGAATTGCATAAACTTCTTTTCCCTGCTCTGCCGCACGCCTTGCGGTTATCAGCGAGCCGCTTTTTTCGCCCGCTTCAACAACAAGAACACCCTTGCTCATTCCCGAAATAATACGGTTTCTTGAAGGAAATGTATAAACCGTTGCTTTTTCAAACGGCGGATATTCGGTTACCACCGCTCCGCTTTTACTTATCTCCCGGCGCATTGGCTCATTTTCCATAAGATAATTTGTGCCGAGTCCGCAACCGAGCACACAAACCGTTTTTCCGTTTGCAAGCAACGCTCCGTTATGCGCCGCAGTATCTATTCCCAGTGCTCCGCCGCTGACAACAACGGCTCCTGCCGCCGCCATCTCTGCCGAAATTCCGGTTGCTATTCCGATGCTCTCATAGCTCGGCTTTCTTGTGCCGACAACGCCGATCGGTATTCCTTTGTTGACACAGGATAAATCGCCGTCAACATAAAGCACAAGCGGCATATCAATAAGCTTGCGAAGGTCATCGGGATAATCCTCGCTCTCGGGCGAAAGAATATTCCAGCCGTTTGCCTTACAGGTTTCAACTATTTTTTCGGCTTTTTCAATGGGTGTTGAAAATATTTTTTCACGCAGATTTTTGCCGACAACGCCTGAACCCAGAACTTTATTCTGATCTGAAATATACAGCTCTTCGGGATCGGGAAAGGCTGATAATATCTCATCATTTCTTTTTCCTGCTCCGACAACAAGAGAATACCAGACCCAATATTTTATATCGCTCATCTTATCAACTCCCACGCCAGAATTGCCGCCGCCGCAGAAGCGTTAAAGGATTCTGCTCTGCCCTGCATCGGTATAACGGTCTGAATTCTGCAAGCATCAATAACCGCCTGCGAAAGTCCGTTGCCCTCATTGCCCACACAGCAGATAACTCCGCCCCTCATTTCAACCTTGCGTATATCGGTTGCCGTGCTTTTCGGCACAGAGGCAAGTGTCAGAATTCCGTTTTCGTTTGCTTTTTTTATCAGCTCTTCAAGGCTCGGCTCTTCGATTATTTTGAGCCTGAGCAGAGAGCCCATTGATGCACGCATTGCCTTGGGATTATAAATATCACAGCCGCCGCTGACTATCAGACCGTCAAGCCCGAGAGCCTCAACGCTTCTGCACACCGCACCCAGATTTGAAGGGTCCTGCAGATTTTCAAGAGCAAGATACCTGCCCTCGGGGTCAACTCCGCTTTTGTTCCCTTCGGGAATTGCGCAGATGCAGAAAACCCCTTGGGAATTCTCTGTGTCGGAAAGCTTTTTGGCAACATCCTCGCTTATTTCATAGCATATGCAGCCGCCTGCGGTTATTTCACCGATATAGCCCTCATATTTTGAAAAAGCTTTTGATGTTATGAAAGCTGTGCGGATTTCAATTCCCGTTTTTGCCGCATCGGAGCAAAGCCTTGCCCCCTCGAGAATGAATTCTCTGTTTTTGCGGCGGAAAGACGGGCTTTCGCCAAGCTTCACTGCATATTTGATTTTTTCGTTTGTGCGTGCAGTTATCTTTTCCATTAATTTGATACCTTAATATTATAAATTATGAAGTCGGAATGCGTATGGCTACGCATTCCGCATCACTAATCAGTTTCTCACGTTTCCGCAGCAGTTCTTATATTTTTTGCCGCTGCCGCAGGGACACGGGTCGTTGGGTTTTGTTTTTTCTTTCTTTCTGACGGGCTGTTTCTTATCTGTTCCGTCAGAAGCACCTGAAGCGCCCGTTATTTTTGCAGTCTGCTCGCGCTTTGTTTCTTCCTGACTTCTTATCATAACGGTGAGCATCTGTCTTGCGGTCTGCTCGCGGATTTCTTCGTTCATTCCGTCAAACATATCCGAACCCACCTGTCTGTAAGCAACAACGGGGTCGGTCTGTGCATAGGCACGAAGACCTATTCCTCTGCGAAGCTGGTCCATAGCGTCGATGTGGTCCATCCACTTGGAGTCAACATTGCGAAGAAGAATCATTTTTTCAAGTTCACGCATAACGGGGATGCCCTTTTCGTCATTGCCGAAAAGCTGTTCGCGGTCTTCATAAACGGTTATTGCTCTGTCAAAAAGGATTTCCTTAAGTTCTTCCTTATCGGCAACATCGCCGAAATCATCTTCCTTAACAAGACCCCAGCTCTTGAACTTTTCTTTAAGACCCTCAAGGTTCCATTCTTTCTTTGAAGCCTGACCCGAGCAGAACATATCAACAGCCTCATTGATGCTGTTTTCAATCATTCTCATAATAATGGGACGAAGCTCTTCACCCTCGAGCACCTGGTTACGCTGTTTATAGATAAGCTCTCTCTGACGGTTCATAACATCGTCATACTGGAGAACGCTCTTTCTTATACCGAAGTTTCTGCCCTCAATTCTCTTCTGGGCATTTTCGATTGTGTTTGTTATCATCTTTGCTTCAATAGGCATATCCTCGGGTGTTTTGAGAGTGTTCATAACATTGGTTATTCTCTCACCGCCGAAAAGACGCATAAGGTCATCCTGAAGCGAAAGGAAGAAACGGCTTGCGCCCGGGTCGCCCTGACGGCCCGCACGGCCTCGGAGCTGATTATCAATTCGTCTTGATTCGTGACGCTCGGTGCCGATGATGAAAAGTCCGCCCGCATCCCTTACTCTCTGCGCTTCGGGTGCAATTATATCGTCATATTTCTTTTCAAGAGCAGTATAATTTGCTCTTGCATCAAGGATTTCCTGATTATCTGTTTCCGCAAAGCCTGTTGCCTCGGCAATAAGCTCTTCTGTGCAGCCCATTCTGCGAAGCTCGGATTTTGCAAGATATTCGGCATTACCGCCAAGCTTAATATCGGTACCGCGACCCGCCATATTCGTTGCGATTGTAACGGCAAATTCTTTACCCGCCTGAGCAACGATTTCGGCTTCCTTCTCGTGATGCTTTGCGTTGAGAACCTCGTGCTTTATGCCTCTTCTCTTGAGCATCGCACTGAGAAGCTCGGATTTTTCGATTGAAACCGTACCCACAAGCACGGGCTGACCCTTCTTGTGGCATTCTGCGATTGTTTCAATAACCGCTTCATATTTTGCCGCCTCTGTTTTATAAACAACATCGGGCATATCTTTTCTTATCATGGGTTTGTTGGTGGGGATTTCAATAACATCAAGACCGTAAATCTGATTGAATTCATCGCTCTCTGTCATCGCAGTACCCGTCATACCCGAAAGCTTTTTATAAAGACGGAAATAGTTCTGGAATGTGATTGTTGCAAGAGTTTTGCTCTCGTGCTCAACATTAACATTTTCTTTTGCTTCAATAGCCTGATGCAGACCCTCGTTGTATCTTCTGCCGAGCATAATTCTGCCCGTGAATTCATCAACGATAAGCACCTGATTATCCTTAACAACATAGTCAACATCGCGCTTCATAACGCCGATAGCTTTGATAGCCTGGTTGATATGGTGCTGAATGGTCATATTCTCGGCATCCATAAGGTTTTCAAGATTGAAAAACTTTTCTGCCTTGGCAACGCCGCTCTTTGTGAGGGTTGCGGTTTTTGCCTTTTCGTCAACAACGAAATCGCAATCGTCATCAACAAGGTCTTCAACGTTTTCTTTGGAATTAACTTCCTTTATTTTGGTGCACTTAAGCGAAAGAGCAAAGCGGTTAGCCATCTTATAAAGGTCAGTTGATTTTTCGCCTCTGCCCGAAATGATAAGGGGAGTTCTTGCCTCGTCGATAAGGATTGAGTCAACCTCGTCAACGATTGCAAAATTATGGCCTCTCTGCACTTTGTGCTCTTTATAAACCACCATATTGTCACGAAGATAGTCAAATCCCATCTCGTTGTTTGTGCCGTAGGTAATATCTGCGGCATAAGCTTCTTTTCTTTCGGGGTTTTCTTTTTCGTGGATGATAAGACCAACGGTAAGACCCATAAAACGGTAAACCTTGCCCATCCACTCGCTGTCGCGTCGTGCAAGATAATCGTTAACGGTAACAATGTGAACGCCGTCGCCCGAAAGTGCATTAAGATAAGCGGGGAGGGTTGCCACAAGAGTTTTACCTTCACCCGTTCTCATTTCGGAAATTCTGCCCTGATGCAGAATGATACCGCCGATAATCTGAACGGGGAAATGCTTTAAGCCGATAACTCGCCACGATGCCTCACGGCAAGCGGCAAAAGCCTCGGGTAAAATATCGTCAAGCGTTTCACCGTTTGCAAGTCTTTGCTTGAATTCGGGAGTTTTTGCCTGAAGCTGTTCATCGGTAAGCTTCGCAAAGCTCTCTTCAAGAGCAAGAACCTTATCGCAAAGGGGACGCACTCTTTTTACTTCTTTGGTGGAATAATCGCCAAAAATCTTTGTTAAAAATCCCATTTTTTCACCTCGAGAAATTTTTGTGTTGTAATATTTTTCTTGTTATGCTAATATTGGAATATGAAATTTCGGAAAAAGGAGTTGTCTTTTATGCCTAAAAGAGAAGATTATATCACCTGGGATGAATATTTTATGGGCATTGCAATGCTTTCTGCCCGCCGAAGCAAGGACCCCAGCACACAGGTTGGCGCCTGCATAGTTAACAACCGCAACAAGATTATGTCGGTTGGCTATAACGGCTTCCCTCTCGGTTGCAGCGATGACTGCTTCCCCTGGGACAGAAGCGGTGACGAATACGAAACCAAATATCCCTATGTTTGCCACGCAGAGCTTAACGCCATTCTCAATAACGGCGGTTCAAGCCTTGAGGGCTGCAAAATCTATGTTGCTCTTTTCCCCTGCAACGAATGCGCAAAAGCAATTATCCAGAGCGGCATAAAAGAGGTTATTTATCTTTCGGATAAATATGCCGACACCGTTGGCGTTCGTGCATCAAAAAGAATGTTTGACGCCGCAGGTGTCAAGTATACTCAGCTTAAAACCGAGCGTGAATCAATCTGCGTTAATCTTAACTCGGAAAACGTTTAATAGAAATAAATCAGCGAACCTGCAACAGAGCCGTCTGCCTTAAGGGGACGAACGCTCATTGCTCCGTCATTGCCAACCCAGACGAAATCGCAGCTTTCTGCAAAGAGCATGGGTTCTGTGTAGCTTTCGGGTGCCTTTGAGCCGTCGGCTGTGCAGTAAACAAGCTGCTGAACGGGTGTTCCGTTTGCGTTGGTTTCTCCGTTTGAGGCAAAAACAAGCTTGTTGCCGTCGGGGCTTACCGAAAAGCTGTCGGCAGATGAAATGTTAATATCTTTAAGAGTCTTGGTTGAACCGGTCAGAAGGTCGGTCAATACAAGGCTCTTTTTGTTTATGAGCCACTTGCCCGCCTGAAGATAACCGGCAAAATAATCGCCCTCAAACTCGGCAAGAACTTTTTCTTCGCCGTTTACGCTCACAACATTCTTAAATCCGTTTGCGGTTTTCTTAAGATAATGCATTCCGTTTGCATCGTTAACAAACCACAAACCGAGAATATCTTCAACGGCAACCTTGGGTCTGTAAGCATCGGAAAGCACCATTATATCAGCTCTCTCTCCGCGCTCTTCACCCGTGTAGTATCTTGAAGAAATAAAATAATTCGCATTGCCGAGATTTGCAATGAAATCATCGGTGAGCATTGTCCAGTCGTTTCTGAAAGCGCCGTTCATATCAATAAGGCGGGTGTTGTTTGAAACATAGGTTGATGCACTGCCGTTTGCAATGTTGAAATTATAGATTTCGGAATATATCTTATCATTCTTATAGAATTCGTTTTTGTCGAAATCGGCAAGAAGAAGATGACCCGAACCGTAGCCCGCGGGCTTATTGATGAGCTTTACAAAAGCAAACGAATAAACATCAACATCCGCACTCATATCCGAGGTGAAAAC
>JAZRTQ010000056.1:0-2993 GCA_045652165.1 Acutalibacteraceae bacterium | reverse complement strand
AATTGGCTGAGAAGATAACCGGGGTTTGAAAATGCGCTGATAACAACATCGAGTATTCCGCCCTCCGTGTCAATCATAAGATGCCCGAAGCGCGATGAAGTCATCATTTTTCCGTCACCGTTTTCGGTGAGCCATTTTGTTATGAATATCATATATGCTCCGCTGAGGGCAGAGGAAATTATTCCGTGAATTCGCTTGAGGCTCCCCTTATTTTCAAAGAAGAAATACATACCTATTGCTATTATATAGAGGGGAGCATCTTCTTTAACTATGCATACCAGCGCAGAGAAAATATAGAAAGCCGCAGTTTTCTTTGTGTCAACCGCCCAAAGAGTCCACATAAGCAGGGTTGGCAAAAATGCGTTTTCGTGAAAATCATAAAAGCAGGGAGCAATTAAAGATACGCTGAAAGCATATGCGGCACCGATTCCGATTAATGCCGCCCCGCTGAAATTGCGTTTTTTGGCAATAAGAATAAGAGGGATAACGCCGCCCATTGCGAGCACCGCCTGGGCAATAAGAAGAGTTTCTTCATAGGGGAAAAGCTTGAAAAACGGAACAAGCAGATAGAAAATATAAGATGAATGAATTGCAAAATGAGACATAAAGGTGTCTCTTTCACAGCTTGTTACCGCGGTGAAATCTTCCGCAAGCGAATGAAACATCTGAACGAACAGACCGAAATCGTGGGTGCCTGTATAGAAAAGTCTGTGATGGCAGATTGTGCCGATTGAAATAAACACTGTCATTGCAACGGCAAAGCCGATTATTACCGATTCACAAAGAATGCCCGGCTGTTTTTTCGGCTGTTCTTGCGTAAAACTGAGTCTGTTGAGAGCGTAAGCGATAACAACAAGAGAAACAAGCATTGTTCCTGCCGTAAGATAAAAATTATCTGTACCGAGCAACAGGCATAAATCAAAACATACCACGGAAACTATCGCGGAAATCGGTTCGAAATTGCGAAGATGCTTTGGAAGAATTGCGCAAATAACAGTTAACGCAATGAATACGGAAACAAAAATCAGAAAAACATCAATAAACGGCACTGCGGCGATATATTCTCTCCAGTTTGCAATGGGCTTGAGTCCTTTTGATGCAATAACAAAAGACACCGCAACCGATACGGCAAAATAGGATGTCAGTATTCTTAAAAGCAGAGCCTGCGGCAATTCGGCATCTTCAAGAAAAATCCGCAGTTTATCTGCAAACGAAAGCTTTTTCTCGGTATTCATCTGAAACTCCTGTCTGAATTTTTATAAATACAGTATACCATTTCATCTGCAAAAAAGCAATTAATAAAAGGTTACAAAAAGGTAAACATTACCTTTTATTCGCCGTGAAGAGGAAAAACACTCATAAAAAAATAAAGGCTTCTTTTCAGAAGCCTTTAAAAATTATTATTTTGATGAACCCATAAAGCCGAGAATAAGATTGGGAAGAGTGTTGAGGAAGAAGTTTGCAATCTTTACAAAGAATTCTCTGATTGCATTGTATTCTGTTCCTACAGATACTTCGTAAGAAGCAACCTTATCATCGTTTGTGTTTACCCAGTCTGTGCCGTTGTATTCTTCTGTGCGGTATGTAACTTCGATTTCAACCTTGCCCTTTTCGGTGGGAGTTGCAATACCGGTCTTAACGTTTGCTTTGTTATCAGCAGTGAATGCAACGTCTTTTTCAAGAGCAGCGCCGTTCATTCTTACTGTGTATGTAACGGGAATGAGTCTGGTGTCGCCGTACTGAACTGAGCCGTAATCCTTGGGAGCGTCGCCTGTAACCTTGAAGCTGAATGAACGCTTTGCATAAAGGTTGCCTTCTGTTGTAACTTCAAATTTGCAAGCGCCTTTTGAAGCGAGGTCGTTTGCCTTTGAGTTTGTAACAACGGTAAGAGCAGCGCTTAAGGGGCTTGCATCTTCAACGTTTGCATCATAAATATATCTTGCAACGATGTTGTATTTGCTGTTTGATTTAAGGTCGGTGAAAATACCTGTTTTATTCCATGTTGCGCCCTTATCAATTGAGTATTCTGCGCCTTCTTCAACAACAACAGAAATTGAGTTGTTGGTCTTATCTTTAAGAACGGGAGTTGCAGCAGTGCCCTTTGATGCTTTGAGAGTGTTAATTGTTATGAATGAGGGCTCGCTTGCATAGTATTTTCCTGCAACATACTTATATCTTGCAAAAATTGTATAGCTTGTTTCAGGATCAAGGTTTTCAAATGTTGTTGTTGCAACCCACTCGCCGTCATTGATCTTATATTCGCAGTTTGCAACAGCCTTGATAGTGATGCTTGTTGAAGTGCGCTTAAGAGGAACGGGTGATGCGGGAGCACTCTGTGACTGAAGAACCTCAACATCAAAAGAGGTTGATGCAACATAATCGGTTTCGTCAACTGTGATATAGCCCTGAATGGTGTATGTTTTGCCTGTTATAGGATTTGAGAAAACGCTCTGGTTTGTTTCGGGATCAACAAGTCTGCGAAGAGTCTTTGTTGTATCATCCTTCTGTGTTGCAGTGAAAATAACTTCGTAATCTGTTTCGCCGATAGTTATTTTTGCGCCGTCAACAAGAACCTGAACGTTGTTGCTTTCGTCAACATTAACCTTGCAGTTTGTTGCATTGAGTGTAATCTTTGTGAATGTGGGAGCTGCTGTTACAGTGCCTGAAGTTGAGTCGCCTGTGTTTGCGCTTGCGCTGACAGCCATACCTGAGAAAAGCATAAGCATAGCCATGAGCATAGCAATAATTCTTTTTGAAGTCATTTCTTTATCCTCCGTTTTATTTTCCCTTTTTGGGGATTTATAATCGGATTATAACACACCGTTTCAAAAAAGGGAATAGTTATTTTTAAACATTTTATTAAATTTAATGAAAAAACGCGCGTTTTTTTATCCTAAAAGCATATCTGTTGCCAGCATAAGGCAAAAACCCGCAAGTATTGCATAGGTTGCTCCGCGCTCGTTTCCGTGAGCATGAGTTTCAGGAATCATTTC
>JAZRTQ010000055.1:0-25512 GCA_045652165.1 Acutalibacteraceae bacterium | reverse complement strand
CAATAACAGGGCAACCAAAATATAAGGAGAAAGATATAAAATGAAAGCCACAGGTATTGTCAGAAGAATTGATGATTTGGGAAGGGTGGTTATCCCTAAAGAAATTCGCCGCACCATGCGTATCCGCGAAGGCGACCCGTTATTGACAACATGGACACAGTTTGATTCCTGTTGTGCAGCAATGCTTGAGCTTGAAAAACGTTGGGATTTAAAGCCTGACGGCAGTTGAACATATCGCATAGCCTTTTACTTTTGCAGATTTTTATATTATTATTTGCACTTTTCACAATTGTATTGCATTTTTTGACAATTAAACAAAAAATTTACCGTCCGATACGTTGCTGTGTCGGACGGCTCTGTTTTTAAGCGATTTTTATCGGACATTAAATAAGCTATATTAATAATGAGGTGATATGATGGAAAACATATTTGAAATTTATGATATGGACTCTGGGTTGGAGTACATAAAGAAAGTTGCTCCTAAAGTTTATGAAGAACTTCTGGTTGAGCTTAAAGAAATTGACGAAGCCCAAGAAATTGAAAGTGTTGAAAATTATCGTAAAAATCTTGCTTTGGGATATGCCGTTCTTGAAGCATTTGAGCAGTCAGGTGCCGACGTTGTTGTTACAAGACAAACTATGGAGTTTTATATTGCCGTAAAGTATCTGACGAAGAAATCAGACGTACATATTTCAGGTGAGTTTGATATGATTGACGACAGATGCTTTGAATATTGCAAACATATTGAAAACCTCTTCTTTGAGGAAGGCACTCTCCTGTTTGGTCAGGAGTTGCTTTGTCACAGTAAGACACTTAAAGAAATTCATTTTCCTGAATCGGCAACAACGATAGGATGGCGAGCTTTTTATAATTGTCCTAACCTGAGCGATGTCGAAATTTTAAATTCTGAAACTTCCATTTATCCCGGTTCCTTCGAAGGTTGCAAAAATTTAGATGAATCTTATTTGTCGAAAAATATAATCACCTAAAAACACTGACTTTATTGAATTTTGCATATTTTACCAGATTTTACATATACTCAACTTCTTTTGAAATCTCTTTTATGTCCTCTATATTCCATTCATCGTTGTTTACCGTAATAATGTATTTCTTGTCGTCTTTTCCGAACAGAAAAACGATGTTTTCCTCAAAACTCTCAAACCCATTTCTTGTAACTGTAAGATTGCGGATATCTTCAATGACATACGACACTCGGAGATTTCGGTTAAAGAAAACCAAATTCGAATTGATGTTGGAATAAATCAGGTTTTCACCATCAAAATCATATTCAGCGAAAAGATAAACATCTCTTGATAATATTTCAGGGAATGTCAGGGATTCAGTTGAATATATTATGGTGTCTGTATAATCGTCAACCCATCTTGTTATATTTTCTGCATAACAGCCCAGACAATCCTTATCTTCAAAAAGAATACCTTCACATTTTTCAGATAAACTGTTGGTGTTCAAATTGTAATATCGGCACGAATCTTTTTTGTTCAATACAAATATTTCTGAATTTTTGCCGACATTTATATTATCAAACTCGCATTCTGAAATCTGTACGCAATCAATTTTTCTGCTTTTGTAGTTGACGGTATATTTAAACACATACAACCCCCATTTTCCGTTAAGCACCACTCCGACTGCATTTGAATAACAATACCCGTAACAAAACGGATCAATATAGTCATACTGGCAATCAATCAGAATATCGAGTCTTCCGTTACCAAGTTTTTCAGCCAAACCAAATTTTTCGTCACAGCATATTATACACATATCTCTGTCGCTAAGATAATAATCCTTGCAGGATTTGATATCGGAATGAAAAGTTCTTACAATTCTTGGCTTAGTTAACATAACAGACCACCTTTTATACATCATAAATAGACATGGATGTAATTAATCTTTGATTTTATTTAGTTCTTCCTCAAGCTTTTTAAGATGTTCCAAGTCGCTCTTTATATAAAAGCTAGGATGATAAACTTCTATTATTTTATATCTTTCAGCATTAGGAACAAACTTCTCTAGATAATATTTAAGCCATTTTCCGCAACAAACTATCAACGTTGGATTGATTTCTTCAATTTCACGAGAAACAAAATCTCCGTAAATACGAGTATATTCACGAATTGTTTTCCAATAGCTTTTTGAATAACCGCCTCGTTTATTAAGATTTATAAATCCAACTTTGCCCAATACCCTATGACATTTATTAACGTTACAGAAATCTTCATTTATAATAGCGTTTGCAAGTAAAGACAATCTTTGTGAAAACATAGTTTCTGAACAAGCACCTGAATAAACATTCCTCAGCCAAAAATCAACACCTGAAGCACAAAACTCATAGTCAGTGTTGGCTCCACCATAATTCGATTCTTTAGATATGAAAAGAATTTTTTGGGGTTCCTTTTTGAACTCTTCATAACAAACTACGCCGTCATAAATAAACGAATGTTTTGAAACATTTGGGGCGCCATATTTTGCATAAGATTCATCTGTTTCCTCTGCTTGAACAGCTTTCCATTCCCCAAACAGGATTTCGAGTCTTTTTTCGTATTCGTATGTATTCATAAAATTATTCCTCCCTTATCTAATATGTTCCCTACCACAAAGCAAAGTACCTGCTAGCCGTTTGTGTTTTTAGTATAACGTAAGCAAAATAAATAACAAGAGCAGACCGTTGGTCTGCTCTTTAATCTTCGTCATCGTCATCAAACGAGTAATCATTCAGTTCATCAAAATCAAGAAACTCTGCCAAAGTCATATTGAATGCAATAGCAAGTTTATGGAGCGTTTTAACTCTCGGATTCTTTGTTAATCCTCTTACAATATTATCAAGTGTGGACTGCTTCACATCGCTCATTGTTGCAAGCTTGTTTATTGCAATTCCTCTCTGTTTGCAAAGACTGCGGATACGCTTTACATAGATTTCAGAGTAATCCATCTTAAGCACCTCACCATAACAATTACCCATTTATGGGTTATTATTATGATAGCCTTGATTTTTAAACTAATTACCCGAATACGGGTTGACTTTCGCAATATATTCCTCTTAAAATATATTTACCCGTAATCGGGTAAATAGTTTTGGAGTGATATTATGGCAACAGTAACCTTCTTCGGTCACAGAGATACCCCCAAAGAAACAGAGTCAGCCTTGCGGCTGACTCTGATAGACCTTATTGAAAATAAAAATGCAACTGTGTTTTATGTCGGCAACCACGGCAATTTCGATGCTATGGTACGCCGTCAGCTTGAGGATTTGTCAAAGACTTATCCGATAAAATATTACGTTGTTCTTGCCTATATGCCAAACAAGAATGCTGAACCCGACGAGCATTCAATTCTCCCCGAAGGAATAGAAACCATCCCCCGTCGCTTCGCTATCAACTACCGCAATAAATGGATGCTCAATAAATCCGACATCGTCGTAACCTATGTTACCCGCAATTTCGGAGGTGCATGGGAGTTTAAAGAGCTTTCTAAAAAACAAGATAAAGTAATAACTGAATTAAATCAAAAATGCAATATACGCAATCATTGATGTAGGTGCATATATATGTGTTATTATTTATTATTGCTTTTACAATAACGCAAATTAAGAACCCCAGGCATCATAAAACAACTTAATATACAAAATGAATATTTTTTATTTTAAATTTATTATACATATTTTTGTTTTTATCTAAGTTTAAACGAGAAACAAATGTTGATTCGTCAATACAGTTCTTTTGATAAAGTTCATATAATAATATCCAAGTATTAGCTTTTTCTATTACTATGTTTAAAATACTATCGTTTAAATAATCTTTTCTCAATAAAATCGTTATTGCTAATTCGGAAGCTTCAGAAACAATATCATTCACAATATCATTTTCATCATCAAAATTATTTGTTTCTATTAACAAATACAACAACCATATTATTTCTAGATCATTCTTGTTTTTAATGTGTTTTTTTAACAAATCGATAATTCTCAGTTTGTCACTTGAAGAGATTGGATATTTTTCTTTATTGTTTATCAAAATTGCACAGGATTTAGTCAACGAACGTGGGTCATTAGCCATTATCGTAATCAAGTATGATTTATATAGTGTGGGATCGTCAACCCTAACATTATATTTCTCACATGTTTTTAAAAGATATCTTATTGCACCCTTTGCTCCATTATACTCTAAAACAAAAAATCTATTAAATAATTCAATTAAATCTGAATATGTTATTGTTTCTTCAAATTTTTTATGAATGATTTTTTCAAAATTTTCAGCTATATAAAATGGAAATTCCAAAACTTGTATTTTTTCAAAATTTAGAGAGAATCCATATTTTTTTAAAACATCTGTAAATATACTTATAATTGAATCTTCATTGTTTTCATATAAAAACACTTCATAGTCGTCAACATATCTAACAAATTTAATATCATATTCAGCAAGTTCTTTGTCGATTCGAGTCAATATAGCTTCTGCTATTAATTTTGATGATAAAATGCCTGGAAGTAGTCCATTAGTTCTATTAAGATTTTGTTTTCTGATAATTGCATCCAAATTATTATACAATATATAACGTGAATCTACTATGACGGAAGGATCTTGTTTTTTCTTTATTGCTTTATTGTATTCTATTTCAGCATTATTCGCTCCCAATATTATTGCAGGAATCATATGCATATAAAAGCTAGAAAAACAATTTGATATATCAAGTCTTAAAATTTTCTTTGCTCCCGATGCACATATTAACTTCTTGCTGATATTATGTATATATTCTGATGTTGGAACATCATCTCCTATCTCTCCATATGATTGCTCATGTCTCATAATACTTCTGTCAGCACCTAAAATAGGAGAAAACGAATAGTCTTCCGACTCTGTAAATTGTATCAATTCTTTATAAATATTGTTTTCTGACATGAATATATGCGCACTTAAATAAGAGCCAATTTCCGGTATGAAAATGGTCCTTCGTGCATCATTTCCATTGTATCGACTCATTGTAAAACTTATCGGTTTAATAATATCGCAATCATTGGGTGGTGGAAAATTTAAAACCTTTTCACTCAAAGAAAAGCACGGCGGCAAATACTCAGAAAAAAAACCAGTAAGAGCAATATCTTTTCCTATAGATATAAAATTGCGTGCCATAAATAACCCTCCATCAATTAGGTTGTTGATTATTGGAATATGTTTATATGTGTTATACGCAACAACCAACACATTTGTTTTTTAGTTGAAAAACTTGTAAAATGAATCGAATATTTTGCCATTATTCATTTAAATTAACACTCCGTCACAATGGTCAACTTCATGCTGAATTATATGTGCAGGGAAACCTATGAAAGTTTTAATTCGGGCATGAAATTCAGCCGTCTGCCATTGCACCTTTATTGTCTGATAACGCTTGCACTTTCGGGGACCTCCGAGCAGAGAAAGACAACCTTCTTCTGCATCGTAGGGACCTGATTTTTTTATGATTTCGGGGTTGAACATAACCATATATGTGCCATCGTTGTCAAATGCTATAATGCGTTTGTACACACCAATCATGTTTGCCGCCATACCGACACAACCGTCTTTATGGGCAACAAGTGTATCAAGCAAATCCTGTGCCACCTGCAAACTTTCTTTTGTTGCGACCTCCGATTTCCTTGTAAGCAAAATCGAGTCATGAATGATTTCTTTTATCATTTTATTTGTCCTTAAATTTAAAAATGTTTTCCCCTCACAAATCAAAACATCGCAACAAACAGATAATAGTAAATCAGATGTTATTATATGGAGGGGAATAAAGCTGTCGTAATATGAAATTACTTATTCAATGATTTTGATCAAAAACAATTTCAGCAAACAAAAAGTCATGAATAACAATCTTTACTCGGAAAGTATCATCATTCTCTAACCAGGAAATATATTTGTAATTATGCTCTTGTATGTCGGTCCAGTTCATTATAGGTATTTGAAGCTTTTTTGTTTCGCTTCCATCCCAACAATTCAATACAGGTTCTAATACATAAATTTTATCAAATACTCTTGAACCAATTATGGGCAATTTTTTATTATCCATAAAAACAAACCCATCAAAGTTATCAATTTCTGTTTTTGACATATCAAACAGGAAAGAATACGATATGAGCTTGGGATGCGTTTGGCAATTGTCGGTACCATAACCTTCACTTAACTCGTAAACCATATGACAAATTGCAAGCTTAGTTAGAATTCTTTCTATTTTTTGATTTATTGATATTTTTTCTCCGTTGTAATATTTGGATAAGTCTGATTGTGCATCTAAAAACGCTGAATTCTTTTTGATTCTTTCCAGATTTTGTTCTCTTAAATTTTGGCTATAACCAGACAAATATTTCAATGAATCAATATAAATTTCTGTGTACAATTCATCGTCGGAAAAACCGTTATTACATTTGCGACACGCAGGCAAAACAGGTAAATCTTCTGGGTATGGCTTTTCAAGGAAAACTTTTGAAGGTGAGTGTTCTCTGGTATCGGATTTTTCTCCACAATAAACACAAAAATGTTCGCCGTTTCTAGTGAATGTGACATGCGGAAGCAACTCGTCTGGTCCCCAGTATTTTTTAAAACTGAATTTACGTTCCTTTTCCAGAAATAATCATCTCCTGTCAAGCATTTTGATTATTATTTAAATACAAGTTATGTTCCCTTAACACATACTCTCCCATTATTCTAGCTAACAAAACAGGAACTGCATTGCCTATCTGTCTGCCTATTTCTTGAACACTTCCGTGGAAGATATAATCATCAGGAAATGTTTGTAAAGCTGCCGCTTCTCGTAACGATATAGCTCTGTTCTGTTCAGGGTGTCCAAAACGACCGTTAGACAAACTAAAACACTTTACCGTCAATGTTGGAGAAGGCTCGTCCCATTTCATTCTTCCGTAAACATCAGTATGACCTTTAAAACTTTTATGACAATTAAGCACTAAATCTTCGGGCCAATCAGTTCGACTTCCACCGTCGTGCGGTGTGGCTTTTATTCGTTTTAACAACAATTCGCTTAAATTTGCACAACGATGATTGGGAATGTTTTCGTGAACTTCTCCAGCAGAAATTGCAGGATAGTTTTGAATAGCTTGTCGTACTGTTTGGTAAGGCAACAAATCAGGTTTATTGCCGTGCGTTGCCACAGGTATCTTAGGCTCAAACAGCCTTGAGGCAATAAGTACATATCTTCTTCTGTTTTGAGGAACTCCATAATCTTTAGCATAAAGTGCCTTTTCGTCCCATTGATATCCTTCTCTTTCTAGCATTCTCTTGAAATTATCAAGAACATCAGAGCCTTTACCTTTAAGTCCAGGAACATTTTCAACCATTACATGAGCTGGATTAATTGTTTTCACAAATCTTCCAAACTCCGCAAGTAAATTAACTGATTTATGAGGGATGGGATTACCGTTTTCATCAAACTCTTCTCTCCTTAACAAACTGAAAGGCTGACAAGGAGCACATCCTACCAACATCAGTTCATCAGGTTCATTTAGTTGAGGAAACAACTCAGTTAAATGTTCTGGTGTAAGCTCGCAAATATCACATTGAAGATATTCGTTGTGGTTGTTTGTCTCGTATGTTTCACGACAATCCGGGTTGGAATCTATACCTGCGAGAACTTGAATGCCAGCATCTATAAGACCACGGGTCATTCCACCACCACCACAAAAAAAATCTATGCTGTACATGCTACTTTTACCTCTTCTTTAGGGTTTGGTGTTTCTTCTTTGTTTTCTTCCAAAGCAGCAACTTCTTCTCCTTCGGGTGACATGAGATAATCACACCATTTTTCTATATCAAGGTCAGGAACTCCAGGCCTACATGCTGTTTGCATATACGCCCATATTAACCTTTCCTTGTACGGGCTACTTAAAGATAGTTTTTTATCATATTTTCTTGGTAAATCTTCTAATTTAACCAGGGATAAATTTTTTAAATTAACCGCTACATTTGGCATAACATTTTCAATTCCTGGCAGAGGAAACCATTGGTTTAAGAATCCTGTGTTAAAAATGGCTTTTAACTCTTCTGCAGAGCGTTCGTAGAAATTTCCGTTTCCCTTATTGACTTTTAACAATCTTTCTATAGGGAAACACTTGGCCAATAAAACATGTTTAATTTTTTTATGTGCCATATCACAAGATTGACTTAAAATAACAAAAAAATTGTTTTCATAATCTACATCTGATGCAGGATTTTTCAGTCTAATAATATCGCCTGTAGAAAAATCATCGCTTATAATTGGATATATGTACTGTGACCAAATAGGCATATCTTTACCAGAGATTTCATGATCAAAATAAGCTTTTATCCTATTTCCGCACAGTGAAGAAATAACCCCAGAATCAGTTATTGAATCGTTAATAGCCATGCTGAAAAAGTCAAAAGATTTTCTCATCGCTTTATGAGTATCACTGCGGACTTCGCGGATACAGTCAATATATGGCGCTATTTTGCTAATGAACTCTTTTACAGGAGTATCATCTCCTTTGTTAACAAAGTTAACAAGTGGTGAGCTATATTTTTCTTGTTCTACCGTTGATTGAACAATTTGGCCAGAGAAAACACACGTGGGTCTGAAATTATGTTCCCAAGCTTTATCTAAGATTTTACATCCTTCAAAACCATCTGTATCATTGTTTTTTAAATCTAACACTAAAATATCAGGATCATAATCATCTATATATGAAAGAGCATCATCAAATGGAGGATGGATATACGAATACTCTAGGTCATCGCAATAATCCTTTATACCCTGAATTGCACTTTCGTCATCTTCAATAAATAATACTTTCATTTTACTCTCCCTTTCCCGGCAATACTAATTTGAATGTAGCACCACCGTCCATTCTTCCAGGTATAACAACTGATATGTCTGCATCATATTTGCTCAACAGTTCTGTAACAATAACAAGCCCCATGCCTACACCAAACTTTTTCTTTGTAACGCCAGGAGAGAATATTCGGCCTACATCTTTTTCTTCGATTCCTGGTCCATTATCGCTTACTTCGACAATTAAATGTTTAGTGTCTAGTGATTTAACCGATATCTCGATTAGGCGGTTATCTTTTTTGTTTTTTTGTGTGGTCCAATAAATAGCATTGTCTATAATGTTGATAAGAACCGTTTGAAGCTCTCCGCGATGCATACTAACGATATATTCTTCTTTACAATCAATAGTTATTTTTGAGTTGTTATCTACAATTTTTTTCTCTAAAAGTTCTATGCAATTTTCCAATTCCTGTAACAGGTTGCAATAATTTTTTCGCTGACGTAATCCTGCGTCGAAAATTGGCGCAAAAGTATTTGAGACATCGATCATTCGCTGATGGGAAAGCACAGCATAATCATAGCTTTTTTGTAATTTGGGGTTAAAAGGAGAGTATTCCTTTTCTGTATAATCTAAAAATCTTTTTACAGACGTCATTCTACCCCTAATCTCATGAATTATGAAACCTGAAATTGAACCAATTGACGCAACTTGTCCATAATATACAAGCCTGCCCTTTAAATCGTCGATTTTTTCTCGCGTATCAGTGTTGTAATCTTTTACAATTTGTACCAAGTCATCAACAGTACAACCTTTTTTTGCTTTTTCTTCAATTTCACTTAATAAATCCTCTGAATTAACACTTGAAAGCAAGTCTGTTAATGTTCTGCTTCCCTCAACACTATTTTTATCTGTTTCAATTCTATCGTTTTTTCGTAACCCTTCAAGCAACTTAATGGCAGCTTTTATAATGGTTGTAAACTCTAAATATTCAACAGTATCAACAAGTTTTTCTCTGTCTGTAGCATCTTTAATATTAGGGTTGTTTGAGGATGATATTTCAATAATTCCAATAATTTGATTAGTACTTATACGATCACCAACACGACCGACTCTACGTAAATCCAAACCAATCCAGTCTCTAGATGCTTCGGATTTTGGTAATACAAGAACACCGTCTCTATATACACTTAATCCTTTGTATGCTCTTAATGCACTTTTATACGCAGAGCGTTTAATGGAATAAAGTTCAGTAATATCTTGAATCGATTCTGTATCCCTGTCCCATACACGTATTTCCATCTTGAACTGACCGCACGAAGGCGTTTTATTAGAAAGCGTTTTATAATGCTTTTGTGATGTTTTATTTAATTCGCTCTGCAGGTCTTCCAATATCTCTGACCATGACAAATTACCAGAAACGCTATTGCTAAAATTCAACCCTTTTTTTAACGGAGAAAAACAATATGTCCACTCAATGTTGCCATTTGAATCAACAGAAGCATTAAATAAGTATTTGGGATAATTAACAAACTCGGGAACCTGGATATCAATGCAACTATCTTCTCCATTACATTTCAGCGTAATTGCAAAACGTTCATTTTTTCCAAACGGATTAATAATTCTGGACAATTCTTCTTGAAGATCAGAAAAGTCATCATAACCCCACATATGGCTCATTTCAGAGATCGTCATTATTGTTCCTGATTCAGATTTTATAGTGTCATCTGGAACCTTCTCTAGAAGAAAATTGCATTCTGATATAGAGGACGCAGAATTAAACATATTCCAGTCCAAATTAATTTTATAGCATCCTTCAGACTGGGTTTTTGTTATAAGACATAATTTATTTCCAAGTCTTGCGGCAGAAAACCTTCCCATTCCTTTGTTGCCTGATACTGCTCGTGTTTTTCCATCTCTTTTGACATACGGGTTTCGCACTTTGTTATTTGTAGCTATTACCGCCCAAGCATTAACAATCACATCTTTTGTCATACCTAATCCGTTATCAGCAATTGTTAATATCGGGTTGCCTTTTTCATTTTCAGCAAACTCTATCAAAACATCATAAGCAAATGCATCGTAGGCATTTTTTACCAACTCAATTAAAGCAACCACATCATTTGTAACCAAATCGGCACCAAAAGCAGCGAAAGCTTTGGGATGCATAACTATTGGTATTTTTTCCGTAATATTATTCATAAAGCTATCTCCTATTTTAAATTTTGTTGCTAATAGTTTCTGCAATTAAATTAGCACACTGAACAAAATCTTTTTTATCTCATTTTCTAAAAACTTCTTGATTTTTTGCATATTTCGTTCAATTTTCGGGGGCTAGAGCGATTATTAATAATATTGTTTGCTTATCTTTTTTAGGAATCCGCTACTAAAGCTTTGGGGATTGGCAAAAGGTTTTTTTACCCCTTTGGCAAATTCTACTCGTACCCATATTCCATCCACCTCATAGACAGTACCTGTACCGAAAATCTTGTGCTCTACCGTTTCTCCCACGCAAATATCAATTAGCTCAGGTTTGGGTTGCGTTTTGACACTAGGTGTTGATGGGTTAGTCTCGTTTGAAGAAAGACCACTTGATTGATTAATATCTTTGTTTTTTTGATAAGCTGGATTAAATTTTACTTGTCTGCCATAGCCCTCTTGGAAAGATTGCCTATATTCTGGCGGTACTGTTTTAATGATTTCTTCCAAATCTTGACGTTTTGAATTGTACTTGAAATTATGGTCCCTTACTAAAGTTGCAACATACTCATTACAATTTATTCTTGCATATACATTTCCTCGACCTGCTGTAAACCGAAAGAATTGTGGGAAACGGGTTTCTGGGACTAAGCAATGGATGCGCCCCTCACTCCCCCAAGCACCTTGTTCTTCATTATTTTCCCAACGGAGTTCTGCATTATTGGAATTGGCTAAAAATCCTAAAGCAAAATAATATTCATTAAAATTAGCAAACGAAACCTGCTTTTGAGTACCATAAGATAATTTTATCATTATTATTCCTCCTTAAATTGCAGGAGCATAGTGAATGTTGATAGTGTTAACAACTGACGCAAAGTCCATATCGGCAATCTCAAGAACATCGTCATCATCGAACCCAACATTCAACACATACAACAAATTGGAAAATTCATAGATGTGTTCAACAGTCACACTGTTCAGATTTTCCTGAATCCTGTCAGCTTTTGAAAGAAGTAATAAATGTTGATAAGCATTGCTAATTTCAGATGTTTTTCCGTTGGGATGCGCATACCCCAAGTGTTGTGTCGGTGTAAGAGCAATAATGTTTTCTAAGTAAAAACAGATTTCAGGATACTCAGCTTCCGGGAATATATGATGCATATGAATTGCTTTGTCGTTCACATGAATACCATCCAAATGTTCTGTTTTTGAAGCTCTTGTTTGATCGTTAAAGAGTCGTAAAAATCTTTTGGCTTTTGCTGACTGATATCTGTAATACGCATCATTGACTTCAGTCGGATGAGTAGCGGAATACTCTTTTCTGGTAATACCTTTGGGCTTGTTGGCATATATATCCCTAAAATTGTTGCGATTATACATCAGCATATCATAAGTAATGGGTTGCTCTGACATTCGTCCTCTTTCTGTACCACAAGCATGTTTATAATAAGCAAGGGGATTAAGAACTTTTATGAATATTCGATTACATTCTACTACACCGTTAATTTTTGTATGTTGTATTATAAAATCTGAATATCCTTGCTTCATATCCGTATAAGAATCCTTTGTTTGTAGATTGAAGAAATCTTCAAAAAGGTGGTAAATGCAACTGTCTCTAAGAACTCGCTCAATATATGTGCTTAAGAAAAACAACGCGTTGCGTTCACGTAATGCTATATATTCGAGAACGTTTTCGTCCACAATGGCATAGTAGTTTTCCCTGCCCCTTTTCTCTTTTGCTAGTACACCTGCGTATGCGAGCATTTCCATAGGCTGCTGAAAGAACTTGTCATATTCATGTTTTGCCTCAATATGTTCAACGCCAGGCTTTCTAAAAATTGCCTCTACATTCTCAACAGTATAGTCATAGTGCCAAATATCCGATGTTTTAAAAAACTCTCCCTTATGTTCAAAACCATAATTCATAATACAGTCCGCAACAACAGTTACAACATCTGCAGCACATTTTTGATCAATCCAGCGACCGTTTCCACTTGTTCTTAAATCATAATTTTTTTGATTCAAGAAAGACTGAATATTTTCTTGTGTTAACATAACAGCTTACCTCCAAATTACCCAATAATCTCAGTTATAGGAGCAGGTTTGCATTCGTTTCGTAATACTCCATAGAAAAACACAGAACAAGCATCAACATTCAGAGAACGAGTCTGATAGTTTCTTGCAATTTGATAGAATTTTCTATATTCTTCACTTGAAAAATATAAACACTGTTCTTTCGAAAGTGTTATATTACTTTTAGGAATTAGAATTGCGACTGAACCATTTACTAATAGTCCTTTGGGTTTTTTCATTACTCTTGGTTTATAAGTCATATTTGGTGTGATATAAACGTCGTCTCTTTCCAAGTAATCAAACACCGACAATTCAAATGCTTCTGCTTGGGTAATATAAGAGTCGTATCCATCTATATCGATAATCTCTGAGCCATCATCACTTATATTCCTTGACTTTAAAACTCTAATGTCACCATTGCTTGATGTGTTGTTGTTTGTAATCTGACGGTCTCTAAAAACTGTAAAACAATCAAAATCCATTTTACAACAAACATTATCAAACAAATCATTTCTATAGATTAACCAATAAGGTAACTGCGTATCAAAAATATATGATTGCTTTTGCAAAACATCAAAATTATGTGTAATGGACACAACTTTGGTTTTTCCAGGTTTTGCTTGAGTGTTGATAAACAATGCAACTGTTTCAATTAAAACTCCAGGAAAACCTTTTTCTCCAAAGTCGATAATGCTATCCATTCTTTTCTGTGAAAGATAATTTCTTGACACTGCAAATTCTGGTGTGTTTAAAATAAACTTCGGAAAAACAACAGCTACATAATCCGCTAAGCCTACTGCTTTATCTAAGAAAAAAGAGCAAATGTTAGTGGTGTCTTTGTTTATGGCAGAAATACGGTATTTTTTCAACAGCGGATCATTACTCTTCATTTTGAAAAAAGGAGGATTTCCTATAATAAAATCATATCTATCATCAAAATTATGAAGCAAGAAATCATCTGCAATATAATTTATATGGCACGTGTCTGGAATTCCGTGTTTTTCTAATAATGATTTTGCAACTTTTAAACTATTAGGGTCAATATCAACCAAATCGATAGTTAGTTTTTTTCCTTCAAATCGCTTTATAATTAAAGGAACAAAATTGCCAACGCCTACGGAGGGTTCAAGAATCCTTATTTCATCTTTCTCAATGTCGGGCAAAGATTTAATCATTTCTGTAATTAAAGCTTTGTTTGTGTAGAATGCTGCATTGTCTGTTCTACTGGTATTTGACATTTCTGCAATTCTACTTAGAGCTGAGATGGAAAGGTTTAAAGGGTTTTCTTCAATAAATGCAAGTATCTCTTCTGCACTTTTAAAATTGTATTTTGAGACAATTTTGTTAATTGCAGCACTGTTTATAGGTGTTCTATCCAATGCTGCACTAATATTAGCTGCGATTTCTTTGAAAATGATTGTTGGAACAGCTTCTCCTAAAGATTGTCTTATTTTTATTTCTTCACGTTTAAGATAGGCTCTTTTTTGCTCTGTTGGCAACGAGTTCAAATAATCCAGAGATTCGTCACTCCACTTAAACGAATCAGGAACAGTCATCATTCTCATAAGCTCACGAATACTAAATACTCTATCATCCTCTGGATGAATCGTGTTTTGGCTCGCTAATTGGTCATTTCTTGTATGCACACAAGGACCAACTTTGTCCCAGATTTGTCTGCGATATTTGTCTCCATTTTTTTGTTGGTTAATAACAATTTTTCCATTAACAATCTGATGTGGTTTTTTTCTTTCGTCTGCATTGTCAAAAGCAGACTCACCCTCTTTTAAATCAGATATCCATTCACGCATATGTTCAGGATAAATTCTAAAGGCATGAAAAATATCGTCAGAATCTATCTCGCCAAACTCACGTAATTTTTTCATAGAACCAATAACTTGGCGCAATGTTTTTTCAGGCTTAGATTTGGGATAGATTTCAAAAGGAGATATTTCATCGGCAAGTTCTTTACTTACACCAATAACAACTGTTCTTGTCCTACTTGAACAAGCTCCATAGTTCTTAAAATTAATAATGCGATATGTATATGAATAATCTGCACCAAGATTATTCATAATAGCGTCTGCTATAGTTCTATCAACACCATCAATATCAGTACAAATCGTTTTCATAAAAGCTGGGACATTCTCAAACACAAAAAAGTTCGGGCGAATGTCCTTAATTATTTTTATTGATTCAACAACAAGAGAGTTTCGAACAATCTCGCTATCCGTTTTCTTGTGGTTAGCGACAGACATACCTTGACAAGGAGGAGTGGCAATTACAACATCCACTTTCTTTATTTTTTCTTTTCTTTTCCAAAAGTCAATTTCATCATATAATTGTTTTTTTGTTTCGTCTTTTGTAATGTCGCCACAGATATATCCTGTCGCATATTTGCACTTGTTGTTAGACTTTTGAATGCCAAGGCGTCGTTCAATTATTTCGTTGGTAGCAATACATTCAAAACCTTCTTCTTTAAAGCCGTAACATCCAACACCGGCACTGCTAAATAAACTAATATAAGTCAAAGTTCTGTTATCCATTTTTCTTACCTCTGTTTAATACTTGATTTCTTAAAGTATTATCTCATAACATCTGTCCTATAAAATGGACATTATCTTTCAGGAATTATTTCAACTATATCATCCATCGTACAGTTAAGAGCTGTGCAAATCTTTACGAGGACGTCGCTGGAGACGACGGCGCCGTCTTTGCCCATTTTGGTAATGGTAGCAATACTGATGCCGGCTTTTTCAGCGAGTTCTTTTTTCTTCATATCCCTGTCAATAAGGAGTTTGAATAATTTTTTATAACTTGCAGCCATAATACACCTCATTCAAAAGCTTAATTTTGTATTACGAAAATAAGTATATAACAAAAAAATAATTTTCACAATAGATTTCAGCAAAAATATTGTGTTCTCAGTATTTTTCTGCTTAAAACAATATGTTTTTCACTTCAGAATGTTGAAAAGACCGTCTCGGCAAAAGCTGAGGCGGTCTTTTTGGGTTTGAATTTTGAAATTTTCCCGTATATATAAGTAGAGCTGTTTGTTTGGGCGACAAATCAGCCTTTGAAATTTTCCCGTAATATATAGTGAAAATCACACCGCTGAGCAAAACCAAAGTGAGTTTGTGAATTTTCCCGTATATATATAGTGGAGGCCGTGTCGCGATGCAATTCAGGACAAGTTTCTGATTTTTCCCGTATATATAAGTAGACCCATTTGTTGGGGCGACAAATCAGCCTTTGAAATCTTCCCGTAATATATGGTGAAAATCACGCCACTAAGAAAAACCAAAGTGAGTTTGTGAATTTTCCCGTATATATATAGTGGAGACCGTGTCGCGATGCAATTTGGGACAAGTTTCTAATTTTTCCCGTATATATAAGTAGAGCTGTTCGTTTGGGCGACAAATCAGCCTTTGAAATTTTCCCGTAATATATAGTGAAAATCACGCCACTAAGAAAAACCAAAGTGAGTTTGTGAATTTTCCCGTATATATATAGTGGAGACCGTGTCGCGATGCAATTTGGGACAAGTTTCTGATTTTTCCCGTATATATATAGTGAAGCTTGTCCAGCCGAGAAAGGAGGTGGTTATAAATGAAGACCAGTGGTTTTGAAAAGATAACAAAGGTTATCAAAAAAGAAGTGGTGTCAAAAGAAGCCTATTGTTCGATACGGATTAGGGATGGGCCCTTTTGTAAACCAACACCAATAATCAAATACTTGTGTTTTACTGTGCTTAAATTTGCAAAATAAAAATCAAATTATCGGAGGTTTTCAAAATGGATAATTTTTTAGATGGAGTCGTTTTAAACGAAGAAACAGATATGCCTAAAACAGGCACACCTAAAATAGACGCACCTAAATATGATAGTTTTATGTTTTTTGGCAGCATGCGTGAAAGCGTAGAGGCTTTAAGTGAAGAAGACGGAAATAGGCTTTTAAGGGCTATCATGATATACGGAACAGAAGGAGAAGTTAAAACTGATGATCCTATGATTAAAGCTATTTTATTTTCTATAATTCCTAACATCGATAACGCTCACGTCCGTCATCAACAGAATTTAGAATATAGGGAAAAAAGAAGGAAGGAAAAAGAAGAAGAGGAAAGAAGGAAATCCGGAAATTAAATCTGTAGGTTTTGGCTGACATAACCTTTAAAGGGACGTGACCCTACGGGAACCTTACTTTACTATACTTATACGTAGAAAAAGAAGTGGAAGTAGTCAAAACCAAACGAGACAAGAAATAACTAATAGGCAATAAATTTATTTTTTGTTCTTTGTGTTCATAAGCACATTCTTAAACTCAAGGCGGTAAAAAGCGCAAGCGAGGTTTTGAGGCGAAGCCGAAAAACCTTTACCGCTTTGAGAGAAAGATTTGCTTATGAATACATTGATTCATTAATTAAAGGAGTGATATACGTGGATTCAAATCCTTGTAAAAATTTTTTGTTTCTTCCCTCCTATAAGGAGAATGTTGATTTAATAACAACCACAGAAATAAAAAACCTATTATTGAATGCAATCGTTGATTACGGTATAACAGGCAATTATAACAGAAGCGACCCTATTGTAAATGCTGTTATGATAAACATTTCTGAAAGCATCGATTTATCAGCCAAAAAACGATTAAAATCTTTGGGAGATAGCCCCTACAAGGCGTTTGTGTTTTATCCTGCTTATAAGAAATGCATTGATTCGTTGCCAACAAAAAAAGACAGAGACCTACTGCTGAATGCAATCATTGATTACGGTACAACAGGAGACTACGATAAAACCAACCCTATTGTGACTGCAATTATGATGAACGTTGTAAAAAATATCGATTCATCTGAGGCCAGATATAAAAAATGCCGTGAAAACGGAGCTCTTGGAGGGCGTCCCAGAAAAGAAAACTATGACAAAATCTATAGGACATATGACCGAAACAAACGGAAAATGTCACTGGCTCAGATAGCCTATCTGAATGGCGTGAGTGAAAGAACGGTTCGGCGTGCCGTGGCACTTAGATGCGCACGAGATGTTGCAAGAAAAAAATCTAAATCAAATATCTTTGTAAGCGAGGATTTCTTTGAGTAAGAATGATGCCTTGGCAGACGGTGATAACAACAAATTCCTAACGTTCATTTAGATGGTTGAAATCAGAGTGAATTAAAGCAAATTAAAGATATTGTTTTTCGAAAAAAGTACAGTTTTTCAGAATTCTCCGATTTAGAATGGCGTCAGGGTATTCTTCCCGAAAAACAGGGGTTGAAAAAAAGTACAATTTTTAGGAGGAGGGGTATCTGCCCTATTTTTCAGCTGAATCAAACTGCGAGGTATTTACGTTCAGCTTGGTAAGAAATTACGACAAATCAAGATTAGCCATAGGGCTCAGAGCCCGAATACCTCTTTTGGCAGAAAGCCATAAGGTTTGCGTTACTTGTGGCTTTTTGCCTGGGGTATCCCTATTGTTGCAAGGTATGGCCACTATCTCAGGATAGGTATGTAAAAAAACAGAAGCATCCCTGTCAGTGAACGGAAGGCGACTACCGCCAACGGTTATAACAGAAATGCTCCTAAAGACAGATTATAACAATCGGAATAAAAAGTCAAGACGGTTTTTGATGATTCAAATTTACGCGTGTGGAAAATAAGACGTGGGTTATATCATCCCTATATTTCAAAAAGTGTAGTTAAACAAACGGCACAAAAAGTGATGATTTTGGGGTGATTTTCATATTGCAATAACTTCTGTTGCCTGATTGTAAACATTTTAAAATCGGTCTTGACTTTTACAAATATCGCCCGTACAATCGGGTCACTTTTTAAAAGGGAGGAATGTAAATGATTGATAATTACAAGACATTCGGTTACGTGAGGGTATCGACAAAAGAGCAGAATGAAGCGAGACAGATTGAAGCGCTGTCTCATTATGACATTGATGACAGAGATTTATATATCGACAAAGTAAGCGGCAAAGATTTTGACCGCCCTGAATACAAGAGAATGAAAAGTAATCTTCGCAAAGGTGATATCGTGGTTGTGAAGAGCATTGACCGTCTCGGCAGAAACTACACCGAAATACTGAAAGAATGGCAGTCAATAACGAAAGAGTTGGGATGTCAGATTATCGTTATCGATATGCCCCTTCTGAACACAGCTTGTCCTAAACAGCCCGACCTGACGAGTCAGTTTGTCGCAGACATCGTTTTGCAGATTCTTGCCTACGTTGCGGAGAACGAACGCAACAATATTAAACAAAGGCAAACAGAAGGGATTTCAATAGCGATGAAAAACGGGGTAAAGTTCGGTAGGCCCCGTATAGAAAAGCCGTCAGAATGGGACACAGTGTGTTCTGAATGGGTTCGCGGTGATATAACCGCAGTAGAAGCAATGAGAAGACTGAATTTAAAGCCTAACACGTTTTACCGATTGGTTAAAGAAGATAAAGCGAGCGGATAGCTATCCGTTCGCTTTTTTCGTTATACAACATTTCTGAAATTAGAATTAACAACATTTGACTAATGTGAATAAAAAATTTTTTATTACAAAAAATGGAAATGTAACCAAAAAACCAGGGGGATGATGTTATTTGAGAATAGTTGTCAAAGAGGACAAGGAGATTGTAGAGTTTTGGTTAACAAACGAAGAAAAAAACAACAAAGAGACTAAAGACTGGGTTGCTCTGCAATGCAAGGAATGGAAAAAGAAAAACTATTATCCCGTAATCTTTCAATCGGGAGGCGGTGATTTAAAAGAAAGTATAGAAGGATTGCTTCGGCACAGTTGCGAATTGGCGGCAAAAGAAGAAACGGCAATGGATAATGCAGGATAATATAAAATCTTTTTCCAACCTTGACCGCATAAGCGTAATTGCTTGTGCGGTTTTCCATATATTAACGGTTGTATCGTCCCCCTTGTTATGTCACAATGTTGTTATAAATAAAATAGTTAGGAGATAAAAATTTGAAAATAGCAGGATACTGCAGAATTTCTGTTGACGTGGAGCTGGATAAAGATAATACGTCTATCGAAAACCAGAAACTAATCATACAGGATTACGTAAGCAAATATTTTGAAGATGCCGAGCTTGATTTTTTCGTTGACCGTGACTGCAGCGGTTATACTTTTGAGCAACGCGATAATTATCTGAAAATGCGACGGCTTTTGATGAACGGGACCTATAAGCTCCTGATTGTCAAAGACTTCTCGCGTTTTTCTCGCCGAAACAGCAGAGGTCTTGCTGAGCTTGAAGATTTGCGTGATGCAGGGCTCAGAATCATTTCAATCGGTGATAACGTAGACTACCCTACCAATGAGGATTGGTTACAGATTCAGTTTCGTTTTCTTATGAACGAAATTCCCGTTACCGAAACCTCCAAAAAGGTTAAATCGGTTGTTAAACGCCGTCAGGAAGAGGGTAATTGGTTAACTGCCGTACCCTACGGTTATTCGTTGAATTCATCTAAAAACAAAAGGATTAAGGTTGAGCAGGCGGAAGCGGATATTGTCCGACTGATATTTGAACTTTATAACCAAGGATGGGGATATAAGAAAATTGCAAATCATCTGACAGAGATGCAGACGTTAACCCCACACGCAAGCAGAAAGGCAAGAAAAGAAGCAAACGGTGAAGATTGCAAATATAAACACAAAACCGTGTGGAGCATTGCAACCGTTCAAACTATCTTGCAGAACGATTTTTATATCGGTACTCTGCGTCAGGGCAAATCTACCCGTACCAAGATTAACGGGGATGCTAAAAAGGTTGACGAAAGTGATCAACTTCTTTTTGAGAATCATCACGAGGCGATAATCGATAAACGCACGTTTGCCTTAACTCAGGAAGCTTTGAAAAAAAGAACGAGGTATCATTACAGAGGGGTAAAGAAAAACCCTAACGTTTATTCAGGCTTTCTTTTGTGCGGTGATTGCGGAAATCCGATGTTTCCGATGAACAAAACCGATGCGAGACCTGCATACCGTTGCGGTGAATATCATAAAAGAGGTCTCAAAGCTTGCACAAGCCATCATATAAGAGTAGATTTGCTTGATACCATTATTAAAAGTTATCTGCAAATGGTCAGGGATAACTCTGCGGTGATGATATTGCAGTTGGAGTCATCCATTAAAGACTTTAAGAAATCGGCTGTAAGCTCCCGTCAGACAGTTGACGCTCTTGAAATACAGTTGGAAGCCGCCAAAAACGAGCTTAACTCCTATATAAAGCAAAAAACCCGTGAGCTTTTGCGTAACCCTGATAATGAAGAGGTTATTGAGGAATCTTTTAACGAGCTTATAGATGAAGCTCAAAATAAAATCAAGGGTTTGCAAAACCATATAGTGCTCGTAAGAGAGAAAGAAAAAACGGTTGTCAGAGTCAGCAAGGTTGCCAAATCTGCCATTGAGATTTTCGACAGTATACTCGATAAGGAATGTCTTGATAAAGAGGATTTGGAGCTTATCGTTGATAAGATATATGTATATGAAGACCGTGTTGTGGTAGAATTGAAAGCTGACATTGACAGCATTTTAAAATGTACGGACTTTTCCAAAACGGAGAACGCCGCAAATTTTAATTCAGGCACTGTAGATATCGCATCAACTGAAATAGTCCAAGTGAGCAGGAATCACTCGGACAAGGTTTACAGTGTCAATGTTATCAGTAACGGCGACCCGTTGGAGATTTATACGGATTCGGACGGGGAAGTTATTTTTAAAAAGTATTCACCCATAGGGGAGTTATCTTCTATCACATCGCAGTATGCCGAGGTTCTTTTCAGGGGTACGGGACTTCCCGTTGTTGTTACAGACCGTGACAGTGTTATTGCTTGCGCGGGAGTTTCAAAAAAAGAAGTTCTTGACCGCAGAGTGAGTCAGAGCCTTGAATCGCTTATGGAAAGAAGAGAAAATTTTGTTTGCTGTGTTGACGGCGAAAGACTTAAGCCTATCGAGGGTGTTGACAAAAACGCGGCAGTTGCATTTCCGATTGTTGGCGGCGGCGATGTTTCGGGCGCACTGGTTATGCTTATGCACGATAACGGATCTTGTCCCACACAGACGGAAACAAAGCTTGCGCAGATTGCCGCTTCATTTCTCGGCAAGCAGATGGAAGAATAAAAAATATTTTATTTTGATGCAACAATTTTCCTCTTTTGCTGCACTTATATATTGAAAGACAAAAACAAAGGGGAATAAAAAGATGGTAACTTTTATTGCATCATCGGCATTTGCAACACTTGCGGCAAGCATATTGGCTTTTGCCGCATTCGGAACCATTGCAATTATCTGCAAAACATGGTGACAAAAAACGGAGAACTCCTGCAAGTTCTCCGTTTTTGTTTATTGTAAAAAATTTTTTGAATTATTTTGCAACAAAAAGCAGTTTTTTATACACTTATATTATGAAAGGGCAAATATAGCCCGCGGGGGAATTAAATTATATTGATAAAGGATGGTGCATTATGTTTTGTAAATATTGCGGAATAAGGTTGAAAGGAAATGAAACTCTTTTTTGCTCATCGTGTGAAGAAATGAAAGATGAATTGGGCAATACAGAATTCTTTTATTATTCAAAAGAAGAGGCGAGAGTAGCAAAAAGAAGCAAGCCTTTCATTAACAGATTTGTTATTTCTATGCTTGTTGCAACGGTGTTGTCATACGGTGCATCGTTTGCAGTGGATTTGATTGCGTGAACTGCATTTTGTTCCGGCAGAGATTTTGCCGGTTGCAAACAATAAATATACAAAAATTGAGCATTAAAAAAGCACCCAAACGGGTGCTTTTTTTAGTTTATGGTATATGAATCAATTTCTGCCTGGATTTCTTTGAGTAGGGTATTGATTGCCTGCTGCTTTGTGCCGCCCAGAGTGCAGCCTGCAGCTCCCATATGTCCGCCGCCGCCGAGTCTTTTGCAGATGGCGGAAGCATCTATATCGCCGTGGGTTCTGACAGAAGCCTTGAAGTTTCCGTCTTTCAGTTCGCGCATTGTAACACCTACAAGCACGCCTTCAATCTGTCTGGGCAGATTGGAAAGGCGGTCAACTTCGCTTTCGTCTGAACCGCTTTTTTTATACATATCCTGCGTTACGCAGATTACCGCACACTTATCAGAACAATACATTCTCAGACTGTCAAGAGCAAGTCTTTCAAGTGCGGCAAAGGTTTTTGTTTTGGTTTCAAAGAAAACCTGAATTATATTATAAGTATCGGCGCCGAAAGAAGCGAGCTTTGATGCAATTTCAAAGGTTCTTACGGTTGTGTTTGAAAATCGGAAACAGCCCGTATCTGTTGAAACGCCCGTGAAAAGGCACGAGGCGATCTGAGGAGTGATTTCTGCTTCAAGGGCTTCGAGCAGAGTATAAACCATCTCAGCGGTTGAAGCGGATTCCGCTTCAAGCCAGACCTTATCGGCATACATAATGTTGGAGCTGTGGTGGTCTATGCAAAGGTCGATTTTTGAGCTGTAGATGCCCTCGAATTCTTTGCCGAGGAGCTTTGTATCTGCAATGTCGATAGCCGCAATAAGCTCCGGCTCAAATTCTTCGCTCTTAATTTCCTCAAACATAAATCCGAAATCCTTCGGAATAGGGTCGCCGCATTTAACCTGAACGGATTTGCCCATTGCCTGCAACGCCGCCGCAAGAGCGGTTGCGCTGCCGAGGGTGTCGCCGTCGGGATGGGCGTGGCACAAAAGAAGGATTTTGTTATTCTCTTTTAAGATTTTTGCTGTTTCCAAAAGGTCGATTCTCATTCAATTAACCCCTTATTCGGTAATGTCACCAAGCATTTTGGTTATGCTCATACCTTTTTCAATTGAATCATCGGCAACGAACTTAAGCTCGGGAGTTTTTCTAAGGTGAAGGCGTTTGCCAACCTCACGGCGGATATATCCGGTTGCGCTTGTGAGCCCCTTAACCGCAAGCTTTGCGGTTTCGATGCCTTCCATTGCACTTACATAAACCTTTGCAAAGGAGGCATCGGAGCTTACCTCAACGTTAACAACCGTGAGCATACCCTGAATTCTCGGGTCCTTAAGTTCACGCATAATTGATGCGATTTCTCTTCTGATGTCTTCCGATACTCTGTCTATTCTGTATCCTGCCACGGTAATTCACCTCATCAGTCTTCTCTGTATTCCTCGGTAATGAAGAATTCAAAGATGTCGCCTTCCTTAATATCGTTAAATTTGTTAAGACCGATACCGCAATCGTAGCCTGATGCAACTTCCTTAACGTCATCCTTGAAACGTTTGAGTGAAGCCATTTCATCTTCGGCAACAACGATACCGTCGCGAACAACTCTTACTTTAGCATTTCTCAATACTTTACCGTTTATAACATGGCAGCCTGCAACATTGCCGACTGAGGAAATCTTAACAACCTGACGAACCTCTGCCTTACCGATATCAACATCTCTGAACTTCGGAGCAAGCATACCCTTGATAGCAGCCTGAATTTCTTCGATGCAGTCATAGATAACTCTGTAGGTTCTGATTTCAACGCCGTCACGCTCTGCGTTCTCTGCGGCAACGTTATCGGGTCTTACGTTGAAACCAACAATAATTGCGTTTGATGCGTTTGCAAGCATAACGTCGCTTTCGCTGATAGCGCCAACACCGCTGTGGATAACCTTAACGCGAACTTCTTCGTTTGAAAGCTTTGCAAGGCTCTGCTTAACTGCTTCTGCCGAACCCTGAACGTCAGCCTTGATGATAACATTAAGATCTTTGAGTTCACCGTCTTTGATTGAAGCAAAGAGGTTATCAAGAGTAACTTTCTGGAATTCCTTGAACTGCTCTTCTTTAGCCTTGTTCTTTCTCTGCTCAACAAGCTCTCTTGCAAGACGCTCATCATTAACAGCGTCAAAGCCGTCGCCTGCCTGGGGAACTTCTGCAAGACCCATAATTTCAACGGGAACGGAGGGGCCTGCTTCGTTAACCTTTCTGCCCTTATCGTCAACCATAACTCTTACACGGCCAACTGATGTACCGGCAACGATGATGTCGCCTGAATGAAGAGTACCGTTCTGAACAAGAAGAGTTGAAACGGGGCCTCTGCCCTTATCAAGTCTTGCCTCAATTACGATACCCTTAGCCGCTCTGTTCGGATTAGCCTTAAGCTCCATCATCTCAGCAACGAGAAGAACGGACTCAAGAAGCTTATCTATATTCATTCTTGTCTTTGCAGAAACGGGAACACAGATAACATCGCCGCCCCACTCCTCGGGGAGAAGCTCATGCTCTGTGAGCTGCTGCATAATCTTGTCAGTGTTTGCGCCGGGTTTATCCATCTTGTTGATAGCAACAATTATGCTTACACCAGCCGCCTTAGCGTGGTTAATAGCCTCAATTGTCTGGGGCATAATACCGTCATCAGCTGCAACTACGAGAATTGCAATATCGGTAGCCTGCGCACCTCTTGCTCTCATTGATGTGAAAGCCGCGTGGCCGGGAGT
>JAZRTQ010000054.1:0-5406 GCA_045652165.1 Acutalibacteraceae bacterium | reverse complement strand
ACGATATTGAACCTATTCCGGAAGAAAACGAAGATGCTGTTCATGATGTTACCGAAAATCCCGATGCCGTCAGCGAAGACAGCATGGCAGAAGCAATCAAGCAGCAAGATTCCTAAAAAAACATATTGAAAGAAAGATTTGAAATGAATCAGACCACACAAAACAAACAGACATCTGAAAACATAAAAGATATTTTTGTTACGGTTTATCTGAATGATATTATCAAAGCACTGCAAAGATTCTGGTGGGTCTGCGTTGCCGCTGTCGTGTTGTTCGGCAGCTACAGCGCACTTAATCAGAAAATTAACTATATTCCCGAATATCAGTCAAACGTAACTCTTACCGTTAACACCCAGAACGCAGTCGGTGCGATAACAGGTGTTTCGGTTTACTCGTTCTATTACGACTCAACAACAGCATCCTTGCTTTCAACAACATTCCCCTATATCCTGAACTGTAATCTGCTTCAAGAAGCTGTGTGCGAAGATCTCGGTGTTGCATCTCTGCCCGCAAGAGTCAGCGCATCTGCAGTTCCGGGAACAAATATGTTCACCCTCACAGCGAGGGGCAGAGATCCACAGATGACATATGATGTGCTGATGTCGGCGCTCGAAAATTACCCCTCAGTTGCAAAATACGTTGTTGGCCACATTACATTTGAAATTCTCAAACAGCCTGTAGTTGCAACCTCACCTTCAAATGCGGTGAACTATTTCAACGAAGCTGCAAAAGGTGCTGTAGTCGGTCTGTTCTTCGGACTTCTGTTTATATTCATCTATATTCTTCAGAGAAAAACCGTTAAAACAAAAACCGACATCAAAAATCAGCTTAACCTTGATTCACTTGCAGTTATCCCGCAGGTTTCATTCAAGAAAAGAGCTATGCCGGGTGATAAATCGCTTCTGTTCACAAACCCCGATATCGGCAGCGGTTTCCCCGAATCCTTCCGAGTACTCCGAAACATTTTCGTTTCTTCTCTTAACGAAAACGAAAAAATCATTATGACAACCAGCTCTGTTCCGGGTGAGGGCAAAACAACAATTGCAACAAACCTCGCCATTGCACTTGCTGACCACAGCAAGAACATTCTTCTTATTGACGGTGACATCAGGCATCCCAGCGTTGCTCCCCTTCTCGGAATTGACATTGAAGCCATTGAATATGAAACCGTCACCGACCTTTATAAAATCGCTTATCTTGAAAAATATAAGCTTCACCTTCTTATTCCCACCCCTGCCGACGAAGAACGAAGCGGATATTTCACATCAGGCAATATAAAGCAGATGTTTGAATCCCTCAGAGATTCATATGATTATATTCTCGTTGATACTCCGCCCTGCGGACTTATTTCCGACGCCCTCTTCATTGCACAGTATTCTGATGCCGCTATTTTCGTAACATACCAGGATGCGGTAAGAATTTCCAGAGTTAAAAATACACTTGACGGTCTTATGTCAACAGATATCCGTATTCTCGGCTGCGTTCTTAACGGAACAGTTCAAGGTTTCTCGGGCTACGGCTATTACGGTTACGGTTATGGCTACGGCTATGGTTACGGAAAGTACGGTTACGGTTATGGTTACGGTTACGGCGGATACGGTAAGCACGGTTACGGTTACGGCGGATACGGTGAAGACCATAAGCGCAAGAAAAAGAGACACCACAGAAAATCAAAGCATACAGAAACAAAAAAATAAAAGGATTGATTGATTTGAAGTTATCGAAAAACCTCTCAGGTAAAAGAAAATTTCATATTGAAACATGGCATATCAAGGCAATCTTCTTGATGGCTTTTGATGTTATGGCAATCAACATTTCCTATTTTCTCGCTTTATGGATAAGATTTGACGGCGTGTTCACAGAAATTCCCGCAAAATATCTTGATCCTTATGTTTATTTTATTCCTGTTTACACTGTTATAAGCCTTATCATTTTCTATCTTGCCCGTATGTATCACAGCATATGGGAATATGTGAGCGTAAGAGAACTGATGAGAGCGGCTCTCGGAAGCATCGCCGCTTCAACATCTCACGTTGTGCTTATAACTCTCGTTTTCGGCAGAATGCCCCTTTCCTATTATCTTTGGGGCACCTGCTTCCAGCTTCTTCTTCTCCTCGGTTCAAGATTTTCTTACAGAATCTTCACCGCCGTTCCCCAGCTTTTCGGAACAGATACGGGGCCTCAAACCTATCACAGAGTTATGATAATCGGTGCAGGCGATGCAGGCAGAATGCTTCTTGAAAATATTCAGAAAACAAGATCTAACCACGACAAGGTTGTTTGCCTGATTGACGATAATCCCGATAAGCAGAACAGATACTTTGACGGTGTAAGAATCGTTGGCGGACGCGATGACATTCTTCACTCCGTTGAAAAGTTCAATATCGACAGAATCTATATTGCGATGCCGAGTGCCTCAAAAGAAACAATCCGTGATATTGTCAACATCTGTAAAGAAACAGGCTGTGAAACCAAGACACTTCCCGATTTTTATCAGTTTGTAAACAGCGGAATTACCGCAGGTGCGCTCAAAGATGTTTCGGTTGAAGATTTGCTTGGCAGAGAGCCCATCAGTGCAGATATGAAAGAGGTTTATGACCTCATAAAGAATAAAACAATTCTTGTAACGGGCGGCGGCGGCTCAATAGGAAGCGAGCTTTGCCGTCAGGTGGCGGCTCATAATCCCGAATGTCTTATCATATTTGATATTTATGAAAATAACGCTTATGCAATTCAGCAGGAACTTAAAGATAAGTATCCCGAAATGAAGCTCGAAGTGCTTATCGGTTCAGTCCGCGATTCAAGAAGACTTGATTATGTTTTCCAAAAATTCAAGCCCGATATTGTTTATCATGCGGCAGCTCATAAGCACGTGCCCCTGATGGAAACCAGCCCCTGCGAAGCAATTAAAAACAATGTTCTGGGAACATATAAAACAGCTTATGCCGCAATGATGAATAATTGCGACAGATTTGTTCTTATCAGCACCGATAAGGCAGTTAACCCTACCAACATAATGGGTGCAAGCAAGCGCCTTTGCGAAATGGTTATTCAGTCATTCGACAGAAAAATCAAAGAAAACCGCCAGAACGAAATCCCCCGTTTGTTCACTCACCTTGAAGAGGATTCTGTTTCATACGACACCGTGCCCGAAAATGTGAAAACAGAGTTTGTTGCGGTTCGATTCGGAAATGTTCTTGGTTCAAACGGCTCGGTTGTTCCTCTTTTCAAGCGTCAGATTGAAAAAGGCGGCCCCGTTACCGTTACACATCCCGAAATCATCCGTTATTTCATGACAATTCCCGAGGCTGTATCGCTCGTGCTTCTTGCAGGTGCAGATGCCAAAGGCGGAGAAATCTTCGTTCTCGATATGGGTTCCCCCGTTAAAATCGATACTCTCGCCCGAAATCTTATCAAACTTTCAGGGCTCAAGCCTGATGTTGATATCAAGATTGAATATACGGGACTCCGACCAGGCGAAAAGCTCTATGAAGAAAAGCTTATGGAAGAAGAAGGTTTGCAGACAACAGCAAACAAACTCATTCACATCGGCTCCCCTATCAAATTTGATACGGATTTATTCCAGAAACAACTCGACGAGCTTATGCTTGCCGCTTATGAAAACAGCGAAACAATAACCGAAAAGGTAAGGGAAATGGTTCCCACCTATAAAGAAAGAGGTTAATTCATGGTAAACATACCTTTCAGCCCTCCCGATATAACCGAGGCAGAAATAAGTGAAGTTTGTGAAGCACTCCGCTCAGGCTGGATAACAACAGGTCCGAGAACAAAGGAGTTTGAACGCAGACTTGCAGAATACTGCGGCACACAAAAGGTTGCCTGCCTCAATTCGGCAACTGCCGCACTTGAACTGAATCTGCGTGTGCTCGGCATCGGCGAAGGCGATGAGGTTATTGTTCCTGCCTATACATACACGGCTTCCGCATCGGCGGCAATTCACGTTGGTGCAAAGGTTATATTCATCGACAGCAAGCCCGATTCATTTGAGATGGATTATGACCTTATGGAAAAAGCTATAAACGAAAAAACGAAGGCAATTATTCCCGTTGACCTTGCGGGCATCGTCTGCGACTACAAGAGAATATATGCCGCCGTTGAAAACAAAAAGCATCTTTTCAATCCCTCAAATGATATCCAGCGCGCAATGGGCAGAATTGCCGTTTGTGCAGACTGCGCACACGCATTAGGCGCAACAAAAGACGGCAAAATCGCAGGACAGATTGCCGATTTCACATCATTCTCATTCCACGCCGTGAAGAATCTTACCACTGCCGAGGGCGGTGCGGCAACCTGGAAAACCATCGACGGAATCGACAACGAAGAACTTTATAAGCAATATATGCTTTACAGTCTTCACGGTCAGTCAAAAGATGCCCTGGCAAAAACCAAAGCAGGCGCTTGGGAATATGACATTGTAGGCCCGTGGTATAAGTGCAATATGACAGATATCACCGCCGCCATCGGTCTTAAACAGCTTGAAAGATACCCTGCACTTATGGAGAGAAGAAAAGAAATCATTGGTAAATATAATGAGATGTGCGATTCACTCGGAATTGTTTATCTAAATCATTACGGTGAAAGCCATTCTTCATCGGGTCATCTATACATAACAAGAATTCCCGATATAACCGAAGAAACAAGAAACAATATCATAACCGAAATGGCTGAAAGAGGAATTGCGTGCAACGTTCACTATAAGCCTCTGCCGATGATGACGGCATATAAAAATCTCGGCTTTGATATTGCCGATTTTCCCAATGCTTTTAACTTTTTCAGAAATGAAATCACCCTTCCCCTGCATACAAAACTTTCAGAGGACGATGTAAAAACCGTCTGTGAAAACTTTTCAGAGGTTGTTAAAAAATACATTTAAGGGAGAAAGCTATGATACTGCGAAAATGGAATGATCTTCCCAAAGAAATGCAGATACCTGAAGTAAAAGAATACTATGATTTGCTTTGCAAAAAGAAGTTTCAGCTTGTACTCAAGCGTCTTTTTGATATCGTTGTGTCATTCACTCTTTTAACACTTCTTTCCCCCTTGTTTATCATTCTTGCAATCGCAATCAAGCTCGATTCAAAAGGCCCTGTTTTTTACCGTCAGACAAGAGTTACTCAATACGGAGAGAAATTCCGCATTTTCAAATTCCGTTCAATGGTAACGGATGCGGACAAAGGTTCACTTCTGACTGTTGGCGGTGATTCAAGAATAACCAAAACGGGCAGATTCATCAGAAAATATAAGCTCGACGAATTCAGCCAGCTTATTGACGTGCTCAGAGGTACAATGACTTTTGTGGGCACACGCCCCGAAGTTCCCAAATATGTTGAAAAATACACTCCCGAGATGATGGCAACTCTTCTTATGCCCGCAGGCATAACATCG
>JAZRTQ010000053.1:0-1733 GCA_045652165.1 Acutalibacteraceae bacterium | reverse complement strand
CTTTTTCGCCGCAGAAATTGCATTGAAATATATTCTGCCGTAGGTTATCAAAGAAATTCCGGCATCGGAATTTGTGCAGATTTCAAAATCCGCATCGCTCGCTTCTTCAAGCTTTCCTTCTTCGGGCATACTGCCTCTGGGGTATCTGATAACCACAAGGTTTTCGTCTTTGTAGAATGCGTTATAAAGTGATTTACGAAGCTGAGCATAGGTTGCGGGAGAATAAACCGTTGTATTCGGAATTCCCTGAAGCAAAGAAACATCAAAAATTCCCTGATGGGTTTCGCCGTCTTCACCGACAAAACCTGCTCTGTCAACCGCAATAACCGATTTTTTTCTTTGAAGTGCGCCGTCGTGTATAAGCTGGTCAACACCTCTTTGAAGGAATGTTGAATAAACCGCAAAAACAGGCAGCATTCCGCCTGCGGCAAGTCCGCTTGCAAAGGTTACCGCGTGACCCTCGGCAATACCCACATCGTAAAATCTTTTTGGATATTGTTTTGAGAAATCTTCAAGACCCGTATTGAGTGCCATTGCGGCAGTTATTGCACAAATACGCTTATCTTTTGATGCAAATTCACATATTGCCTCACCGAAATGAGCCGAATAGCAATCTGCTTTTTGCAACGGCTCGCCCGTATTGACATCAAATTTTGATACACCGTGAAATTTTTCGGGTGAACTTTCTGCAAAATCATATCCTCTGCCCTTAAGCGTGTTGATATGAATTGTTACGGGTTTTGAAACCATTTTTGCACTGTTCATTGCCTCGCAAAGCTGGCTGATATTGTGACCGTCAATAGGTCCGATATATTTAAATCCGAGATTTTCAAAAAATGAGCTTGAATAAATCAGATTTTTAAGTGCTGTTTTGAGTTTGAATATATGGTTTGAAAGAGATTTGCCCACAACGGGAATTTTATTGAGTGCCTTTTCCGTTCCCGCTTTGAATCTGTAATATTCGGGCTTTGCTCTTACCTTTGCAAGATATCTTGCCATTGAACCCACATTTTCTGAAATGGACATTTCGTTATCGTTAAGAATAACAATGAGTCTGTTCTGGGTTGAACCTGCGTGATTCAAAGCTTCATAAATCATACCGTTGCCGAACGAGCCGTCACCAACTATTGCAACAGCATAGTTCTTTGAACCCTTAACGGCATTTGCCGCTGCAATACCTGCCGCCTGTGAAACAGAAACACCTGCATGGCCTTCGTAAAAACTGTCGTGCTCGCTTTCATCGGGGCGAACAAAGCCTGAGATTCCGTTTTCGGTTCGCAAGGTTGAAAAATTCTCAAATCTTCCCGTAAGAAGCTTGTGAGCATACGCCTGATGGCCAACATCCCACACAAGCTTATCTTCGGGTGAATTGAACGACTTATGAAGTGCAACAGCAAGCTCAACGGTGCCGAGATTGGATGCAAGATGCCCGCCCGTTGATGCTACTGTATCAACAAGCACTCTTCTCATTTCAGCACAAAGCTCTTTGAGCTGCTCTTCATTCAGTTTTTTTACATCCGAAGGGTGTTTTATATTCCGAAGAATATTTACACCTCCAAATTTATTTTCCATATCAAATCAGTTTCTTCTGTTAATAAGGCTGTCTGCCAATTCAAGAAGAAATTCTCCGTCTTTTCCAAATATTTCAAGTGATTTTTTCGCTTCATCGGTGAGCTTTAAAGCAGTTTCTTTTGACTTTCCAAGCCCGAGAAGCGACACATATGTTGATTTAC
>JAZRTQ010000052.1:0-16580 GCA_045652165.1 Acutalibacteraceae bacterium | reverse complement strand
GGGCGCGGTTAAACTGCCAGTTCCCTGCGAGGCTGATATAGAGGATTTTGCAGGCAATGTGCCCGAACTCTGGACATATTATTGCTGCGGACAAGACCACGATTATTTGCCCAACAGATTTATGGCTATGCCTTCAATGCGCAACAGAGTGCTCGGCACTTTGCTGTATCGCTATGATGTTAAAGGCTTTTTACAATGGGGTTATAACTTTTATAACCTTCAGTATTCGGTTAAAGCTATCAGTCCTTATGAGATAACAGATGCGGGCGGAAGCTTCCCTTCAGGTGACTCATTTATGGTTTATCCCGGCGAAAACAGAGAAGCTCTGGCAAGCTTAAGACTTAAGGTTTTCTATGACGGTTTCCAGGATATGATGGCGATGCAGCTTCTTGAAAGCAAAATCGGCAGAGAAAAGGTTATTGAGCTTATTGAAAAAGAACAACCTCTTAAGTTCACAAGCTATCCGAGAAATGCGGAGTGGCTCCTGAACACAAGAGAAAAAATAAATCAACTTATTAAGGAGAACTGAAATGCCTATAATTTTTGATAGCGAAAAAAAGATTTTTAAGCTTGATACGGCAACTTCAAGCTATATAATGGAAATTTACCAGGAAAACTATCTTGTTCATCTTTATTACGGCGCAAAAATTCCTGATAATAATGTGAGCGCCCTTAAATACAGAGGATATTTTGCATCGTTCAGCCCGATGAATATAAATGTTACCGACGGACTTTTTACCGTTGATATGGCTCCTATGGAGTATCCTTGCGAGGGAACGGGCGATTTCAGAATTTCCGCTCTTTCAGTAAGAAATGCCGACGGAAACACATCAACCGATGTTCGCTATGTTTCTCATAAAATTTATTCAGGAAAACCCGGAATTGAAGGACTTCCCGCACTTTATGCAGAGGATGATTCCGATGCAACAACTCTTGAGATTTTAACCGAGGATAAAGTAACAGGTGTTCAGGCAGTGCTTTATTACACTGTTTTTGAAAAGCTCGGAGCGATGACAAGAAGAGTTAAGGTTATCAACAATTCCGAAAAAGCTGTTGATATTGAAAGAGTATACAGCTGTGCAGTTGATTTCAGCAATTACGATTATGATATGCTCAGCCTTTACGGCAGATGGGGCAAGGAAAGAAGCCTTGAAAAGCGTGCTCTTTCTCACGGCAGACAGTCTGTTGCAAGCAAAAGAGGTTCATCGGGTCACAGCCATAATCCCTTTGCTGCTCTTATGGAAAAGGGCGCAACAGAAGATAACGGTTCTGTATATGGTTTTAACCTTGTTTACAGCAGTAACTTTGATTTCTCGGTTGAGGTTGACCAATACGGCGGCAGCAGAGTGCTTATGGGTATAAATCCCGAAAGCTTTGGCTGGCATCTTGAGGCAGGCGATTGCTTCGATGCTCCCGAGGCAGTTATGGTTTATACCGATAAGGGTCTTGGCGAAATGAGCCGAATTTTCCACAGACTTTACAGAAAGCATCTTTTCAGAGGCAAGTGGAAAAATATAAAGCGTCCTCTTCTCATTAATAACTGGGAAGCAACAGGTATGGATTTCGACGGTGAAAAGATTTTCTCCTTTGCAAAGAAAGCAAAGGAACTCGGAATGGAAATGCTTGTTATGGATGACGGCTGGTTCGGTGACAGAAATTCAGACCGAAGCGGTCTGGGCGACTGGCAGGTAAATGAAGAAAAACTTGGCGGCACTCTCACTCAGCTTATTGACAGAATAAACGGTATCGGAATGAAATTCGGTATCTGGTATGAGCCTGAAATGATTTCAAGAGACAGCAATCTCTACCGCGCTCATCCCGAATGGTGTCTTCACGTTCCCGGAAGAGAAAAGTCAATTGCAAGATATCAGTATGTGCTTGATTACAGCCGTCAGGATGTAAGAGATTATATATTCGGTGAAATGTATAAGGTGCTCTCGGTAAATAATGTTGATTATCTCAAATGGGATTTCAACAGAAACCTTACCGAAGTTGGCTCGGTACTTCTTCCTCCCGAAAGACAGAAAGAAATTTTCCACAGATTCGTACTCGGCACCTATGAGGTTATGGAAAGACTTAACAAAGCTTTCCCCGATATGCTTATAGAAAACTGCTCGGGCGGCGGCGGACGCTTTGACCCCGGCACACTCTATTATTCACCTCAGATTTGGACCAGCGACAACACAGACCCCATTGAACGCCTCACAATTCAGTTCGGCACTTCAATGTGTTATCCCGCACTCACAATGGGTGCCCACGTTTCCGCTTGCAGAAGAACAGGCTACGAAACAAAGGGAGATGTTGCTCTCTGGGGCTCATTCGGATATGAGCTTGACCCCAATAAATTTACCGATAATGAGGCTGAAATCGTAAAGGCACAGGTTGAAGAATATCATAAATATTATGATGTTATTCATTTCGGTGACCTTTACCGCCTTGTTTCTCCCTTTGATAATGAATACAAAGCGGCCTGGATGTTTGTTTCAGAAGATAAAAATGAAGCTCTTGTTACAAGCGTTGTAATGAGAGAACACGAAAACAGAAGCTATGTGCTTAAACTCAAAGGTCTTGATCCCGATAAGTATTATGTTGATGAAGATACAGATGAGGTTTATTCGGGTGCACTTCTTATGAATGCAGGCATAAATCTTACCTTCTTTGATAACAGAGACGGCACAAGCTTCAAGAAATATTTCAAAGCAGTTAAATAATGAACCAAAGTAAAAATTGTTATAATTAATTCGGAAAAGAGAATTGCAGGTGTAAAAATGATTAAAGAAGAATATAAAAAATTTCCGTGCAACAGCCCTTTAATTAAAAAGCCCTTTGGCGGATTGTCAACGGACATGCTCAAAATCCTTGCAGCGGTTTTTATGGTTTTTGACCATCTGTGGGCAACCGTTATATCGGGAAATGATTGGATGACATATCTCGGAAGACTCACATTTCCGATTTTTGCTTTTCAGATTTCAGAAGGGTTTATCCACACATCGAATGTCAAAAAATACATATTAAGACTTTTGACATTTGCCTTGATTTCTGAAATACCGTTTAACTTTTTTTACGGCGGAAACTGGTTTTATCCGTATCATCAGAATGTAATGTTTACATTGCTTCTGGGGCTTCTTGCAATTTATCAGATTGATAAAATCAAAAAAGAAAAGAATAAGAAAACAACTGTAAAAGGCATATTGATTCTGCTTTTACTCTCTATTGCATCGTTTATCGGTTTCCCCGATTACGGTTTCTGGGGCTATCTTACGGTTGTTATGTTTTATCTTTTCAGAGATTTCCCGTTTGCGTGGGTTTTGCAGCTTATCGCAATGCTTTTGTTCAATCTTATTCTTTTTGAAGGTCAGATGATTGTTGTTGAACTGTTCGGAAAAACCTTTGAGTTTGCAATTCAGGGATTTGCAGTTTTCTCACTTATCCCCATATGGCTTTACGGCGGCAAAAAAGGAAAAGGCAAAAAAGCCTTGCAATACGGCTTCTATGCCTTCTATCCGGTTCATATGATTATTCTTTATTTGATAAGATATTTCTTCATATAAACAAAATTCCCCGCAGATTAAATCTGCGGGGATAATTTTATGACTCAACGTGAGTGTCGAAACCGTATTTTTTAAGAATCTTGTTGATTCTGTCTTTGGGGTCAAGCAGACCGCTTACGGATTCATCGTGATTAAGAGTATCAATGATATATGAGCAGTATTTTGACATATCAACGCTTACATACCAATCTCTTGAAAGAAGCTCGGGTGTTGAATAGATAAGGTTTGTTGTGAAAACTTTATTGATAAGGCCCTTTTCATAAGCTTTATCAAAAACATCAAGACCGTTGCAGAAAAGACCGAAAGATGAGCAGATAAAGATTCTGTTTGCTTTAAGTTCCTTAAGCTTTGTTGCAACCTCAATCATTGAATCGCCCGATGAAATCATATCGTCAACAATGATAACATCCTTGCCTTCAACATTGTCACCGAGGAACTGGTGTTCAACAATGGGGTTTCTGCCGTCGATAATTACGGAATAGTCGCGGCGCTTATAGAACATACCAAGGTCAAGACCGAGAACCGATGAGAAATAAATGCATCGGCCCATACCGCCTTCGTCGGGTGAAATAACCATCATATGATCATTGTCGATGTTAAGGTCAGGAATGTTTTTGCACATTGCCTTGATCATCTGATAAACAGGCTGAACATTTTCAAAGCCGTTCTGAGGAATTGAGTTCTGAACTCTGGGGTCGTGAGCATCAAATGTGATGATGTTATCAACACCGAAGTTAAGGCAAAGCTCACGAAGCATATCTGCGCAGTCAAGAGATTCTCTGCTTGAACGCTTATGCTGTCTGCCTTCATAAAGCATAGGCATGATAACTGTTATTCTTCTTGCTTTGCCACCGATTGCGCTGATTGCTCTCTTGAGGTTTGCGTAATGGTCATCGGGGCTCATAGGCACTTCTTTTCCATACATTTTGTATGTTACGCCGTGGTTAAAAGCATCGCAGAGAATGAAAATATCAAAACCTCTTACGGTTTCTTTGATAACGCATTTTCCTTCGCCTGTTCCGAATCGGGGGAAAGAAGCATCAATAATATAAGAATCTCTCTCGTATCCGTTAAACTGGAGTGTGGATTTGTGTTCGCTTTCTCTTTCTTTTCTCCACTTAACAAGGTAGCTGTCAATCTTTTTGGCAACTTCTTCGCAGCCGGGCAATGCAATAATGCCGAGCTGACCTACGGGTATTGTGGTGAAATCCTGATAATCGGGCATGGCTTTTACCTCCGCTAATTTTTTTACAAACTATATTCTACTATATTTTTATCTTTTTGGGAAGAGGATTGCGATTAAAAAATTCACAATATATAGTCAGTTGTTTTGGGCATTTTGCCAAATAACCGCAAAATAAGGGGATTTTTAGGAGAAGAGGATACTGTTGAGAATTCCTTCAAGTCTTTCTTGCTTGCCCGAAATGGGAGCTTCAATTCCCTTTAATTCAAGAGCGTGGTCTGCAAGTTCTTCAAGAGTTGCTTCACCTGAAACGATTTTTGCGCCGATTCCGCTTTCAAAGCTTGAATATTTATCCTTGATGAAACCGTCAATTCTGCCGTCTTCAATTATCTCTGCAGCTTTCATAAGGCCGAGAGCAAAAGTATCCATACCGAGAATGTAGCTTTCAAGCATATCTTCAAGAGTGTTGCTGGGTCTGCGGCATTTTGCATCAAAGTTGAAGCCGCCTGTGAGACCGCCTGCCTTGATAACTTCATACATACACATTGTTGCTTCGTAAACATCAAAGGGGAATTCATCGGTATCCCATCCGAGAAGATAGTCACCCTGGTTAGCATCAATGCTTCCGAGCATTCCGTTTATTGCGGAAATTCGAAGTTCGTGCTGGAATGTATGACCTGCAAGAGTTGCGTGGTTTGCTTCGATATTCATCTTGAAATCCTTATCAAGACCGTACTGACGAAGGAATCCGATAGCGGTAGCAGCATCGAAATCATACTGATGCTTCATAGGCTCCTTCGGCTTGGGCTCAATATAGAAATCGCCGGTAAAACCGATTTTTCTGCCGTAATCAACAGCCATTTTCATAAGTCTTGCAATGTTTTCCTGCTCAAACTTAACATCGGTGTTAAGAAGAGTTTCATAGCCTTCTCTGCCGCCCCAGAAAACATAGCCTTTACCGCCGAGTTTAACGGTAAGCTCAAGAGCTTTTTTAATCTGTGCAGCAGCAAAGCAATAAACATCTGCAGAATTGGTGCTGCCTGCACCGTTCATAAAGCGGGGATTTGAGAACATATTGGCAGTGCCCCAAAGGCATTTTATGCCTGTTGCGTTCATTTTTTCAAGAATATAATCTGAAATTTCATCAAGCCTTGCATTGGTAACATTGATGTCATCTGATTCGGGAACAAGGTCAACATCATGGAAGCAAAAATATTCAACGCCGAGTTTCTGCATAAATTCAAAGCCTGCATCAACCTTTGCCTTTGCGTGTTCCATAGTTCCTTTTTCGGATGCGCCGAATGATTTGTCGGATGTATCTCTGCCAAACATATCGGTTCCTGCGGCACAGAGATTGTGCCACCATGCCATAGCAAAGGGGAGATGTTCTTTCATTGTTTTGCCGAGAACAATTTTATCTGCATCATAAAATTTGAATGCAAACGGATTCTTGCTTTTCGGACCTTCGTATCTGATTTTTTCTATTCCTTTAAAAATTTCGCTCATTTCAGTCGTCCTTTCTTATATCAGAAAACAATTCTTTAAGTGCAGGGTATATTTTTTTGAAATTACGGTATTTTGCATCATACAAAGCAGTCAGTTCCATATCCGGATAAACTGTATCCGCAATCTCAACAAGCTTTTCACAAGCTTCGGAAACGCTTTGATATTCACCGCAGCCAACAGCCGCAAGCACGGCGCCGCCGTAGCCGGGACCTTGCTCCGTTTTGAGAATATCAAGGGGAATGCCAAGAATATTTGCCATAATCTTTTTCCAAAGAGGACTTTTTGCGCCGCCGCCGCAGATGTTGCTTCGCTCAATATTAAGTCCGAGCGACTTTGCAACCTCGAAACTGTCGCGTATGGCAAAAGCAACGCCCTCAAGCACAGCCTGAAGCATATCTGCCCTTGATGTATCCATTGACATTCCCGTGAATGTGCCTCTTGCGTTTGTATCGTTTATCGGGCTTCTTTCACCCATAAGATAGGGGAGGAAGAACACCTGATTTCTGCCAAGCTTATCGTCAGTAATTTCTGCCTGAATTTCGGAGTAGTTCCTGTCACGCAGAATATCATCCATAAACCATTTGTTGCACGATGCGGCGGAAAGCATACAGCCCATAAGATGATAGTTTCCGTCGGCGTGAGCAAATGAATGGAGTGCATTGTTGGGGTCAACACCGAATTCGTTGCTCGAAATAAAAATTGTTCCCGAGGTGCCGAGGGAAATGTTGCATTTTCCGTTTCCGACAGTTCCCGTGCCGATTGCGGCGGCGGCGTTATCGCCTGCACCCGCAACAACTTTTATGTTTGAATCAAGACCGAGAACATTTGCAATATCTTCTTTCAGTGTTCCGATAACCTCGCTACTTTCAAAAAGCTTCGGCATTTTATATTCGCTCACTCCGCATATATCAAGCATCTTCTCCGACCATTTTTTGTTTTTAACATCAAGCAGAAGCATGCCTGAAGCATCGGAATAATCCGTTGCGTGAATGCCCGTAAGAACATAGTTTATATAATCTTTCGGGAGCATTATTTTTTCGATTTTTTCAAAAAGTTCAGGCTCATTTGCTTTCATCCAGAGAATTTTTGGGGCGGTAAAGCCTGCAAATGCAATGTTAGCTGTGTTATCTGAAAGAACATCTTTGCCGATAACACCGTTGAGATAATCAACTTCTTTGTGTGTTCTTCCGTCATTCCAGAGAATGGCGGGGCGGATAACATTATCGTTTTCATCCAGCACAACAAGACCGTGCATCTGACCGCCGCATCCGATACCTTTAATTTCGGTGTTATCAAAATTTTCGGTAAGCTCTTTTATTCCTTCAAAAACAGCTTTTTTCCAGTCATAGGGGTTTTGTTCAGACCAGCCTGAATGAGGATAGAAAACGGGATATTCTTTAGAAACTTCGTTAAGTATTTTTCCTTCGGAATCAACCAGCAGTAATTTGACCGCTGAGGTTCCGAGGTCTATTCCAATATACATTATACAATTCTCCTTATGTAAAGCTTCTGTCAATATCAATAACTGTAAAACAACGGCTGTCTTTTTCTTTAACCATTGAATCAACCTTTTCTTTAAGTTCTTGCTCGGTCATTTTTGATTTTCTGGGTAAAACCAAATCAAAAATAAGGTTTGTGTGTGTAGGACCGTCAACAACTCTGAAATCGTGCATTGTTATATCATCTGATATCTGCATAATCAGTTTTGAAACCATTTCTTTATAGTGGTTGGTTCTTTCGTCGTTAACAAGAACGGGGTCCATATGTATTGAAACTTCAATGCCCAGATTCTGACGGACTTCTCTTTCTATTGTATCAATAAGGTCGTGACTTTCAAGCATATCCCTGTCTGCGGGAACTTCTGCGTGAACAGAACCGATTATCTTTGAGTGTCCGTATGAATGAAGAACAAGATCGTGAATACCGATTACACCGTCATATGAAAGAACAGTTTTTTCAAGCTTTTCAACAATTTCTTTTTCAGGGGGTTCACCAAGAAGGGGACCCATTGTGTCTTTTATAATGCCGATGCCTGCATAGATAACAACAAGGGCAACTATAATACCCATAGCCGCATCGATCGGTAAATCTGTGAATTTTGAAGCAATAAGAGCAATGAGAGAGCAGGTGGTTGCAGCAATGTCGCCGATGCTGTCGGTAACAACTGCGTCAACTGTTACCGAGTTCATAAGTTTACCGATTTTTTTGTTGAAAAATGCAAGCCATATTTTGGCAAGAATTGAAAAAACAAGAACAATTACTGCGGGTGTGCTGAAAATAACTGCTTCAGGGTTTGTAAATTTATCAACTGAACTTTTGATAAGTTCAAAGCCCATAAGCAAAATAAAGAAAGCAAGAGTGAGAGCGGAAATATATTCAACCCTGCCGTGACCGAAGGGATGCTCATCATCAGCAGGTTTTCCTGAAATTTTAAATCCTATCAAACTGATAATTGAAGAAACAGCATCAAATATGTTGTTGACACCGTCTGCAACTATGGAAATACTTTTTGTTATTGCACCGAAGATAACTTTAAAAACAGAGAGAATTATGTTAAGAACGATTCCGACAATACCGCTCATAACGCCGAGGCGAAGGCGGTCTTTTTCACTTAATATGAGCGCAACCGGAGAAGCACCTTTTGATTTCTTTGCTTGTTTATAATCTTCGCTTACAAGCTTGATAAGAAAATCTGCCAAAAAAATCACTCCTTAACAACGTGAACGTCAAGCTGGTTATAGGGAATCTCTATACCGCGCTTATCGAATGAGAGCTTAACGCCTTCCTGCATATAATAGAAAACATTCCAGTAATCATCTGTTGAACACCAGATAAGGCAGGCAAAAACAATTGCACTTGCCCCGTGCTCCTTAACGGCAACAACGGGAGCAGGTTCTGTATAAATAAGATTATTGCTCTTGACAACCTCAAGAATTGCTTCGCGTGCCTTTTCAATATCAGTATCATATGCAACAGCAAAAGAAAGGTCAATTCTTCTTCTGTTTTCTGCATTGTAGTTGATGATATTTGAGGTTGTGATTGTTGAGTTGGGAACGATTACACGTTTATTATCAACCGTAACCAAAACGGTATACATCATCTTTATTTCCTGAACCGTGCCGCATACCGAACCGAGGTCAACATAGTCGCCCGCTTTGAACGGATGGTTAACAAGAATCTGCACGCCGCTTGCAAGCTGGCTGATGCTTGATTGCAAGCCGATACCGGCGGTAATACCTGCTGCACCGAGTGCCGCAACAAAAGAATTAACATCAACATTGAGTGTTGAAAGTGCGGAAAGAATGAATATAAATTTCAGAATCAGGGTAACAACGGTGCGTATAAATGAATGGATAGAAGCATCAACACCTTTTGCTCTTAATCCCTTAACAACAAGTTTGCCGATAAAATTGCTGATAATAAATCCTATAACAACAATCGCAATTGCAGCAAGAATAACAGGTGCTTTTGAAATAACAAGAGCAATAATTCCGTCAAAATCGCGTTCCTTGATAAGAGTGGCGAGGTCAAGTGGTATAATTTTCATATAGCAACATTTCTCCTTATAAAAATATATATTACATTATACTGATTTATTGTGAGAATGGCAATAGTTTTTTAACATTAAAATCTTTGTTTTTCTGTTGACAAATCGGCAAAAATTTATTATAATTATGTCGCGGTAATGTTGCAAAGGGCGTATTGCGCCTTGAAACAATTACCCAAAGTTGCCGGTGTGGCGAAATCGGCAGACGCAAGGGACTTAAAATCCCTCGGTGGCAACACCGTACCGGTTCAAGTCCGGTCACCGGCACCAGAACGCTCTTGCTTGCGCGATCAGGGGCGTTAATAAATGAATAATGAATAATTATTGTGATATAGATACATAAGAAGTAAGAGAACAATTGTAAAGATTAATTAATCTATACGCAATATTATTCATTGTTCATTTTTTTTGCGCTTTTCAGGGGCAATTGCTTCCTCAAAAATGCTTGCAATATCTGTATATTGCTCCGCTTATTTATTATAAAAAATTATAAAAATAAACTATTGACAAAACTAAAATCAGGTGTTATTCTATTAAGCAAGAAAAAAGCTATGACGAAGAAAGCTGATTCGCAATGCTTTCAGAGAGGCGGCGTTTGGTGCGAGCCGTCAGCGGAGTGTTTCAAAGCTATCCCTTCCGAGCCGAAGCCCCCAAAGCATTTTATGCAAGTAGACGGTTTCCGTGTTTGCCGCGTTAAGGCATAGGGCTTGATAGAGTCTGTTGAGTGGCGTTTAAAACGCAATTTGAGTGGTACCGCGGGTTTGAATTTACTCGTCTCAAAGCAAATGATTGCTTTGGGGCGCTTTTTGTTTCTGAAGCAGCATTCAAGAAAGGAGAAAGAATATGATAACTTTTGGTCAAGGTTCCGTAGAAAACAAAATCATGGAGGTTGCACGCCGAATTATTGCACTCCGCCTTGATATGGGTCTTACTCAGGCTGAAATGGCAAAGAAAATCGGTATGAGTGAAGAAGAATATTGCTATTATGAATCAGGCAGCAGAGATTTCAGCTTTACTTTCATTTATAATCTCGCTCAGGTATGCGGCGTTGAAATAACAGATATTATGGAAGGCAGCAGCCCCAGCTTAACTGAATATACCGTTACAAGAAAAGGCGAGGGAATGCCTATAACAAGAAGAGAGGGTTTTGTTTATAACAGACTTGCTCCTTTCTTCAAAAATAAAATTGCAGAGCCTTTCAGAGTTGTTATTCCTTATTCTGAAGAAGCAATCAATCCTCCCTATCATTGTGTTTCACATGAAGGTCAGGAAATTAATATTGTAACAAAAGGAACCCTTAAAATGATTATCGGTGACCAGACCGAGGTTCTTAATGAGGGCGACTGCATTTATTTCGATTCATCCGTTCCTCACAATGAAATCGCAATCGGCGGCAAGGAATGCGAATTCTATGCAATAGTTATTTCTCCCGACGGTTCAACTGAAATGAGCGAATGCGTTGAAGAAATTCAGACTGCAAGCACAACAAATTTCGACCTTGCAAACATTGAAAACCCTGTTGCAGCAAAGTTTGTTGAAACAACTCTTGATGAAGACGGTGTTCTTAACGGAATCACTTATAAAAATGATGATAAATTCAATTTTGCATTTGATGTTGTTGATGAAATTGCAAAGAAATCACCCGATAAGGTTGCAATGCTTCACGTTGAAAATGACGGAACAGAAAGAACATTCACATTTAAGGATATGAGCCTTAATTCAAATAAGGTTGCCAATTATTTCCGCTCGCTCGGCATCAAGAAGGGCGACAGAGTAATGCTTGTTCTTAAGCGTCACTATCAGTTCTGGTTCTCAATCCTTGCTCTTCATAAGATTGGTGCAATCGTTGTTCCCGCAACAAATCAGCTTGTTGAGCACGATTTTGAATATCGATTCAATGCAGGTCAGATCTGTGCTATTGTTTGTACTGCTGACGGCGATGTTGCTCATCAGGTAGATCTTGCTGCAGAAAAAACCGATAGCCTTAAAATCAAAATGATTGCTCACGGTAAACGTGAAGGCTGGCTTGATTTTGATGAAGAATATGTGAAGCACAGCGATGTTTTTGAAAGACCTTCTGCAGAAGAAGGTTCTTTCGGTTACGATCCTATGCTTATGTATTTCACATCGGGCACAACAGGATATCCCAAAATCGCAATGCACAGCCACAGATATCCTCTCGGTCATTTCATTACCGCTAAATATTGGCATAATGTTGACCCCAACGGACTTCACTTCACTATCTCAGATACAGGCTGGGGCAAGGCTATGTGGGGTAAGCTTTACGGACAGTGGCTTTGTGAAGCAGGTATTTTCACCTATGACTTTGATCGCTTTAATGCAGATGACATTCTTAAGCTTGTCGGTAAGCATAAGATAACAACATTCTGCGCACCTCCCACAATGTATCGTTTCTTCGTTAAGGAAGAACTTTCAAAATACGATCTCTCATCTATAAAATATGCAACAACTGCAGGTGAGGCACTTAATCCTGAAGTGTTCCAGCAGTTTATGAAAGCAACGGGTATCCGTCTTATGGAAGGTTTCGGTCAGACAGAAACAACACTTGCAATCGGTAACTTCGTTGGCTCATCAATCAAGGTTGGTTCAATGGGTAAACCCAGTCCTCTTTTTGATATTGAGCTTATCACTTCTGAAGGCAAACCTGCTAAAGTCGGTGAGGTTGGTGAAATCGTTGTAAAAACAGAAAAGGGTTCTCCTTGCGGTCTTTTCCTTGAATATTATAACGATGAAGAGAAAACCAAAGATGTTTGGTATGATGATATTTATCATACAGGTGACACCGCATGGCGCGATGAAGACGGTTTCTTCTGGTATGTCGGCAGAGTTGATGATGTTATCAAATCCTCAGGCTACCGTATCGGACCCTTTGAAATTGAAAGCGTTATTATGGAGCTTCCCTATGTTCTTGAATGTGCAGTATCAGCTGCACCCGATGAAATAAGAGGTCAGGTTGTTAAGGCTGATATCGTTCTTACAAGGGGCACAGAAAAGAGCGATGAACTCAAGAAAGAAATTCAGAATTATGTTAAGGAGCACACAGCACCTTATAAATATCCCAGAATTGTTGAGTTCAGAGATGAGCTTCCCAAAACGGCAAGCGGCAAAATCAGACGTGTTGCTTTAAGAGAAGGCAAATAGTATTAATTAAAAACGGCTGTATCCGATCGGATACAGCCGTCAAATTTTTGTGATTCAATTAGAATGCAATATAGCCTTCGCTGTAGCAAACAAAAACATTTGTAAATTTTTCGCTGTAGGATTTAATTGTGAAGCTGTCGCTTGTTGCGGCATCGTTAACTCTCATTGCAACTCTTTCAGCCATATTCTCTGCGGTTGTTTTGCCGCCAAGAATATCAAATGTGCAGTGGACCGCACCGATAAGAAGATTTGTTGCAAGGGGATAGCTGTAAGCTGAAAATCTTGCTTTGCTGTTTTCGTCTGCAGCAACGGCTGCTTTTGCATTTTCAAGATATGCGTTCACATCAGTCTTATCTTCGGGCATTGCAATTTCATAGTATTCTCCGAGACCGTTATATGCGGTGGGGAATGAAGGGGATACATAGATATAACCTTTGCTGTTTGCAACCTCAATAAGGGTTTTCTGAACTGCGCTGTCGGTAGAATAAAGTGCAACATTCTCGCCGCTTATTTTTTTGTTGAGGTTGAGTCTTGCAACAGCTTCTTTGATATAAAGCGAAGCCTGATTAAAACCGCCTGAGAAGGTGGGGTCAAGTGAATTGTCGTAAACAAAGTTTATTCCCTGCTCTTTGCAAGCTGCTTCCATTGCGATATGCATTGCGGAGATAAGGGGATTTTTGTTCATATGACGCTCAAATGAGAAAAGAACAAAATGTTCTGCACCCTGTGATTTTGCCTGAGCAACTATAGCCTTGGCATAGCTTTCTGAATCTGCACAGAGAATGAGATTTGAAATTGAAGAAAGAGTTTCAACGCTTTCTTCAGGCTCAATACAAACTGTAACGATATCGGGGTTAACCTTCTTGGCTGCGTGGATTGCATCGGTTGTGAACTGCGTAGCTCTTGCATAAATGATAGCTCCGATTTCGCTGTCACCGGCAAGCTCTTCCGAAATAGTCATAATAGCGGGATTACCGGGCTTGAGAATTCGGCTGTCTGCATATTCTTTAACAACAACCTTTTCGGGATATTCTGATGCAAGTGCGGCAGCAGCTCTGTAATCCTCGGGATACTGTGCTTCGGGAGCAACAAGAATGGCAATCTTCTTTTCGGAAGGAACGATTTCTTCAGTAGGTTTCTTTTCTTTGCTGCAAGCTGCAAATGAACAAATGAGAACGAGAGAAAGAATAACTGCAATGATTCTTTTAATCATAATAAAAACCTCTATTCGAATTAATAAGTAAGTTTGCTGTTGATTTCAATAAGCATATCTTTATCGAGCTTGAGAACCTTGCGGTCATAGCTGTAAATGCCGTTAACTTCAAACTCAACGTCGCTGACCTGAGTATAAACTGTTGCGGAAAGACCTGCTTTAATAAGGGGGATAATCTGTGATTTGTGAAGGAATGCATATGCTTTTGAAAGCGATTCGCTGTTCTTGAACATTACATAGCCGAATGACTTTTTGGGGTTCCAGACGTGTCCTTCAATGTTCCAGCTGTATCCGCCGTATTCGCTTAATACATAAGGTCTGCCCGATTTTGTGAACGGGGTGGGGGGAGTAACGGGAACGATATATCTGTGCATACTTCTGAATTCGGGACCCTTCTGATCGTGCCATCCGCTTGCGTGGTCAACAAATCTTGTGGGATCATATTCCTTAACCTTAATGCCGATTTCTTTTGCATCAAACTGTCCCCAACCTTCGTTGAAGGGAACCCAGCAGCAGATCGAAACATTATTGTAAAGGTTATCAATCATTTCAAAAAGCTCATTCTTGAACTCTTCACGCCATTCAGGCTTTTCTCGCTTGAAGCTCTTGTGCATAAATTCGGTGTTATCCTTAACATTTATGCTGAAATTGGGAAGAAAACCTGCAAGGAAATTTCCGATATACTGACCGCCGCTTACCATATCCTGCCAAACAAGCATTCCGAGACGGTCACAATGATAATACCATCTGCGGGGCTCTGTCTTGATATGCTTTCGGAGCATATTGAAGCCGAGCTCCTTCATCTTTTCAATGTCAAATATCATTGCTTCATCTGTGGGAGGAGTAAGCTGGCTTTCGGGCCAGTAACCCTGATCCAGAAGACCTCTCTGGAAATAAGGTCTGTTATTGAGGGCAAGACGAGGCTTACCTTTTGTATCTTTCATTATTGAGAACTTACGCATTCCGAAATAGCTCTTGATCTCATCTTTTTCGCCGTTGCATTCAAGTGTGAGTTCAAGGTCATATAAGAACGGATTTTCGGGACTCCAGAGCTTTGCGTAAGGAACAGGAATTTCAGCTTTTTCGGAAATCTCACCGTCAAAAACAACATTTTTGTCGTCAAGCACCTTTGCCAAAAGCTTTCCGCCGCATTTACAGGTGTGGTTAACTTTTATTCCGATAATATTTCTGTCAATATCGGGAATAAGCTTGATGCTTTCAATTCGGCAAGCGTTAACGGGTTCAAGCCATACTGTTTGCCAGATGCCTGATGTTGCGGTATACCAGAAACCGTGTGTTTTCTGAACCTGCTTGCCTCTCTGCTGATGACCTTCATCTGTGGGGTCAAAAACTTTAACGATAAGTTCGTTTTCGCCTTCAACAAGAGCATCTGTGATGTCGAATGAGAAAGGATTATATCCGCCTGTGTGTTCACCAACAAGCTTTGAGTTTACCCAAACGCTGCATTGCCAGTCAACTGCCTCAAAATTAAGAAGGGTTCTTTTTCCCTCAAACTCTTCATTGAGGGTAAACTTTTTGCGGTACCAGATTCTGTCTTTTGCGGTAACGGACTTTTTAACTCCCGAAGCCGCACTTTCAATTGAGAAAGGAACAAGAATTTTGCCGTCAAAGTTTTCAGGGATATCAGCAGTATCATTGGTTACAGTGTAATCAAATTCACCGTTGAGGCAAATCCAGCTTTTTCTTTCAAGCTGGGGTCGGGGATATTCGGAAAGAGGGCATTCGCGGTTGATTTTATCAAACCAAATAGATTTCAAATCGCTCATATTTATCTCCTGTTAAATTATATTTTTGTGTAAATATCTTCAAGCTTCCATTTACCGTCAACAAGAACGGCTGTCATTTCAGCTTTTTTGCCTTTTTCGGGTTTCGCAGTGAAAACACATTTGTCTTCGGTTTTGGAAATGCATTCTATTGAATATTGAGTTGTCTCTGATTCTGAAGCCTTTTTGCTGATTTGGCTGCAGTATAATTTTCCGTTAATATCGGCATAAACACCTGATGAAATAAGTTCTTCTGCTTTTTCTTCGGTATATGCGGCTCTGATATAATTATATATTGACTCTGCAGAGCTGAAACGGTCTGCTGTAACGCGGTAATATGTTTTGCCGTTTTCTGTTACGGAATCGTTTTTGTCAACTGCAAGGGTGTTTTTAACAAAAGCTTCTTCAACAGCGAAACGGTTTGCTTCAACAAGAAGAATAAGTGTTTGTTTGAAGCCTTCACCGATGAATTTATTCATTTCATCAGAAGTTTCGGGAGTGGATGATTTACCCGAACAACCCGCAAAAGCAAGGAGAATACATAAGAAAGGAATTAATATTTTTTTCAAATTAATCACCTGATTAAAATTTATTTAAGAGCAATAACGGTAACAGCGGAAATAACAAGCTGTAT
>JAZRTQ010000051.1:0-5205 GCA_045652165.1 Acutalibacteraceae bacterium | reverse complement strand
AAAGGCTCAGGTTTATGCTTCATTTACCGACAGCCGCACCGTAACTCCTCATTTCCAGCTTTGCGGCATCAAATCTGTTGAGCTTGAAGCAGGCGAAAAAGCAGCGGTTGAATTTGAAATTGACCGTTACTGGATTAAGGCGGTAACCGCAGACGGCACAAGAGTTGACCCCGACGGAAAAGTTGCTCTTTATATCGGCGGACATCAGCCCGATGCATTAAGTAACAGACTTCTCGGCAATGAGTGCATCAAGATTGAGTTATAAAAAATTAAACCCACCTGCAAAGGTGGGTTTTTTATTATCCGTTATAGCTTAAATCCGTTCCTATATAGCCAACCTCTTTGAATTCTTCAGGATTATGGCGGATGATGAAATCAATATAAGATGCTACCATATGAGCAGTTAAAACATAGCCCATCGGGTTCAGGTGACCTCCCATATAAAATCTTTTTCTGAACTCATCATCATAAACAGGGCCGTATTTATAAAAATCAAGCACATAGGTGTTATCAAAATAATCCGCAAGTTCAAAAAGAATCTCTCTGTGTTTTTGTGTGCGTTCAATATGACGGCGGCTGTCGGTTTCGTTCATCATCGTCATAAGAAAGAATTTTGCTCTCGGCTGAATCTGCTTTAAATGCTGAATAATCTGAGCATAATATCCCGTAAAGCTTTTGGCGTTGAGTTTATAATCATCTTTGTTTATGTCGTCAACCGAGCCGTAAACGGGGTTGTCGCGGTTTTGTAAGTCATTAACACCAAGTGCGATGATATAGCACTGACAGGCAAACTGCGGGTCCCAGAAACGCATATTATCGGCAAAGCTTTCGCAGTATTCCTCGGCGGTCATTCCGCCTCTTGAAAAGTTGAAGCATTTGCTGCCGCATATGCGGGCAAGATTCTGACCCCAGGAATATTCAAAATAATCGTGATAGCCTTTGTTTCCGTTTGCATCAAGGCTTTCAAACTCGCCCGATGAAAGGCTGTCGCCAACAACGCCGATGCGGCGGAATATTGCTGTTAATCCGCCGTTGGGTGCAAGCACTTCCAAGGGCTTTTCGTCGTTCGCAAAAATCATATGTTCCAAATTCATAAGCTTACCTCGTTGTTTTTATAACAATATCGCATTGCTTTTCAATGCCGAAAAATTCAAAATATCTGTTTTCAAGCGGTATCCATTTTAATTTAAAAATTTCCAGAGCTTCGCTGCCGTTTCTTGTTAAAATGCGGTCAAGCTGAATTTCTTTATCAACCGTCATAAAAATTTTATAATCATAAGCATCTGCAAACTCGGGGCGTAGAGAATATGCGCCCTCAATAATTATCGGCTTTGAAGGGTCAATGGATTTTACTCCGTCATATCCGCCGATTTTGCAGTTGAAAATGCGGTATTCAAACGGTTTTCCGCGTTTAATGCCGTTAATAACTTCTTCAACAAATCGCTCAAAATGAATGTTGCCGCCCGGCAAATCATATCTTTCGGCTGTGCGGAGTTCAAAAGGCAGAAAGAAATCATCGGTATGAATAACCTGTGCACCGATTTCCTCTGCAATTTTTTGGGCAAGAGTTGTTTTGCCTGAAGCGCAGCAACCGTCTATTGCAATAACAGGATTGCTTTTCTGTGATATTAAATTCTTAATTTCATTTATCATAATATTCAAAAAGGAGCAGCCGACCGACTGCTCCTTTGGTTTCAATTAGTCAAGCTTTGCCTTAAGATAGTTGTCATAGAAATCCTTAACACCTGCGTAGAAATCATCAACGGTGCCGTCATTCTTCATGATGTAATCAGCCATCTTTTCGCTTTCGCTGGTGTGGAAAATCTCTTCTTCGTGAAGGTCGTTTTCGCGAAGCTTTTCAATGCTCTTGCCGTCTCTCTCTGAGCCTCTTGCGAGCATTCTCTGATAACGAACTTCGTCATCGCTGATAACAACGTCAACAAGAACAAACTTGTCGCCGAAAGCTTTCTTGAAAACTTCGATGTCTGAAGGAGGACGAATGCCCGAAACAAGGAAGTTGGGGCTGTCTGATTCCTTAATCTTCTTAACAATCATTTCGGGGAAGAAAGTCTGACCGTTAGCAGCCATATACTTCTTTGATGTTGCGTGAAGATTGTCTCTTGTGAGCTCAAGACCTTCGCTTGCAGCGAGTTCTCTGACAACATCACCGATTGAAATCATGGGGAAACCGTATGTTTTTGCAACATATTCAAGGAAGAAATCCTTGCCTGTGCCGTTCTTACCTACAGCAGCTAAAACCATAATAATATACCTCCAAATTTATTTTATAAATATTTATCACTAAAATTTTACATTATAAAAGCCTGTTTGTCAACGGATTTATTTTGTGAGTTTTCGAACATCCTCTTCTTTGCCGAGAACAAGAAGATGCTCACCCTGATTAAATACGCTGTCGCCCGAAATAACGGGTGTAACATGGTCGCCTTTTTTGGTGGCAAGAACCGCAAGATTATATTTAACTCTGAAGTTCAGTTCTTTAACGGTTTTGCCTACCCAGCGGTCAAGCAAATCGATTTCAAAAATCGAATAATCCGAGCCGAGATTGATATAGTCAAAAATATGCTCGCTGCTTTCTCTTACCGCAAAGCGTTCCGCCATATTCTTTTCGGGATAAATGACGGCATCGGCACCGTTACGCAGCAGAAATTTTTCCTGAATATCTCTGTCTGCTTTGCTGATAACTTTTTTTGCTCCGCATTCTTTGAGCAGACTTGTTATTTCGAGGCTGTTCTGGAAGTTCTCGCCCATACAGACAAAGCAGGTGTCAAACGAGGGGATATCAAAAGTCTTAAGCACATCAATGTTGGTGCAATCGCCGATTTTTGCGCTCACAACATAGGGCAACATATCTTCAAGAGCTTCCTCTTCTTTATCGGCAATCATAATTTCGCAATCCATTTTTGCAAGGCTTCTGCAAAGATGATGACCGAAATGACCCATACCTATTATAAGAAACGATTTCATAATTTAACCTCATCCTATTGTTATTTTTTCTCTCGGATTTTTTATCGGGGGAGCGGCTTTCTTTTCCATAAGAGCAAGGGCGAAAGAAACGCTGCCTACTCTGCCGCAATACATAAGAAATGCGATTATAAATCTTGAAGCAAGCGCAAGGTCACGGGTTATGCCCGTTGTCATTCCGACGGTGCCTATTGCCGAGGCAACTTCAAAGATAATATCAGAAATGTTAAACGAAGGTTGAATTGCACAAACAAGCATAATTCCGAGCAAAGCAAGGCTGATATTTGTGAATGCAACGGAGCTTGCCTGATGAATTGCATCTTTTTCGAGCCTTCTGCCGAAGATGCCTTTTGACTGTCTGCGTCGGATACCGTTGAATGTTGAAATTGCAATAACCGCAAGAGTTGTTGTTTTCATACCGCCCGCAGTTGACCCCGGCGAGCCGCCAATGAACATAAGAAATACAGTCAGCATTTTGCTTGCGGGCGAGAGTGCGGCGGTATCAACCGTGTTGAAGCCTGCAGTTCTTGCCGTTACCGAACTGAAAAGAGATGTCAGTACACTTTCAAGAGCACCCGATTCCGCATTGGTGAAATCTCTTTCAAAAATGAAGAAGAGAACTGCACCGCCAAAGGTTAAAATTGCGGAAACAACAAGAACAATTTTTGTGTGAAGCGAATAATACTTGAATTTGAATTTTTTGCGGTGGATTTCATCCCAGACAAGAAAACCAAGACCGCCGAGTGTTATAAGGGCACAAACGGTGAAATTAACCGTTATGTCATCGGAATAGTTGACAAGTGAAGAATACGGCCCCTGAATGCCCATAAGGTCAAAGCCTGCGTTGCAGAAAGCCGATATTGCGTGAAAAACGGAATACCATATGCCTTTTGCCCAGCCGAACTGCGGAATAAATCTTGTTGCAAAAAGAAGAGCACCCGTGCCCTCGATTATTGCCGTTCCGCAAATAATTGTTTTTGTCAGACCCTTTATGCTTCCGATATTATCGTTGTTTATGCTCATAACCATCAGCTCACGCTCTTTAAGACCCATACGCCTTTTGAGGAGCATTGAAAACCAGGTGGCAATGGTCATAAATCCCAGACCGCCAATCTGAATTAGAGTTATTATAACAGCCTGACCGAAAACAGTCCAATCCGTTGCGGTATCACGCACGATAAGACCCGTAACGCAGGAAGCGGAGGTTGCAGTAAAAAGAGCTTCATTAAACGGAGCACTTTGTCCGTTTTGCGATGAATACGGCAGCATAAGCAAAGCTGTGCCAATTGTTATCATTATCATATATCCGAGTGCGATAACCCGAATGCTTGAAATTTTCTTTTTCATATTTTTTCCCTTTAAAAGAATTTTTTATATAATACCATATTTAATTGTTCTTTTCAATATTTTACTTGATTTCGTCCGATGCTGTGATAAAATAATATACGGTGATATTATGGAAAAATATATTGATTTGCATACACATTCGCTCAAATCCGACGGTTCAATGACTCCCGCGGAGGTTGTCAGAGAAGCGAAAAGGGCAGGGCTTGCGGCTATTGCACTTTCAGACCACGATACGGTAGACGGGGTGCGCGAAGCAATGGAAGAGGGAGAAAAAATCGGCGTTGAGGTTGTGCCTGCAATAGAATTTTCGGTGCAGTCCGTAACCGAAACCCATATTCTCGGCTATTATATTGATATTGAAAACCCCGATTTGCTTCGTATGCTCAAAGAGGTTGTTGATTTGAGAATAGAGCGAAATCACGTTACCTGCCAAAGACTTAATGAACTTGGCTTTGATATAACTCTTGAAGAGGTGCGTGCTCTTGCACCGAATAATTTTGTGGGCAGAGCGCATTTTGCAAGAGTGCTTATGGATAAGGGCTACACAAAATCAGTCAAAGAGGGCTTTGATAAATATATGTCGGTGGGCAAATATGCCTATTGCGAAAAGCAAAGACTGACAGCAAAAGACGCAATTGAGCTTATAAGCAAATGCGGCGGCGTTGCTTTTCTTGCCCATCCGCATCTGACAAAGCTTGATGATGAGAATATGCGAAAATTCCTCGCAGAGCTTAAGGACTACGGTCTTTGCGGACTCGAAGGATATTATACCGATTTCACAGCGGAAATGCAGTCGAAATATCAGAGCATGGCAGAAGATTTGGGTCTGATGATTTCGGGCGGAACAGATTTTCATGCACAGATGAAACCGCATAT
>JAZRTQ010000050.1:0-6559 GCA_045652165.1 Acutalibacteraceae bacterium | reverse complement strand
CGCATTCCCAGGGTCGCTCTCATTTCATGGAACTCGGTAAAGTAGTACAGAAAGCAGAAAGCGGAAAAACATATACAGATCCCGAGGGAATTGTTTATCTCAACTCAAATTCGGTTTGCGAAAAAGTTATAATGGATTATGAAGCAGAACATCTTGCATACAGCTTCATGGAAAATGATGTTACAACTTATACAACACTTGAATTTGTGGGTAACAAGATGATTGTTGAAACAAGGCGCGGCGATAACAGCGAGCTTCTTGACAGCATTGTAATCAAGAGAACTCAGGAACATAATGAGAATTCATTCTCAAACCGACTTCTCAGACTCGGCTATAAGGTAATCGAGGCGCTCGGCTTTGTTTACACAATGGTTGATAATATGGTAAGAAAATTCAACTCCTGATTTTTAATCTCCCTCTTTTGAGGGAGATTTTTTCTTGTTGACTTTCAAATAAAAACGCAGTTTAATAAATTTGTAATAAATTTGATGCTTTGTTTGTAATTTCACGCCGTTAGAATGATAATGGACGTTGGGATTGAAATTCATAGAGGTGAGATTATGTATACCGTTCTTGTCTGCGATGATGACATCGCTATTCTCGATTCGCTCGAAATCTATCTTAAGCTGGAGGGCTATAATGTTCTTCGCGCCGAAAACGGAAGAGGAGCGATTGAGCAAGTTAAGAATAATGAGGTGCACTGCGTTATTCTTGATATTATGATGCCGGGTCTGGATGGCTTGCAGGCAACGCTCAGATTGCGTGAAAAGCATAATATTCCTATTATTCTGCTTTCAGCAAAAAGCGAGGATACAGACAAGATAACGGGTCTTTCCTTCGGCGCGGATGATTATGTTACAAAGCCGTTTAACCCTCTGGAGCTTATGGCAAGAGTCAAGTCGCAGATAAGGCGCTTCACTTCGCTCGGCTCAATGGAGGTTAAAGAGGGCGTTATAACAACTGCGGGTCTTTCGCTTGATACTCTTGCAAAAGAGCTTACGCTCGACGGCGAGGTTGTGAAGCTCACCGCAACTGAATACGGCATTATGAAAGTGCTTATGGAAAATCTGGGCAGAGTGCTTTCAACCGAGCAGATTTATGAGGCGGTGTGGAATGAGCCTGCCTGCATTTCAGATAAAACCGTAACAGTGCATATCCGCAGAATCCGCGAAAAAATTGAAATCAATCCTAAAGAGCCGAAATATTTAAAGGTGGTGTGGGGAATTGGATACAAAATTGAAAAGTATTAACTCCAAAAGAATAACAAGAATTGTTGCCTTTGTGCTTGCCGTTGTGCTTTTCTTTGTTTCGGGTTATTCTGCAAGCTTTTTCATCAGAGAAATGTTGGTTTATTCAACGCAGACCGCAGAGGATTTCACTCAAAGCCCCGTTTTCAGAGTTATGCTTAATGATTATGAGAGAGCTGTTATCCATAACGGCGAGGATATAAGCGCAACAAATATTGAGGAATTCAAAAAAACCGAAACGGGCAAGAATATTGAATTCAGAAGAGATGAGGCTCTGAAAAGAGTTGAAGAAAGCTTCAAAATTCTTGATGCTTCGGGAATAAAAGTTTTTATCACCGAAGATAACCGCTACAGATATAAGCTCAGCCTCAAAACGGGCACATATTATTTCAGATATGACGGTGAAATAATCAGCCTGGATGATTTCAATTCATATGATTATGTCTATGAATACAGAGATTATACCGTTATTGAAACAACCCTTGTGGCAGATATGGCGTATTCAGGCGGTATTGCAAAAATATCGGAAGCTCTCCGTTATCTTAATTCGCTCAGCGAATATTCCTGCTACGGCGAAAGTGATAAAGCAACCGTAATCGGGATTGTGAACGAGCAATTTGATAATGAAATTGAAACTTGGTTCGGTTCAAGAGGCTATTACAGCTCTCTTCAGGGCAACACAAACAGCGTTAAATATGCCATATTCTTCTCATCAACGGGCAATGTTATAACCAACTGCGGGGTAACAAGGGCAGACACCCGCGAGCAGATTCTCGGTAAAATCGGGGGGAGCTTTGTTGAAAGCTATGAAAACGGGAAATATGCTCTGCTGAAAGGTAAGGCTGTCGGCGTCAAAGACGGAACTCTTCAGGATATAAAGAATGAATTTATGCCGATAAATGAATATAAGAGCATAATTGAGAGAGAAGCGGGCTACGGAAACATTTCAAAAATGTATGTTTCCTATGACTCCACAGGAACAGACATCTTCGGCGTTGGGGAAGAGATGTTTAACCGTTTCGCTTCAAATCCGCTTTCAGGCATTTCGCTCGACAAAATGGCGGCAATAAGCTTTATCGCTTTTGCTCTTGCGTGTGCAATCGGAATTTATCTTATCTGCATTGCGGGCAAGAAAGAAGACGGCTCTGTTGAGCTTTGCTTTGCCGACAGAATTCCGTTCATAATCAGCCTCGCACTCGGAATCGGTGTAATGTTCCTTTGCGGAGCTGCGGTTCTTGGCGGTATTATTTTTGAGGTTGAGCCCGCAAATGTTCCGCAGATGCCTATGTCGCTCCTTGCTCTTATCGGTAAGCCTATAAGCATTTGGACAGCTTTGTTCTTTGCGGTTTTCTTTGCAATACCAACCCTCATTCTTATGAGCGTTGCAAGGAATATCCGCAACAAAACATTCTGGAAACACACCCTTGTTTATTGGATATTAAAGCCCGTAAGATGGGCTTGGGGCAAGCTTAAAATCAAACTCGAAAACCTCAAAAAAATGATTGTTGCCGATTATGTTAACGGCGACGGCAAGAAGTTCAAGAAAATTGCAACAATTGCAGTTTGCGGTGTGGTTGCACTGTGTTTGCTTTTATCGTTCTTGTCATATGCATTTGGTGACGGCATAGGACTTTTGCTTTTGATTTTCTTTAGTTTAATCAGTATTTTTGCTCTTTTTTACTGCATCATTCATATTTCTGCACTCGATAAAATTATGAATGCGGTTTCGCAGACGAAGAACGGCAGACTTGACAGCAAGATAGACACAAAATATATGCCCGGATTTATGCGTGGTTTTGCCGAGGATGTTGCCACTATGCAGGATGGCTTGCAGCAGGCGGTTGAAAATGCGGTCAAAGACCAGAAAATGAAAGCGGAGCTTATAACAAACGTTTCGCACGACCTCAAAACTCCGCTCACCTCAATCGTAAGCTATGTTGATTTGCTGAAAAAGTGCGATGTTCAGGATGAAACAGCACAAAAATATATTTCCGTTCTCGATGAAAAGGCAGCAAAAATGAAAAAGCTTATTGAGGATCTGGTTGAGGCGTCAAAAGCTTCGTCGGGAGCAATCGAGCTTCATCCCGTGAAGATAAATCTTTGCGAATTTGCGGCTCAGGCGGCGGGCGAACACACCGATGAGCTTCAGAAAGCGGGAATTGAAATCGTTCTTCGTTCCTCGCAGAATCCCGTTTTTGTAACAGCAGATGCACAGAAAACATCAAGAATAATTGAAAATCTTTTCTCGAATATCCGCAAATACGCTATGGAAAACACAAGAGTTTATGTTGAGGTTTCGGGCGGAAATCAGTATGGCTCGATAGTTATAAAAAACATTTCAAAATATCCGCTCAATGTTGAAGCCGATGAGCTTATTCAGAGGTTTGTCAGAGGCGATTCTTCAAGAACGGGCGAAGGCAGCGGTCTCGGTCTTTCCATAGCAAATAATCTCTGCGAATTGCAGAAGGGCAAATTCAATGTTCACGTTGACGGCGATTTGTTCAAGGTAACCATTGCATTACCGACAGCACAATAAAAAAAGCACCCGCAAGGGTGCTTTTTCTTATTCTTCAATTCTGTGTCCGTCTTTGAACTTTATTTTGCCAAGGAAGGGAACTTTGAGGAAGCCGTCAAATTCATCTTCGTCAAAAGTGAGCACAACTTCTGCCTCTTTGTCGGGGATAATAGAGGTTGATGCAACGATTGTGAGGGTATCGTCATCCTCTTCAACGCTGTTGAGGGCAAAGTCGGGAAGTTCAATGCCGGGCAGCTCGATAGCGAAATCATATTCGCCGTCATTATCGCTGATTGTGAACTTTACTTCGCCTGAAAAAAACATAGAATTTACTTTGCAAGCCCAATTTCCGAGACCTATCATAAAAAATTCTCCTTTAAATTTTTAATTTTTTTCATTGTATCATAAAAAATTTTTCTAATCAATAGCATTATATGATAAAAAACTGCCCGAAAGAATAAAAATAACGCAAAAAAGCAGTAACTATATATTCGATATAAAAAATATTTTAACCACATTATGTTGTGGTGCGGCATTTATATTATATATACATTTTATATATAGTGTTTTACGGCGGGCATCGATTTATCAGGTTAAAGCGCCAAAACCCTTGATACTGTTGGGTTTCGGGGTTTTAAAAATCCAAAAAATTTTTAAAAAAGCTATTGACATTGACAAACTCCTATGATATTATAATTGAGCACGCTTGCGGACTAAGGGCTAATTATGCCCTGAACCAAAACCGTAAGCCAAGGCAGATATGCGTTGATGCAGGAGGTGGCCGCTCTCTGAAGCGGGAAATTTCTGCGGAGTATGTCCGATTTTAAACCGGGCGAATTGTGTCCTCTCACGGAGTTTGCCATTCCCGGGCGACTCATTGAGGGATACCTATGTGCAAATAAGCGAAAGCTTTCCCGGAAATATGTTTTTCCGGTTTTTAAATCGGACGGGTTGAAACACCCGGGTCGGTTTTCACGAATTTGCAATTCACAGCCCGCCAAATTTTAAGGAGGCGTTCCAGATGGCAGTTAAGGGAAAAATCAGAATCAGACTTAAAGGCTATGACCACAGCGTTGTGGACAAGGCAGCTGAGAAGATTGTTGAAACAGCTAAGAGAACAGGCGCTCAGGTATCGGGTCCCGTTCCCCTTCCCACAGAGAAGGAAGTTGTAACAATTCTTCGTGCGGTTCACAAGTATAAGGACAGCCGCGAACAGTTTGAGCAGAGAACACACAAAAGGCTTATCGACATCATCAGACCTTCAGCAAAGACAGTTGAAGCTCTGACAGGTCTTGAGCTTCCCGCAGGCGTTGAAATCGAAATCAAACTTTAATTTCAACAAATGCAGGTCATGTTGGCAGAATGTCAACCAATAACCTAAAGGAGGAAAGCATAATATGCAGAAAGCAATCATCGGTAAGAAAATCGGTATGACACAGATTTTCGATGAGAAGGGAAATGTAATTCCCGTAACAGTAGTTGAAGCAGGTCCCTGCAACGTTGTTATGAAGAAGACAATCGAAAACGACGGTTATGAAGCAGTTCAGATCGGCTTTGGCGATGTAAAAGTTCAGCGCGTGAACAAGCCCATGATGGGTCACTTCAAGAAGGCTGACGTTGCTCCCAAGAAAACTCTTAAAGAGTTCAAGCTTGCTGATATGGCAAACATCAATGTGGGCGACACAATCAAGGCAGACATCTTCGCAGTTGGCGATAAGGTAGACGTTATCGGCACAAGCAAAGGTAAGGGTACTGCCGGTGCAATCAAGAGATGGAACTTCTCAAGACTCAAGGAATCACACGGTACCGGTCCTGTTGCAAGACACGCTGGTTCGCTTGGTGCTTGCTCCGACCCCTCAAGAGTATTTAAGGGCAAGAAGCTCGCAGGTCACCTTGGTTGCGAGAGAGTAACTATTCAGAATCTTAGCGTTGCTAAGATCGACGCAGAAAACAATCTGCTTGCTATCAAGGGCGCCATCCCCGGCCCCAAGGGCGGCATCGTTGTTATCCGCGATTCAGTTAAGAATGCATAAGAAAGGAGTAGAAAATAATGCCTAAAGTATCAGTTTTCGACATGACAGGTAAAAAGCTTTCCGATATCGAGCTTGCAGAAAGCATTTTCGGAATCGAGCCCAGCATTCCTGCTATGCACCTTTGCGTAGTAAGCTATCTGGCAAATCAGCGTCAGGGCACACAGTCTACTCTTACAAGAGCAGAAGTTAGCGGCGGCGGCAAGAAGCCCTGGAGACAGAAGGGCACAGGCCGTGCAAGACAGGGTTCAACAAGAGCTCCCCAGTGGTATCACGGTGGTATTGCTCACGGACCCAAGCCCCGTGACTATCACAAAGACGTAAACAAGAAGGTAAGAAGACTTGCTATCAAGTCAGCTCTTTCAGCTAAGGTTGCTGATAACGAGCTTATCGTTCTTGACAGCCTCACTCTTAACGAGATTAAGACAAAGGCAATGGTTAACGTTGTTAACGCACTTGAAACAGGCAAGAAGGTACTCTTCGATCTTCCCGAGAAGAACGACATCATCTACCGTTCGGCTCGTAACATTGCCGGCGTTAAGACAACTCTTGTCGGAACACTTAACGTTTACGATATCCTCAACTGCGACACAGTTGTAGTTCTCAAGGATGCAGTAAGCAAGATTGAGGAGGTTTACGCATGAGCAAGTTAGCACAGGATATTATCCTCCGTCCCGTTATCACAGAAAACAGCATGGACGGCATTGCAGACCGCAAGTACACCTTCGAGGTTGCTAAGGATGCAAACAAAATTGAAATTGCTAAGG
>JAZRTQ010000049.1:0-38768 GCA_045652165.1 Acutalibacteraceae bacterium | reverse complement strand
CATTTTTACCGTAAACAAATATATCGCCGTTAACGGTTGTGCCGCCGCTCTGGAATTTCAAGGTTTCATAAGCATAAACATTGCCCCTTATTGACAAAGCAACACTGCCCTGCTTTTCAAAATTACCCATACAGTAAACGGGCCCGTTGAAGCTTGTGTTGCCATTGAGCAAAATGTTTCCGCCAACATATGTTTCGCAATCACAACCCAAAATATATGTTGAGCCTCTGGTGAGGTTTCCGCCTGTGTAGAAATATTCGCCGTAAACATTGGTGTTGCCCTGCAGAGTGGTATTACCCTCAACATAGAGATTTCCGCCAACCTTGAAGTTCTTATCCCACTGCGTGGTAAGATTTCCGCCGATATAAACATTACCCGTAACATAAACAGGGCATTGCGGGTTGAAATCGCCCTCGATATACATATCTCCGTAAACCGTCATAAGCTCGGAGCTGTATCCCGTTGAAAGTGTGCCCGCGCAATAAGTGCTGCCGTTTATGCTTAATATTGAATTAATTGTTGTTCCTGCGGGATATTTGAACAGATAAAAAGAATTTTTGCTGATATGAGAATATGATTTATTGAACATACTCTCTTCAACCGTCGGAACAACAGCCATAATAGTTTCATCAAAATCGGGCGTTTTCTGATATGACGAATTGCTCTCAAGTCGGTTAACCGAAACGCTGTATTGGTTTACCGTTGCGTGCTGTGCAGAAAAAACAGTTCCCGAAATACTGCTTCCGCTTCCGCCGTCGGCATTAACGTTTCCGTTTCCGAATATGCTTCCCCCTATATTGTAGTGACCGCCTAGATTAAACTGCGTTCTGTCGCCGTGAAACATAAGGTAATCAAAATTTATTGCCATATTCTTATCAACAAATTTTGCCGCCGCCTTGGCATTTATATGAACGCTGTCAACATTAAAAAGACTTGCAAATATTGTTTTTCCCTCTCTTGAATCGGAAACACGGACTATCTCATCCGACGGAAATTCAACAACAACGTTCTCGGTTGAAAATCCGTTTTTTTCAACATATTCCAGAGCAACTGCATTAGCCTTTATTTTATCGGGCATATATCTTACCGCCGCAAGCGCCGCGGCATCCATTGCACTCTGAAGCTGACTTTTCTGATGATATTTAAGACCCATATCGGTAACAAGAGAAACCACCGAAAGAAACGCAACAAGGCTCAGCGCCGCAATAACCATTGCCGCACCGTCCTCTGCTTTTGCAAACCGTTTAAAAAAGCTTTTCTTTAAAAACATAGCGGTATCTCCTTTCCGATATTGTTATAAATCAGACTGACTGAATATCGCTGAGTGACTGCTTGATTTGCTCCATCTGCTTCGCCATTTCTGAAAGTATTATTTCTGCCTGACCTATGTGATAATTATGAAGCTGAAGCTCCTTTTGCATAGCAAGCTTACTCTTTGCCTGCTCGCTTTCCATTGAATTTATTTTTTCGGCATACTCATATGCCTGCGTCTTGTTGGTATCCTTAAGAGTTACTATTTCGGTTTCTTTTTCTGCAATCTGTTTTTCAAGCACGCTGTTTTTAACTTCGGCTTCAGCCGCTTTCTTTTTCATCACTTCAAGCTCTGCCGAAATATTTTTAAGCTCTTCTGTTTTTGCCGTTAACGCTTCGTTTTTGCTTATAATTTCTGCTTCCCTTGATGCCGCCTCTGCCTTTGAAAGCTCAAGCTGACCTGCAAGCGAATTATAATCCTCAAAAAGAGCACTGTATTTCTGCGAAAATGCAAGCAAATCCTCATTTTCTCTTCTGAGGCTGTCTGCCTGAATTCCGATTTGTGTTTTTTCTGTTTCGAGAGCGGTTATTCTGGAAACATAATCTTCAACCGATTTATTGTTATTCTGTTCTGCAAGCATTTTAAGCTGAGCTTTTTCGGTTTCTGTCTGCTCAAGCTTTGCTTTAAGGCTTGCAATTTCAGCCTCATATGCGGCAGAATTATCCTCTTTTTCTTCCGATATAAACTCTTCTTTCTTATTTTCTGTTGCGGCATCAAGCTTTGCTTTGGTTTCTCTTAATTTTTCATTGAGAGAATCTCTTTCTCTGTTTGAAAGCACAAGCTCCTCTTTCATTGAAGAAAGCTTCGATTCGTGCATTCTTGATGAGGATTCGTGCATAAGATTAAGCTCCGCTATATAAGCCGCAACCTCTTCGGGGTCATAGCCGTAAATAATCTTTTTAAACGGATATTCGGCTGTCTCCTTTTCTTTTTTATCGGAGGGATTGATTTTTTCTGTCTGAACAGCCTTATTCTTTTGCTTATTCTCTGCAGTAACTTCATTTTTTGCTTTTTTCATTTCAAATCCCTCACATTCTTATTTCAAGAACATCGCCTTCGCTTATTCCGAATTCCGATGCCGCGAACGCTTTCATTTCAATAACGCTTTTTGCGTTTTTCACCGTTTTGCAAATCTTGCCCGGCTGAACATTTTCATCAACCTTAACAACCTCACCCGAAGCCGAAAGATAAATAACATCAATGGCAAATTTCATATTCAGCATATGAATCTGATTGCACGGCTTTATGTGTAAAGCATAATCATCTGCTATGCTTTTTCTGAACATCAGCCCTCTGAAACGCTTTAAAAATGAATATGCAGTTTCTGCGTTTTCGGTTATCGGACTCCCGTTCTTTAAAAGAATTGCTTTTTTCATAAAAACCTCAAAATGTTTCAAGAATATTCATTACTGTTGGCCCCATAAGTATGATAAACACAACGGGAAAAATAAACAAGAGCATCGGAACAAGCATTTTTATTGATGCTTTCATTCCTTTTTCTTTCGCCTGCTGGCTTCGTTCAACACGAAGCTGTTCCGACTGCGCTTTCATAACATTGTTAATGGGAATACCGAGCTGTTCTGCCTGAACAAGAGCTGATGCAAATGTTTTGAGTTCATCAAGATTAGTTGCATCGCAAAGGTTCTGAAGAGCCTCTCTGCGGGTTCTGCCCATCTGAATTTCGCGATAAACAATAAGCAGTTCATCAATAAACGGACCGCTCAATTTCTGCGAAACTTTCAGGAGTGCGGCGTCAAAACTCAAACCCGCTTCAATACAAACGCAAAGCAAATCCATTGCATCGGGAAGCTGCTTCTTTATGCCCGTCTGATGGCTTGAAACTCTTGACCTTAAATACATTGTGGGGCCCATAATGCCGAGAAGTGCACCGCACATAAGCACAAGCAGCATTATCAGCGGTTCCATATCAACTGCCACAATAATTATAAGCGTAAGAAAAATCACACCGATCAAAAATGCATATTTGATAAACTGAAAATCCGTTGGCTCCATAAAAATTCCTGCATAACGGAGCTGTTTTTTTATTGCTTCAAGAGTTTTTGTTTTATTTGCATTTTTCTTTTTTGGAGCAAATCTGCTGAGCTTTTCGGAAATGCGTTTTATTCCTTTACCGAGAAATCTTTCATAAAACGAAAGCTGGAGTTCCTGAAAAGCAGGCTGACCCACGGTATTGTTTATTTTATCTATTCTGCTCTGCTTCTTATCGTTCTGCATTCCGCGGGGAGAGGCAATAAGAACCACCAGAATAAAAGCTAAAAACGAATATGCAATAACCAGAAATTCCAAAAAGCTTCACCTCTTTTTTAATACTCTATTGTTACAACCTTTCTTATAGCGAAGAAACCGAGCACTTCCATTACTATTGAAACCGCAAGCATTATGTTGCCCGCCGTTGTGGTAAAAAAGGTTGACATATAATCAGGGTTAATAACCATAAGTATTGCCGCAATGCATACGGGAAGTGCACCGATAATCATACCCGACATTCTTCCCTGTGCGGTAATTGAATTTATTTCGCCTTTGATTTTTATTCTGTCTCTTATGGTTTCGGAAATGGTTGAAAGAATTTCAGAAAGATTACCGCCCGTTGTTCTCTGAATAAGAACAGCCGATACAACAAGCATCAAATCGGGGCTTTTCACTCTGTCAACCATATTATTGAGTGCATCGTCAAGCGTTGCACCGTATCTTATTTCGTTGCATACTCTGCCGAATTCAACACCGATGGGTGCAGGCATATCGTTTGCAACATTTTCCATTGCCTGCTGAAAAGAAAAACCTGAACGAAGTCCGTTGCACATCATTATCAGTGTGTCGCCGAGCTGAGCCTCAAAAGCCTTTATTCTCTTGCCTTTTTTTATTTTTATGTAGAATATCGGCAAGAATGCTCCAACCGCCGCAAGAGTTACCGAAGGCATAAGCCCCGCCTGGAAAAGAGCGGCAAGACCTGCGGGAACAAATGTTAAAACGAGCCATATCATACTGAATTCTTCAGGCTTCATCATTATATCGGCAAGAATAAGCTCATTGAATATTGTATCCATAAGCTTTTTATGCTTAACAGACTGCTTGCCGTCGCCGTTGGTTGCTCTTTTAAGAATTGAAGATTTGCGCTTTTTCTGTTTTTCCTGAATCTGGAGAGTGAGGTTGCTCTGCTTGTTTGCAATTCTGTTCAACCTCTTTTCAACATCGCGGCGACCTTTTGTCATTGTGCCCGCAACGCTGACCCAAAGGAAAAACCCGAAAAGTCCGAAGGAGACGGAAAGAATTATTATACTAATCTGCAAACCATTCATTATTGACCGTCACTCCGTTTCCTCTTATTTTTTCAAGGCAATTCGGTCTTACACCCGTTGCACGGAATTTACCGATAAACTTACCCGAAGGGTCAACCGTGCCGTCGGTTTCATAAACAAAAATATCCTGCATACTTACTATTTCGCCTTCCATGCCGACAACCTCGGTTATGGAGGTGATTTTTCTTGTTCCGTCACGCAGACGGCTTTGCTGAACAATAAGGTCAATCGCAGAAGAAACCTGGTCTCTGATAGCTTTCAGAGGAAGCTCCATGCCGCTCATAAGCACCATTGTTTCAAGTCTTGAAACGGTATCTCTCGGCGAGTTTGCGTGGGTTGTTGTGAGCGAGCCATCGTGACCCGTATTCATCGCCTGAAGCATATCCAGCGTTTCTTCCGAACGAACTTCACCAACGATAATTCTGTCAGGTCTCATACGAAGTGCGTTCTTTACAAGATTTCTGATTGTTATTGCGCCCTTGCCCTCAAGGTTTGCAGGTCTTGCTTCAAGGGTTATAACGTGTTGCTGTTTGAGCTGAACTTCGGCAGCGTCTTCAATTGTTACAATTCTTTCATCCTCGGGAATATATGATGAAAGCACATTAAGAAGAGTTGTTTTACCGCTGCCCGTACCGCCCGCAACAACGATATTCAGCTTACCTTTAACGCAAGCTTCAAGAAAATGAAGCATATTCGGTGTGAGCGAGCCGAACTGCAGAAGCTGCTGCGCGGTAATGGGTTTTTTGCCGAACTTTCTTATTGTTAAAACAGGACCTACCAGCGAAAGCGGTGGAATGATTGCGTTAACACGTGAACCGTCTGAAAGTCGGGCGTCAACCATAGGGCTTGCCTCGTCAACGTGACGACCTACCTGCGAAACAATTCTGTCAATAATATTCATAAGATGCTCTTCATCTCTGAATTTTATATCCGTAAGCTTAAGCTTGCCCTTATCTTCAACATAAACCTGATTGGGGCCGTTAACCATTATTTCGCTGTAGTTCGGATTCTGAACAAGCTCTTCTATGGGGCCGTATCCCATTATATCGTTGAACAAATCGAGAGTCACCTTAACTCTGTCGATTCTGGGAATCATATATTCGTCGTCGTTAACCTTATCATCAACGAGATTATACATCGTCTCGCGGTCGGTTATTGTTTTGCCGCTTTTATTCATTTCATCGATAATCGCCGTGTGAATTCTGCGTTTAACATCAAGAAAAGGGTCTTCTTTTATTTCTGCGGGTTCAGTTTTTATATCAGGCTCTTCCGCCTGAGTCTGCATCTGCGTATTTTGCGGCTGCAGTTTTTTCTGACCGTCCAATCTGTCTAAAAGTCCCATACGTCCCTCTCCTGCCTATCAATGCTTATTTTTTCTTTTTCTTAAATAATCCGCCTTTTTTCTCTTCGGTTGCCTTTACAGGAACAACCCCCGTGTGAATTTCGATTATCTTATCAGTAATTTCTGAAATCCCCTTTGATATTTCCGATTTGGGCTGCGCAACCGTTACCGCCATACCCTTGTTTACACTTGAAAGTGCGGCTGAATAATCTGCGGGCACCGTTGCAAACATTTTTGTCTGAAACATTTCTTCAAAATCTTCAATCTTAACAAGACCTTTTTCAACCTTATTAAGAACGAACCTTACCTTTTCTCTCTGATGAAGCTGTTCAAGAATGTTACAGCAAACTCTTGCATTTCTCAAAGAAAGAATTTCATTGTTATAAACAAGATAAATTTCTTCGCAGTTTTCGCAAGCGGTGATGGTTGTTTCGCCAAAAGAAGCGGGAAGGTCGATTATTATGTATTCATAATAAGGACGCATAATATCAATTATTTTTTCAACGTGTGCGGGACTCACAAAATCTGCAAATTCAGGGCTCTTGGGTGCGCAGAGAACGCTCATTCCCGTGCTGTGTTCAACGGCAAAACCGTTTATGTTTTCAATAGTGATACCGCCTCTGTCCTGAACGAGGTCAACTATTGAATTCTTTGTGTCAAGATCAAGTGCCATTGAAACATCGCCGAACTGCAAATCAAGGTCAAGAAGCATAACCCTCTTGCCTGCCTTTGCAAGCTGTGCGGCAACACCGATTGCGATTGTTGTTTTTCCCGTGCCGCCTTTTCCGCCAAAGAATCCTAGCGCCTTACAGCGAACCTTTTTGCCTTCGTTTGTATCAAGAATTCTCTGCTGTTCGAGCTTATAAACCGTGCTGATATTCTCGGAAAACTCATCAATACCTATGCCGTCAAGAGGAAGCACCTTGCGAATACCGTACTGTGCGGCTTTGTTGACAAGCTCAACCGAAATATTGTCATTCGCAAGAACAACAATTGTTCCTCTGACCGCCGTGAGCAAATCCTGAATAAATGCAAACACCGAATCGGGAACTTCACCTCTTACGGCGCAAAGAACAACCTCGGGAAATTTATTTATTATCTTCGTTTTACCCTCTGCCGAAAAGCCCGAGTAACCGCTTATGGCAAAGGTTTCATCGTTTATGAGATTTTTTATTTCAATCCGCAAATCAAGATCATCGGACAAAACAAGTAAATTTATTCTTTCCATATCCGTTCACCTCAAATTATGCCGCAGTTGTCGGCGGTGCAGTTGTTATCTCGCCCATTCCGTAATTTGTTACCGGCACTTCGTTTCTGCTTTCGGGCACCTGTGCGTTCTGAATGTCATCTGTAAGCCCGTGCGCTTCAGCATAAGGCACAAGCACCATTCTTATCGCACCGTTGAGTGACATCAGTTTTGGAATTTGTTCTTTTGATAAAACAAAAGTAACTTCTGCAAATGAAGTTATTTCAACGCCCGAATCCTGCTGAATATTGGCAGGATAATTACTTATTCTTATTACGGGAACATTCTGCAACACAGGCTCTGCCGCAGGGACCGCCGCATTATAAATATTGACCTTATCGTTTTCTTTCAAAAAGTATGCAATGGCATTTTCGATTTCCACCGTCATTGTATAAGCATACATTCCGTTTCCAAGCTCATATGACAGCCTGCCCTTTGCTTTTTCGTTTCCGATAAGAGCAACCTTTCTTGCCATAAGCTGTTCGCCTTTTAATATTTCATCAGTTGCCATATAGCCGATAACATCGTTTATGCTGCTTATTGTTCCGTAAGAAACGGCGGTTTGCGGAAGCTTTATCTCCTGAAACATTTCTTTTGTAAGAATTGTATCTTCTTTTATATCCTGAACCGCAATAAGCACCGTTGCTTCATCAACGCCGGTTACGATTTTGCTTGTTTTAAGCTCCGAGGCAAAAAAGTAAGTTGCAAAGCCTGCCACAAGAGCAATAACCGCCGCTATCAAATAAATCTTTTTCATAACAAACCTCTCTATGACTCAACTTTCATAATAACCGTTGAGGTTATTGTTTTTTCCTTGCCCAGAACCGTACTCAGAACGGGAGTAAAAAACGATATTTCCGCTTCCATACTCACCGTTATATCTCCCGCTGTGGGGTCATTGGGAGAGCTGTATTCTATCTTTATATCAACACCGTCATTTGCAAAAACGGTTGTTGTTGTGTTCTCGATATGATTTATAATTGCCTGCGTGCTCGCATCATCGGCTGTGTTGACAACCGCATATCTTGCGCCCTCGCGGCAAGCGTTATTGAGCGAAAGCTGATTATAAAACAACCAACCGAAATCTATTATTCCGCATAAAATCAAGAGAAAAATCGGCAAAATCAATGCAAACTCAACCATTGCCTGTCCGTCTTCACGTTTATTCTTTTTTGAAAACAAACGCTTTTTCATTTTTTGCCGTCACCTCCAAACAAATAAGGGTAAGCTCGCTCCGCGAGCGAACTTACCCTTCGGGTTAATTAATTTTTAATTTGGATTATGTTAAAAGATTATTTTTATGTTCCTGAGGGAGCTGTTGTGCCGCCTGCCGCTGCTTTGTCAAGCTCGGTGTTAACCTGATCAAACATCTCACGAACCTTGGGTCCGAGTGCAACGAGAGCAACGATAACTACTACTGCGATGAGGCCGATGATAAGACCGTATTCAACCATACCCTGACCTTCTTCATCTTTAAACCATTTTCTTAACATATTATTTCCTCCGTTCTGTTTTTTAATTTTTCCCTTTTCGCTTTGTCCCTTAAAGCTTATTTTTCTCTTTTCGGTTTTGCTGTGATTTTTCCGAGTCTCTGTTATCAGGTTCCTGAAGGAGCTGTTGTTCCGCCTGTTGCTGCTTTGTCAAGCTCATTGTTAACCTGGTCAAACATCTCACGAACCTTCGGTCCAAGTGCTACAAGAGCAACAATGACGACGACTGCGATAAGTCCGATGATGAGACCGTACTCAACCATTCCCTGGCCTTCTTCGTCTTTGAACCATTTTCTTAACATAATAAAACCTCCATTTATTTTTACCCTTTTCATTAAGGGCTGTTTCCGGTTAGAATAACTGCGAGAATACTGATTTTGAAAGTTCGCCGAACAGCGGGAACAGAACCGTTACAATAACACCGAGTGAAAGATAGGGTCCCATAGGAACTGCTGTTTTAAGAGAACCTTTTTTTGTTGCCACAAGATATATCAGATAGATTATCAGTCCTGCCGCCATAATGAGAGCCGCCTGAAGATATCCGAAAGCTCCGAGGCAGTAACCGATTGCCGCACTGTACTTTACATCGCCCGTTCCGATTGGTATTCCGAAGAACATCGGAAGCTGATAAAGAATGAAGCCCGCCGCAAGACCTATCAGCGAAGGAATCAAACATTCTTTAACGGGAACGCCCGTTGCTATTGCATAAACAATTGCCGCCGTTCTTATCAGAAGCAACGCAAGCACCGAGGAGTTTGGAATCTTTTTGATATCCAAATCAACAATTCCGATTGAAATTGCAATCGAGATATAAGCTATCGCTTCAAGCCTTTGTGCAATATCATCAAATCTTACAAAAGCAACTGCAAAGAGGACCCCCGAAAGAAGCACCCAGGTTATCATTACCGCTGCATTCTGCACCGCTTCAAGCTTTGCAGATTCATCAGTTCTTTGCTTAATCTGGAAAATCGCTATCCTGCTGAATGCAAGTGCCGCCAGAATTCCGAGTAAACCGCCGTATAATGCATCTATCATTGGCTATCGCCTCCGATTTCTTTTGGTTTGTTTTTGAGGTCGTTTTCCTTACCTCGACTTCATAGTAGCACCCGTTTTGGTTAAAGTCAATAGTAGTTTTCCACACCTCAAAAAGCTTTTAGTTAAAGTGCACAAACAACTATTAGTAGTGCTTTTTCCTTGATTATCAAGGGTTTCACCGCAAGCTAATGTGCTTTTTGTTCGTTTTCGTTCGTTTCGAAGAGCCTTTTCGCAATATTTCGTTAAAAAAGTTTTCACATTTTGCCCAAATAATTATTAAGAAACCTTTAATTTTGATTAAATATTCATTTCCGTTCGTTTGTATGCATTATTTGTTCGTTTTTGTTCGTTTTGTACCAAACAATATGAATAAGCATTCAGATTGTTTCGATTAACTGCGACAAATCCGCTTTCAAATCTTAATAATTGAGCATAAAAAATCACCCTTTATCGCTTGACACGGTAAAGGGTGATTATGAATAAATCAGATATTTTGAATTATAAGCTCCGCCGCCAGACCTGCAACACCGCAGGCAAGCATAACGGGAATAGGGCTGCATTTGAATTTGCGAAGCACAAAGAAAGCAAGAGCAAAAATAACAACGCCTATCCAATCAATGTTTCCGAGGGCAATTTCTTCTCCGCCGAAAACAACCATATTCAGTATCGAAATCCCCGCCCCTGCAATCAGAGCAACCACGGCAGGGCGAAGGCTTGAAAGTACGCTTTGCAGAACCGACATATTTTTAAACCGGTAATAAATAAACGCAAGAAGCGAAACAATTATCAGCGAGGGGAAGATACATCCCGCAGTTGCAACAAGTGCACCCGCGAATCCCGCCACTCTTGTTCCCACGAATGTTGCGGCATTAACGGCAATCGGGCCGGGTGTCATTTCGGCAATGGTTATAAGGTCGGTGAACTCCGAAAGAGTGAGCCAGCCGTTTTGGGTTACCGCCTCATTCTGAATAAGAGGCATCGCGGCATAACCGCCGCCTATGCTGAACAATCCGATTTGCAAAAAGCTTAAGAAAAGACGAATAAAAATCATTTATTATCCCCGCCTTTCTTCTTTTTCAGCACCTCGGTAACAACACCGATAACCGCAGCGGCAAGAATAATATATATAACATTAATGTTAAACACAAAGGTTGCAACAAAAGCAAGAATCATAACTGCAATCTGAACAACGCTTTTCTGTTTTATAACCTTTATTCCGAGGTTGCACACAACATCAAGAATAACCGCCGCAACACCCGCCTGCATTCCTTTGAGCAAAAGCGCAACATAAACATTTGAAGCAAAAGCGGAATAAACAAGAGATATAACGCTGATTATTGCAATTGGCGGAATGACCGTGCCGAGAACGGCGGTAAGCATTCCGAAAAATCCGCCTACACGCCAGCCAACAAGAATTGCGGCATTAACAGCAATCGCACCGGGCGAAGACTGCGCCATAGCGGTAAGGTCAAGCATTTCGTTTTCATCTATCCAATGAAGCTCATCAACAAATTTGCGTTTCATAAACGTTATGATAACAAAGCCGCCGCCGAATGTGAACGCACTTATATAAAGCGTACTCAAAAAAAGCTTGAGCAGCTTTTTACTCTTTGACATTTTTTCGCTCTGCACAGCCTCACCCCTTTCTTTAAACATTAATAAGAATAACTCTTTACGCTGGTTTTGTAAAGATATTTAAATAAAAAACCTGCACTTTTTGAAAGTGCAGGTCTGTTTTATTTCAAAGTATTGCTGTTATTGAGAACAAGAGTGCTGTAGATAAACAGCACGTCACATGAGCTGAAATCAACCCATTTATCAAGAAGCTGCGGCTGGATATAACGCGTATCGACAAGGGTTATTTTTTCATATCCTTCCGCAAAAAACGGTGCGATACTGCTGCCGAAGGAATCTCGGAAAATAACAAGCTCCTTATCTGTTGATGCGTTCGGATTTTCAAGAGTAACAAGCGAAAGCGGGCCTGAAAGAAACATTTCATAGGGGTCTTTTCCGTTTGCTCTTTCCATATCGTAAACAGAAGTTTCCTTGTTATTCTGCCAGTCAAAAACCTTGCAGTTTTCAAGGTTTTCGTTTGTGAGATATTTTATCTCTTCTGCATCAAGCGGCAATGCAGACTGTCCGCTGTAAACTCCGTAAAACGGAACATCAAGCGTTTTTTCTTCGTATTCGGCAGAAAGGGTTATGCCGAGATTTTCGGCAAGCCTTTTTGCAACATCATAGATTTTTTCCTGACGCCAATGGGTATCGGTATAATAAAAATCGGTTTCATCAAGAAGGTCTGAAATATCAACATATGCAATTTCGGGATTTACGGCTGATATTTTATCCGCAAAAAATTGCGGATCAACCGTAAGATGTCCCGATTTTTCGGCAAGATAGCAGTTTTTATCGGGAATAACCGAGAAAATAATTTTGCCGTCTGACGAAGATAAATATCTGTCATAAAGCTCTTTTATTTTCTTCGCCGCATTCTCTGCACTCTCTGCGTTTTCTGGCGCTTCCATTTTTGCCGCATAGCCGTTATAAATATAAATGCCGTTGTTATCACCCTGACCGAAAAGATACTTTGCCGCATAAGCTTTCAGCGTTCTGAAGCTGTCACGCAAAGGAAGCTGGTCGGCTGTGAATTTATCAAAATCCTTCATAAACTTGCCCGATTTGAAGCTGCTGAACGAAAATTCAGGCATCTGCGCAAGCTCACGTCTTTCACTCATTGAAAACTCTTCTGCGCTTCCGAAAAGCAGAAAGCCCGAAACAAGAAGCACAAAAACCGAAGTTACGGCAATAACTATGAAATTTTTAATTTTCATAAGAATCACCTCAGAATCTGAAATAAAGGAACGGATTGAATGAGCCGTCGGCAAGATATGCGGTCACAAGAAGCAGAAGCGCCATAACCGCAAAGGGACGCAAAATGCCGATGATTTTTTCGCCCGTTTTGTTTTCATTGATTTTAAGCACAAGCTTTTTAACCGCAGGCGTGCTGCCGATAACACCGAGAACGAGCAATACCGCATAGCTCTTCACATAATAAAGCGTTTCATCCGAAACAGCAGGAATTCCCCCTGCACCGAAAAGGCCGCCTATATCCGTTGCCGCCTGCGATAAATCAACGGCGTTAAAGATTATAAAGCTTATCAATATTATGAATGTTACAAGAATATGATTGAAGCCGCCGAGCTTTTTGAGGATAGGCTGTGCGAATTTTTCAAGCACAAGGAACACCGCAAAATAGAGTCCCCAGATTATAAAATTCCAGTTTGCACCGTGCCAGAAGCCTGTGAGCATCCACACAACAAGCACGTTGAACATCCATCTCGGTTTTGAAACTCTGTTGCCGCCGAGGGGGATATACACATAATCTCTGAACCAGGTGCCGAGCGACATATGCCAGCGGCGCCAGAATTCGGAAACACTTTTTGAAATGAACGGATAATTGAAGTTTTCGCAAAAATCAAATCCGAGCATTTTACCCAGACCGATTGCCATATCGCTGTAGCCCGAGAAATCAAAATAGATATGCATTGCGTATGCAAACGCATAAACCCAATAGAATAATACGGATTTTTCCTGCGATGAACGGAATATATCGCAGAATTCGCCGAGCTGATTTGCAAGAAGCACCTTCTTTGCAAGACCGATTGCAAATCTCGTTATTCCCTGCGCAATTTTTTCAAAATCGATTTTTCTGTTATTTAATTGCTTTTCAATATCGGAATAACGGACTATCGGACCTGCAATAAGCTGCGGAAACATTGTTATATATGCTGCAAGATTAATCGGATTTTTCTGTGCGGGCACATCGCCTCTGTAAACATCAATAATATAGCTTATAAGCTGGAATGTGTAAAAGCTTATGCCGATGGGCAATGCAATGTTGAGAAGATTAACGGAAAGACCCGTTGCCGCATTGAAATTTTCAATAAAGAAATCCGCATATTTGAAATAACCGAGAAAACCAAGATTGATTGCAAGTGCCGCAAAAAGCAGGGGCTTTGCCGCTTTCTTGCCGTTAAAGCGTTCAAGCAACAAGCCTAAAACATAGCTGATTGCGATGGTTACAGCCATCAGAACAACATATACAGGTTCACCCCAGGCATAGAAAAGCAGGCTTGCCGCAAGCAAAACCGTATTCTTCAATATACCCGGGGCGATGTAATACAATATCAGCACAGCGGGCAAAAAGCAATATAAGAAAGAAATACTTGAAAAAAGCATATTTTCACCCTAGTGCAATTTTTTGGTTTTTAACGCTGATTATGCATTAAGTGCTTCTGAAACAGCGAGAGTTGCTGTGGGATAAGCTGCTGTAAGCTTTGCTGAGAAGCTGTCAATAAGAGTTGCATTACCGAAAGCTGAAACAATATAACCTTCAAGGTTGAAGATAACAAGCTTCTCGGGGAAGCCGCACATCCAATGGTTGCCCTGAATGTTTGTTTTGATGCTTTCTGTAAGAGCAGCAATATCTGTGCCCTCAACTGTGCGGTAAGCACCTGCTGTGAATGTGTTTGCATTCATCATATGAATTATTGCAGCAGCATCGTCAATCTGAGCAACTGCATCTGCGGGGAACACCATCATGCTGGTGAAGCCTTCGTGTGCAATATCAAATTTTGTGCCGGGTGCATTGTTTTCCCAATCGTCAACATTACCGCCCATTGCATCAAACTTTTCATCTTCTGTTGCTTCTGCTGTGTATGCTGCCCATACTTTGGTAAGAATTTCTGATGAATCTGTGATTGTAACTGCGGGTGTTTCTTCTTTGCCGCTTTCGTTATTGCAAGCTGCAAAGCCGAAGATAGCAACAACTGCAAGAACCGAAAGAACAATAGCAATAATTTTCTTCATTGTTTTTCTCCTTTGAAATCAATAATATTCGAGGAATATTTTTTCCACGGTTTTTCATTGTATCATAAATTTATGAACAAATCAACAATAAAACCCGAAATCTTTTCAGACTTCGGGTTTGAAATTATTGGTCAATATTCTTTTCGCTGAATTCAAATTTGCCATCGGTAAATGTGCAGATATATTTTCCGCTTGCTCCGAGCTTGCCTTCAAGCATTTCTTCCGAAAGCTTATCCTCTATTTTCTGCTGAATCGCTCTGCGCAGAGGTCTTGCGCCGTAAATCGGGTCAAATCCCGCATTGCCGATTTCTTCAACCGCAGTTTCATCAAATTCAAGTTCAAATTCGAGTTCCTTGACTCTTCTTGAAAGACCCGCAAGCATTCTGCGTGCGATTTCATTGATGTTATCCTTATTGAGCTGACGGAAAACGATTATATCGTCAACTCGGTTAAGAAATTCGGGTCGGAAAACATTTTTAAGCTCGCCCATAACCGCGTCGCGGATTTTAGCATCGCTCATACCCTCGCTGCTTGCCGCGAAACCGAGAGTTGCAGCTCCGCTCTGTGCAATCTGCTTTGCGCCGACATTCGATGTCATAATGATAATGCAGTTTTTGAAATCAACTCTTCTGCCCTGCGAATCGGTGAGAATACCGTCTTCGAGAATCTGCAGAAGCATATTGAAAACATCGGGATGTGCCTTTTCAATTTCATCAAAAAGAACAACCGAATAAGGTCTGCGACGCACTTTTTCGGTGAGCTGTCCGCCCTCTTCATAGCCTACATAGCCCGGTGGCGAACCGACCAGCCTTGAAACGGTGTGTTTTTCCATATATTCGGACATATCAAGTCTTATCATTGCATTTTCATCGCCGAACATCGAAGCCGCAAGGGTTTTGCAAAGCTCAGTTTTACCAACGCCCGTGGGGCCGAGGAAGATGAATGAACCCGTGGGTCGCTTGGGGTCTTTAAGCCCCGCCCTGCCTCGTCTTATGGCTCTTGCAACGGCACTCACCGCCTCATCCTGACCAACAATTCTTTTATGAAGCTCATCTTCCATATTAAGAAGTCGTTGGCTTTCTTCCTGAGTGAGCTGAACAACGGGAATTCCCGTCCACTGCGAAACAATGGCGGCAATTTCCTGCTCGCCGACTTCACCTGTTACCCTGTTGCTCTTTTCTTTCCATATCTGGCGCTCTGTTTCAAGCTCTTTTGCAACCTTATTTTTATAGTCTCTGATTTTTGCCGCCTGCTCAAAATCCTGCGATTTAACGGCAGACTCCATTTCTTCATTGAGCGATTTCAGCTTATCTTCAAGCGCCTTAACATCGGGCGGTGCAGTAAATGCCTTAAGTCTTACTCTTGACGCCGCCTCATCAACAAGGTCAATCGCCTTATCGGGCAAATATCTGTCACCGATATATCTTGATGACATTTTAACAGCGGCAAGAATCGCACCGTCTGTAATTCTGACCTTATGATGTGCCTCATATTTATCGCGAAGCCCCTTGAGAATTTCAATTGCCTCTTCTTCTGTGGGTTCGCCGACTGTTACGGGCTGGAATCTTCTTTCAAGAGCCGCATCCTTTTCAATGTGCTTGCGGTATTCTTCAAGAGTTGTTGCGCCGATCACCTGAAGCTCGCCCCTTGCAAGAGAGGGTTTGAGAATATTTGCCGCATCAACGGCACCCTCTGCAGATCCCGTTCCGATAAGAGTATGCACCTCATCGATAAAGAGGATAACATCGCCCGCTTTTTGCACTTCTTCAATTACATTGCGGATTCTCTCTTCAAAATCACCTCTGTATTTTGTGCCAGCAACCATTCCCGTAAGGTCAAGCGCAAAAATTCTTTTATTGCGAAGAAGCTCGGGCACCTCACCCGTTGCAATCTTCATTGCAAGCCCCTCTGCAATTGCGGTTTTACCGACGCCCGGTTCGCCTATAAGGCAAGGGTTGTTTTTGGTTCTTCGGCTTAAAATCTGAATAACTCTTTCAATCTCATTCTGTCTGCCGATAACGGGGTCTATTCTGCCCTGATTTGCATACGAAGTGAGATCTCTGCCGTATTGCGAAAGAGTTGGCGTGTCGGATTTTTCTTTATTTTCGCCCTTTCCGCCTTTTGAAGAATTTGAACTGCTTCCGAGCGCATTTGTTATATCATTAAGCAAATCCTGAGGCTGAACGCCCATTGAAGATAAAATCTCCGTTGCGGCACCCGTACCCTCACGGATAATTCCCATAAGAATGTGCTCCGTGCCGATATAAGAATGCCCCATACTTCTGCCCTGAAGAATTGCGGTGTCAATTATATTTTTGGCTCTGGGTGTAAAATCGTTAGGTGAAAGCACCGTCGGTGAGCCTATGCCGATACTGCTTTTGATGAGCGACTCAACATCGCCGTAGGAAACCTTTCTCGCTGAAAGCGCAGTATATGCCATTCCTCCGTTTTCAGCAAGCAGACCAAGCAGAATATGCTCGCTGCCCACATATGTGTGACCAAGATTTTCTGCGGCTGTTATTGCATTGTTGAGTGCTTCATTCGCCTTTTGCGTAAATCCCGTAAATCTATACATCTTTATTCCCCCAAATACGTTTTATAGATTTATCCAAGTGTTTCTCTGACTGTTTTAGCTCTCAACGCATCCCTTGCGGCTGGGCCGTCTGCCTCGCCGCTTGCAACGCTGATGGTTGCGGGCTGCATATTAACTATCAAATTATTAAGTTTTTCTATATCTGCTTCAATAAGCCCTCTTGCGGCACCGAGTCTTACAACGGAAATAAGCTCCATAAATTCATCAGTGCTCAGAAGTCTTGCATTTTTAAGAACACCGAGCGCTCTGAATATTTTATCTTCCTCTGCGGGATTTTTAATCATTTCCGCCGCGGCAGCTCTTTCCTGAGCCACAAGCTGAAGCACAATTGATTTGAGATTTGCAATTGCGGTTTCTTCGGTTATACCGAGAGTTATCTGATTACTTATCTGATAAATATCGCCCTTTGGCTGTGTTCCCTCACCGTAAGCACCTCTTATTGTCAGACCGAGCTTTGAAACAGTGTTCGCAAGTCTTGAAATCTGACCGCATCTTGTGAGTGCAGGCAGATGAAGCATAACTGACGCTCTCATTGCTGTGCCGAGATTTGTCGGGCACTGTGTAAGATAACCTATTCTCTCATCGAATGCATATTTAACCTTGCCGTCAATAATGCTGTCAATTTTATCTGCAATATCAAAAGCTTCTTCAAGTGCAAGACCCGCTTTCATAACCTGCAAACGGATATGATCCTCTTCGCAAAGCATAATGCTCACGCTTTCATCTGCCGAAAGAATAAGTGCGCTTCCGTCTTTTTTCGATGCAAATTCAGGGCTGATCAGGTGGCGTTCCGCAAGAGAAACCGCCTGCAAACGGGTTAAATCTTTCATTTCGATATAGCTGAAATCCTTGCCGTCATTTTCAAAAAGGGTGCTTTTAACGATTGAATTAACCTTGTTTTTGCCCGCTATATCAAGCCTTGAAGGAAACGGAAATTCATCAAGATTTCTGGCAAGACGAACTCTTGTGCTTAAAACAACATCGCCCTGGTCGCCTTTTTCTACATACCATTTATTCATTTATTATCCCCTCCTTCAAGCGCTTTTATTTCATCTCTGATTTTCGCTGCTTCTTCAAACTCCTGCTTTGCAACGGCATCATTCATCAAAGCCTTCAATTTTTCGATTTTTTCTTCAACAGTTTCCTCTTTGGGTGTTTCAACGGTATTTGCGCTTACCTTACCGCTGTGCTTTATTTTGCCGTGAATTCTCTGGATTGAGGGCAGAAGTTTATCATAAAAGGTTCTGTAGCAGTCTGCACAACCCACCTTACCCTCTCTTGCAATATCTTCAAAAGATGCCCCGCATTTTTCGCAGCGTTTGACCTTGCTTTGTGCAATTCCGGGCACCATATCTCCTAGAAGCCCGCCGAAAAATTCCGAAAGATTAAGACCGAAGCCTGAAAAAACATCCGAATATCCGAGATGCGCGGCACAGTCTTTGCAAAGATGACTTTCCGCCATATCGCCGTTAATTATCTGTTTGATATGAGTTGTTGCTTCATTTTTACCGCAGTTCTGACATAACATAATTAATCATCCTTTCTGTCTGTAACCAAAAGCATTTGTTTGAAAACCGATGCTCTGACCGCATCCCTTACGGGTGCAGGCAGATTACGCAATGCATTATCCCCCGTTGCCGCAAGCATCAACCTTGCACCAGTTGCATCGATTATTCCTCTCTGGTTCAAATTCAAAATATGTGCGCGGCAGGTTGAACTGTCTATTGCCGCACCGATACTGTTCACCGTATGCATAACAAACGAAGGCTTATCAATATTAATTCTTGTTATCTTGATGTATCCGCCTCCGCCGCGTCTGCTTTCAACGGTATATCCCTGCTCGGGAGTAAATCTTGAAGATATAACATAGTTTATCTGGCTGGGCACACAGCCTAAAGTCTGTGCAAGCTCATTTCGCTGAATTTCGGTTGTGCCGTCGCTTTCCAGCATTTCAAGAAGCATTCTCGCTATCTGATTGCTTAAACTCATTTCATCATCTCTTTTCGCAAAGTTTGACTTTCCTTGACCTTTGACTAAATTATAGACCGCAAAGGTCAAAAGGTCAAAAGTCAGAAAAGGTCAAATTCGGCGTTTCGCGGTTCATTTTTCGGAATTATCTTCTGTTTTCTTCGTTTTTCTTCATTTTTCAGCTTTTTTGCATTCAGCAAAGCTCTGACATTTCAAGTATAGGCAGTTTTAATTTTTGATATACCTGTTTATTGTCCTTTGCATTTGACTTTACAATTTCTTGATATAATGATATAATTAATCAATATTCATCAAGGAGGGGTAAAATGGAATTTCGTGAAGAATATCTCGGTGGCGGAATAACCGCCTTTGTTTCACAAGCTCATACTTTTGGCACAGATGCCGTTCTTCTTGCAAACTTCGCTTCACCCTCAAAGCGTGCCGTTTGCTGCGATTTAGGTTCAGGTTGCGGCATAATCCCCCTTTTATGGTGCAAAAAAGAAACCGGCAAAATAACTGCGGTTGAAATTCAGCCTCTCGGTGCAAGCCAGATTGAAAAAGCAATTGAATTCAATTCTTTGCAAAACAGACTCACCGCAGTCAACGCAGATTTGAAAGAGCTCAAAGGCGTTGTGCCTTTCGGCTGTTTTGATATTGTTGCAATGAATCCACCTTATAAAGCAAGCGGAGCGGGTATTGAAAGCCGCTCGGATGCCGATAAAATAGCAAGACACGAAACAATGTGCTCATTTGGTGATATATGCAAAACCGCAGCAAAGCTTCTCAACTTCGGCGGAAAGCTTTGTATGTGCATCCGCCCTGAAAGACTTTGCGAGCTTTTTTGCGAAATGCGTGACGCAGGCATTGAGCCAAAAAGATTAAGGCTCGTTTCAAAATGTGCAGGCAAAGCACCGTGGCTTGCTTTAATTGAAGGCAGACGCGGCGGAAAAAGCGGAATGACGGTTGAAGCCGAGCTTTTTGTTCACGGCGAAAACGGATATTCCGATGAAATGAAGCAGATTTACGGCGATTATCTGCTTGAAAACAGAGGTGATAATACTTGAGCGGAACTCTTTATGTTGTTGGCACTCCCATAGGCAATCTCGGCGATATTTCTCCCCGAGCACTTGATATACTTGAAAAATGCGACTTTATTGCCGCAGAAGATACCCGCGTTACGCTCAAGCTGCTCAATCATTTCGGCATAAAAAAACCGATGGTAAGCTATTTCGAGCATAACAGATTTGAACGCGGCCCCGTTATTGCCGATAGAATTCTTTCGGGAGAAACAGCGGCTATCGTTACCGATGCGGGTATGCCCGCCATATCTGACCCCGGCGAGGATTTGGTTAAGCTCTGCCACGAAAAAGGCATTAAAGTTGAATCCGTTCCCGGCCCGTGTGCATTTGCAACCGCACTTGCCATATCGGGTATGCCCTCAAAAAGATTTACTTTTGAAGGCTTTGTTTCAACCGATAAAGCAGAAAGACGCGAACACATTTCTTCGCTGAAAAACGAAACCCGAACAATGATTTTTTACGAAGCGCCCCACAAGCTTCTTAACACACTCAAAGACCTTGAAGCCGTTCTCGGCAACAGAGAAATCGCAATAGTGCGTGAACTTACAAAAATACACGAAGAAGTTATCCGAACCGATTTTGCTTCGGCAATAAAAAGATATTCCGAAGAAACAATAAAAGGTGAAATCGTGCTTATCGTAGGCGGTGCGGCACCCGAAGAGGCTCAGGCTATGACGCTCGAACAAGCCGTGTGCTATGCAAAAGACCTTGTTGACTCGGGCGAAAGCAAAAGCAATGCCGCAAAAATCGCCGCAAAAGAAAGCGGCTTCAAAAAAGGCGAGATATACAGATTACTTATTGAGGAGGACGAACAATGATTGCATATTTTCTTGAAAGACCTTATCTCATAATTATTTTTGTTGCTCTTATTATTCTTACTCTCTTCGTATGCCTTAAAGCAGGTCAGGCAAGCTCACGCCGCCATGCAGAGTTGGAAAAGAATATGAAGAAAATGAAAGAAGAAAAAGAACTGCGCAACGAGTTTGCAGTTCTCACTCCTTCGATTGCACACTCCGCAGACCCTGAAAGACTTTTTAAAGGCACAGCACTCAATCTTCAGAAAAGAGTTGCCGATAAAACAGATATGCTTGCAGAATTTGAAACTCTCACTGAAGAGCAAAAGGGCATTTATTCTCTGGCTCTTGTTGTTGAAGACGGTGCAGAAAGACTCAGCGCTTTTTTTGAAGCCAACGGTCAGCCCGTAACAGGCAAAGCAAAATCTCTTCTCAATAAAATTGCCGATGAAAATATCTGCGGTATTTTTGAAAAAGAGTATCTTGCTTTCGATAAAGACGATGAAACAACATCATTCATCCCCGAGCAAATAAAGGCTCTTGACAAGGAATTTTCCAATCTTAATCCGTATGTTCAAATCTGCACAAACGCAGGAAAGTTCATATGTGAAAACATCGAAAAGTTTATATGAATAATTTACCTCCCGTTTGCTGAAAATAAAGGCAACGGGAGGTTTTTATTATGGAATTTAAAGGAAGCAGAACAGAAGCAAATCTTATGGCAGCCTTTGCGGGCGAATCTCAGGCAAGAAACAAATACACCTTCTATGCCGCAAAGGCAAAAGAAGACGGCTATGAGCAGATTGCCGATATTTTCACCGAAACCGCAAACAACGAAAAAGAACACGCCGAAATATGGTTCAAATTCATTCACGGAGGTTCAATCCCCGAAACAACCGAAAATCTTGTTGATGCGGCTGCGGGCGAAAAATTTGAATGGACCGAAATGTACAAAGAATTCGAGCAGGTTGCAACCGAAGAAGGGTTCACTCAGATTGCAGCGCTCTTCAAGCTTGTGGGCGGCATTGAAAAAGAGCACGAAGAACGCTTTCGCACTCTTCACGAAAACCTTGAAAACGGCATTGTTTTTGAGCGCACAAACGAGGTTGTGTGGATTTGCAGAAACTGCGGATATATCCACACGGGCAAAACCGCACCCAAGGTTTGCCCCGTATGCACTCACCCGCAATCATATTTTGAAATCAAAGCAGAAAATTATTAAATTTCTGCTTTACATATGAAAAAAATGGTCTTATAATGTAGTCACAATATTAATGTATGGGAGGGAAAGTTATGATTCCCGAAAAACTGCTTATCAACAAACCCGCCGATAAGCACATCGTTAAGATTGCCGAAAAGCACTTCAGCAAAAACGAAAAACCGCTTTTTGCCGTTGTTTCAGACCTTGATATCAACAGCAATTACGGCACAGGTGCAATTTATGTTTCGGCAGACAAAATTGTTGCCGTAGGCGACTGTTTTGACGGCGGTGCAATAACACTTGATTTTGCAAGCATTGACGAAATTCACGTTAAAAGAATGTACGGCAATGCAATCCTCAAAGCAAAAACCGTTGGCGGTTCAAGCATCGACCTTCTCCGTTTCACCTTTGCGTGTGCGGATATATGCGATGCGGCAGCAGATTTTATAACCAAAGTCAAAAGCGGTGAAAGCGTTGAAAACCGTCTTGCCGCAGTTGAAGTTTCTTATAAGAATCTGCGTTCATTCTGTCCCAAATGCGGCAGAAAACTGCCCGCTCCCAACGCGGAATGTCTTAATTGCCAGGGCAAAAGCAAAATCCTTTCAACACTTTTCCACTACATAAAACCCCATATGGCAAAGCTCGGCATCTGCATTGTTCTTTCAATCATAACAACTGCCGCCGCCCTTGTTCCGCCGTATATAACCAGTATGATGGTTGACACGGTTATCCCCAACAAGGATGTTAAAATGCTTGTTGCAGTAATTGTTTTTCTTTTGTTCATTTATCTTGCGCAATACGGTATCGGTGCTCTGCGTTCATTCCTGCTCCGCGTTGCGGGTGACGGAATTATCGCCGACCTGAAAAAAGATATTTATGCAAAAGCGCAATATCTGCCGATGAAGTTTTACGATAAAACCTCAACAGGCTCTGTTATAAACCGCGTTAATTCCGACACAACCGTACTCCAGCAGTTTATGCTCCGTATCACGCAGGAAGCTGTTGTTCAGCTCTTTATGATGATAGGAATTATCGTTATTATGCTTTCAATGAACTGGAAGCTCACCCTTCTTTCGCTCACTCCCGTTCCGATTGTTGCTTTCTGCAGCAGATATTTCGGCAAAAAAATATCGCCCGTTTACCGCCGTTTGTGGCGAAGAGGCGTTGCAATTTCAAGCATTCTGTCGGATACCATTCCCGGAATAAGAATTGTCAAATCTTTCTCGAGCGAAGAAAAGGCAATCAAGAAGTTTGACCGTCAGGTTGATGACTGGGCTTTTGAAGACCGCAGAGCAGCAAAGGTTGCGGCAATTTTCCCTGCAGTTATAACTTTCCTTGTAACCTGCGGTTCGGTAATCATCTGGCTCGTTGGCGGAAATATGGTTATCAACACTCCTGATAAGCTCTCTCTCGGTGTTCTTGTTTCGTTCATTTCATACACAAGCATGTTCTATAATCCCGTCAACTTTTTCGCAAACCTGAGCGATTCTTATCAGAATGCGGTTGCATCAACAGAGAAAGTGCTCGAAATAATCAATGCCGAACCCGAACCCGATTTCGGTAAAGGCAATGAACTCGGCACAATGAAAGGCAAAATCGAATTCAGAAATGTTAACTTTTCCTTTGACCGTTCAAAGAAAGTTCTCAACGATGTTAACTTCGTAATCGAGCCCGGCGATGTTGTTGGTATAGTCGGCACAACAGGCTCGGGCAAATCAACTCTCATAAATCTTCTTATGCGTTTTTATGACGATTACGAGGGCGAAATATTTGTTGACGGAACAAACATAAGAGATATTGATATGGGGTATTACCGTTCACAAATCGGTTATGTTCAGCAGGAACCCATGATGTTCCGTGACACCATATTTAATAATATCGCTTATTCATTGCCGTCAGCTCATCCCGAGCAGGTACTCAACGCCGCAGATATTGCCAATGCACACGGCTTCATCTCACGCCTGCCCAACGCATATGACACAATGCTCGGCGAAAGAGGCGTTGGACTTTCGGGCGGTGAAAAGCAAAGACTTTCAATTGCAAGAGCCGTGCTCAAAAACCCCGGTATACTTATTTTTGACGAGGCAACCTCGGCGGTTGACTCCGAAACAGAAAAGCTTATCCAGGATGCGATTGACCGACTCATAAGAGGCAGAACAACCCTTATGATTGCACATCGCCTTTCAACTCTTCGCAAGGCAAACAAGATTATTGTTGTTGACAAGGGCAATATCATTGAATTCGGCTCACCCGAAGAGCTTATGGCTCTTAAGGGCAAATATTATAAGCTCATAAAAATCCAGTCTATGAGCGAACAGGTTGAGGCAGACAAAGCTGCCGAAAATTTTGAATAAGGAGGGCGGATAAAATGGCACGAATTTTTATAAACGGCGATGAAATCAGAATAACCGTTAAAGACAAAATATTCTGCGATGTTGAGTTCTTTTCAGGTCAGAAATTTACAGACCTTGAACCCCGCCGCCTTTTCCCCGTAAGCGGTCATTCGCAGTATATAACATTTCTTGATGAAAACGGCGAAGAGCAGTTTATTTTGAGAAACATTGAGAATATGGAAGAATCCCAGCGCAATCTGCTTCTCGGTTGCCTTGAAGAGTATTACAGAATACCCAAGATAACAAGGCTCATCAGCCGAAGCGAAAAACACAAAATCTGGCTCTGGAATGTTGAAACAGACAGAGGCGAATACACCTTTGAGATTATCAACCACATTCAGTCAATGCGTATGTTTTACGATAAACGCATTCTCATAAAAGACGGTAACGATAACCGTTACGAAATTCCCAATATCTATGAAATGGACAAACGCAGTCAGAAATTAATTCTGCCTGATATGTAATGAAAGGAAGATTTTTATGAAACTTATTCTTGCTATAGTAAACAATGACGACAGCGCAGTTGTTTCTGCAACTCTCACAAGAGAGAATTTCAGCGTCACCAAGCTTTCAACCACCGGCGGATTTCTTATGATAGGCAACACAACTCTTCTTATCGGTGCAGAGGATGACAGAGTTGCCCAGGCAAAAGAAATCATTCAGAAATACTCACAGAAAAGAAACAAGGTTGCAGTTACAACCGATTCTCTCGGCAGAGGTCTTCAGAATTCAAGCCTTGAAGAAGAGGTTACAGTTGGCGGCGCAACCGTTTTCGTGCTCGATGTTGAGAGCATGGATAAATATTAATTAAGGTGAAATAAAATGAAAAAACTTTTAAGCATTCTGCTTGCCGTTTCAATGCTGTTTTCTTTCTGCGTTTTTGCGAATGCAGAGGATAATCAGCTCAAATTCGGCAATGACGGAAAGTTTACCGTTTTGCAGATAAGCGACCCGCAGGATGACCATAACCCCGCTTACGATTTGGTTCTGTTTATGAAGCTTGCTATCGACAAAACAAACCCCGACCTCATAATCTTCACGGGAGATATCGTTGAGGACAGCCGTATAGGTGATATCGGCGTTGATGCCGAACCTTTCAGAGAGGGCGTTGAGGTTGACGGCGATTATTATCAGACCGTTATGAATGTTACCGAAGCCTGCAAAGCAGTTTTCGGTTATGCTGAAGAAAAAGGCATTCCTTTCGCTGTTTGTCAGGGTAATAACGATTACAGAAGCGGTGTTACAAACGAAGACTGGCTGAAAATATATAACAGTTATGAAAACAGTCTTACGCTTGATGAAAGCAACGATAAAGACGGCAGAATTGATTTTAATCTTGAAATAAAATCAAGCGACGGAGAAAAAACCGTTTTCAACATCTGGATGTCGGATAACGGTGACGGAACTGTCAACGAAGAGCAGCTTGCCTGGTACAAAAACGAAAGTGCCGCTTTGAAAGAAACAAACGGTGGCAAGCCCGTTCCCTCAATTCTTTTTCAGCACGTTCCCGTTGACGATATGGGCAATCTTTTCGAGGAATGCAATTTCTGGGATGAGGGTGCAAGTATAGGTGACGACGGAAAATGTTACCGTCTTAATCAGGAAATTGCAAACGGATATCACGCAGGTGCAATGGTGCCCGGTCAGACAACGGAGCAGTTCAAGGCGTGGAAAGAATGCGGCGATGTGCTCGGTGCATATTTCGGACATTGGCACACCGAGGGCTACACAGGCACTTGGGACGGCATTGAGCTCGGCTTCACATATGGCTGTGAATTTGCAAAGGTCGGCCCTTACGGCATAAGAGTTTTCACTCTTTATGAGAATGATATTGAGAATTTTGACAATGTTCTTTACACCTATGAGGGCAGTTATAAAAAAGGTGCCCGTTTTGAACTTCAGGTTGATGAACCCTACACGGTTTATAACAATATATTCGAAGAAATTATCGGCGGAATAAAAAACACATTCACGCTTATCATTACCGAAATCAAAAGTATATTTGCCTGAATAAGGCATAAAAAAAGACCGCTTTTCAGCGGTCTTTAATATTTTATTGAGCACTAACGGTTTCTTTTTCCTCTGTTTCTTCTTTCTTTTCTTCAACGGGAATGTTAACGGGTTGAAGTGAAACAATAAGGTTTGTTATTGATGATGCAAGGAAAAGGCCTGCGCTCACAAACACACCCCAACCAACAGAGCTGCTCCAGGCATCTGCAAGAGTTGTTTGCGAGATAATATCTGAAAACTGATTGAAGCAAAATGCACTGCCGAGCATCATAAGGCTTGCAACAAGATTTGTTCCGAACAAGCCCTTACTGTTGAACTTCTTGAAATTCAGCAAAAGGAACGCAAGGCTAACAAGAAGGGAAAGCACGCTCAAAATCACCAGAGCCAGCGCAAGCACAATATAAAGTCCCGCTTCGCCGATTATTTCAGATGCGGGAAGTTTCAGGAATCCCATAATATCAAGATTCAGGAAATTCATAACAAGAGTTATGGCGTTAAGCGTTATTTTATCCTCAAAAAACGGAATTGAAACCGCTATGCTTCCGAGAGGAAGCAAGAACGAAAAAAGAGGAAGAACGCTGACGGGAATTCTTGCTATGCGAAGCTTCGTGCCTACAAAAGAATATTTGAATTTATTCATTGTTTGGTGAAGCTTTGCAAAAGCCTCCTCTGCCTTTATCGAGTCTTCTTCAAGTCGTCTTTCCCAGTCATAGTTTGCTATGTTAACGCCGCATTTCGGGCATTCAGCCTTGATATTCCATATATGCAGTTTAACTCCGCATTTGGGGCACTTTGCCATAAAATCACCTTTTCCGTTAATAATTATTTCTGACCGTAATATGCATTCGCACCGTGTTTTCTGAAATAATGCTTTTTAAGAATATGCTCATTTGCTTTGGGAGCATCCATCGTTTTGCTCAGATAAGACATCTTTGCAACCTCTTCGAGAATTGCAGAATTCTTTGCCGCATCTGCACCGTCCTTACCCCAGGTGAAAGGTCCGTGTGAGCGAACAAGCACGGCAGGCACCGCATTATAATCAATATTTCTTGTTTCAAAGCACTCTGCAATAACCTTGCCCGTGTTAAGCTCATATTCGCCTTCGATTTCTTCTTTGGTCAGATCTCTTGTGCAGGGAATTGAACCGTAGGCAAAATCTGCGTGGGTTGTGCCGTAAGCGGGAATATCGCAAGCCGCCTGAGCAAACGAAACAGCAAAGGTTGAATGAGTATGTGCAACGCCGCCTATATCGGGAAAACGGCGGTAAAGCTCAAGATGGGTAGGTGTATCGGAAGAGGGATTGAGCTTACCCTCAACCTTTGTGCCGTCAAGGCTCATAACAACCATATCATCAGCTGTCATCTTTGCATAGTCAACTCCCGAAGGCTTTATAACAACAAGTCCGCTTTCGCGGTCAATTGCCGAAACATTGCCCCAGGTAAACAGAACAAGATTATATTCAACCAACTTCATATTGGCTTCATAAACTTTTGCTTTAAGCTCTTCAAGCATAATTTTACCTCACTTATACAAACAATGACGAAACAACCGTTGAATAAACGTGTGCGGGGTCTTTTATGAAATTATCCTTAAGGCTCTCTGCCTGGTCGGCATCCGCCGCATAAACTGTAAGCTTCATAAGAATTCCGCCGTTGTGAGTTACCTTAAAAGTAACAAGAAAACCCTTGCCCTCGGGAACGATTTCAACGGTGTTTTCTTTTTCTCTTTTATCTTTAATAAGCAGCTTCATTGCATCGGCAAGTGCCGTTTCTTTAACGGAACGGGGCAGCTCTGCCGAAAGCTCGTTGAGCGAAACCGTTCCTTTGGGAGTTATATAAACAAAACCGTCGCTTGTAACAATATTGCCGTTAATTTCAAGCTCTTCAATTGCCTGAGTAATTTCAAAATAGTTTGCAAGACCGTGAACTCCGAGAGCTTCAATAAGCATATCCGTGCCCAAAGGCTCGTTGATGTTGCTTACAATAAAAGTTATAAGTATTTTTATCTGTGTTGTGTTGCGTAGTCCGCCGGGTTCAACGCCCGCGGCAAACGCATCAAATTCATTAGCCATTCTGTTTCTCCCTGCGTGCTGCAAGTTCTTTCTGGATTTTCTCTTTTTTCTTGCCGCTGTAATCATTAAAAATCATAGGTATAGCGCAAAGTGCAAGGCTTATTGCGGGAATAACCGTTACCATAATAAACATACCGTCGAGCACAGTGCCCGTCTGTTCAACGGGAACATCCTTCATAAGACCCGTTGCAGCATCAAGCACCTCGCGGGGTTCCTGGAAATTAACCGCCTTAAGCACAAAGCTTGTTATGAGAGTTGAAATACCTGCGGTAAGCTTGCTGATAAAGGTCTGTGAAGCAAAGCACACGCCTTCCGAGCGTCTGCCTGTTTTCCACTCAAGATAATCAACGCTGTCTGCAACCATTGCGTAAGTGATAACATTGAAAATACCGAGAGGAAGACCCGCAACTGCAAGAAGTGCAAGCAGAAGATAGAAATTCTGATAGCCTGCAAAATAGATTATTGCGTGAACAACCGCACCGAAAATTGCAGATACAATATAAATAGCTTTAAGCGAAAGCTTTTTGCGAAGAATGGGCATAACAAGCATTGCAATCATCATACCTGCACCGATAGCAACTGTCATCGCTGTTTGAACGGTGCCCTTGGGAATAATGCCCGAATCCTTGATAAGATATGTTGCAAGATAGCTGCCCGAGGTCTGTGCCATAAGCATTGCAGAACCGAGAACGCTTGCCGCAATAAGCAGAAGAAGAGGCTTGTTTTTAACATAAGCCGAAACAACTTCGCCAACGCTCACCTTTTCTTTTGCAGGCTGCTCAACTCTCTCTTTAGTGCCGAAGAAAGCAAGAAGAGAAATCATTGAACCGAATATCGCAAAAATAAGACCGCTTACGAAATAGCCTTTTGTGATACCGATTCCGTTGCGGAGAACGGGAACAAGAAGAGTGGGCACGATTCCGCCGATGGTGCTGAAAATTCTTGCAGTTGAAAGAAAACGGTTTCTTTCATTTTCAAGAGGGGTAACAACTGCGCTGAGACCCCAGAAGGGAACATCCTGAATTGTGAAGCAAATGCCCCAGATAATATAAGTTATTGCAGCATAGGCAACCTTGCCGCCGTAGCTGAAATCGGGCACATAGAAAAGTGCCGCGGTTGAAATCATAATAAGGAATGGTGAAAAAAGAAGATAAGGGCGAAGCTTGCCGAATTTTGTTTTTGTTCTGTCGGCAATTATGCCCATAACAGGGTCGTTTGCGGCATCAAAAATTCTTGCCGCAAAAATAATTGCGCCCGCGTGAATGGGGTCAAGCTTTGCCGCATCGGTATAGAATATCAGCAGAAATGTTGACATAAGAGTATAAATCATACTTCTGCCGAATGCCGATGATGAGAATGAAAGAATTTCGCTCGTTTTGAGATATTTCTTTTCCATTACTTGCTCCTCTTTCTGCCCTTGATATCTTTTCTCTTGCTTCTGTTTGGATTAATTGGCTTTCCGTATCTGCCTCTGTTGATAAGCTCGGGGGTTAAAAATCTTTCTTTGGTTGCCCAAAGTCCGCATTCGTTTGACCAACCCTCACAATATGCTCTGTAATACGAAACACCCTTTTCTTTACGCATTTTTACAAAATAAGGAATATTGCACCAAAGCACAGAGGGGATTGCAATAACAAACAGCCACAGAGGTCCGAGAATGAGCGACTGCACGGTGTGACCGTATTCGTGGATTTTAGTGTCGTGTCGCTGATCGCCGTCTCTTTTGCTGTTGATAAAAATGAACATTCCGAGCGAAACGCCGCCGAAATTCTTTTTGTCTATGTAGGTTATGAGCGCATTATGATACCATTCGCTCTCGGCGCCCTTTGATTTCTGAATCGCAAGCATAACAAGACCGAGAATATTCTGCGGCAACGCATAGGTAAACTGCCATATATAAAATAAAATTGATCTGACGATTTTCATCTTTCCACCTCATAATTCCAAAGATATTAAAATAATAACATAGATTTATTTTTAATGCAAGTAAATGCTTTTATATTATAATATATTTTATAATTGACAATGCGAATTTGCTGTGATATACTTTATGGGTAAAATTCCATATTGCCACTAAAGATAGTGACGGAGACAGTAGCGTTGCACAAGCAATCCAAAGTGAGGCGGAGAGAGTGGAAACCCGCCGTTTGCCGCAAATGCGAATATCACTCCCGAATCGCAAACCGAAAGCGTCGCAAGTAGGCTTTGACGGTATCCCGCCGTTATCGGGAGCGTAATGTTGGTTATGTTTCGGGTGGTTGCGAGGTAATCTTCGTCCCGTTCAGGGGCGTCTTTTTATTTTATTTTGTTTAGAAAAAATTGAAATATATTATCGGAGGAATGAAAAATGTACGAAAAAGTTTCATCAAACTTTGATTTCGTCAGCCGTGAAAAAGCGGTGCTTGATTTCTGGAAAGAAAACAAGATTTTCGAAAAGAGCATCGAAAACCGCAAAGACGGTCCTACTTATACTTTCTATGACGGTCCCCCCACCGCTAACGGAAAGCCCCATATCGGCCACGTTCTTACACGAGTTATCAAGGATATGATTCCCAGATACCGTGCAATGAAAGGCTGTATGGTTCCCCGTAAGGCAGGTTGGGATACTCACGGTCTTCCCGTTGAGCTTGAAATCGAAAAGAAGCTCGGCATCAACGGCAAGGAACAGATTGAAAACTACGGTCTCGCACCCTTTATTGCCGAATGTAAAGAAAGCGTTTGGAAATATAAGGCTATGTGGGAGGATTTTTCGGGTACAGTAGGTTTCTGGGCTGATATGGACGATCCCTATGTAACATACCATAACAGCTATATTGAATCCGTTTGGTGGTCACTCAAAGAAATCTGGAACAAGGGTCTTCTTTATAAGGGATTCAAGATTGTTCCCTATTGCCCCCGTTGCGGAACTCCCCTTTCATCACACGAAGTTGCACAGGGCTATAAGGCAGTTAAAGAGCGTTCGGCAGTTGTTCGCTTCAAGGTTATCGGCGAAGATGCTTATTTCCTTGCCTGGACAACAACTCCCTGGACTCTTCCCTCAAACTGCGCACTCTGCGTTAACCCCACAGAAACATATTGCAAGGTAAAGGCTGCAGACGGCTATACCTACTATATGGCAAAAGCTCTTCTTGACAATGTTCTCGGTTCACTCGGTGACAAAGAAAACGGCGTTGAAGCTTATGAAATTCTTGAAACCTATGTTGGCACAGACCTTGAGGGCAAAGAATATGAGCCCCTTTTCGCTTGTGCAGGCGAGGTTGCAAAGAAGCAGAATAAAAAGGCTCACTTCGTAACCGTTGATAACTATGTTACAATGTCCGACGGTACAGGTATCGTTCACATTGCTCCCGCATTCGGTGAAGATGACGCCAAGGTTGGCAGAACCTACGACCTTCCTTTCATTCAGTTTGTTGACGGCAAGGGTAATATGACCGAAGACACACCCTATGCAGGAATGTTCGTTAAGGATGCAGACCCAAAAATTCTTGTTGACCTCGACAGCGAAGGCAAGCTTTTCTCGGCTCCCAAGTTTGAGCACGATTATCCCTTCTGCTGGAGATGTGACACTCCGCTTATCTACTATGCAAGAGAATCCTGGTTCATCAAGATGACCGCTGTTAAGGATAATCTTGTTAAGAATAACAACACCGTTAACTGGATTCCCGAAAGCATCGGTAAGGGCAGATTCGGCGACTGGCTTGAAAACATTCAGGACTGGGGCATCAGCCGTAACCGTTATTGGGGCACTCCCCTCAACATCTGGGAATGCGAATGCGGTCACAGACATTCAATCGGTTCAATCGAAGAACTCAAGTCAATGAGCAGCAACTGCCCTGATGACATCGAGCTTCACCGTCCGTTCATCGACGATGTAACCATCAAGTGCGAAAAGTGCGGCGGCGAAATGAAGAGAGTTCCCGAAGTTATTGACTGCTGGTACGATTCAGGTGCAATGCCCTTCGCACAGCATCACTATCCGTTTGAAAACAAAGAGCTTTTTGAGCAGCAGTTCCCCGCAGAGTTCATCTCTGAAGCTGTTGACCAGACAAGAGGCTGGTTCTATTCGCTTATGGCGATTTCAACTCTCCTCTTTGATAAATCCCCCTATAAAAACGTTATCGTTCTCGGTCTTGTTCAGGACGAAAACGGTCAGAAAATGTCCAAATCAAAGGGCAACGCAGTTGACCCGTTTGATGCACTTGCAAAACACGGTGCAGATGCTATCCGCTGGTATTTCTACACCAACTCCGCGCCCTGGCTCCCCAACCGTTTCCACGACAACGCTGTTGTTGAAGGCAAGCGTAAGTTTATGGGCACTCTCTGGAACACCTATGCTTTCTATGTGCTTTATGCAAACATCGATAAATTCAACCCCACAGAGCATACTCTTGATTACAGCAAGCTTTCCGTTATGGATAAGTGGCTTCTTTCAAGACTCAACACTCTGATTGATACGGTTGACAATTATCTTGATAACTACGCAATCCCCGAAGCAGCAAAGGCTCTTCAGAGCTTTGTTGACGATATGAGTAACTGGTATGTTCGCCGCGGCAGAGAACGTTTCTGGGCACAGGGACTTGAGCAGGATAAGATTAATGCTTATATGACTCTTCACACAGCTCTTGTTACTGTTGTTAAGCTTGCAGCTCCCATGATTCCCTTCATGGCAGAAGATATTTATCGCAACCTTGTTTGCAACATTGATGCTTCCGCACCTATCAGCGTTCACCTTTGCGATTATCCCGTATCTGACGCAAACCTCATCAATAAGGACCTTGAAGCTTCGATGGACGAAGTTCTTAATGTTGTTGTTCTCGGCAGAGCCGCAAGAAACACTGCAAACATCAAGAACAGACAGCCTCTCGGCAAGATTTTCGTAACTGCCGCAAAGGCACTTGATAAAGAATGCTGTGAAATCGTTGAAGATGAGCTTAACGTTAAAGAACTTGAGTTTGTAACAGATTCATCAGGTTACGTTTCATACAGCTTCAAGCCCCAGCTTAAAACTCTCGGACCCAAGTACGGCAAGATGCTCGGTGCTATCAGAGAATATCTTTCATCGCTTGACGGTTCAGCAGCTAAAGCAGAGCTTGACGAAAAAGGCGCTCTCACCTTTATGGCAGGCGAAACCGAAATTTCTCTTGCAGTTGAAGATCTTCTTATTGAAACAGTTCAAAAGGAAGGTTTCCAGGCTGAAAGCGGCAACGGCGTTACCGTTGTTCTCGATACAAACCTCACTCCCGAACTCATTGAAGAAGGCTTCGTAAGAGAGCTTATCTCAAAGATTCAGACAATGCGTAAGGATGCAGGCTTTGAGGTTATGGACACAATTAAGATTTATGTGAGCGGCAACGAAAAGATTGAAGCTATCTTCGCAAGCAACAAAGAAACCATCACTCACGATGTTCTTGCAACAGATATCATCGCTTCCGCAGGCGGCTCATACACCAAGGATTGGGATATCAACGGCGAAAAGGTAACTCTCGGCGTTGAGAAAAACTAAATAACAAACTTTACAGCCCTCTGCTTTTTTACAGAGGGCTGTTATTTTACAAATAATTAATTTATTATTTAAATATTACTGTTGTTTTTTACGGCAGAATCTGTCATAATGGTATTAATCTACAGAACGGAGGAAACACAAATGAAAAAAATAATTGCTATTGCCGTTGCGGCAGTTCTCATTATAGGCGGTGCTGTCGGTGCTTATTTCCTTCTTAAGCCCGAAGCTCCCGAAGAATCAGGAACAGTATCCATATCTGCTTCAAAAGGTGATTTCATCGAAACAACCGACCTTATCGAAAGATATATGCTTCGTCCCGAACTTTATAAAGATTCAATGGGCGGACTTTATACAATGACCGACAGAGAAGTTGAAAGATTCTTTGAATCACCGGAAGACTGGCTCGCTTATGAATATATGATTAATATCAAAAACACAGGCGAGGAACCCGTCAGCGTTTACGGCTTTGAAATTGAAAATAACGGCAAAAACAAAGTTTATCTTTCTAATCAGTTCGGCGGTGAACTCGGGCTTGCAAAAGGTGCGGAATACACTGTAAGCATCAGCGTTCTTTGCTCTGACGGTGATTTCACTACTGATGAAGCTAAAGCTGCAGCAGATAAAGCAAACATTAAAATTCTTTATTCAAAACAGCCCACAGAACTTGATGACGGAACCGACAGCGTTGAAGAAATCAAGAAAATAGATATAATTTCAGAATAAAAGGACAGTAAGTATTCTATGAGCTTTTTCAAAAAAGCAGTCACACCTTCGGGCCCTCCCGAATTTATGATTGTAGGTCTCGGAAATCCGGGCAAAAAATATGAGCTTACCAGACACAATGCAGGTTTTCTTTTTCTTGACCTGCTTGCTGATAAGCACGGATTCAATATCAATAAAATTCAGTTCAAGGCAATTACCGCCACAGCAGAAATTGCGGGCAAAAAATGTCTTGTAATGAAACCTCAGACTTTTATGAACCTCAGCGGTGAATCTGTTAAGCAGGCCGCGGCATTCTATAAAATTCCGCCCGAAAATATTATTGTTATTTTTGACGATATATCTCTTCCTTGCGGAAAACTCCGCATAAGACGCAAAGGAAGCGACGGCGGACACAACGGAATAAAGAGCATTATTAATCTTCTCAATTCCGATAAATTCCCGAGAATCAAGCTCGGTGTAGGTGAAAAGCCCCATCCCGATTATGACCTTGCAGACTGGGTGCTTTCCACCTTCAAAAAAGACGAGCTTTCATCTCTTCGCGAGGCCGCAGAAAAATCCTGCGACGCCCTTGAACTTATGATAAGCGGCAACATTGATAAAGCAATGAGCAATTTCAACAGCTGATTATCTCATCATTGAGGTAATGTTATCCATAACATCCTCAACGGTTCGCATACACTTTGCCGCCTTTTTCTTGTAGGCTCTTTTTCCGCTGCCCGACATCATTTTTGCCGTGCACATTGCAGTAACAGTCCCCACAGCAAGGCCAACGCCTATTCCTGTTGCCATTGCTGAATTTTTTGATGACATAAACATTTTATCCCTCCATTCGGTTTTTTCTTTTTTATTTTAACCATCAACGGAAATAAAATGTTTGCCAAAAATTTAAAAAATAAAGTGAGTTTAAAATGTCTGTTTTAAATATTGTGCTTGTTGAACCGCAGATACCCCAGAACACAGGTAACGTTGCAAGAACCTGCGCCGCAACGGGAGCAAGACTTCATCTTGTTGAGCCAATGGGTTTCAGGGTTGACGATGCAAAACTTAAAAGAGCAGGTCTTGATTATTGGCATCTGCTGGATATAACATATTATAAAGATTTAGATGATTTTTTTGAGAAAAACAAGGACGGAAATTTCTTTTATTTTTCCACTAAAGCCGAAAAAATCTATTCCGAAGCAGAATATCCCGATAACACATATCTTGTTTTCGGCAAAGAAACTGCAGGCTTGCCCGAAGAGCTTCTCTATAATAACCGCGATAAATGCGTAAGACTTCCGATGATAAACAACAGCGCCGCAAGAAGCCTTAATCTTTCAAATTCTGTTGCCATAGGAGTCTATGAGGTGCTTCGCCAATGGAATTTCCCCGAGCTTCTGACCAAAGGCAAGCTCACTAAATTTGATTGGAATGAATAGTTGAATTTTAAATTATTATATGATATTATATATTTAACACCTTGAAAGGAATTGACTCTATATGAAATCAATAATCAGTATTTTCCTTGTTCTCGTAACTGTTTGCCTTTGCTTCTTCGGATGCTCAAATATTCCTGAAGAGCCCGTAACAACAAAAATCGAAAATCATTCATACGTTGATCCCTATGCGGAAACAGCTCCTCCCGCAGAAAATGCTTCTGATTTTGAAGGACAGGATGTTCCCGTTAAATATATTGAAAAAATCAACAATGTTGAGTTTGTTTTAAGCAGTTATTATGTTTACGGCAACTCTGTTGCCCGAATCGGCAACATCGAAATTGTAGACTACGGTCTCACTCATAACGCAAGCGGTTATGTTGATGTTGAAATCATGGGTATCGGCAGAAGAAAAGACGGTATGAAGATCGGATACACCGCATACAATGCAAAAGGTGAGGTTGTTAAGGACGTTTTCGTTCTTGCTTCTCTTGACGATGCTAAAGAAGGCGATATTATTGAAGACCGCCGTTTTGAAGTTCCCAGAGATGCAGTTAAAATTATTTTCCACGACTATACCGGTTCACTTTAATTAACAAATCAAAAGCACGGATACAAAATGTATCCGTGCTTTATTTTTTACATTCCTCTGCGGGCAACGCAGTTTTCAAGCTTAATTGCTTCATAAACTCCGTCATCAAAAAGCTCGCAGATATTTTTATATTCATCAAGCGAAAGTGTTTCAAGTGTTTTATTCTCTTTAATGCAAAGTGCAACAAGCTCGCCCGTTGCCTTATATGCATCTCTGAAAGGCAGACCCTTTGAAACAAGATAGTCGGCACAGTCGGTTGCATTGATAAAGCCGCCTGCCGCCGCTTTTCTCATATTTTCAGGAATAGCTTTCATTGTTGCTATCATCGGCACAAGTGTATCAAGGCAGATTTTAACAGTATCAAATGCATCAAATATTGCATCCTTGTCTTCCTGCATATCTTTATTATAAGCAAGAGGCAGACCCTTCATAACAGTAAGAAGTGTCATTAAATCGCCGAATACTCTGCCGCTCTTACCTCTTACAAGCTCTGCAATATCGGGATTCTTCTTCTGCGGCATAATGCTTGAGCCTGTTGAAAAAGCATCGTCAAGCTCAACAAACTTAAATTCCCATGAACACCAGAGAATAATTTCTTCGCAAAGTCTTGAAAGATGCACCATACAAATTGAAAGTGCACTCGCAAGCTCAATGCAGAAATCTCTGTCTGAAACGCCGTCAAGAGTGCTTCTTGAGAAAGAATCAAATCCGAGGAATTCTGCGGTCATTGCTCTGTCGATAGGATAAGTTGTGCCCGCAAGAGCACCGCTTCCGAGAGGTGACACATTCATTCTCTTTTTTGCATCTTCAATTCTTCCGAGGTCACGGGTAAGCATTTCAACATATGCTGTTAAATGAGCCTTGAAGGTTATAGGCTGTGCTCTCTGTAAATGAGTATAACCCGGCATAATAGCATTAGCATATTCGTTGCCTTTATCTTCAAGCGCACCGATAAGCTTCTTAACAAGTGAAAGAGTTGCTTCGCACTCTTCGCGAAGATAAAGTCTTACATCAAGTGCAACCTGGTCATTACGGCTTCTGCCTGTGTGCAAACGCTTACCTGCATCGCCTATTCTTTCGGTGAGAGTCTGCTCAATAAAGGTATGAATATCTTCGGCATTGGGGTCTATAAGAAGCTTGCCGTTCATTATTTCCTGTCTTATTTTAACAAGCTCGGTCTGAATTTTTTCGCAATCCTCTGCGGGAATTATCCCCTTTGCGCCGAGCATTGATGCGTGAGCGATACTGCCCTCAATATCCCAATAGTACATTCTGGAATCGGTTGCTATTGATGAATTGAAATCATTGGTTTTTTTATCTGCTTCCTTTGAAAAGCGTCCTGCCCAGAGTTTCATTTTTATCCTCCTTATACGGGAAAAAGAGCCGTCACAACTGGCGGCTCTTATTGTATTTTATTTGTTTGCGTTACGCTCTGCCTCAAGAATAGCCTTAACCTTGATGGGAAGACCAAAGAGGTTGATGAAGCCTGCGGAATCCTTTTGGTCATAAACTTCATCTGCATCGAATGTTGCGAAATCTTCGCTGTAGAGAGTATAGGGTGAGGTTACGCCTGCATTGATGATGTTGCCCTTATAAAGCTTAAGCTTAACATCACCTGTAACAGTTTCCTGAGTCTTGTCAACAAAAGCTGAAAGAGCCTCACGGAGAGGTGTGTACCACTGACCGAAGTAAACAAGCTCTGCAAATCTGTGAGCAACGATTTCTTTATAATGCTGTGTATCTCTGTCAAGAGTAATTGTTTCAAGAACATCATGTGCTCTGAAGAGAATTGCACCTGCGGGATTCTCATAAACG
>JAZRTQ010000048.1:0-25704 GCA_045652165.1 Acutalibacteraceae bacterium | reverse complement strand
ATGGTGTTCCGTATGATACCGAATCTTCTTCAAAAGGCAAAACAGATTATCGGTGTCCGAAGTTCAATAGGAAAAGGTACGGCGGAAAAATCATCTGTCAAAGACAAATTCAATTCGGGAATGACGGTTATCGGAGTTCTCACTTCGTGGGCACTTGAAGGCAGTATCACAACAAGCGATTCAATGCGTTCAAGGGGCTACGGTACGGCAAAACGGACAAGTTTTATGGTTTACCGTATGACAAAAACGGATTGGGTTTTATCTTTTGCTATGCTTGTTTTACTCGGCATTGTAATCTTTTTTGCCGCAAACGGCGGTATGAATGCGGAATTTCTGCCCGAAAGAAACATAACACCGATAAACGGCAAAAATATTATCGGCTTTATCGCATATCTCGGATATCTTATGATACCGACTTTATTAAATATCAAGGAGGTTGTACAATGGAACATTTCAAAATCGAAAATCTGAGTTTTTCTTATCCGACCTCAAAAGATAAAAAATCTCTCGACAATGTATCACTCAAAATAGAAAAAGGCGATTATATCGTTCTCTGCGGAAAATCGGGAAGCGGCAAAACAACCTTGCTCCGACACCTTAAAACCGTTCTCACACCTCACGGAAAAAGAAACGGTGAAATATATTTCAACGGAATTGCTTTGAAAGATGTCAACAACCGTGACCAATCCGCAAAAATCGGCTATGTAATGCAGAATCCAGATGACCAGATTGTGACGGATAAAGTATGGCACGAGCTTGCATTCGGTCTTGAAAGTTTGGGTTGCGACCAGAAAACAATGCGTTCCCGTGTTGCCGAAATGGCTTGTTACTTCGGCATTCAGGATTGGTTCCACAGAGATGTTGCCGTTCTTTCGGGAGGTCAGAAACAGCTTCTTAACCTTGCTTCGATTATGGCAATGCAGCCCGAAGTTCTTATTCTCGATGAACCGACGAGTCAGCTCGACCCTATTGCGGCATCGGATTTTCTGAACACAGTCAGAAAAATAAACACCGAACTCGGTACAACCGTTATCATAAGCGAACACCGCCTTGAGGATATTTTTCCTTATGCAGACAGAGCGATTGTTATGGATTCGGGCAAAATCATTGCCGATGATACACCGAGAAATATCGGCAGACTTCTTTTTGGACAGAACAACCCTATGTTTACAGCAATGCCGACTCCCGTTCGTGTTTTCTATAATGCAAACGGTAACGGCGACTGCCCTCTGACTGTCAGAGAAGGCAGAGCGTGGCTGAATAAAGAATTTAAAACCGAACCCGAAATCAAAGAAATTCCTTGTAAAAATATTGATGAAGATATTGAAAATCCTGCAATATCGCTCAATGAGTTATGGTTCAGATATGAAAAAGACACCCCCGATATTCTCAGAGGTGTCAGTATGGATATTCCGTCGGGAAGTATTTCCGCAATAGTTGGCGGCAACGGTGCGGGAAAATCTACAACGCTCAAAGCAATCTGCGGAATCTGTAAACCCTACAGAGGTAAAATCAAGGTTTTCGGCAAACCCGTCAACAAATTCAAATCGGGCGAGCTTTTCAGAAACTGCGTATCAATGTTACCGCAGGACCCCAAAAGCCTGTTTGTCAAAAAGACTGTCCGAGAAGACCTTGAAGAAATGACCAAGGATAAAAACAAGATATCCGAAATCGCAGAAACTTGCCAAATTACAGAACTGATGAACAATCACCCCTATGATTTATCCGGCGGTGAACAGCAGAGAGTTGCTCTTGCAAAAGTTCTTTTGACAGAACCGAAAATCATTCTTCTCGATGAACCCACAAAGGGTATGGACAGCTTCTTCAAAGAAACTTTTGCAGATATTCTCAACAAGCTGAAAATTCAAGGCATCACAATTCTCATGGTGTCGCACGATGTTGAATTCTGTGCAAAATATGCCGACAGAGTGAGTATGTTCTTTGACGGTCAGGTGCTCACAAACGAAACTCCGCAGAATTTCTTTGGCAGTAACAGTTTCTATACAACTGCGGCAAACCGTATGAGTAAGCATATTTTCAAAAATGCGGTTACGGCAGAAAATGTTGTTGGACTTTACCTCGAAAACAAGGGAGGAGCACAATGAAAAAATCAAACATAGCAATGCTCATCGTGTTCCTTGCTTTAATTCCTTTAACATTGTTTCTCGGAGATAAACTCCCCGGTAAAGGATACTACATAACGGGTGTTCTCATCATAATCGAACTTTCTGTTCCGTTCTTTATGATGTTTGAGAAAAGAAAACCGCAGGCGAGAGAGCTTGTTGTACTTGCCGTTATGATTGCTCTTGCGGTTATCGGGCGAGTTGCAATTCCGATTCCGCATTTCAAAGCGGCATTTGCGATAATCATGCTCACAGGCATAGCTTTCGGTCCCGAAGCGGGGTTCATCGTCGGTGCAATAACCGCATTCGCAAGCAATTTTTTCTTTGGTCAGGGTGCATATATGCCGTGGCAGATGATAGCATACGGCGCAGGCGGAATGCTCGCAGGTTTTGTTTTCATCAAAAACAAAATCAGAAATCCGTGGGTTATGGCGATATTCGGATTTTCGGCAAATGTATTCTGGATAGGTCCGATTCTTGATACATCACATATTTTTATCATGATGCCCGAAATCAATATTTCAACAATAACCGCAGCTCTTGCATCGGGTTTCCCCGTGAATGTAAGTCAGGGAATCTGCACTGCATTGATGATGTTTATTTTCGGAAAACCGCTTCTTGAAAAGCTCGACAGAGTGAAGCAAAAATACGGAATACTTGATGGTTGTTTTAAATAATGCAATTGCAATTTTATTATATTACTTTGAGAAAAACAAACGAAGAAATTAGACAGAATTATTATTTCTTCGCTGAACTCAAAGACGATATTGATGATAATTTATGTTCAAACGAAGGTATTTCAAAGTGGTTTTCAATTGAAGAACTTGACGCATTGGAAATGCCGTTAACTGCTAAATTTGTTATTCAACACTATTCTAAATCAGGTCATTTAACTAATAGTATTTATGTTGGAGTTGCAACAAATGATAATGTTTTATTTAGTGATTTGTTAGACACTTAAATATTAAAACTATCAAGTGCAACGGGATATAAAATCCTGTTGCACTTTTTCCATTTATAAGGAGTGATTTAAATTGAAACAAACAACACTTGAAGATTTATACTACGGCAATATAAACCCTTGTGAAATAAGCTTTGTGAGGGGTTCTGAATACGGTAAAAGCTTTGATAAAGCAACTGAGCTATTAAAGTCTGTATGCAGTCAGCTGTCCGAAGAATACATAAATAAGATGAATGAACTTGAATCAGCCTACACCCGAATCCTATACGAAAAAGAACGAGAGTATTTCTTATCCGGCTTTAAACTCGGTGCTAAAATAATGATCGAAGCCTACAACGGCAGAAGCACAACTTTTCGTGAAACATAGATTATTGTATCATTTGAGGATGTCTTTTGATATGCATCCTAAAATTACAATAATGAGCAGAAATGATATTGAAAATTTTTGTAGTAATCCAATTATTCAGAAAACAGAATTGATAAGTATAACGGACTTCAGTTACGATTTTGCTACACTAAAGAATAAGCCTGAATATTTATTGCAAGTTTCCTTTGATGATGTTGTTAATGATGTTTTCGAGGATGAACTCGGTAGAAAACAATTGGAAGCAGAAAAAGTTTTAATAGAAAATAAATATCCCTAAGGTCGTCAAGAATATCCGTCATCGTCGGCTTTTGATGTTTTAATAGTGGAATTTTTAATGTAGGTATGATATAATAGTCGAAAAATAATATTATATATTTTGGTGATAAAAATGACAAAAAATGATTACTTGAAACAAATTGACGAAGTAATTGAAAACGGTAAGTATAAAGCAAACTTTCAATCGCTCGCTCACCATAAAACTCCTGATTGGTTTGCTGAAAGAAAGTTCGGTATTTTCATTCATTGGGGAATTTACAGTGTTCCTGCTTATGGCAATGAATGGTATTCACGAGCGATGTATGATCCGAACTGCCATGAGTTTGAACATCACATAAAAAAATACGGCGATCAAAAGTGTTTTGGATATAAAGATTTTATTCCTATGTTCAAAGCTGAAAAATTCAATGCAGATGAATGGATTGATTTGTTCAAGGAATCGGGAGCAAAGTATATTATGCCTGTTGCCGAGCATCACGACGGCTTTGCGATGTATGAAACCGAATTTAACCGTTGGAATTCCGTCGATATGGGACCGTGCAGAAATGTTGTTGGCGAGCTGAAAGCAGCATGCGATAAAAATGATTTGGTGTTTTGTGCTTCTACTCACAGAGCTGAGCATTATTTCTTTATGAATATGGGCAAAACCTTTGACAGTGATGTCAACGACGAAAAATATGCTGATTTTTATGGTCCTGCTTATTACTGCAAGGAACTGCATTCGGGTGATCTTCACGCTACCACTGCCGATACTTATACAATTGGTGCAAGCGAAGAGTGGCTTGAAGATTGGCTTGTCCGCACCTGCGAAATCATTGATAAATATCAGCCTCAAATCTTATATTTTGACTGGTGGATTCATAACCATTCATTTAAGCCCTATCTTAAAAAGCTTGCTGCATATTATTACAACAGAGCCATTGAATGGGGAAAAGAAGTTACGATTAACTATAAGCACGAAGCTTTTCCGCCGACTGTTGCAACCTATGATGTTGAAAGAGGAGCATTGACGGGTATATCTCCCGTTCCCTGGCAAACCGACACAGCCATCGGCAAAAGTTCCTGGGGATATATAAAAGATAATAATTTCAAAAATAGCCGTCAAATTATCTGCGATTTGATTGATATAGTCAGCAAAAACGGAAATCTTCTTCTAAATATCGGTCCTAAACCAGACGGCACAATTACCAGCGAAGAAACTCAGGTGCTTAAAGACATCGGCAGATGGCTATCGGTTAACGGTGAAGGTATTTACGGCACAACATTCTGGAAAACCTTCGGTGAGGGGGAAGTGAATGCTGAAGAAGGATATTTCAAAGATTATAACGAAAAGGCATTTACAAGTAAGGACTTCAGATTCACTTATAAAAACAGTTATATCTATGCTTTCCAGATGAGACCTGATGGTAATGATGTGGAAATCAATACGCTGGCAAAACGCAGTCGCCACGATATTCTCATCAAAAATGTTTCTCTTCTCGGCAGCGAAAAGGCTATTGAATTCGAAAGAACGGAATTGTCTCTTAAAATAAAATCAAACGAAATGTTTGCTTCTGATTTACCTATTTGCTTTAGAATTGAAATTGAATAATTATTTTCTTGTTTATAATGAGGATATAGAAAAATAAGCGGATTCCGATTTGTCATTCTAGACAATAAAACAATTAAGTGCAATGGGATATAAAATCCTGTTGCACTTTTTCTGTTTTTAAAAGGAGTAGTTTTAATGAAACAAAGAACACTTGAAGATTTATTCTATGGCAATATAAATCCTAATGAAATAAGCTTTGTGAGGGATTCTGAATACGGTAAATGCTTTGATAAAATAATGGAGCTTTCAAAGTCCGTATGCAGTTAGTTACCTGAAGATTATATAAATATAATGAATGAACTTGAATCAGCCTACACCTGAATACTGTCGGAAACAGAACGAGAGTATTTTATATCCGGCTTCAAACTCGGTGCTAAAATAATGACTGAAGTTTACAACGGCAGAAGCACAACCTTCAGAGAGATAATAAAAATGGAACTTTATTCTTGTGTGCTTGAAAATTAATTTTATCTAATGTATAATTAATTAAATAATTGTGTTTTTAGGAGTTAGATTATGATCAAAAAAATAAGATTCGGTATTGTCGGAACCGGCACGATTGCTCATCGATTTGCATATGCAATAAAAAATGTTGCAAATGCTGAGCTTGTTGCTGTTGCATCAAGAACAAAAGAAAATGCAGAAAAATTCGGCGATGAATTTAATATAGAATACAGATATGACAGTTATGAAAAAATGGCTTTGGCGGATACTATAGACGCGGCATACATTGCTGTTCCGCATTCGGGGCATATTGGCTGTTCTTGTCTTATGATGAATAAAGGCAAACACGTACTTTGCGAGAAACCTATGGCTGTTAACTTATCTGAAGCGGAAGAAATGTTTAGATGCGCTGAAAAGAATAATGTTTTACTTATGGAAGCAATGTGGGCAAGACTTGTTCCGGGAACAATCAGAATGCTTGAAATTGTTGAAAGCGGTGTTCTGGGTGATATATCCGGAGTTGAAGGAAAGTTCTGTTATACAATGGATGAGGATGAAATGGATCATCATGTTTTCAAATCCGAAAACGGTGGCGGTTCATTGCTTGATGTTGGTGTTTACGGGCTTAATTTTGCAAGTTGGTATATTGGAAAAGATGTTAAAGAAATCTGTGCTCAAACATCAATTTATAACGGTGTTGACAGGCATACCTGTGCGCTGATCAAATATAATAGCGGAGCAATTGCGGATATTTCAAGCGCAATATTGCTTCGAAAACCTAATGAAGGTTATGTTTACGGCACAAAAGGCTATGCACATCTTCAGAGGTTTTATGCACCGCAGGAAATTAATCTCTATTTTAATAATGGAGATACTGAAAAGATTTCGGTTCCGTATGCAGGGAACGGTTTTGAAGAACAGATTGCTCATTTTTGCGAATGTGTCTTGCTCGGTTTAAAAGAAAGTCCGATTGTTACTCGCAAACAGACATTGTTTATAACCCGCCAAATGGATGAAATCAGAAAAATGACAGGTATAGTTTATCCACAGGATAAATAAAATCTGAACATTTATAATATAATATGTTGAATTTTCGAGTGAACTTGTTAATATATTTAATTGTAATTATTTAAGCAAGGAAGTGAGTATATGGCATCTTTTTCTGATCTCGGTGTTGTGCTTGGTGATATCTCTATTGCAGAAATAAACTACCACACCAAAAATCCGATGAAAGCTCAACAGAATACTCTTAAGAAAATTTTAAAAAGAAACAAGAATTGCGAGTTAGGCAAAAAATATAGATTTAATGATATTAAAACAATAGAGGACTATCAGAAGATGGTTCCTCTGTCAACCTATGATGATTATATTCCGTATGTTGACAGAATGATAAAGAACAAAGAAAAGAATGTTATGTTCAGCGGCCCGAATATTCGCTATTGTTCATCTTCGGGTAGTGTAGGAGTGCCTAAAATTCTTCCGAAGGGAATTAAAGACCTCTGGAATATGCAATGTATCGGATTTTCCTGTTCTGTTGCAACGGCATATCATTATCTTAAAAATGTAAAAAACATCAGAATGCCTGCGCAGATAGGTCCTCTTGTCCTTATACTCACAGGTCATCGCCTTGAAGACGGAAAAATGTGAAACGGTGCGGCGCAGATTCCGCTTACATATCTTAAAACCATTATGCCTTTTTTCTGCACTTCACCTAATTCACTTCTTTTCCCTGAAAACGAAGAATTAATTGATACCTCATATTTGCAGCTTCGTTTTGCACTTGAAAATAAGAAGGTAAGCTACATCGGTTCGCTTGTTATTACTCTTGTTACAACGATGTTTGATTATCTTAAAGAAAATTGGGAAATGCTTTGTGATGATATTGAAAAAGGTGTTATAAATCCTGATATTAAAATTACACCTGAACTTTATAAAGAATATTCAAAGAAATTCAAGCCTAATCCCAAACGAGCAGCAGAACTTCGAAAAGAATTTGAAAAAGGCTTTGAAGACCCCATTGCTCCCAGAATATGGCCGAAACTTACCTGGGCTTACGGTATGGTTGGATCTAATCTTAAAGTGTATGTTGAAAAAATACGAAAGTATATCGGTGAAGATATTCCGATTCACGGAATGGGCTTTGCTGCGGCTGAAGGCTTTTTTGCAATGGCAACAGAACTTGATTCTGATGACGGTGTATTGCTTCCTCATTGTCTTTTCTTTGAGTTTATTCATTTGGATGATGAAGACGAACCTGATGATAAAGTCACACCTCTTTTAATAAATCAGCTTGAGGTTGGCAAAAAATACGAACTTGTTGTTTCAAATTTTTCAGGACTTTACAGATACAGAATGGAAGATGTTGTTAAGGTTACAGGTGCTCATAACAATACTCCCAAAATAGAATTCTTATACAGACGAAATCTCGGAATGAATCTTGCAAATGAAAAAACAACAACTGAAATGGTTGATCTTGCGGCAAAGCAGACAGCGGATGAAATGGGCAATGAATTTGTCGGACACAGTCTTTATGCCGATTATTCAACTAATCCACCGCGCTACTGTATGCTTGCCGAAGCCATTAATTCCGTATCGGAAGAGGACAGACAAAAATATATTGATATTCTTGATGAAAAATTCAAACAATTCAATGAAAAGTATTATAAATATCGCCGTTGGGGTATGATTAACCGTCCCGAAGTTCTTTTTCTTAAACCCAAAACTTACAGAGATTACGGCGAATATCTCAAATCAAAGGGAAAGGTTCTTAATCAGATTAAACCGGTAACAATAATCAACAGCGAGGAAAGATGTGAATTTTTCTTCTCACATGTTGAAACAGATACGGATCTTCCCTATAAACCTAAGATAACAAAATAAGAATGAGGTTTCAAAAATGAAAAAAATATTTTCTGCTATCATCAGCTTGATATTAATCTTATCTCTTGTTATAACCGGTGCACCGGTTGCACTTGCGGCGGAAGACGGCTCAGATATTCCGGTAATCCATGTTACCGGATACGGTGCTTTGCTTATTAAAAATAATGAACAGGGTGTTAAAGAAACTGTTTATCCTCTTCAGATTCCTGATGGATTTATTGAGGAAAAGGCAAAGGAAATTCTTCCTGTTTTTGCAGAAGCTTTTTTTACTCAGCAATGGAGCGAATTCTGTGATGTTTTAGTTGATATATTTGTTCCGATTTTTGAACCGATGGCCCTTGATAAAAACGGTGAGGCAACAGATGGAAGCCGTGCAGACTGGACATGGTCAAGATCAACTCTTCCAAACAGAAGAAATAAGAGCGGAAAATTCAGCGCAACAGCATATCCTTTCCATTATGACTGGCGTCTTGACCCTCTTGTAATCGCTGATTCTCTTCATAAATATATTGAAGATGTTCTTTATGTAACAGGTGAAACAGAGGTTGCATTATACGGCAGGTGCCTTGGCTCGAACGTTGTGACAGCTTATATGGAAAAATACGACGGAGAGCACGTTAGAGATGTTATCCATTACGCCAGCAGTGTTTACGGAGCAACGCAGTGCAGCAAGGCTTTTATGGGTGAACTTTTCCTTCACGCAGACGGTATAGAACGCTTTATTTATGACCTTGATCTCGGATTAGATGATTATTATACTGATCTTATCCAGTCACTTGTAACGCTTCTTAACAAAACTTACGGTCTTGATATTGCTTGTTGGGCAGTTAACAATGTTGTTGAAGATATATATCTTGAAATTTTCCCTGAAGTAATGAGAGCAGGCTTCGGAACATTTCCTTCATATTGGAGTATGGTGAGCCTTGAAGATTATGACAGTGCAATGGAAACTGTTTTTTACGGAGTTGACAAAGCTGATTATGCAGGTCTTATCGAAAAGGTTGAGTACTATCATGAAAATATCAGACTCAGATTTGAGGATATAACATGTGAACATGTTAAAAAAGGAATAGGATTTGCTAACATTGTTAAATACGGTATTCAGACTATTCCTGTGACTGTGAATTCCGATGAGCTTTCTGACAGAACCGTAACGGTTCGTGAAAGCAGTTTCGGGGCAACAGTTGTTCCTGTTGGCGAAACTTTTTCGGAGGAATATTTAAATAACGCAAAAACAAATTCAACCGATAAATTTATTTCACCTGATTTACAAATAGATGCTTCAACTTGTATTTATCCTGAAAGAACCTGGTTTATTAAAAATATCGTTCATGATTATTTCCCAGCGTGCGTAAACGGACTGGTCAGCGAAATAATCAATAATGACGGATATAATGTTTTTTCAAGCGATGAATATCCTCAGTATCTTGTATTCAATGATGAGAGTGAAACAATTTCCGCGATGACTGCTGAAAATATGAACACCACAGATAAATGGCATGTTACATATTTTGAAGCTCTTCGAAAATTTATAATGGCATTATTTGAAATAATTAAAAACAGTATCTGATTAAAAAGGGGAGTAAGAATTGAAATTCAAACGAATACTTTCAATTATTATTGCGATTTTGGTTGCGGTTTCGGGATGCGTTTTCTGCTATGCTGAAAATGATATTACAGTAAGTGCGACAGAAGTTGAACAAGAGCAAACAAACCCGTTTGATGAATTTGTTGTCAACAACATAAGTGATTATAAAAAGATGCTTGCAAAGCTTGAAAGACCTACAATAACAACAAAGCAGTATCTTGATTTTATCAATTTCATCAATTGGCCGTTTAAGTTATTTACGGGAACCGAGCTGTTTCCTGAAGCTCATTTCAATGTAACTGTTGATGCTTTTATTCAGTCGCTCAGCGATCAGGTTCTTGAAGAAAGCGGTCTTGATGCGGCTGCAATCCTCACAAATGTTCCAAATATAAATGTTCCTGCAGAGCTTATAGTTAATGTTTTTAATATTGATACTGAAGAATTCAGAGATCAGATGTATCAAAAAAGAGATGAGCTTTGGGCGGCAAATGATGACACAACAGCAACTCTTTATCATTTCCTCGGAGCTTATCTGAGCGTTATTGAAAAGTGTGAGCTTTACGCTGAACCGACTTCAGATCCCGATATTTACGAAGTTAAGGCGAGATATATTTATAAAGACGGCGGAACTGAAATATTAAGACCCGGATTCTATATTAATTCCGTTACAGGTGAATGCACAAATAAAAACAATTCCGGAGTTATGGGAATCGGATTTAATTTTTCGATAACGGAAATGATGGTATATGCAACGAGCGAAGCCTGGATGAGAGATTTCGGATTTTGCCTTTTTTATGACCTTGCCGCAAACTCAATGCCTCTTCTTTGGAATTACAACACAAGAAGGTTTAGGTTTGAATATGACGGTCTTGAATGGATGGTTCAGATATGGAAAGGCAATTATCTCATCGCAAACGGTGCAGAGGTAGGTCTTTATAACAGACCACCTGAAAAGTTCGGCTCATATTATGATTCTGCAACAAACGATCAGATGATACCGATGTTAATGCAGCTTTATGCAGGCGATGAACTTATTGTTGAGCAGGAAGAGCAGATGCATTGGTGGATAAACGGATTCAGAATAAACGGGGTTCACTATCCTGCATCCAGTCTGACTCTTGTTTTCACATTAACAATGCCTGATGAAGAAATGCTCAGCGCCTTCTGCGAAGCGATTGAGAAAAACTTCAGGAAAGACGTCAACTATATGGTTGATGGATTGAAAGTCAGCGTTGCTTGGTAAGTTACAGATTGATTTTTACGGAGGAAAAAATGAAAAAGAAGTTATTTAAAATAATATCAGTTGCGCTTTGTGTGTCAATTTTGCTTTCGGGTGTAACTGTCGGCTCTTATGCAGTTAAAGAGCAAAATGAATCAGAAAGCGGTTTTATGAAAGGTCTTTATAACACTTTAAATGTTATGGTTGAAGGCCTTGCAAAGTCTATTTGTTCAATTTATATTAATCCAAAATATTGGGAAAGCATTGATGACTATGATTCCGATGAAATCGGTTTTATGGCAGGCAGAGAAACTTATCAGACATCATCGGCTGAAAATAATGTTTGGGAACTTGGTTATTCAAAGAAGAGTATTGTTCCTGAAGATGTTGAAAGCGGTAAATATAACCTTGGCAGAGATTTGCTTAATAAGTATGCCCAGGGTGTTTATGATGATCAATGCATTCGTGTTGCGGTTATCGATGATAACAGCGGAGAAGGTGCTGTTGTTCTTGCTGCAATAGATTCTCTAGGTGTTACTTCAACAGATACCCGAACAATACGAAAAGCAATTATTGAATATTGCGAAGAACAGGGGATTAAAGTTGCAAGCATAAATATAAGCGCAACTCATGCACATTCTGCCCTTGATACTCAGGGTGTCAGCACAGAGTTTTTCAGAAAGCTTTTCGGTTCTTTCTGGTGCAATATGATAGGATTTGAGGGGACAATGGCAGGCCTTGAAACTGCTGAATATTTTAAACAGCACTTTATTTCTGTGTCTGTTGAAGCAATTAAAGAAGCATTCGGCAATATGGAAGAAGGCAAGCTTTATTTCTCTTCTATTGATATGGGAGAATATTTTAAGGATAAGCGCGGTCTTATTTCAAAAGATGATTTGCCCGAAACAGCTGGATTTAAGTTTGTTCCTGCGTCAGGTAAACCTGCAACATATATCAGCGACATAACATGCCACGCAACTTCATTCAGCGCAAGTAACGGTCTTGTTGGTTCTGATTATATTTACTATGCAGATGAATATATCAAGAATACTGATGGCGGCAATTTTGTAATGATACCCGGTGCAGTTGGTCAGGTTTCGCGAGATATTGAAGTTGACACAACAGGTATGACTGAATATGAAGATAAGGGCGCAAGCGCAAGAAAACTCGGTGAGCTTGTCGGTGCAAAAATAGTTGAGGCTGATTATTCAACAGAGCTTTCACCTGTTCTGAATGTAAAACACAGAGAACTCTTTATCGTGCCTGAAAACAGTATTCTGACACTCGCTTGCGAAATTGGACTTGTCAATAACAAGATTTTTTATGATGGCTTCCTTGTTAAAGAATATTGTATGGCAACTGAAATGGGTTATATTGAATTCGGTAATAAGGTTGCTCTTGCTCTTTTTCCCGGCGAACTTTATCCTGAAGTTTTTTGGGATGATGAAATTACGGGCGGTGCAAATTGGGACGGAACAGAGTGGCCTTATGACAGCCTTTCAACTGCTGTTGACGGCGTTGAAACCTATGCTGTAAGCCTCACTAATGATGCTATCGGTTATGTTCTTACCGATAATAATTTTGCATTTATGGGTCATATTATCGGTGAAGGTATAGCAGATGAAACATTATCGGTTGGCAAACATATCGGTTCATATCTTGTAACCGAATATCTTGCTCTTATTGATTCGCTTAAATAAACAACAAAAAGGTCGTAAGAATTTAAAATCTTACGACCTTTTTTGAAATTTCAAAAATAAAATTTTAAAAATATTGATACAAACGGAAAAAGATGCTATTATATATCTATTAAATAGCGAGGATGGTTGATATGTGTTTAAAAAAGTTTTCAATTAAATTAATTTCCTTGATTTTGGTTGTTCTGACAATTTTCAGCTTGTCAGCAGTTTTTGCTTTTGCAAATGAACCTACTGTTGAAGAATCAAGGGCTCAGATTATCGACACTATTGTTGATGCAGCGAGAGCAAAAATCGGTTTTTATGAAAGCAACGCCAATGAATTTACAGAGTGGTATTACGGATATCCCACCGAAGCTTCATGGTGCACGATATTTGTTTCTTGGTCTGCAGCTCAAGGCGGTGCAATCGGTTCAGCAGTTCCTAAAAGATCAACCTGTGATTCAATGAGAAATTGGTTTAAGAGAAAAGGGGAATATTATCCTGCAGAAAGCGGATATGTCCCTCAGAAAGGTGATATAATATTCCTTAACACCGCTGTTGACGGAACCGATGCTGTTCATCATGTTGAGATCGTAACAGAAAGCGGATTTATTGTCAGCAAAAAAGTTAAACACGTTAAATGTATTGGCGGAAACACTTCTGATTTGAATTATAACGGTTCAGAATATGTAACAGAAAAAGTTCGTCCCGTTGACGGTTCAAGAGCAACAGTTGTTGGATATGCTCATCCGTCATACGAAAAAAGCTTAACTCCTACAGGCGATTTTCATAAAACTCTTGATCAGACAGGTACTGCAATTTTCAGATATATTTATTCTAAAATAATTTCAATCCTTGTCAGACTTGAAGCTTTGCTTACTGTTTCGACTGTTGCATAATTTCATTAAAATATATTGACGGAAAAGAAAAATAATTATATTATTACTTATATTTCTTAAATCTCCACATAGAAAGGTCGGATTAATTAATGGCAGAACTGAAGAAAAAATACGGTTTGCTTACTGCTATATGTATGGTTATCGGTATAGTTGTCGGCAGCGGTGTGTTTTTTAAAGCGGAGGCAATTCTCAACCACACAGGCGGAGATCTCAAACTCGGCATTTTAGCGTGGGTTATCGGCGGAATTATAATGATTATCTCCGCATATACTTTTTCTCTTATGGCAACAAAGTTTGAAAAAGTTAACGGTGTTGTTGACTATGCAGAGGCAGCACTTGGTGAAAAATACGGATATATTGTTGGTTGGTTTTTAACAACAATTTATTATCCCACTCTTACAATGGCTCTTGCATGGCTTTCAGCAAGATATACTCTTGTTGTTTTTCTTGGTGATAAAGCAGATATTACGGGCGGTCTTTGCTTTGTTCTTACTGCTGTTTATCTTGTCGGCAGCTACGCACTCAATGCACTTTCTCCGATTATTTCGGGAAAATTCCAGGTTTCAACAACATTTATTAAGCTTGTGCCGCTTCTTCTTATGGCGGTTATCGGAACAATTTATGGCTTAACAAAAGGATTTACTGTTGAAAACTTCACAACAGTTGTTAATGAAATTCCGACATCGAATGCAATTTTTAAAGCTGTTTGTGCAACGGTTTTTGCATATGAGGGTTGGATTATTGCAACTTCAATTAATGCTGAACTTAAAGATTCAAAGAAGAATCTTCCCAAGGCACTTGTTATAGGTGCATTTGCCATTGTTGCGATTTATGTATTCTATTATATCGGTCTTGCAGGTGCAATTCCCAATGCTGAAATGATGGCAAGCGGTCAGACAGGTGCAAAAAATGCATTTTCAGCAGTTTTTGGCAGAATAATGGGTACAGGAATATTTGTTTTTGTTATTATTTCTTGTCTCGGTACTCTTAACGGTCTTATGCTCGGATGCACCAGAGGTCTTTATTCTATAGCTAACCGTGGAAGAGGTCCTTCTCCTGAAGTAATGAGTAACATTGATAAGAATACCAATATGCCTACAAACTCGGCTGTTTTCGGACTTCTTATTTGTGTATTATGGCTTCTCTTCTTCTATTGTTCACAGCTTAGCGATTTCAGCGATAAGCTTGGTATGTTTGCTTTTGACCCCACCGAGCTTCCCATTGTTACTATTTATCCTTTCTATATTCCCATATTTATTAAAATGATGGGAAATAAGGAATTTACCGGAGCAAAGAGATTCATCGCTCCTGTTCTTGCTATTGCAGGCAGCATATTTATGGTTATTGCCGCTGTCTATGCTCACGGTCCGATGATTCCCGGATATCTTATTCTTTTTGTAATAATTATGGCAATTGGTCTTGCTTTTATGAAAAAGAAAAAGATTTCCTGATTTAAAAAAGTTAACCCCTTGAAAGTGTTCATAACTTTCAAGGGGTATTTTGTTTATATAATTATTGAATTAAGCTTTTCCATTAATTGTTTGCTTGTCTCGGGAATATTTTTAAAAGCAAACGGAATTCCGAGTTTATCATATTTAACTTGGCAGATTTTTTTGAACGGTAAAAGTTCAGTCTTGTCAATGCATTGATATTTATTTGCAAGATCCTTTAAAAAAAGAACGCTGCTTTCGCTATCGTTAAGAGTCGGAATAATAACCCGTCTTAATGTAACAGGAATGTTATTCTGATTTAAAAATTCAAGGAATTCCATTACTTTATCAAGAGTACATCCTGCATATTTACGGTATTCATCATCTGATGAATATTTGATATCCAGAAGAACTCTGTCAGTAAAGCACAGGAGTTTTTTTGTGTTATCGTTCAGTATGCTTCCCGATGTATCGAGGCAAGTGTTTATGCCTTCATTATGGCATAATCTGAAAATCTCTGCAACAAAATCAGGCTGTAAAACAGGTTCACCGCCTGAAACGGTGATTCCGCCTTCTTTCCCGAAATATTCTTTATAACGAACTGCTTTTTTTACGATTTCTTCAGCTGTATATTCGGTTCCGCCTTCTGCTTCCCAAGTATCAGGATTATGACAGCATCCGCAACGAAGATTACAGCCTTGTAAAAAAACAACAAATCTTATTCCTGGTCCATCCAGAGCACCGAGACTCTGGATGGAATTAACTCTGCCTTTTATGCCGTTCATAATTACATTGCCTCATGGAATGTTCGGCTGATAACCTCACGCTGCTGTTCACGGGAAAGCTTATTGAAGTTAACGGCATAACCTGAAACTCTGATTGTAAGGTTGGGATAATCTTCAGGATTTTCATATGCTTTCATCAAGGTTTCTCTGTTAAGAACATTAACGTTGATATGATGAGCCTTTTTGGCAAAATATCCGTCAAGAATTGCAACAAGATTTGCAATTCTTTCATCCTCAGTTCTTCCGAGTGCTTCGGGTGTGATTGAGAATGTGTTTGAAACGCCGTCTCGGCAATCGTCATAACTGATTTTTGCAACAGAATTGAGTGAGGCAAGAGCACCGTTTTCTTCTCTGTTGTGCATCGGATTAGCACCGGGAGCAAAGGGAGCGAAAGCTTTTCTGCCGTCAGGTGTTGCTCCGGTGTTTTTGCCGTACATAACATTTGATGTAATGGTAAGAACGGAAAGTGTGTGAACAGCATGTCTGTAAGTCGGAGTTTTGCGAAGTTCGGTGATAACTTTATGAGTCATATCCTTTGCGATAAGATCAACTCTGTCATCGTCGTTGCCGTATTTCGGGAAATCTCCTGTTGTTTTGAACTCTGTGATAAAGCCCTTGCTGTCTCTTATCGGTGAAACATCAGCATATTTAATTGCACTCAATGAGTCTGCAACAACTGAAAGACCTGCGATTCCGAACGCCATAAAGCGTTCAACCGAAGAATCGTGCAAAGCCATCTGGATTTTTTCATATGCATATTTATCGTGCATATAGTGAATGATGTTCATTGTGTTAACATAAAGATTGCTGAGCCATTCAATGTAAACATCAAATCTCTTCATTACCTCATCGAAATCAAGTTTTTCACCTTCAAGAACAGGCATCTGAGGTCCGATATGCATTCCGCTTGTTGTGTCATATCCGCCGTTGATTGCGATAAGAAGAAGTTTTGCAAGGTTGCAGCGTGCGCCGAAGAACTGCATCTGCTTACCGACTTTCATCGCGGAAACACAGCAGGCGATTGCATAGTCATCGCCGTATATCGGGCGCATAATATCATCGTTTTCATATTGGATAGAATCTGTATCAGCAGAAACTTTTGCGCAGAATTTTTTAAAGTTCATCGGAAGTGAGTTTGACCAAAGAACAGTAAGATTGGGCTCAGGTGATGAGCCAAGAGTATAAAGTGTGTTGAGAATTCTGAAACTGCTCTTTGTAACAAGTGTTCTGCCGTCTTCACTCATACCGCCGACCGCTTCTGTTATCCACATCGGGTCACCGCCGAAAAGCTCATTGTATTCGGGCGTTCTGAGGTGACGAGCCATACGAAGCTTCATTACGAAATCGTCAATAAGTTCCTGAGCTGTTTCTTCGGTAAGAATGCCGTTTTCAATATCTCTTTCGATATAAATATCAAAGAAGGTGCTTACTCTTCCGAGTGACATGGCAGCACCGTTCTGTTCCTTGATTGCACCGAGATATGCAAAATATGTCCACTGAATTGCTTCTCTTGCGTTTTCTGCAGGCTGGCTGATATCAAAGCCATACATTGCTGCCATTTCTTTCAGATAGCCAAGGAAAGCTATCTGCTGGAAAAGTTCTTCATCAAGGCGGATTTGTTCAGTATTAAAAGGATTTTTTGCAAGTTCAGCTTTATCTTTTTTCTTTTCTTCAATAAGCTTGTCCACGCCGTAAAGTGCAACTCGGCGGTAATCGCCGATAATTCTGCCTCTGCCGTAAGCATCGGGCAGACCTGTTATAACATGGCATTTGCGTGCCTGACGCATTTCATCGGTATATGCGCGGAAAACACCGTCGTTATGAGTTGTTCTGAATCTGAATTCTTCTTCAACCTTTTTGCTGAGTTTGTAGCCGTATGCTTCGCAAGCCTGACGCACCATTCTCATACCGCCAAAAGGATTCACACCTCTTTTAAGCGGGCGATTTGTTTGCATACCAACGATAATTTCATTTTCTTTGTCGATATATCCCGGGGAGAAACTTGTGAGCGAAGATACGGTTGCGGTGTCTATGTCAAGAACTCCGCCGAATTGACGTTCAATTGCAAAAAGAGATTCAAGCTTTTTCATTATACACTGAGTACGGGGTGTTGAGGCAGCGAGGAAGCTGCTGTCACCCTCATATTCTTTAAAGTTCTTTTGAATAAAATCACGAACATTAATTTCGTTTTGCCATATGCCTTCGGTAAATCCGTTCCAATTCTTATGTGTCATATCTATTCCTCCTGACTTATAAAATTGTAAAAAAACAAAAAAGGACAAGACAGTTTTTAACAGAAAAACTGAATTGCCCAGACGGTCGGCTATATAATACTTACATTCCCCCGCGGTTATCCGCTTTTCCGTCAGTTATGTAAGATTCTATCGATATTATACACAATATAATGTGGTTTGTCAATTTAATCAAACAAAATTTATCAAGTTTTATTTTTTTCTTGATTTTTAATGATTAAAATGTTATTCTTTTATATAACTTGAATAAAAAGGAGGTTTTGTATTGGAAAATCAGCGTTCACTTGAAGCGGCAGAACTCAAACATCCGAATAAAATCGGTCTTAAAGATTGTTTCGGATACGCATTCGGAGATGCGGCAAATCTTTTTGTTTTAACATACGTTTCATCATATTTAAAGGTTTTCTATACAGATATTCTTAAAGTAGCAGAAAGTAAAATAACAACTCTTCTGCTTATCGCAAGACTTTGGGATGCTATTAACGACCCTCTTTGGGGCAATATTGTTGCAAAGAAAAGACCTAATAAAGACGGTAAATTCAGACCGTACATAAAATGGTTTGCAATTCCGCTCGGAATTATGGCAATGCTTTGCTTTGTTGATTTCAGAGCCTTAACAACAAGTGAAACAGCAGTTATTGCATTGATGTATGTAACATATATCGGTTTCGGTATGATGTATACAACAATCAATATTCCTTACGGTTCACTTGCATCTGTTATAACCGATGACCCGGAAGGCAGAACCCTGCTTTCAACATTCCGTTCAGTTGGTGCCGGTCTCGGCGGTGCAATTCCGCTTCTTATCGGCCCGATGATTATTTATTCAATATCAGGCGTTAACAGCCAGGGTGTTGAGGTAAAGGCTGCCGATGCAGGCGGAATGCTCAAATTCGGCATCATTATGGGTGTTCTTTCAATAATATTCTTCTTCCTTTGCTTTAAAAACACAAAAGAAAGAGTTGCATCAGAAGAAGAGCCTCAGGTTGATGTTAAAAAGACATATATCGGAATGCTCAAGAGCAGACCTTTTGTTGTTGCCGCGATTTCAGGAATTCTTATAAGCGGTCAGCTTCAGTTCGGCTCACTTAACCAGTATCTTTATAAGAACTATTTTGAAAATACCGACCTTTCAATTATCGGAACAATTGCAAACTACCTTCCGATGGCAGTTATGATATTCTTTATGCCGAAGCTTGTTAAAAAGTTCGGCAAGCAAGAGCTTTGCAGTATCGGAACATTCTTCTCTGCTATCGCTGCCGTTCTTATGTTCTTCGTTGTTCCTCATTGTGACAGACTTTCAAACGCACCTGTTGTCTTTATGATATTTACTTTTATTATCGGTTTCGGTTATTCATTTGTAAGCATTACAAACTGGGCAATCATTACTGATGTTATTGATTATCAGGAATATAAAACGGGAATCAGAAGCGAAAGTGCTGTTTATGCTGTTTATACTTTCTGCAGAAACCTCGGTCAGACAATTGCTGATGTTGGCGGAATGAAGCTTCTTGCAAGCGTTGCGGGCTATGACGGTGCCGTTCACGGCTCTGCAGGTTATGTTGAAGGTGTTGGCGAAGGAATTCTTTTCGTTTGCACAATTATTCCCGCTGTAGTTTACACACTCGTATTCATTCTTTTCAAGTTTGGCTATCCTCTTAATAAATCAAGACTTGATGTTATGTATTCTTCCCTCAGAGAATCCAGAGGAGCAGGAGAAAAAGATCTTGAAAGAAATCCCGGACAGGCATAATGTTTGGCAGGAACAGCTTTGCGGCTGTTCCTGCTTTTTAAAATGAGGTGAAATAATGAACTTTAATCTCCACGAAAAAGCAAAAGAAAATATTATCATTGTTGCTCACAGAGGGGCTGCAGGCGGAAACATACCTTGTAACACTTTAGCCGCATATGAAATTGCACTCAAACAAGGTGCGGATATGATTGAAGTTGATGTTAGCTGCAGCAAAGATGGAAAACTTTTCCTTTTTCATCCCGGAATGGAAAAAGACCATCTCAAAAAATTTATTCCGTTGCCTTTGTTACCTTTTAATAAAATAAAAGAATATAAATATGTGAATTATGATAACACTCCGACGCAGTTCGGAATCTTGTCGTTTGATGATTTCCTTGAACAATTCAAGGGCAGATGTTTTATTAACATAGATAAATATTGGGATAATCCCGAAAAGATTTATAATGCAGTTAAGAAGCACGGAATGACCGATCAGATTTTGGTAAAGAGTAAAGTTTCAAAAAAGGTTTTATCTGTTCTTGAAGAACTTTGCCCTGAGCTTCCCTATATTCCGATTGTTTCAGAAAAGCATCCTATGCACGAAGAGCTTATGAAAAAGAATATAAATTATATGGGTGCTGAAGTTCTTTTTGAAAATGACAATTCATATCTTGTAAGTGATGAGTTCATTGATATGATGCACCGTGACGGAAAACTTGTTTGGGTTAACTCAATAATATATGATTATAAAGAACAGCTTGCGGGCGGTCACAGTGATGACAGTGCCCTCACTGTTTCTGAAGATTACGGTTGGGGTTGGCTTGCAGACAGAGGCTTTGATTTTATCCAGACGGACTGGACAATGATGCTTATCGATTATCTTAAAAGAAGCGGAAAATATTACAGAAAATAAAATCAGCACATATTCAAAGCGCATCGCCTTGGATATGTGCTGATTATTTATTTAGTTCTCAGACCTTTTGGGTAATGATTTTTTGCTCTTCCGTTAACAACCTTTGCTCCGCCGACAGAACATCCGTCAACCGTAACAACTGCCCAACCATTAGGACAATCCACATCAATTTCTTCACCGTGAAGATATTTTTTTGTTTCTTCACTATCGGCAGACAGAGAGATTTTTCTTTTGAATTCTTTACCCATAGCCATAAAAAACTGATGATGGGGCTGGATATAATTCTTTTTTATTTCGCCGATTGTTACGCCGCAAGAAAAAGCTGTTCCTTTTTCAATTTCAATATCGGGAGTAAAATATACTGGGTTACCGTTATACATCAAAACATTATTTTTATTGTATTCAATTAATACTTCGTCAAGAAAATCGGTAACTGTTTTATCAATTTTTGTGTTGGTTTTTTTATTATATGAAGTTGCAATGTATTCGTTTTTGTTGTGAAGAACAGCCATAAACTGACCTTCTCCTGCAGCTTTATGAGGATAAAATCTTCTTGCATAATGAATGCTTTCGCATTTGCAACCATCAAATTTTATTCCGTCACAGGTGCTTTCGGATACAACTTCTTTTACGGGGACGATTTCAAATTCGGGGTGTGAATTCAGAAATGAATCAATAACCATTTCGTTTTCTTCAAGAGAAAAAGTGCAGGTTGCATAGATAATATAACCGCCGTTTTTCAGGCAGAGAACAGCATTTTCAAGAATTTCAAGCTGCCTTGAAGCGCATTTCTTAACATTTTCAACGCTCCATTCCTCTATGGCAATATCTTCTTTTCGGAACATTCCTTCGCCCGAGCAAGGCGCATCAACCATAATAAGGTCAAATGTATCAGGAAATTTTTGAGCAAGACGAGAGGTGTCCATACAAGTTGTAACGGTGTTCGTAAGTCCTAGTCTTTCTATGTTTCCTGTAAGGATTTTGCAGCGGGAGGGGATTATCTCGTTTGAAACAAGTATTCCGTTTTCTCCGAGCTTGTTCTTTAATTGTGTGCTTTTGCCACCCGGCGCCGCACACATATCAAGAATTTTCCAATCAGGATTTATATCAACGCATTCTGCGGGAGCCATTGCACCGGGTTCCTGAATATAAATCATTCCCGCGTGGTGATAGGGGTGATTTCCTGCTTTGTCATAATTAAGATAATAACCGTTTTCGACATATGGAATTTTACTGTCTGAAAATATATTTATTTTTTCGAAATCTTCAACAGAAATTTTATCGGTATTTATTCTGAAGCCTTTAACAGGGGAATTATTTAATGCTTTTTCATATTCCGAAAATTCATCGCCAAGAAGTTTTTTCATTCTTTCGATATATTCTGCGGGTAAATTTTTCATTCTGCTTCTCCGTTAATATTCATCTCTGCATAAAGCATACACATTGCAATCGAAGTTATTGCGGCGGTTTCTGTTCTTAAAATTCGTTTTCCCAGGGAAACAGTTTTTCCTCCTGAATTTGTTGCAAGTTCAATTTCGCTTTCTTCAAATCCACCCTCAGGACCGATAAAAATACCTACAGACGAACCCGCCTTCATTTGCAGAAGAGCATCTTTTGTTGCTTTCATTCCGTCTTTATTTTCGTAGGGAACAATGAACAAATCAAGATCTTTTGCTTTTTCAACTGCTTGTTTGAAGGTTAAAACATCAAAAATTTCAGGGATAATTGTTCGCTTGCTTTGCTTTGCGGCACTTTCAGCAATTGCTTGCCAGCGAGAAATTTTTGATTTTTTCTTTTTATCGTCAAGCTTAACAACACATCTGTTCATTTCAACAGGAATTATGCCTTCTGCACCAAGCTCAACAGTTTTCTGAATTATAAGCTCCATTTTATCGCTTTTGGGAAGACCCTGGAACAGATAAATTTTAATCGGCAAGCTTGTATCCTGATAATTCTCTTCAATTACACTAACTGTTGCCGAATCCCCGTCAAAGCTTTTGATTTCGCAAAGACTGCTTTTGCCGTTTTCGCTCACAAGAATTTTTTCACCGATATTCATTCTTAAAACATTTTTTATATGATTATAGTCAGAACCTGAAATTATGTAGCTGTCTCCGTGTCTGCTGTTTTCATCTGCAAAAAAATTAAACATTATATCACCGACTTTCGAAAATATTATATCAAATCTTTTGCATTGTGACAATAACTATTTATTTAATTATCAAGCAAAATATTATCCCTTGAAGAGATTAATCTTCAAGGGATTTGTTGTTAGGGCATATAAGGATTGTCGCTGAACTCGTAATCTTCAGGCATAATGTAAGGAGTGAAATAATTAATAGTAAAATCAATAGCCCACTGACCTTTTTTGCCGGTCCAATAGCTTGAATGAGGTTCAATCGAAAGCATTCCATCATAGTCTTTTGTGTAAAGAATATCCATAACGGTTTTCCAATCTGTCATATCCATTCCTGCGGGTGCATCATCATAGTGTTCGCCGTTGATTTCAACAGTGCCCTTAAGATGGAAATGATATATTCTGTCACCGAAATCAAGAAGCTCCTGCAAATAATCGCCGTTATCGTTTTTGCAATGTGAAACGTCATATTTTATTCCAAGTTCGGGAAGTGCAGACAGAATAGGATGCCATGCTTTGGGCTCAACAACAAAGTTTTCCCATCTGCAATTGTAAACTGCAATCTTAACTCCCAAATCTCTTCCGAATTCAATCAACTTTTTAAGATAGTTTATTGCGATTTCACAGTTTTCAAAAAAGCTTTTGCTTTCTGTGTAGTTGACACCGCAGTTATAAACGGGGCAACCGATAATTGAAGCGGCGGTAATTATATTGAGGTCGTTCTGTAAAGCTTCGGGGATAATTTCTCCGTTTTCATCAATTCTTTGCATTCCCCAGCGTCCCATTGCACCGACACTGACATTATATTTTTCACAATAACCTTTGATTTCTTTGGCTTTTGAAAGAAAATCATCTGAGTCATAATTGTAGTTAACACAAAACTCAACAGCTTTGAGTCCTTTGTCATGAACATATTTAATGCAGCCTTCGCTCCATCCGTTAATAATACCGAGTTTCATAATTATACCCTTTCGTTAAATTAATCTTCTGAAACAAAATCAGCCATCTTGCCGCATTTTGTCCATATTTTATCAGCTTTTTCACACCATTTATCAAATGCGTCAACTGTTTCCGGATAATTTTTGTAATGACCTGAAATCATTGCACCGTTGATTATTGCTTTAAGCATTTTTGCAAGTGAAGAAATACGGAGTTTACCTGTGAAAATGCCTTTAAGGAATCCTTTTGCCATTTCAAGAATTTCTCCGATTGAGAAATTTGGTATACCGCCTTCATTCATTGCGATGAAGTTCTTGGTGCTGAAAATGAGGTCGTTTGCAAAGAAGAAATCATTTTCTTCTGCGTTTGAAGCAACCGCGCCAATGAGCACTGCCATCTGATTTGCAAAGCCTTCGCCTTGTTCATCGTTATATTTCTTGTTAATGCTCCACATGTTTTCGCGTGTGAGTTCTTTGCCTTCTTTGAGAAGAGAAGATACAACGTCAACTGCAATTTTCATTTGCACCATTGCAGCGGTAACGCCTTCGCCGCAAGATGGCTTTGTTATGCAGGCGGAGTCACCGAGAGCGATAAATGAATCTGCAACAAAAGAATAGGGCGGTCTGCGATAGGGGGTAGAGCCTCTTTCAAAATATTTAACCTCATAGGGAGGAAGTTCAACGGCCGTTTCAAATTCTTTATATACTTTTTCGCAAACATTATAGCTTAAATTAGCACCGATTCCGAGAATAGCGCCTGTTGGGTCGTGTTCGGGTGCTTCCCAGGTCTTATAAAAAGGCCAGGAACGAAGTTCAAGTTTATCTTCGGGGTTAAGGAAACGTATGTATCGGAGAACAACATAAAACATTTCATCGGGCTTTATTTCAAAATTTTCAACTCCGTATCCGTCAGGGAGTTTTCTTCTTGCAACAGACGGAATACCGGAACAGTCAGCAACAAGTTTTGCCTTTATCACTTCGGTTTTTCCGTCAAGCTCATATTCTATACCGCTGATTTTGTTGTTATTCCAAGTGAAATCTTTAAAAGCGGCACCGTAAAGGAATTCTGCACCTGCATCCATCGCCCAATCATTGAGTCTGAGTGTGTATTCGTGCATATGCATTCCGATTACGGGACCAGGAGAAAATTTGGGATAATTACCGAGCGCAGAGCAAACATGGGTGCTTTCAAAAGAAAATGCATAATCTTCGCCTTCAACAGGCATTGGTAAATCGAAAGTTGCAAAATCAGGTCTTGAAATATGAAAAATATCATATTTTGTGCCAACCTTATCTCTGCTTTTGGCGTCAATAACAAGAACTTTAATTCCATTTAATGCTAAATTTCTGGCAAAGTAACTGCCTGCTGTTGCCCCGCCGATGATTACTACATCATATTCTTTCAAAATTATCACCTCATTGCTTATATTGAAGTTATATTATCATATGATTTCATTATTTTCAATATAAATAAAAAATTCCCCGAAAAA
>JAZRTQ010000047.1:0-146496 GCA_045652165.1 Acutalibacteraceae bacterium | reverse complement strand
CAGTTTGTTAAATTCTATCCCGAAGGCAATGCCGAAACCCGTTTTCAGCTTCGGGGCAGAGGTTATCTGTATATTTACTGCAACAGACACGGTCTTATGAAAAAGAAAATATAACTTCAAGCCATCCTTCGGGGTGGCTTGAAGTTTATTTTGGGCTATGTTATACTTAACCTACAGAAAGGCAGGCGTTATTATGAAATACGATATTGCGGCATTTATCTGGCCGTCATACACGGGCGATGAGCCTCGCACACGCATTTTCTGGCCCGAGGGCTACGGTGAATGGCAGACTGTCAAAGCGATGACAAACAGGGGCTATGAGGGTTGCCGATGGCCCAGAATTCCCACCTGGGGATATGTTAACGAAGCAGACAGCCGTGTTATGGAAATGCAGATTAACTGCGCCGTTTCACACGGGGTCAATGTGTTTATATATGACTGGTATTGGTATGATAACAGACCTTTTCTTGAAAACTGCCTTAATGACGGTTTCTTAAAAGCCCGTAACAACACAGATATGAAATTTATGCTTATGTGGGCAAATCACCACGCAACCCATCTTTGGGATAAGCGTAATTCCGATAGCGACCTTTCAACAGTTATCTGGAACGGAACGGTTACTCCCGAAATTTTTTCTGATATCTGCGACAGAACAATTGAAAAATATTTTACCAAAGAAAATTATTATAAAATTGACGGTTGCCCCGTCTATATGATTTTTGATCTTGATAATTTCATCCGTTCTTTCAGAACAAGCACAGACTGCAAAAAAGCTCTTGATGAATTCCGTAGAAAAACAGTTGAGGCGGGATTTGAGGGTCTTCATTTTCAGGTTGTTCATTGGAACGGACGCACTTACGGCTGGCTCAATGACGGCGATGGTTGCAAGGGTATGGATTTATATGGGCTTTATGATTATCTCGGCATCGATTCCGTAACAAACTATAATTGGTTCTCTGCGGTTGACCCCGAGGGCGACTATGCCGAACAGACCGACAGCTATATAAAAAATATTTCAGATGAATCGGAAAAAATGAAAATTCCGTTTTATCCCAATATTTCTGTTGGCTGGGATAACAATGTGAGATTCAATAATTTTGTTCCGGGCGTTGTTAAAAACAACACCCCCGAAAACTTTGGGATCGCCTGCGAAAAAGTGAAGGCATTTGCCGATAATTCAATGAAAAAAGGCATAATGAAAGCGCCGTTCATATCCGTAAACAGCTGGAATGAATGGACTGAAACAAGCTATCTTCAGCCCGATGACCTCTATGGCTACGGATATCTTGAAGAGATAAAAAAAGTTTTTGAGGAGGTATAATTATGCTTGCTTTATTCAGATTTTTATTCAGAATTATTGTTGCCTTTTCAATAACAGTTTCTTCTGTTGTTTCTCCCGCAGTTATTGCTCCGCCGAGCGAAAACTTGGATTTTGATGTGCTTCAGTATCCTGCCCAAGCGGTTAAAACTCTTGAAGAATGGGGCGTTACCGAGGAAGAGCTTAAATCCCGCGCCGATGCGGATAAAGAGCTTTATGACGGCTGTCAGGGTTATGATGATATAAACGGTGTTGTTATTTCGCCGTATTACACGGCAAAAATCGGCGATAAGAATATTCCCGTTTATGCGGCAACCGTTTTTCTCGGAGAAACACAGTATGGCGAGCTTCACTCGTTTTCAGAAGTTTATCTTGATGAAAACGAAGATTTTTCATTCAACATTGAGCTTCATTCAAAGGATTTCAGAATAAAGAATGCAATCTGCCTGCCCGAAAGCCTCGGAGTAAAAGCAAAATGCTCGGGCGGTGTTATGACGGTAAGCATCAACGATTTCGGCATTTATACATTCCTTTTCAACAATGCTTCGCAGAAATGCGCATATACAATTTTTGTAAGAGAAAGAATTGACGAAGAAGCAGAAATTGCGGAATATAAAAAGCAGTACGGCGAAGAGAACGTTTATGTTGTTGAAAGCGGATTGATTAAAACACCTTTTGCTCATTTTGCACAGGATAATTATGTTGTTTATCTCAAGCAGGGTGCCTATGTTCTTGCTGAGCATGCTTATGACATTATGAGCGAAGAGGATGAAAACAACTGCGTTGAACCCGGTGCTTCATCGGATAACGCATTCGGTTTAACAAGACGCCCGTTTGTTAATTTCTATAACTGCAACAATATAAAATTTGTCGGCAGAGGCGTGCTCGATTTATCTCACCTTGACCGCAGAGAACGCCGGGGTGTTGTTTTTACAAACTGCAGTAATATCGAGGTAAGAGGCATTAAAATAGTTAACTCACCTGAATGGTCGTTTATCAGCTACCGCTGTCAGAATATTAATATCAAGGATGTTGATATTTTCGGTTACAGACAGAATTCCGATGCATTCGCAATCTGCAACACGCAGGGCGGATTGATAGAGCGTTGCTTTGCACGAAGCGGTGATGACCTTTTTGATGTTAAGGCGCTCGGCGCGGCCGAACCCGCCGCAAGCGAAAATATAACTTTCACAAACTGCGTTGCCTGGGGCGGCAAGGCAAGGTGCTACGGCATTCACGGCGAGGTTAACCGACCTATCCGTAATATCACTTTCAAAGACAGCGCGGTTATCTGCCGCGATGCAACCTGGAATAATAACAGAATCGCTTCGCTTGCGGTTATAATCGAGCTTGCCGAGGGCAGTATTGACGGGGTAACCTTTGATAACATTGAAATTTTCCGCGATGACGGAAGAGCAATGGCTTGCGTTATTTTTACCGAAGAAATCGACGATATGGAAACGGTTACCATCAATAATTTCACCGCAGATAACATTGTTTTCAAAAATATAAAATACAACGCGGCGATGAAATCCAAATTCTCCGCCGCCAATGAAACAAATACCGTTAATGTGACGGTTGAAAATGTTAATTTCCAAAACTTCAATTCATCAAAAAACAGCAGACTGATGTTTGAAACAGATGAATTTGTTAATGTTACATACAAATAAGAGAAAAAGAGCTGTTCAAGTAACAGCTCTTTTTAAATTTCTAAGATTTTATAAAATAATTAAAACCGCATTGAATTTTGCGGGTTTGGTGATATAATCTAACGGGAAAACAAAAAAGAGGGGATAAAAATTATGATAATCAGCATTCTGAAACATATCATCGGGTTTATACCCGCGTTGATTTCAACTGCCGTTGCTTTTGTTTCGGTTTTTACCGTTAACACGCAGGTTCTTAAAGACGAAATTGCGGGTCAGATTCAGAGAATAACCGAGCTTGAAACAGCGTATTCTTCGGGTGAAATTGCTCCTGTTGATGAGGCGGGATTTTTCAACGGTGATTTGAAAGCGGAGCTTGAAAACGGAATAAAATTCAATGAAATGCGTTTCCTTGCAACCCATAACAGTTATCAGACACCCAATACCGATACAACCAAAAAGCTTTTTTCGGGTTTATCCGATATAACTTTCGGGCTTGTAAAAGCAGAACTTGCGGATTTTTACAGCCCCACACTTACCGAACAGCTTAACCTTGGCATACGAAGCTTTGAAATTGATATTGAGGTTTTTGACAGAAATGGTGAAATTTCATTCACCTGTATGCACAGCCCTTATCTTGAAATGACAACTTCGTGCTATGACTTTGCGCTTGCAATGAAAGAAATCGCAATGTGGTCAGATAATAATCCTGACCATTTGCCAATAACAATTATTATTGAGCCGAAAGAAGCTTTTCTTCCTCTCAAAGATATGAAGGCTTTTGGCATCGGATATGCAGATGAATTTGAAAAAGTTCTTTACGAAACCCTCGGCGATAAGCTTTTCACCCCGTCGGATATGCTTCGTGATTATGCAAGCTTCGGAGAAATGCGTGCGGCAGATGATTGGTGCAAGGTTAAAGATATGCTCGGCAAAGTGATAATATTGCTGCATTCATTCGGGGATACGGAAGAATATATTGCTCTTGATCCGTCAATAAAATCGCAGGCTATGTTTCCGATGCTCAGAGAGAAAGACATTGACCGCGACTGCACATCGTTTGTTCTTGTGAATAATCCCTCTGCTTTGATGAAAAGTAATGAAGAAATAATATATGAAAAGAAAATTATTGTTCGCACAAGAGCCGATAAGTTTACCGAAATAAGAGCAAACAGATTAGAAAATGCGATGAAAAGCGGTGCGCAGATAGTGTCAACCGATTATCCGTTCACAAACGATCTTAAGTCTGATGATTATTTTGTATCATTTGAAAACCGTAAAACAACAGAAACCAATAAATAAAAAGAGCCGCATTGCGGCTCTTTTTTTAATGGAAATTATTTCAGTAAATTTTCAATTCTGCCGATTTCCACTTCAGTCAGTCCGATATGGCGGAAATAGCCGACGGCACCGCCGAAAGTGCGGTCAATGTAGTCAAGAATTTGCTCCATATGCTCTCTTTGAGAATAGAAGCGGGTGGGGTCAGCTTCCCAGATAAGCCCCGTGTTTTCACGGATTTCTCTTTCGATAAAGTCTTTGATATAAGTGTATGAAACCTCGTAATCTGCAATAATATCGATTTTTTCAACACCCGCAGCCGAAAGCAGAAGAGCGGCAAGAATTCCCGTTCTGTCTTTGCCGCAGAAGCAATGGAACATAAACGGAGCATCGAGGGTTGATATAACCCGCAGAGCCTTTGCAAAATTTTCTTTGTAATCGTTAAGGCAAAGCTCATACATTTCGGGCATCGACATTTTCAGCCTTGAAAATGCGGGATTTGCTTCGAGCAGAGAGATATGGTGATATTCAAATTCAGGGTTATTCTTGAAATATGATGGCATATCCTCGGCTTCACCGTTGCCGCGAAGGTCAATAACGGTTTTAACGCCGAATTTGCGAAGCACTTCAAGGTCGGTTTCGCTCGGATTGCGCGCAACCCCCGCACGCAGAACCCTGCCGTATGCCGTTACACCGCCGTCGCAGGCATATCCGCCAAGGTCACGGCAGTTTATGATGTTTTCGGTTATATATCTTTTTTGCATAAATTTCTCCTTATAATCAAAAAACCTCGTTCAAAAGAACGAGGTTTTTTCTGGAGCGGATGACGAGGCTCGAACTCGCTACCTCCACCTTGGCAAGGTGGCGCTCTACCAGATGAGCTACATCCGCAACTGCAAGAGAGATTATATCAAACTGTTTTGCAGTTGTCAAGCATAATTTCAAAAAATTTGCCCGACATTTTTATTTTTTCTTATACGGTGAGGATTTATTCATTTATCGTTTGTTAAATTTCCGTTGCCGTTAACGGGAATGGGTTCGCCGAGATAGGTTGGCTCGGGTTTGATGATTGTATAAATAAAATCCTTGTTTCTTGCAAGAATTTCACGGATGTCACGGTAGGTCTGACCCACATATGTTCTCGGGTCAGATGTAACTCCGTATGCATCGAGTCCGAGTGCGCGGGCGTTGTATACAGCTCTGTAAAGATGATATTTCTGCGTTACGATAAGAATTTTTTCTGCCTGAAAAATTTCTTTTGCGCGGTACATACTCTCATATGTTGAAAAACCTGCGTGGTCCATAAAAATATCCGAGGATTTAACATCTCTGTCGATTGCGAAATCCTTCATAACATTAACTTCGTCATAATGCTCTCTGCCGTGGTCACCGCTCATAAGCATTTTATCGGAAGCCCCCGAATGATAAAGCTCAATACCCTGCAAAAGTCTGTCTTCAAGCATATGGCTGGGCGTATCGCCGTGAACACCGCAACCGAGAACAAGAATGCAGTCATAGCCCTCGCCCGCTGCATCTGCGGGCAGAATATACGGGGTTGCCTCGACAATAACCATATGGTTTATTGCGATAACAGCCATTCCGCAGACGAAAACGGCAATCATAACCGCCGCAATAAGCTTTTTAATAATTTTCATTTTTGTTTCCTCACTTATATTCTATTTCTTCAGGCTCGCCGTCACGGTAGAAGCAATAGAATTCGCTGTATTTATCTTCAAGAAACATCGTCAGATATTTTCCGAAATTGTTGGAAAGCTTGCCTTTTTTAAGTTTATCAACACTCAGCCAGAAAACTCTGCCCTCTTCGGTTTCGCCGATTAAATCTCCGCTGAAATCGCTTGTTTTATAAAGGTGAACAATGTATCGGTCAAGGGTGTCCTTATGTGCCCAATGAATTACCCCGCAGGATTTGAGATTAAAAATATCAAGACCCGTTTCCTCTTTCACCTCACGGATTGCCGAGTCAACAAAGCTTTCGCCCGCCTCAACGTGACCGCCGGGGAAGGAAAGTCCCGTCCAGCTTTTAATCCTTTCCTGAACAAGCACCTTGCCCGTTGCTTTATCTTCAACCATAACCATATTGGTGAGTTCGATTTTGGGGGAAAGAGCTGTTTTTTCAGTTTCAGTTATCATTTTCTTTTTCCTTCCGTGAGAATATCAAGCTTTTCGGCAAGGCTGTTGTTTTCAAACGCATTTTCATCAATAATTCCGATTCCGAGTGCCTGCGCGCGCTCATAAAGCGGAGAATTGCGGTCAACCTTTTTTGTTGTTACGATTATTGCTTTTGCAAAATCACCGCCGAATTTTTCTTTAATAGCATAAAGCTCGTTTAAATCTTCGTTGAAAGGAGCTCTCGTTTTGCAAGAAATGAAAACGGGATTAATTCCTCTTGAAAGCACGGCATCAACCTCGTTTCTGGGCACGCTTTCTGAAAGAAGGCGGGAAAGAGGCTTGTTTTCATCGGGAATATCCCAGATGAATTTAACGCCCGTGTTGACATCATAAAAGCAGGGCATTTCTTTGGCGGCGAAATAAACTTTCAGTTCAAGCCACACGCCCTCATTGACGAGCAGATTTGCAAGCACGGAGCTTGCATATGAAAAGCAAAGACGCTTTTTATCCCTTTGTATATCAAGGTTTCTGATTGCACCCGCTTTTTCAAGCTCACGCATAATCTTTTCGTTATATTCAAAGGTTTTTCCATTATCCGTAAAGGAAAGAGGGGCGTTGATGAAAAGACTGCGGTCTTTTTCGTTTTCTTTTTTTGACACCTGCTGAAGATATTTGACAAACCTTGTCCATTCATCGCGGTATTCAAAGAAAAGATCAATAACTTTTTTGATAATATTTTCTTCTTCGGGGGTATAGCTGTGGCTTCGGGCAACCTCAAAAACCGTGCCGCCCGCCATTGTTATGAATGATTCGCACGAAATTTTTGCATCAAATTCAACCGATTTGTTCTCGGGTAACCAGAGATAACGGGAATTTTTGCGGTCAAGACGGATTATATCTGTGCCGTTGCCTATAACGGTGCCTGCAGCAACCAGAGCAAGGTCGCTGCCGCCCGTAACATCAATAACACAGCTTCTGCCATTTGATTTTTCTTTTGCAATAACGTTTCTGACGGTCTGAAGATTATCAGCATAGTCGTTGGGTTTTGAATAAACAAAGTCAAACTTGCTTTCAAGAGAGTTAAGCTGAGCAAACTTCTTTGTTTTTGCCTTGCATTTTTCAATGGGCTCATTGACCGCACCAACAAAAACAACCCTTTCGGGCTTGAATATCAGCGAAGCAAGATAGTTGTATATCGGATTTCTGTCGTAAAGTTCAATTAATGTTTTCATTTTACTCACCGTGTTTATTTTACCACAAAAATATTGTTCTTTCAACTGCCGTCTTGTCTTTCAATATAAAAGATGATATACTGAAATTATTAAATAAATAATACCAAAAGGGGTATATTTTATGAACAATTTTGATTTTATTAAGAGCGAAAAATTAAAAAATCAGATAGCTTTTGTTATTGAAATAGACGAAATGAAACGCATTCTGCGAATGAATCTGCACGCCGACGGCTCAAAGCGTGAAAACGATGCCGAGCATTCGTGGCATCTTGCGGTTATGGCGATGCTGCTTGAAGAATATTGCGCAGAAAAAGTGGATATAGGCAGAGTTATAAAAATTGCTCTTGTGCACGACCTTGTTGAGGTTTATGCGGGCGATACCTTTGCTTATGATTCCAAGGGCTATGAGGATAAAGACGAAAGAGAAAAAATGGCGGCGGATAAGCTTTTCGGTATGCTCGATGATGAGCAGGCGGCATTTTTCAGGGCTCTCTGGGATGAATTTGAAGAAAAATCAACCCCCGAATCCCGCTATGCAAATGCGGTTGACCGTTTGCAGCCTCTTCTTCTCAATTATCTCACCGACGGTCACACCTGGAAGCTCGGCGATGTTCATGCCCCGCAGATATTAAAAAGAATGGATATTATCCGCACCGCAACGCCCGAACTCTGGCACATTGTTGAGGGGATAATCGAAACCTCGATTGAAAAAGGAATATTGAAGCCTTAATATTGATAAAATAATATATATATGATATAATAATATGAATTTTGAATTTATGCTTTGAAAGGAAGATAAAAATGACAGAGCTTAAATATTGGGAAAATCCATACATAATAAAAGAAAATAAGGAAGACGGACACAATACTGCTCTGCCCAGACCCACGGTTAAGGATGCAGTTGACGGTGCACCCGCTCCGCTTCGTTTAACTCTTAACGGAACATGGAAATTCTGGTGGCAGCTTGGTCTTGACGACGTGAGAACCGATTACCACGCCCAGAATTTTGACGATTCCGATTGGGACGATATTACCGTGCCTTCGCTGTGGCAGCTCAAGGGCTACGGCAAGCCCATTTATCTTTGCTCATCATATCCCAAGGCAATTTCAACCGTTAAGGGCGAAATCCCCAAAATCAACCACGATTTAAATGAAATCGGCGTTTACCGCCGCACCTTCAATATTCCCGAAAGCTTTGACGGCAAACAGATTTTTATTCATTTCGGTGCGGTCAAGGCAGGTTTCTTCCTTTATATCAATGGCAGAAGAGTAGGCTATTCGCAGGGTTCAATGACCCCCGCAGAGTTTGATATAACAGATTATGCGGTTATCGGCGAAAACAAAATTACCGTTGAGGTTTTCCGTTACACAGACGGAACATATCTTGAAGACCAGGATATGTGGTTCCTTTCGGGTATCTACAGAGAGGTTTATATTTATGCGGAAGAAAAGCTTTGTGTGCGCGATATTTTTGCCGATGCATCGCTTGACGAAACCTATAAAAACGGCGTTCTCAATCTTGAAATAACCCTCAATAACTACGCGGAAGAAAAAGAATGCTCGGTTGAAACTGCTATTATTATTGACGGCAAACCCAAGAAGATTGCAAACGAAAAGCTTCTTGCCGCACCCGGAAAAACAGTTCTTAATTTTAATTATACCGAAGAAAATATCAAGACCTGGTCTGCCGAAGAGCCCAACCTCTATAAGCTTGTTATAGCACTTAAGAGCGGCAAGCAGATTCTTTCCGTAAAGTGCATCAGAATCGGCTTCAAGAAGGTTGAAATCAAGGGCAACGTTCTTTATATGAACGGCAAGCGTGTTATCATCAAGGGTGTTAACCGCCACGATTTTGACCCCGATAACGGCTGGGCAGTTCCCGATGAAAGATATTATCAGGACCTTTATCTGATGAAGAGAGCAAATATCAATGCCATCAGAACAAGCCATTATCCCAATCAGGAAAAATTCTATGAAATGTGTGATGAGCTCGGTTTCTATGTTATGGACGAAGCTGATGTTGAGACGCACGGCGTAAGACGCAAAAACTGCCCCGGCGATAACCTTGAGTTCAAGGAAGCTGTTGAGGACAGAGCAGAAAGAATGGTGCTCCGCGACAGAAGCCACGCTTGCGTTTGCTTCTGGTCACTCGGCAACGAGGCGGGCGACGGCGAAAACTTCAAGCACGAAAAGAATGCAATTCTTGCTCTCGATAAATCAAGACCCGTTCACTATGAGGGCGATTTTGATTTCACAAAGAGCGATTTCATAAGCCGTATGTATCCTGTTGAATATGTTGTTGAAAGCATGAGAAAGCAGGAAGAGCTTAAAATCAGCCCCTATGAAAATATTGCAAATGTGCTTGCGGCGGATAACAAGCCCATTCCCGCTGAAACTTATAAGACCCATCCCGTTATTTACTGCGAGTATGCTCACGCAATGGAAAACAGCCTTGGCAATTTCAAGGAATATGTTGATGATTTTGAAAATTATGAGCATATGTGCGGCGGATTTATCTGGGACTATGTTGACCAGTCTCTGCGCAAGGTAGAGGACGGAAAAGAAAAGTGGCTCTACGGCGGTGACTTTGAAGAGGGCGCAACCAGCTTCTATTTCTGCGCAAACGGTATTATAACCGCAGACAGACAGCCTCAGCCCTCATACTATGAGGTTAAAAAGGTTTATTCAAACCTTGAAGCTGTTGACTGCGATGCAGGCAACGGAAAAATCAGAATCAAGAATAAGAATCTGTTTATCTCAACAGAGGATTATGAAATAAAATGGAGCCTTGCCGTTAACGGCAAAGAGGTTAAGTGCGGCGAGCTTGAGGGCGATGCAATTGCTCCTCTCACCGAAAAGGAATATCAGCTCCCCATCAGCATTGAGGATTACCCCGAGGGCGAGGTTATTCTTACGGTGTCATTCGTGCTTGCGGTTGATAAGCCTTGGGCAGAAAAGGGATTTGAGCATAATTTCAGCCAGATTTTCCTTCGCGAAGCATGTGCCGCAAAGCGTAACCCTGCAAAGGGCGAGCTTAAATTCCTTCAGAACGGAACCAATGTTAAAATCAAGGGCGAAGGCTTTACCGCAGAGATAAAGGCGGGTGCTCTTTCATCGCTTAAATACGGCGAAGAAGAAATTGTTGAGGAAGCTTCACCGCTTCGTCCCGATTTCTTCAGAGCTCTTACCGATAATGACAGAGAATATCTTAATTTTGTTCCGATGATTGCGGGCATTCATCCGCTTTATCAGTGGAAGAGAACAACCGCACAGACCTTTGCACGCTCCGTTAAGGCAATTTCAACCCCCTCGGGCGTTGAGGTAAAGGTTAACTGGGCAGCTCCGTTTGTTTCGGGCGTTACAACAACCTATCTTTTCTCACCCGCAGGAGAGGTTACTGTTAAGCACAGCGCAAAGGGTCTTGGTCTTCCCATGCTTAAAATCGGTATGAGAATGGGTATCAAGAGCACTCTCGATAAGGTTTCATGGTATGGCAGAGGCCCCCACGAAACTTATTTTGACAGAAAAACAGGCGGAAAGATTGCACGCCACAAGATGACGGTTGCCCAGCTTGAGCACCGCTATATGCGTCCGCAGGAAAACGGACACAGAACCGATGTGCGTTCGCTTGAAATCAGCGATAATTCGGGCTTCGGAATAGTGGTTGATGCAATGGATATTCCCTTCGGTTTCAACCTCGGCTATTACACACCCGAAAAGCTTGATAAGGCAAAGCATCTTTATGAGCTTGAAAAAGATAACTGCATAACTCTCTGCCTTGACGGTGCAATGAGAGGTGTTGGCGGCGATATGCCCGGCTGTGCACATCTTCATAAGGAATACAGACTCAAGAACTTTAAAGAATATAGCTTTGAATTCAGAATTTCAAAGAAGGATTAAAGATGAATAAAACCAATGCAATGAGAATGCTCGAAGCGGCGAAAATCCCCTTCGGGCTTCTCGAATATCCTGTTGATGAAAGCGACCTTTCGGGTGAAAGCGTTGCAAGAAAAACGGGGAAAGACCCCTCTCAGATATTCAAAACCCTTGTTTTTTTCGGCGAGAAAAATGGTTTCGGCGTTTGCTGCATACCAACCTGCGAGGAGCTTGATTTGAAAAAAGCGGCAAAAGCCTTTGGCGAAAAGAAAGTTGAAATGATTCACGTTAAGGATTTGCTGAAAACAACGGGTTATATAAGAGGCGGCTGTTCGCCCATAGGAATGAAAAAAGCTTATCCTACCGTTATTGATGAAACCGCGGTGCTGTTTGATGAAATTTATGTGAGCGCGGGTGTGAGAGGTGCAATGCTTGGCATTGAACCGAATAAGCTTGCCGAGTTTGTCGGGGCGAAATTTGAAGATGTTACAGGGTGATTCTTAATGGCAAAAACTCTTGTGTTAACCGAAAAACCGTCGGTTGCGAAAGATATAGCCCGTGTGCTGGGATGCAAAAAGAACGGCAACGGTTGCATAATCGGCGATAAATATATAATTACCTGGGCTTTGGGTCATCTTGTTACTCTTGCAGACCCCGAAGCCTATGACAATAAATATAAAACCTGGCGAATGGAAGATCTGCCTATGCTTCCCAAAAATATGAAGCTTGTTGTTATCGGGCAGACATCAAAGCAGTTCAAGGCGGTGAGTTCTCTTCTTGGCAGTTCAGAGGTAAGCGATGTTGTTATTGCTACCGATGCGGGCCGTGAGGGTGAGCTTGTTGCGCGCTGGATTATTCAGAAAGCAAACTGCAAAAAACCGATGAAACGTTTGTGGATTTCTTCGCAGACAGATAAAGCAATCAAAGCGGGTTTTGCTTCGCTCAAACCCGCTTCGCAATATGATAATCTTTATAAAAGCGCAAGATGCCGTGCGGAGGCGGACTGGTTGGTTGGTCTTAATGTAAGCCGTGCACTGACCTGCAAGCATAATGCCCAGCTTTCCGCGGGCAGAGTGCAGACTCCCACCCTTGCAATGATAGTTAAACGTGAAGAGGAAATTCAGAAATTCCGCCCGAAGGATTATTTTACCGTTAAGGCGAACTTCGGGAATTTTACCGCTTTATATAAAGACTCAAAAAATCAGGCAAGATTCTTTGATGCCGCCGCGGCGCAGGCAATCGCCGATGACGTAAAGGGCAAAAGAGGCGTGCTTTCAGAAGTTAAAAAGGTTTACCGTTTCAAGGCACCTCCCGCCGCATATGATTTAACCGAGCTTCAGCGTGATGCCAATAAAAAATACGGCTATTCCGCAAAACAGACTCTTTCATATATGCAGAGTCTTTATGAAACCCATAAATTGCTTACTTATCCGAGAACAGATTCAAGATATATAACAAAAGATGTTGTTGCAACCTTGCCCGAAAGACTTCGTGCAATAGCGGTCGGACCCTATAAGGATGCGGCAAATGCGGTTTTGAGAACAAAGCCGCTTTCAACGAAATATATCGTAAATGATGCAAAGGTAACAGACCATCACGCAATTATTCCTACCGAGCAGTATGTTGACCTCAACAAGCTCAGCAGGGAAGAAAGACATATCTATGACCTTGTTGTACGCCGTTTTCTTGCAGTTCTGAGTGCTCCGTTTGAATATGATGAAATGCAGGTTAAAGTAACTGTCGGCAAGCATAATTTTTACACAAAGGGTCAGGCTGTGAAATCCGCAGGCTGGAAGTCTCTTTATGATTCTTCGCTTGTCGATGAAGAGGATGACGGCGATGACATCAAGTCACAGCAGTTACCAGCCCTTTCGCAAGGAGCACCCGCATTTGTGCAGGAGGTGCGTCTTTGCGCAGGCAAAACAACTCCTCCCGCAAGATATAACGAAGCAACTCTGCTCACCGCAATGGAAAATCCTACGGGTCAGGTTGATGACGGCTCGCTTCGTGATGCCCTTAAAACGGCGGGTGGTCTGGGCACGCCCGCAACAAGAGCCGATATAATTGAAAAATTATTCGATTCCTTCTGCATTGAACGCAGGGGTCGCGAAATTATGCCCACTTCAAAGGGCAGACAGCTTATTGAAATTGTTCCGCCCGACCTTAAATCCGCCGAGCTTACCGCAAGGTGGGAGCAAAGGCTTTCGCTTATTGCAAAAGGAAATGCGGATGACAGAAAATTTGTTGAAGAAATGAGAGGCTATGCAACTTCTCTTGTTGGTGCGGTCAAAACAGGTGAAGAAAAATACCGCCACGATAATATGACCCGCGAGCCGTGCCCCGAATGCGGAAAATTCCTGCTTGAAGTCAACGGCAAAAAAGGCAAAATGCTTGTTTGTCAGGACAGAGAGTGCGGCTATCGCAAGAGTGTGTCCGTTATAACAAACGCACGTTGCCCCGAATGCCATAAAAAGCTTGAAATGAGGGGCGAGGGCGATAAAAAAGCCTTCTTCTGCGTTTGCGGATACAGAGAAAAACTTTCTGATTTTGAAAAAAGAAAAGAAAGTGCGGGCGCAGGCAAGAGAGATGTTGCAAAATATATGCAGCAACAGAACAAGCAGAAAGCTTCAAGTAATCCGCTTGCCGATCAGCTTGCAAAATGGATGGAGGAAAACAAATGAAGCGTCTTCTTTCTTTGATACTTGCATTAACAATGCTTTTGCTTTGCACCGCTTGCTCGGAAAAGGGTGCAGGCAAAACAATAACCTATGCGCTTGAATCTTCGCCCGAAACCCTTGACCCGCAGTTTGCTTCCGAAAAGGATGCACATATTGTTATAAACAATGTTTTTGAGGGTCTTGTGCGCCTTTCTCCCGAGGGAGAGGTTATAAGCGGCATTGCACAAAGCTGGGATATATCCGCAGACGGATTAACCTATACTTTTCATCTTAAAGAGGGCACGGAATGGTATTGTCCGGGCACCCTTAAAAATGAATTCGGCGAAGAATTCTATAACCGTTTTTCAACCGAAAAAGTAACGGCAAATGATTTTGTGTTTGCAATGAAAAGAGCCGTAAATCCGCAGATGGGTTCGCCATCTGCACACCGACTTCTTGTTATTGAAAATGCGGCTGAAATATATTCGGGCAAGCTTGGTGCGGAGTCGCTCGGAGTTTATGCAAATGACGACTATACTCTTGTTATAAAGCTTGCCGCACCCTGCGAAGATTTGCTTGAAAGACTGACCGAGAGCGTGTTTATGCCCTGCAACGAAGATTTTTTCAATGCAATGGGCGGCAGATACGGTCTTACTCATAAAAGAATTCTTTGCAACGGACCTTTTTATGTAAGTGCATGGGATTCCGAAACCTCACTCACAATAAAGAATAATAAATATTATGCGGGCGAGCAGAGCGTTCTGCCTCTTTCCGTTGTTTTTTCGTTTGATTCAGATGTTGAGTCTGTTGCCCAAAAAATAAGTGCAGGCACAATAAGTGCGGCTTTATTGCCGCCCGATTGTTCCGTGCCCGAAGATTGCAATGTTGTTAACGAAAATGAAAACGGAATTTACGGCATTTTCTTTAACTGTTCCGACAGCATTATGAAAAATGTTTCAATCCGTCAGGCTCTCTGTTCAACGGTTGACCGAAGCATCTTCACTTCTGCCGATGAAACATTGAAGCCACAAAGCGGATTTATTCCCGCAAACTGTTCGGCGGGCAGTGCAAACTACCGCGAGGCGGCAGAGGGAAGAACCCCTGTTATTGCATATAATGAAGCTTCGGCGGCGTCGCTCTGGAATAAAGGGCTTTCCGAAATCGGTCAGAGCAAGGTTAAAATAACCGTTTTGTGCCCCGAAAATCTTGACCAGGCTGTGAGAAAACAGCTTCAGATATGGCAAAGAGTTATGGGCATAAGCCTTGGAATTACCGTTGAAAATATGCCTGCGCAAGAAATTGAAAAAACAGTTGCAAGCGGCAACTATCAGATTGCTTTGACGGGTATGGAATCGGATTACCACAGCGCAGTTGATTATCTTGCATCTCTTTCAGACGGCGGAGTTTTCCGCTTCGGAACAGAGGAATACACCAGAATTATCAACAGACTCCGTGAGGTTGACAGCGACGATGACCTCATAGGCGGATGCTACACCGCAGAAACTTATATTTTACAGCAGGGAATCTGTTTCCCGCTTTATTCCCGTTCAAGCCGTTTTGTTACCGCAGAGGATGTTGAGGGAATTTCAATTCTCAATTCCGAATCGGGCATAAGCTTTATCGGTGCAAAGAGGTTTGACTGATGAAGAAAAAGATAATTATTGCTGTTTGGTGGGCGCTTGTTGCCGTGTGTATGGGGGTTGTTTTCTTTTTATCCTCACAGAGCGGTGAAACATCACAGACCGTAAGCGACGAATTCAAAATTATTTTGGGAATACCTGTTGATATTCATTATATCCGCAAAGGCGCTCATTTTCTTGAATTTGCGGGTCTTGCCTTTTTGGTTTTCAATGCACTCAGGGCAACCTGCGGCAGAAACCGCCCCGTTTTGTCGTTTTTGCTAACCGCGGCATATGCCGTAAGCGATGAAATTCATCAGCTTTTTGTTGAGGGCAGAGCCTGCAGAGTCTTTGATGTTTTTGTTGATTCCTGCGGAGCGGCTTCGGCAATACTGTTTATGATGTTTATATTTTCGGTTTGGGAAAAGAGGAGATTGTATGACAGAAAATGAAAAGATTTTTGCCGCGGGCTGTGCTGCAGGTGCGGCCGCCGCCGCAATTCCCGCTGCCTATGCACTCTCACACAATATGAAAAAAAAGCCCCTCGGTGAGCACGATTTTGTTCGTGCGGAAAACGGAGAATTTGTTACCGAATGCGGCGAAAAAATTATTTTCAGAGGAATTAATCTTAACGATGATATTCTGAATTTTCAGAAATGGGATTTGCCCGCAAACGCAAATACGCAGGATGTCTTTGCTTCGCTTGAAAGCCGTTTCGGCAGATACGGCGCAAAGGAGCTTTTGAAAAAGCACAATGAAAATTTCGTTTCCGATGCGGATTTAAAGTTTGTGCGAAAGCTCGGTGCAAACTGCGTAAGGGTGCCTCTGCGTCACAAAACGCTTTGCAGAAAAGATAACTGCAAGGGCGATTTTGATTTTGACAGACTTGATAAAATAGTTGAAAAATGCAGAAGGCTCGGCGTTTATGTAATATTTGATTTGCATTCGGCACCGGGTTATCAGAATCACGGCTCGGCTTGTGCGCAAGATGAAGAAAGCACTTTCTTCAAAAGCGGCAAAGAGGGATTTGAAGCCCGAAACGCGGCAATAAGACTCTGGGCGGGAGTGGCGGCTCATTATTGCGACGAGCCGGCAGTTGCAGGCTATGATTTGCTTAACAGACCTTTATATTTCATTCCCAATCAGACCGAAAGCCTTGATGTGCTTTATAAATTTTATCGCAGAGCATTGAAAGCGATAAGATCGGTTGATACTTGCCATACCGTTATAATGCAGATTCCCGAGGGCGCGGAAAGTCTGCCCGAAACGAAAGAAGAAAACATCGCATTCGGATTTTATTCTCATATGAACACAAGCTTTGAGGCAGATGCAATGATAAACAGAATAAATGCCGTAAAAAGTGATGTGCCCTGCATTGTTTGTAAAGTCAGAGCAGAAGAAAATGCGGATTATATTCTTTCGGCGTTGAATGAGAGCAATGTTTCCTGGATTTTCGGAGATTTCAAGGGAAACGGAGCAAACTGCATTTTCAGCGGAACCATTTCGCCCGCAAATCTTGATATTGATAAGTATGACGAAATCGGCGAGAAATGGTCAAAGCCCGTTGCAACAAAGAATTACACAGAAAACAAGGAGCTTTCAAAGCTTCTGAAAGCAAAGTTTAAAGATAATTCTTTGCCCGAGCCTGAAAAGAAACCGAAAATTGCGGTTAAATTCGGAAAAACAACTATAATAGGAAAAAGATAAAAGAGAGCCTAAAGGCTCTCTTTTTTAATGAAATCTTAAACTCTTGATAATTGACTTGATATTGTGATTTTGATAAAATAGCAATGTTACAAAATTCGACAAAGAGGTATAAAAAATGGATTTTAAAAAGTATCTTGCGGGGGCTTTGTGCAAGCCGTCACCCGAGGATAAGGTTGAATATTTTAAAATAAAGGGCAGAGCATCGGCGAATGTTCTTTCTAATGCGCAGAAAACAATTCCCGCAGGCGGATATAATTATGAAGCAGATATAACAAAATTCTGGAATGAATTCCGTAAACTCAAAGCTGAATGCGGATATAATCTGAGCTTCAACACTCTTATGATAAAAGTTCTTGCCGAGGGTCTTAAAGCGGCACCCAGACTCAATGCACATATGAATTATAATCATATGGCTTCCTGCGGCAGACTGATTATAAAAAAGAATATCGATGTTGCAATTCCCGTTCTTCTTGATTCGGGAGAAACATTTCCCGTAAAACTCCGCAATGTTGAGAGCAGAACGCTCAAAGAAACTCAGGAAGAATTTGACCGTCTTATGAAAACTCTTAAAACAACCGATACCGACAGAGTTCTTTTTGATGTTGTTCTTCAGCGAATAATCGGATTTATTCTCAAAGGCAAATTTGTTTCAACAGCGGCGCAGATTGCAACGGGCTATGTCGGCAAATATAAGGTTGCAAAGCTTTCGGGTCTTTTTGAGCACGCACCTCACGACGAAACCTCTCTTCAGATTGACGATTTCAATGAGGGCACGGTTTGTCTGACAAATCTCGGCTCGCTTGACCACGGACTCAAAGGAAATATTACTTATGCACCCATTCTTTATCCCCAGGTGTTTATTATGGCTATGTGTGCAGTTCAGGATAAGGAATATGTTTTCAGAAATGAAAAAGGCGAAATCGATCTGGGCGTTAAAAAGATTCTTCCGATTAATCTTATGTTTGACCACAGAATCGGCGGTTTTGCGGATGTTATGCCATTCATAAAGAGAATGGAAGAAATTTTTGAAAACCCCGAAGAAATCAGAAATTGGTAAAAAATAAGGTCAAATCATAACGATTTGACCTTTTATTATTATTTATTCTGTTCGCGGAAAACTATATTTCCCTTTTCGTCATCCATTGACTCAACAATCGCAAGAGATTCAAGGTGATAACCGAGATTGCGGATTACTCTGCCGCCAATCTGGAAGCCTTTTTCAATAGCAATGCCAAGGCCTTCAACGGTTGCACCTGCGGATTCAGTAATTGAGATAAGACCCTGAAGTGCACAGCCGTTTGCAAGAAAGTCATCAATAATCAGCACACGGTCGCCTTCGTTGAGGAACTTTTTTGAAACAATAACCTGATTTTTATTCTGATGGGTAAATGACTCAACCTCGGCAACATAAACGTCACCTTCAATGTTGATGCTTTTTGATTTTTTTGCAAAAACAAGAGGCACGCCGAAGCATCTTGCAACGGAGCACGCAATGGCAATGCCCGAAGCCTCGATTGTGAGCACCTTTGTTATGTTTTTATCCTGAAAACGGTGTTTGAACTCCTCACCCATTTTATCCATAAGCTCAATATCCATCTGATGATTGAGGAAGCTGTCAACCTTGAGCACGTTGCCTGCCTTAACAACACCGTCTTTTAAAATTCTTTCTTCTAAAAAATTCATAACCGCACCTCCGAATTGTGTCAATTATAGCACAACAGAGTCGATTTGTCATTCTTTTTGTAAAAAAATCATTTTTATTTTCTTGATATTTCCTGCGATTCAGCCAAACAAATTATTAAAATGCGAAAATTTATATTGCTTTTTAAAAAATAAAGTGTTATTATATATAAAACATAATAATTATGGATGAAGTTTGCAGAAGAAGCAGATGCTGCCGAAGGAGTAACGCTCTCAGGCTTCCCGCAAGGGAAAGGGACTGCAAACGGACATAACTTTGGAGAATCCCATTAAATTGGGTGCCGAAGGGGCAAGGCGAAAGCTAATCTCTCAGGCGAAAGGACAAAGTTTTCAATACCGTTTTTGCGGTATAATTTTGTACTTTTGTCGGATTACGCCTTGTAATCCGATTTTTTTATTTTCAGGAGGAATTTAAAATGGAAGCTTTTTTTGAAAAAGTGGCAGAGATAAACGGCTCTGTCAACGGTGTTGTGTGGGGCACATTCGGTCTTGCTCTGCTTATCGGCACAGGCATACTTATGACCGTTGTCACAAAGGTGTTCCAGGTTTCACACATCAAGCTCTGGTGGAAGAATACAATAGGAAGCCTTTTCGCAAAGAATGTTATCGGACATTCAAAAGAAAAGGGCTCAATTTCACCCTTCCAGGCTCTTTGTACAGCTCTTGCCGCAACAGTAGGAACAGGTAACATCGCAGGTGTTGCCGCTGCTATCTGCATCGGCGGTGCAGGTGCGGTTTTCTGGATGTGGGTTGCCGCATTCTTCGGAATGATGACTAACTTCTCGGAAAATGCTCTCGGCATCTATTACCGTCGCCGCAACATAAATGGCGAATGGTCGGGCGGTGCGATGTATTATCTTCGCGACGGTCTCGGCAAGAAAAAGGGATGCAAAGCAATCGGTAATATCCTTGCCGTTCTTTTCTGCATTTTTACTATGCTTGCATCTTTCGGTATCGGAAGTATGGGTCAGGTAAACAAGATAGTTGCCAATGTTGCAACAGCTTTTGATGTTCAGGCTCTTTCATCCGTTCAGGTTCTCGGCGGTGTTTCGCTTTATAATCTCGTTCTCGGCGTTATCATTATGGCTCTTGTTGCTCTTATCACTCTTGGCGGTCTTAAGAGAATTGCAAGCGTTGCAGAAAAGATCGTTCCCTTTATGATTGTTCTTTTCATATTAGGCAGCCTTATTATCATCGGCAAAAACTATGCCCAGATTATCCCCGCATTCAAAACCATTTTTGTTAATGCATTCAAGCCCGAAGCTTTTGTTGGCGGTACTCTCGGTGCAGCTATCAGCGCGGCGGTAACTCAGGGCTTCAAGAGAGGCGTTTTCTCAAACGAAGCAGGTCTCGGTTCATCTGTTATGGTTCATTCAAACTCCAATGTTAAAGAGCCTGTAAAGCAGGGTATGTGGGGTATCTTTGAAGTTTTCGCAGACACAATGATCGTTTGCACAATGACAGCTCTTGTTGTTCTCACATCAGGTGTGTTTGATGCAAAAACAGGTGGAATCGCAGAAGGTCTTACCGATGCAACTCTTGTTGCGGGCGCATTCAACAGCGTTTTCTCATGGGGAAATATCGGTCAGAAATTCGTTGCAATTGCAATGTTCCTCTTTGCATTCACAACCGTTCTCGGCTGGTCACATTACGGCTCAAAGGCTTGGGAATATCTCTTTGGAGCAAAGAGCACAGTTGTGTTCAAAATCATCCACGTTATTACAGTTATCTTCGGCGCAATTATGACATCTTCACTTGCATGGGATATTTCAGACACATTCAACGGTCTTATGATGATTCCTAACCTCATCGGTGTTGTTGTTCTCTTCCCGCTTGTTATGAAGATTACCAAAAACTATATTGACCGTAAGGTTAAGAACAAGGATGTTAAGCCCATTCTTTCTTATGACCCCGAGCTTCAGAAGGAAGCAGAAGCTAATCTTAGTCACTAAAACGATTTTAAATAAAAAAACTCCTTGTATCAATGTTTGAAACCATTGATACAAGGAGTTTGAGTGGTCGGAGTGCAGAGTTTCGAACTCTGGGCCTCGTGGTCCCAAACCACGCGCGCTACCAGCTGCGCCACACCCCGATATTGGCGGTTGAAAAACCGCCTTTTTATTTTATGTTATTTATTTCGGATTGTCAACCCAAATCAGCTAAAAAGTCCGAGAACAACGGTGTCGATCCAGTAATACATTATAGTATAGAGCATCGAAAATGCTTCTTTCAAGCCGAGCTTGCGAAGAACAGCATCGAAATCATCGCCGATAAGAATATCAAACGGAGTGATAGCTTCTGCTCTTCTGAGTCCGCCCTCATCCTCAACAGCCTCGCCGTTCATAAGGGTGAAATACTGATGGCGATAGCCAACGGGTGTTATGTTATCAACCGTGTAGCAGATTGTGAGGCTTGTGCGGAGTTTGCTTATTTCGGGAACATCGCCCGTAAATGCAATTTCAACGCTTTCACCGGGCTTGAGCACCTTAAAGGGGTTTATTTTAAACTTAAGGTTTGTGCCGTCTATAGTAACAGACTTGATTCTTACTTTGCCCTTTTCGCAAACGTTGGTTATGATGATTGCGTTAGATTCATCAGAGAGATAACCGGGCATATCGCCGTTGAATTCGGCATAAACGGTGTTTGAAGCGTTAGATGAATCTCTGAACTGGGGGAAGGCTTCATCGGAATAAACATCTGTTATGTTATCTGTAAGCACAAGGGTCATAAGCAGCTCTCTTGTGTAGCTGTCCCAATAAGTCATACCGTGGAAAAGACCGTTTACAAACCAGGTGTTATCGGGCAGATAAGCTGTTGAGGCATCAATGTTCATAGCGGGTGAAACCTTGTATTTGCCGTCGCAGTCGTTAATCTGTGTGTAACCGTCGGCAAAGCGCTTGCCGTATGGAGCGCAGGTTGCGCCCGTTGCACATTGAGTTGTGATAATACCGTCGGAATCCTCTTCAAGACCTGTTACGATTCTGTTGCCCGTTCCGGCGATTATTGAAATGTTCATACCGTTTTCGATGCATTCCTGAAGCTTTTCGCTTATTTGCGGGAAAATCTCATAGTGGAAACGGTCGCTCTTTGCAATAAGAACTGCATTTTCTTCGCTGTCAAGAAGAAGAGCCTTTGCCTCTTCATATTTATGTAAGGGCATAAAATCCCAGATACTGCCCCAATAGAGCATTATCTGCGTTGCATAAGCAGAAATAAGATTATTGATAACGGCATCAAGGAAGCCGAGCTGATGAGCCTTGACAAGCCAGTCATAATCCTCTTCCAATCTCATACCGTGTTCAATAAAGCGGAGAAGGCAGTCTTCATCAAGTTTAGCCTGCGATGTTGCAAGGTCATATGCAAAGCCTGCGCCGCCAATTGCGGGCACTGTGAGGCATGCATTATCAACATCGCCCTTATAGCCGTAAAGAGTGAGATATGTTGCGGTTACCTGACCGCCGTGGCTTATGGCAAGAAGATTAACCTTATCTTTGCCCGTATATTCCTTTACGGACTGAATGAATTCATCAAGCATTTTTGCGCAATGCTCAACGCCCATTCTGAAATCTGTTGTATATGTATAGATATTTTCAATGCCGATATATGTTTCGAGCTCCGCAGCCATATCAAGCTCTTGTCTGTAGCTGCCGTCGGGATATTTTTCGGCAAGATTTTTGTAGTTGTTTTCCTCGGCGGTTATGTGACATCTTTTTACATCATATGTGCTTGAACCGTCGGGGTTGCATTTCATTTTTTCGAGCATTGCAACAAGCTCGGGGCCGATAACATCTGCAATATACTGAGCATTACCGATTGTGAGAGCACCCAGACCTTTGCCGATTTCAACGATATTGGCAAGCACTCTTTCGAGAACGAGATCCATATTAAGACCCCAGATTTGCTCGCCCGTTTCAAAACTGTCACCTACATAGAGTGCGGTTGCGCTGTAGCCCGGAACAAAAACAACGGGGTAATCCGAAATTTCGCCTTCAACTTTGTTGCCGTAAGCGAAAGAAGCAACTGCAAGCGATGAAACAATAAGGCATACGCAAAGGATTGATGCAATAATCTTTTTCATAATTAAACAACCTTTCATCAGCTGATTTTCGGGGGAGCTGTGCGGTTCTTTCTGTGATGATGGGGGCTCTTGGGAACAATGTCACCTGCTTTGGTAAGAGCAATTTTTGTCATAACGGGTCCGAAGAGTTCATAGATGAGAACGGAGAAGAGAACAATGTTTCTTATCATATGACCAACTTCGCCGAGCTCCATTGCAGTTACGGACATTCCGAGAGCAACGCCCGCCTGGGGAAGAAGGGTGATACCAAGATATTTAACCGTGTTCTTTTCGCAGCCGACAAGCTTGGCGCTGCCGTAAGAACCGAAATATTTACCGAGCGAACGGGAAATGATGTATGCGGCACCGATTCCGACAATTGCAACATCGCCGAAAACGCCGAGCTCAAGCTCTGCACCGCTGAGAACGAAGAACAGAGTGAAGAGAGGGTTAGTCCATTTATCTGTTTTTTCCATAATTTCGGCAGAGAAATCGCAGACATTGCAGAAAACTGTGCCGAGCATCATGCAAACAAGAAGGGTTGAAAATCCGATATGTATGCCGCCGATTTCAAATTTGAGCATTGAAATTGCAACGGTGAAGAAAACGAAGGTTATGGAAAGAGAAAGTCTTTTGCTGTTTGAGCTGAAAAACTTTTCGCAAGCCGAGAAAAGCATACCCATAACAAAGCCGAGAAGCAATGAAAGGATTATTTCAAGAAGCGGCTCAACAATGATTGCGGTGAGATTAACCTGACCGCTTTCAATAGCCTTTGCAACACCGAAAGATATTGCAAAAATGATAAGACCGACGGCGTCATCGATAGCAACTATGGGCAAGAGAAGGTCGGTGAGTTTACCCTTTGCCTTATACTGACGGACAACCATCAGCGTTGCTGCGGGTGCGGTTGCTGCGGCAACTGCGCCGAGGGTAACAGCCATTGAAAGAGGAAGTTTATCGCCGAGAATATAGTGCAGACTGATAAGGGCGGCATCAACGCAGAGGGTTGCGATAATAGCCTGGAAAATACCGATGAATGTTGCCTGCTTGCCGATTTTTTTAAGCTGTGAAAGACGGAATTCGTTACCGATTGCAAAAGCAATGAAGCCGAGAGCAACATCTGCAATTATTTCAAATGACTGAACATTTTCTATTGAGGTGAAGCCGAGACCGCCAATTCCGATTCTGCCGAGACCGTAGGGTCCGATAATGATACCCGCAACAAGATATGCGGTTACTGAGGGAAGCCCGAGCATCTTTGAGATACGGGACATAAAAAGTCCTGCTGCAAGGGCAATGGATATGCAAAGTAAAGTTTCCATAATAATTCGCCTGATTTCTTAATAAGTATGAGTACAGATTTCTTTGATTTTTTCACGCAGAGCAAGAAAATCCTCCAGAGCATCGGGCTTCTGGTTGGGATTTCTTAAAAGTGCGGCGGGATGGAATGTGCCCATAAAAAGAATGCCGCCTTTTTCAATAAACTGACCGTGCTGCTGCGTAACCTTAAAATCCTTTGATATGAGTCTTTGAGCAGAAATTCTGCCAAGACAAACGATGATTTTGGGCTGAATGAGCCTTGTTTGCTCACGAAGCCATTGAATGCATTGGTCTTGCTCTTCGGGAAGAGGGTCGCGGTTCTGCGGGGGTCTGCATTTTACCATATTGGCAATATAGATATTCTTTTTTCTGTCAAGGTCAACGGCTTCAAGAAATTTATCAAGAAGCTTGCCGCCTCTGCCAACAAAGGGCTCTCCCTGCAAATCCTCATTCTGACCGGGTCCTTCACCAACAAAAAGCACTTCGGCATTTTCGTTGCCTACGCCGAAAACAAGGTTTGTTCTTGTTTCACAAAGAGAACATTTTCTGCATTGCATACACTCCGCTTTAAGCTGTTCCCAATTTTCATACATTGCCGTTTTCACCTCTTTTTTCAAAAATTTCTCTTGATTTATCCGCATCAACTCTGATTTGGTTGCCCAGAGCATCCATAGAGTTGAATTTGATTTCGCCGCGAAGATATTCAAGCAAACTGACTTCAATATCTTTGCCGTAAAGGTCGCCGCTGAAGCCGAGAATGCAGGTTTCGCTGCGCAAATCCGCATTTGCAAACGAGGGGCGGAGTCCGATGTTTGTTACGGAAGGATATTCCTTGCCGTTAACAACAGTTACCGAAGCATATACGCCTTTTTTCGGAATGATAAAATCCTTGCCGAAATGCTGGTTGATGGTGGGTGCACCCATAAGCCTTCCTCTTTGGTCGCCGCTGACAACGGTATATTTATAGCCGAATTCTCTGCCGAGCAAAGAGTTGGCAAGAGGAATATCGCCGTTTTCAATTGCAGAGCGTATTCTTGTTGAGCTGACGGGCAGACCGCTTTCCGTAACGGTGGGGCTGATACAGAGCTCAATATTGAATTCATCGCAGAGGGCTTTGAGTGTTTCGGTGTTGCCTGCATTGTTTTTGCCGAAGCGGTAATTTTCTCCGCAGCAGATAACGCCCGCATCAAGCTTACCGATAAGAATTTTTTTAAAGAATTCGCGGCAGCTCATTTCTTTGATATCGGCAAACGAAACTGTTTCGGTTTTTATGCCGAGAGAAGAAAGAATGATATCTCTTTTCTCTTTCTGAAGAATTTCGGGGGGCGATTTGCCCGTGAGAGAGAGAAGAGGGTGAGAGTCAAAGAGAAGCACCAACGGAATAAGCCCGAGCTCTTTTTTCGAAAGAGCACAGGCTATAACCGATATATGACCTTTGTGAAGTCCGTCGAAGCTGCCGAGAGCAACGGCGGTTTTTTCCGTTGTGTTCATTGATTAACCTTATTTCTTCTTAAACTGCTGTTTCATTCGGAGCTCTTTTGAAAGAACTCGTTTGCGAAGACGGAGCGAATCGGGAGTTACCTCCAGAAGCTCGTCATCCTTTATAAATTCCATACACTGCTCAAGGCTGAGCACGCTGTGGGGGATAAGTCTGAGAGCGTCATCCGAACCTGATGCACGGGTGTTTGTGAGATGCTTTGTTTTGCAGATGTTGCAAACAATATCTTCATTCTTTGAACATTCGCCAACTATCATACCCTCATAAACCTCAACGCCTGCGGGAATGAAAAGGCGGCCTCTGTCCTGGGTGTTGAAAAGTCCGTAAGCGGTGCTTACGCCTGTTTCGTGAACAACGATTGAACCTCTTTCACGGGTCTGAATATCGCCCTTATAGGGTGCATAGCCGTCGAAAAGCTGGTTCATAATGCCGTTGCCGTTTGTATCTGTAAGGAATTCGGCGCGGTAGCCGATAAGACCTCTTGAAGGAATTTTGAATTCAAGGTGGGTTGAGCCGCCTTCGCGTGCACCCATATTTTCAAGCTCGCCCTTGCGTGAACCGAGTTTTTCGATAACGGCGCCAACATACTGCTCGGGCACTTCAACAATAAGAAGCTCCATAGGCTCCATAAGCTGGCCGTCAATTTCTTTGAAGATAACCTTGGGTCTTGAAACCTGGAATTCATAGCCCTGGCGGCGCATTGTTTCGATGAGGATTGAAAGGTGAAGCTCGCCTCTGCCCGAAACCTTGAAGGTGTCGGTGCTTTCGGTTTCTTCAACACGCATACTTACATTTGTTTCAACCTCTTTGAAAAGGCGGTCACGAACGTTTCTTGAAGTAACAAACTTGCCTTCTCTGCCTGCAAACGGGCTGTCGTTAACGATGAAGTTCATTGAAATTGTGGGCTCGTCAATTTTTATGAAAGGAAGAGCTTCAACGCAATCGGAAGCGCAGATGGTTTCGCCGATATTAAGACCTTCAATGCCCGAAACGCAGATTATATCGCCTGCTTCGGCATCTTCGCATTCAACTCTGTTAAGACCCTCAAACTGATAAAGTCTTGAAACCTTAACATTCTGCGTTGTGCCGTCGGTTTTGCAAAGAGTAACCTGCTGATTCTTTTTTATTCTGCCTCTTTCAACTCTGCCTATGCCTATTCTGCCTACATAGTCATCATAGTCAAGGCTGGAGAAAAGAACCTGAAGAGGCTCATCGGGATTGCCGACGGGTGCATCAAGATTTTCAAGAATAGCATCGAAAAGAGGACGCATATCGCCGCCGCGCGAATTGGCATCAAGGCTTGCATAGCCGTCTCTGCCGCTTGCGTAAACAACGGGGAATTCGAGCTGATCCTCTTCTGCACCGAGGTCAATAAAGAGATCAAGCACTTCGTCAACAACCTCATAGGGGCGTGCGTTGGGGCGGTCAATCTTATTGATAACAACAAGAACCTTCTTTTTGAGGTTGAGAGCTTTTTTGAGAACAAAGCGAGTCTGGGGCATACAGCCCTCGAAAGCGTCAACAAGAAGAAGAACGCCGTCAACCATCATAAGAATTCGCTCAACCTCACCGCCGAAGTCTGCGTGGCCCGGAGTGTCAACAATATTGATTTTAGTGTCTTTATAATGAATAGAGGTGTTTTTTGAAAGAATTGTAATGCCTCTTTCACGCTCAAGGTCGTTTGAGTCCATAACTCTGTCGGCAACCTGTTCGTTTTCTCTGAAAGTGCCGCTTTGCTTGAGCATTTCGTCAACCATAGTTGTTTTGCCGTGGTCAACGTGTGCGATAATCGCAATATTTCTTAAATCCTTTTTCTGTGACAAATGAGTTCACCTTTTTCTATATTATTCTGCAACAACAAAGCCTTCGGCTTCTCTTTTTGCTTTAAGGTCAGCAAGCATCTTTTCTTTATTTTTGCCCGAAATCTTATAGAAGAACATTGGGATTGAGCAAAGAAGCATACTGATACCGGGAAGAAGAGAAACAAGCGAGAACATAGCAAATCTCTGTCCGAAGTCAATATCAAACGCGAATCTGATTGTTTCTGATGAGAGCATATCCTGAGGATTCATACCGATTACCATATAAAGCACGATGATACCGCAGGTTGCAACTGCGTTGCCGATTTTGTTGATGAAGCCCTGGCAAGCCGAGCCGAGACCGTTTTCGCGAACGCCTGTTGTGAGTTCCATATAATCGAGGCTGTCGCAAATCATTGCATAAGAAACAACGTTGATAACGCCGAGAGGGATTGACTGGATGATGATGAAGGGAGCCAGAATATAAAGGCTTGAAAGATTGGTTGCAAAGCCGATAACCGTTGTGAGTACACTTGCGGCAAAGCCTGCAAGACAGGTTGCGATAACGATTTTCTTATAGTCAAACTTCTTCATAAGCATGGGCATAAGAAGAGTTGTGCCAAACATACCAACAACTGTGCAGATAAGGAAAAGAGTGTTAACCGCGGAAACGCTCTTGTCATAAGCCATAGTTTTTTCAGCGAGTGACATTGCATCGTTGATTTCGGGGCCTATGTAGAATGAGTAACGGGCAACGTGGATTGCAGCTGCCTGAACAAGATATCTGCCGCTTGAAAGCACACCCATTATAACAACAAGCATAAGGGGCTTGCACTTAAAGATTCTTGAAAGGCTCGAGGGCTGACCGGGAATCTTTTTCTTATCGGGAAGAACAACTCTTTCTCTGATATGGAAATAGCTGTTAATATACATTACACCGCCGATTACAACTGTTGCAATTGCGATGATGAGATACTTCATCTTTCCGAATTCGATGGGGTTTGTATCCTCATTGATAAACATACCGACAACAAGAGGAATGATGAAGAAGAAAACTTCGGGAATAGCGGAGCCGATGCTGTTGATGATTTTTGTGAAAGAAATAACGTCGCTTCGCTCTTTTGAGTTGGGAGTGAGAACGTTGGGCAAAGTCCAGAAAGGAACATCTGCCATTGTGTAAGCCATTCCCCAGAGAACATAAACAATCGCCGTGTAAATCATAAGAGGCACAGGGTCAAGGTTGGGGCTGAGGAACATAAGAACAGTCAGAATCGAAATAATGGGGGTTGCAATTATGATATAGGGACGCATTCTGCCTGCTTTGAGCTGTTTTCTGTCAACAATCATACCCATCATCGGGTCGTTTATTGCATCCCATACTCTTGCCAGAAGCATAAGCATAAGAACAAACATAAGGGGAAGCTGAAGAACGTTAACATAGTAGTCACTGATTTTGCCCGACATTGTGGCATAAATCATGCCCTGACCGCCCGCACCGAGAGCGAACATCCACAGTTCTTTTTTGCCTACGTATTTTTTGTTTTCCACAAAAATCATCCTTTCGTTTTGGGTGATATAGGATAGAAAGGGAGTTGTTAAAAAACAACTCCCACTCGTTTTATGTTTGAATATTATTCGCCCTTCATTTCAAGGAGCTTAACTGTTCCGTCATAGGAAGCCTGGCTTACCTTGATTGAATCTGTGATAGCAGACTTGATGTCATCTTCTGTTGCACCAAGCTCTTCGCTGTATTTTCTGTCGATGAAGAGGTTGATATCCATGATATCTGCAAGTCCGTCAACATCAATACCGCTTTCAATGCCCTTTGCGGCATATTCCTTCTTAACGCTGCCGAGACCCATTCTCATCATCCAGGGAGCAACGCTGATAATCTTTCTGTTATCGCCCATACCTCTTGCAGCATAAACTATCTTGAGGAATTCCTTCCAGGTCATATTATACATGCTGATGGGCCATGCTTTTGCACCCTTTGATTTTTCAGCTGCACCAACAATAACCTCACCAACCTGGCGAACTGTAAGCATAGCTGTGCCGCCGCCCGGATACATTGTGAACGGAAGCTTATCCATCATCTTAATCTGTTCGATGAGGATAACCCAAACGGGCTTTCTGCCGGGCTGTGTGCCGAAGATATAGGGAAGCTCAAGAACGGAAACATCAAAGTTTTCGTCAGCATATGAGAAAGCAACCTCTTCCTGGTCGATACGGCTTCTGATATAGGGATGCTTTTCTGTGAGCTTCATATCGGGTCTTTCCTTTGCAAGATATGCAAAGTATGAGCCGAGAATAACAGCATTCTTCATGCCGATTTCCTTACAGAGAGGAAGAATTCTCTTGAGGGGAGCAATGTTGTACTTATAATATGCATCATAAACAGGTGCGGGGAATTCAACTCTTTCGTCGATGCCTGCTGCAAAAACAAAGCAGTCGCAGCCTGCCATAATTGCTTTGATTTCATCATCTGTTTTTTCATAGATGTTGCAAAGCTCGATTTCCATTTCCTCGGGGATGGGTGCGCCTTCGGGAAGAGGGGGAAGAGCAACGCTCTTTACCTGATGACCTCTTTCAATAAAGATTCTTGCTGCTTCGCAGCCGAGAAGACCGGTACCGCCAATCATAAAGATTTTCATTTATTATTCCTCCTTGGGATTTTTTACTATTATAATATATAACTTATAAAGAAAATAGTCAAGAGAATAGATAAAATTATTGCCTTTCGGAACGGCAAATCCTTTGATTTTTCTTTTTATTTTACCTGATTTTTACAATTTGTAATCCTTTTGTAATTGCCATAGAGAAAAGTTTGTGATATAATCGGTCAAAAGGGGGAATATTATGGCTAAAAATATAACCTTTAAAAAGAGAAAAAAAGCTTTTCCGAAGCAAGCGATTGCGGCAATCTGCGTTGTTGTTGCGGCGGTGCTGGTTGCGGTTGGATTTATAGTTGTTAAAAATCTTTGGGTCAACAGAGAAAAGCCCGAGGAAATTGCAGGCTGCACCTGGAGCACGGAGGGCTTTGAAAACATATCGGATATAAAAAGCTGTAATGAGGTTATGGCGATTTTTACGGATGCAAAAACCGGCAAAAAGGGAATTATGAGCCTTGACGGCACGGTGACCGAGTCGGCTGAGCACAACAGCTTTTCCGTTGCGAGCGATGCTTGGAGAAACTACCGTTATCTTGTTGACAGCCCCCGCTCGGAATACACTCTTCTTGCAGACCCCGAAACAAAAACGGTAACAACAAGGCAGTATCACGGCATTAAAGAGCCTGAGCAGATTCCTTGCTGGAGCACCGTTGCAAAGCACCTTGCCTGGACCGATGCAAAGGGCTATGCGGGCGAAATAAAAACAAATGCATTTAATCTCAAAAAAGGATTTTATCCCGTTGCAACATCTCTTCAGAGCGATGCAAAATGGGGATATATAAGCGAAAAGCTCCGCCTTGAAATTGCCGCTGTTTATGACAATGCACTTGATTTTTCAAGCGGACTTGCAGCAGTTTCAAAAGACGGAAAATGGGGCTATATCAACGAAAGCGGCGTTACGAAAATCCCCTTTGAGTTTGATTCCGTTTCGGGTGCCGACCTTATGGGAAATGATGTTGCATTCTCATTTATCAACGGTCTTGCTCCCGTGAGCAAAAACGGAAAATACGGCATTATCAATTCGAAATCCGAAACTGTTATTGACTTTAAGTTTGATATAATTCTTCAGGGCGAAAACGGCAAATATATTGCAAAGAAAGACGGCGTCTGGGGACTTATCACGGTTGATGAAAAGCTTCTTGCCGCAGAAACAACAACGGCGGCAAAACCCACTTCGGCAGGCGAAGTTATAAAGCAGGGCAACTATGTTGTCAAAACTGCGGGCAGCGTTCTTAATATGAGAGCATCGGCAAGTGCCGATTCAAATATTATTGCAAAGATTCCCAACGGAACTGTTCTTACGGTAAGCAAATCCGTTGCAGGCTGGGCATATGTTATTTATAATTCATCCAAAGGCTGGGTAAGCTCGGATTTCCTTGTTGAAAACACGGCAGTATCAACAACGGCGGCAACAACTGCGGCAAATTAAAAATTATTTAAAATTCGTCAAAAAAAGTGTTGACTATGCAATTTTTTTAAGATATACTATGTTTACGGTATTTATACCGTGTCAGACAATTGTGAGCAACAATGTCAGAGCCATCCGATAAAAGACGGAGAACGATTTCGTTCTCCGTCTTTTATCATATATAAGCAAATAAAAACCGCCGTGTTGAATTCACGGCGGTTAATTTTTATTATTCAGCTGTTGTTTCGGGAACTGTTCTGTCAAGTGAATACTTAACTGTGTTCTGATAACGGAAGTTTACGGGAACGGTGCCAACGCTTTCAAGAGTGCCGATACCTGTTACTTCTGTTGCAACATCAATATTCTTGATGTATTCGATTGCGATAACCTCGTCTGTTTCAACATTTGTTGTGAGGATAATCTGGCAATCGTTATATGTAAGAGTGGGCTGAGCAACTGTAAGATATTTTTCAGCCTTCTTGAACTCTGCAAGAACATCGTCAACGTTGCCCATATCATATGCCTTCTCGATTGTTGCGGGAAGTGAGGGGCTCTTAAGAGTAAGAGTGATATATCTCTGAAGCTCGTTATCAACGCAGGTTGCGCTTTCGATATCTTCAAGAGTGAGAGCGCTTACATAGCTCTGGCCCTTAACGGGAAGGAAAGCTGCAAGGTCTTCGCCGTATGCAAGGTCTGCACCGGGAGTGTGAAGCATATAGCTGTCAAGTGAAGAGATAGCTGCTGCGATATAATCGTTTTCGCTCAGAGGAAGGGTGTTGCCTTCAGCATCTGTTACCTTGCTGATGCTCTTGCCCTGGCTCATATTAACAGCCGCTTTCTGACCCTTAACCTCATTGATGTGGAGGTTGAAGTAATCAAAAATTGTAACGGTGTTAGCTGCGAGAGCTTCGGGTGAATAGGTTGTGTCTGTTACTGTGTTGCTCTCTTCGTCGATGCTTGTTGTGATATCGGTGGGAAGAGGAGTTTTAACTTTGATTGTTGTTGTGGTTGTTGTTTCATCTTCTGTGTTTGTGCCGCTGCAACCTGCAAATGCAAAGAGGAATGAGAACACAAGTGCGATGCTTACAATAGCAAGAATTTTTTTCTTCATAGGATATTTCTCCTTTCGCTTTACGGTGAGAACCGTTGCATATAAAAACATTATATCATAATATTTGCCAAAATACAGATTAATTTTTAATATAAACAGAAATTCGTTGAAATATAAAAAATTGCGCAGTCTGTTTTGTTGAAAATAACCAACAATTAAACATTAAGACCTTTCTCGTCATAAAGGAACATTGTTTCAAGGCAGATATCAATTCCCGCTTCAATGGCTTTAAGGTCAAGATTTTCGTGATTATCAAGTCTTGTGTGATAATAGCGTGCGGGTGCGGGGTCCATAGCTGCAAAAGCGGTGGCTTTCATTCCGCATTTGCTCTTTGTAACTGCTGCGGCATCGGTAGCACCGAGTGAAACGGTTTTGAGAGGAATGTCGTAGCCTGCAATCTTACCGCCTGCCTGAACAAGCTTGCAAGCCTCGGCATCGTTTGTTACGGTGCCCGTCATATCCTTATTATAAATAGCCATAAAATCGAAATCGCGAACGGTATCAACCGCAACAAAAACGGTTTCAACATCGCTGAGGTCTTTGCCGTGCTTTTCGCAGAAAGCCTTGGTGCCTCTTAATCCGATTTCTTCCGAACCTGAACAGAGAGCCCATACCTCGGTGTTTTCAAATCTGATATCGTGGTCCTGAAGATATTTGAGCATTGCAATTGAGGTGAAACAGCCTGTGAGGTTGTCATTTGCACCCTCAACAATTCGTTTTTTATCATAGAAAAGGGAAGCTGCAAGAAAAATAACAACAAATGCAAGAAGAACATAGCTGATGATGTCAACTGCGGTTGATGCAATAAATTCGGGGTTGAGAATGCTTTTAGCAATAACAACGATGTTGCAAACGAGAGAAGCAATAACGCCCACAAGGCTTCCGCCGACTACAGAGATAACAAGCTTGGGGCCGCCCCAATAGGTGAAACGCCATTCCATTGAAGAGTCTGCATGGCCGCAGAAAATGATTCTGCGTTTTGTTTCGCCCGAAGCTTTTCTGTAACCGTAAGCGTTATGGGATGTTTTCTTTTTAAAGAACGGGTCAAGAGTTTCTTTATAGAAAAGGAATTCGGTGATTATAAAGAAAAGGCTGATTGCAATGAGAGCGGCTGAAACAAAAAGGAGCTGATATGCAAGCTGGAAAAATGCAATTGCAAAGAAAAGAAGCGAAGAGACTGTCATAAGAACAACAGATACGGGAATCCAGCCGAGGAATGCCATAGGATGAACGGGATATTCGTCTCTGCCAACCTCGTCACAGCAGGTCTTGAGGTCTTCTTCCATATAGTCGATGCTCTTTTTTTCTGCTTCGGAGCCTGCAAATCTGGGACCGATTTCTTTACAAACCTTTTTTATGCTTCGTGCGGTGTAGTTTGCATACATCCTTCTTTCGGAAGGATAGTTTTTAACACTTTCGTTTGCTTTCAAAACAAACTCTCCTTTCATTCATTACGGATTGTTTATATATGCGGAATTGACATCCGCCGATGTTTGGAGTAAAATATTATTACTAATTGCCAAGGAGGCAGAAATGAAAAGAATACTTACTCTTGTTTTATTAGGCGTGCTTGCCGTTGTGCTTCTGGGCTACGGCGTTGTTTCGCTTCTCGGTTCGGGCAGCCCAACGATAGACGGCGGTGAAATTAATGATAATTACGGCGAAACCGTTGAGGTTACTTATTTTACCGAAAACAACGGAACTTCACCTGCTGAAGATGTAACCGAGATAATTGAAGATTATGAATATGCTTATGCGGGCTTTACCCCCGCTTATGCGAATATGGATGTTGCCGATTGGCGGATGATACTCGTTAACAGAGATTTTATTCTGCCTGACGGTTATATGCCTGAGCTTGAAAATGCGGTTGAGGGCGACTACAGCGAGCAAAAGCTTGACTACAGAGTTGCACCCTATTATAACGCGATGTATCAGGCGGCACTCGATGACGGGGTTGAGCTTGTGCCCATTTCGGGATATCGCTCCGTTGAACGCCAGACACGAAATTTCGAAAATAAAATTCAAACATATATTGATCAGGGCTACGGTGAGATTGAAGCAACGCAGATGGCTGCAACAATCATTCTTCCGCCGGGAACAAGCGAGCACAATGCGGGACTTGCAATGGATATCTGCTCTCTTTACGAAAGCTTTGAAAACACCGAAGAATTTGAGTGGCTGAGCGAAAATGCCGCCGATTACGGTTTTATTCTCCGCTATCCCGAAGATAAGCAGGATATAACAAAGATTATCTATGAACCCTGGCATTGGAGATATGTTGGAGTTGAAGCCGCACAGGAAATGAAAGCAAGCGGCGAATGCCTTGAAGAATATTTAGGTGTTGTTACCGCCTCTTGAGTTACCGGCTTCGTTACCCTCCGAAATATTTTCTCTTTTAAGAACAACCAGAACGGTTTTAAATAAAATTTTAATATCGAACCAAAAGCTCTGTTTTTCGACATATTCTTTGTCAAACAGGGCTTTTTCTTCTATTGAAAGCATATCGCGTCCGTTGACCTGGGCAAGACCCGTCATACCGGGTTTAACGCTGAAAACTCCGTATTCCGCACGAAGCTTTCTTATTTCTTTTTCTTCGGGGATAAGGGGTCTGGGGCCAACAAAGCTCATATTGCCAATGAGGATATTAAAGAGCTGAGGAAGCTCGTCAAGGCTGGTTTTGCGCAGAATTCTTCCGCTTCTGGTAATGCAGCTGTCAGCCTCTTTCAAATCGGCAGTTGCTGCATTTCTGGTGTTTTTCTTCATGGTGCGGAATTTATAAACATAGAAAAGTTTATTATCCTTACCAACTCTGTACTGCCTGAAAATAACGGGAAAACCCGAATCAATCAGAATCAGCAGGCTGACCAGAATAAAAACAGGTGAAAGTAATATTAAAAGCAGCAAACTTGCGGTAAAATCAAAAATGCGTTTCATTTTACACCTCAAAAGAAAGGTTTATGATTTTCTTGACCAGAAAATATAATCGTCAATAAGAACTGCTCTTGCGGGTGCACCCTCAAGTCCGTCAAGGTTAACGGGAGGGGCAAAAAGGAAATAGTTGCCCGGTTTTACTTCGGATAAATCAAGACCTTCAAGCACGGCAACATTATTCTGAAGAAATGCACGGTGCGGACCGACCTGATTACCCTTGCTGCCAACGGAAAGAGAATCCGTGCCGATAAGAACAAGTCCTCTTTCGGCAAGCTCCTGGGCGGAGGAATCCATAAAAAACGCTCTGCCGTTGCTTTTTATAAGTAACCGTTCACACTTTTTTGGAAAAAATTCATCCACGTGTTCGCCCGTGATAACGCCGCCTTTGACTTCAATAACGGTGCAAGGCCCGATGTACGGCTCAAGGGCTAAATCTTCAATTGTTTTGCCGTTTTCAACGAAATGGGCGGGGGCATCAACGTGGGTGCCCGTGTGAACGCAGGCATGAAGCCTTGTGAGATTGCACGCCGAGCCCTCGGATATGCTTGAAAGCACCTCAAATTCAGGCTCGGGGTCTCCGGGATAAATATCGCAGGAAAAGAATTTTTTTGAAATATCAATGATTTTCATTTTTCTTCCCCCTTATACGGAAGATTAGTTATTTGTATCTTTCAGAGATTCCATTTTAAGATATGCGTTGATGAAGCCGTCGATGTCGCCGTCCATAACAGCATTGATGTTACCCATTTCAAAGCCTGTACGGTGGTCTTTTGCAAGGGTATAGGGCATAAATACATAGGAGCGGATCTGGCTGCCCCATGCGATTTCTCTCTGCTCGCCCTTGATATCGTCAATTTTGTCAAGATGCTCTCTTTCCTTGATTTCGATAAGCTTTGATTTGAGCATTTTCATTGCAACATCTCTGTTCTGATGCTGGCTTCTTTCAACCTGGCAGGCGCAAACAATGCCTGTGGGAATATGGGTGATACGAACTGCAGATGAGGTTTTGTTAACCTTCTGTCCGCCTGCACCGCTGGAACGGTAATAGTCGATTTTAAGGTCATCGGGGTTGATTTCAACCTCAACGGTATCGTCGATTTCAGGCATAACTTCAAGAGAAGCAAAAGAAGTGTGTCTTCTGCCTGATGAATCGAAGGGTGAAACACGGACAAGGCGGTGAACGCCCATTTCGCCCTTAAGATAACCGTATGCATTTTCGCCTTCAAAAAGAAGAACTGCAGATTTGAGACCTGCTTCGTCGCCGTCAAGGAAGTCAATCATACTTACCTTGAAGCCGTGCTTTTCGCCCCAATGCTGATACATACGAACAAGCATCTGGTTCCAGTCCTGAGCTTCTGTTCCGCCTGCACCTGCGTGGAAGGTAAGAATGCAGTTTTTGTTATCGTATTCACCCGAAAGAAGAGTGCTCAAAGTCATTGCGTCAAGCTTTGAAACAAATGAGTCAACATTGTTTTTGCACTCATCAAGCATATCGAGGTCTTCTTCTTCGTCTGAAAGCTCAATGAGAACAAGGGTGTCGTCAAATTCTGCTTCAAGTGAAGTGTAGGCATTAACCTTGTTTTTAAGCTGGCTGATTCTTTGCTGAACCTTCTGCGAATTTGCAAGGTCATTCCAGAAGCCTTCTTCTGCTGTTTTTGCTTCAAGGGCTTCGATTTCTTCGTTCATTGCGTCAAGACCCAATGCCTCACGAAGCTGCTTGAGTTTTTCGTCATATTCAAGAAGTGCAAGTCTTAATTCTTCAAACTGAATCATATATATTCTCCTGATGCGTAATATTTCACACTACATTATAACTAAAAATAAACGAAATGTAAAGAAGAACGAAATTTTTTTTGAAAATAATTGCTTTTTATAGATATTTTAGGTAAAATACATAAAGATATGAGTATGGTATGAAAGGAGTGATTGCCGATGAATTACGAAAATGAACAATGCAAAAGCTGCGGAGGAATTATGCGTGAGGGCGATGATATTGTTGTTTGCCCCGTTTGCGCAACGCCACAGCACAGAGCGTGCTGGATGCAAAACGGTCATTGCGTGAACGAAGAACTTCACGCATCGGGATTTGTTTGGGAAAAAGGAAAATCCGAATCGGCAACATTTGAAAATAAAGAGGAGAATGAGCAAAAGGATTGCAAAATATGCCATATCTGCGGCAGCGAAAATCCCGAAGAAGCTCTTCATTGCGGAAACTGCGGTGCTCTGTTCGGCAACGAACAGACCGATAAAAAATGCCCCAACTGCGGAAAACAGAATGACCCCGATGCGGTGCATTGCAATCAGTGCGGAATGCCGCTCAATATGCCTACGGGCGGATTTTTTGAGGGAAACCCGTATCTTGCGGGAACGGACATAGATGAAAACGAAATGATAGGCGAACTCAAAGCGGGCGATACGGCGGCTTTTGTTCAGACCTCGGCAAAAAATTATCTGCCCAAATTCAAAAAGATGTCAGCAGGCAAAAAAACTTTCAACTGGGCTGCGTTTATCTTTTCACCCTATTGGTTCTTTTACAGAAAGCTTTATAAACCCGGCATTGCTTTTATTGCAATTTTTGCAACTGCAACGCTCGTTTTTTCGGGTCTTTTCTCGCAGGAGATGACAGAGTTTATGAACACCTATGCTTCGGCATCGGAAACGCTTCAGTCCGGCGAAGTTTCTGATGAAGAATACCTTGAGATTGAAAAAAAGCTTGAAGAAGCATTGAAAAAAGCCGCGATTCCCGTTGCCGTAACGGCAGGAGCAAATCTTATTATTAAATTTATTTGCGGTCTTATCGCAAACAAGCTTTATTATAAGAAGATTATTGATGATATGAAGCTTATAAACGACAGCGTCCGTGAAGAAAATCTTCGCAGAATGATGATTGCAAGAAGAGGCGGGGTTTCCGTTCTCGGTTTTGCAATAAGCCTCACGGGCTATAATGTTGTGATTGAGCTTCTGGCATCTGCCGCAAACGCACTTTCGGAAATGTTTTAATTTTAAATAAAGGAGAATTATTATGCAGAAGGTTAGAAAAGCCATAATTCCCGCAGCAGGTCTCGGAACAAGAGTTCTGCCTGCGTCAAAATCAGTTCCCAAGGAGATGCTTAACATTGTTGATAAGCCCGCAATTCAGTATATTGTTGAAGAAGCGGCTGCAGCAGGAATTGAAGATATTCTTATTATAACAAACAGAGGCAAAGGTGTTATGGAGGACCATTTTGACCACTCCTTTGAACTTGAGGCACAGCTTGAGGGCAACCCCTCAAAAGCAAAGCTTCTTGAAGATGTTAAAGCTTGCTCAAACATTGCGAACATATATTTTGTCCGTCAGAAAGAAACAAAGGGTCTTGCCCACGCACTTCTCTGCGGTAAATCATTTGTTGGAAATGAGCCTTTTGCGGTGCTTTACGGCGATGATGTTATTGTTTCAAAAGACCCCGTTACCGCACAGCTTTGCAGATGCTATGAAAAATACGGAAAGTCGGTTGTTGGTGTTAACGAAGTGCCCGAAGAGCTTATCAAGCTTTATTGCACTCTCGGCGTTGAACCCATTGAAGGCGACGAAAGAGCGATGAAATGCAATAAGATTATTGAAAAGCCGAAGCCCGAAGAAATTCTTTCGCTTTATGCTATTCTCGGCAGAAATGTTCTTACACCCGATATTTTTGATAAGATTGAAGAGGGTCTTAAAACAAACACCACAGACCACGAGCTTTATCTTACCGATATTTTCAGCGATATGGGTGCCAACGGTGAACTTATGGCATATGATTTTGACGGCAAGAGATTCGATATGGGCAACAAGCTCGGCATTATGAAAGCAAACTGCGAGGTTGCACTTGATCACGATGAAATCGGCGAAGATTTCAAAGAGTATCTTAAAGAGTTAGTTAAAACATTTTAACAGAAAACGGCGTAGCTGATGCTACGCCGTTTTAGTTTATTCTTCATCAAATTTAAAGGAGCCCGAAAGCAGTGTAACGGAATCCGTACCAACCGTCAGCAGACCGCCGTCGGTTGTTGCGGTTCTTTTTTCGTTCTCGCTGAGCCATATGGTGCAAGGGCTTTTTATAACCGATGTTACAAACGGAATATGCCCTGCCATTATTGCAAGCTCGCCTTCAGTTCCGCGAACATCAAGCTTTACGCAATCGGAACAGAATTTGTTTCCGTCGGGCGAAGAAACGGTCAGTTTAAAAGTATTCATAATTATACCTTCTTTGCCTTTTCTACCGCTTCATCGATTGTGCCCACAAAGAGGAACGCAGATTCGGGCAGATCATCGTGCTTGCCTTCAATGATTTCTTTAAAGCCACGGATTGTTTCGGCAATGGGAACATATTTGCCGGCAAAGCCGGTAAACTTTTCTGAAACATCGAACGGCTGAGAGAGGAATCTCTGAATCTTTCTTGCACGCTGAACAAGAAGCTTATCATCATCTGAAAGCTCATCCATACCCATAATTGCGATAATATCCATAAGTTCGTTGTATCTCTGAAGAATACGCTGAACCTCTTTGGCAACCTCATAGTGCTCCTTGCCCACGATTTCGGGGGAGAGAATGCGGCTGGTTGATTCAAGGGGGTCAACTGCGGGATAAATACCCTGAGAAGCAATGCTTCTTGCAAGAACCGTTGTTGCATCAAGATGAGCAAAGGTTGTTGCGGGAGCAGGGTCGGTAAGGTCATCGGCGGGCACATAAACCGCCTGAATTGAAGTTATTGAACCCTTTTTGGTTGAAGTGATTCTTTCCTGAAGAGCACCCATTTCGGTTGCGAGGGTGGGCTGATAGCCAACGGCGGAGGGCATTCTGCCAAGAAGTGCCGAAACCTCGGAGCCTGCCTGAGTGAAACGGAAAATATTATCAATAAAAAGAAGAACATCCTGACCTTCTGTATCGCGGAAATATTCTGCCATAGTAAGACCCGAAAGACCAACTCTCATACGGGCTCCGGGCGGCTCATTCATCTGGCCGTAAACAAGTGCGGTGTTGTTAAGAACGCCCGACTGCTTCATTTCGTTATAAAGGTCATTACCCTCTCTGGTGCGCTCGCCAACACCCGTGAAAACGGAAATGCCGCCGTGCTGCTTTGCGATATTGTTGATAAGCTCCATAATAAGAACTGTTTTACCAACGCCCGCACCGCCGAAAAGACCGATTTTACCGCCCTTTGAATAGGGGCAGATGAGGTCAATAACCTTTATGCCGGTTTCGAAAATTTCCGTGCTTGTTGTAAGCTCTTCGTATTCGGGGGCGCTGCGGTGAATATTCCAGCGTTCCTTTGTTTCGGGGGTGGGCTGATTATCAACCGCATCGCCCAGAACGTTGAAAATTCTGCCGAGGGTTTCTTTGCCTACAGGCACGCTTATGGGCGCACCTGTATCGGTAACGTCAACACCTCGCTGAAGACCGTCTGTTGATGACATAGCAATGCATCTTGCTGTGTTATCACCGATGTGCTGTGCAACCTCAACGGTGAGCACTCTTTCGCCCACGGGAACGGTAAGAGCATTATGAATTGCGGGCAACTCGCCTTCGTTGAAGCGAACGTCAACAACGGGACCCATTACCTGCGTAACTTTTCCTGTTCGTAAATTATTCAAATCAAAACACCTCTCAATTACCGCTGCCGGCAACAATCTCGGTTATTTCCTGAGTAATTGCGCCCTGCCTTGCTCTGTTATATTCAAGCTGCAAATCGTTTATCATTTGCTGCGCATTTTTGCCTGCGGAATCCATCGCCATTCTTCTGGCGGCAACCTCGCTTGCAAAGCTCTCTCTTGAGCAAACGGTAATTATTCCTGCAACATACTCGCGGGCAACATTGTTGAGCACCGTAAGATGGTCGGGCTCAAAAATAATTCCCGCAGTATCTTTTCTGTCACTTTTCTTAAAAGGAAGAATCCATTTGATATATGCTTCCTGACTCATTACGGAATGATATCTTGTTGATATGATTCCGAGTCTGTCAAATTTTTCTTCTGCAAAATCGTTGCAGAGCATATCCGCCATTTTTGCAGCTTCTTCAAACGAAAAATGCTCCGATGAAACAAAGCTTTTACCGTATCTTTCGCAGGCACGCTTGCCTATGGGAATAATCTCGGCATCGGGGAAGGCTGCCGCAAGGCGGAAAACATTGGCGTTATATCCGCCTGCAAGACCTCTGTCACCCGCGATAACGATTATTCTTGTGCGAAGAGGTTCTCTTTCTTTCATATAAGGGCTTTTAAGGCATTCACGGTCTGCCGCAAGAATTGAAATCGTTTCTTCAAGGGCGGAGGAATAATCTCTGCCTTTGAGCATCGCTTCATTTGCACGGCGGATTTTTGATGAGGCAACAAGCCCCATTGCCTTGGTAAGCTGCATGGTGGAATTAACGCTTTTTATACGCACACGCAGTGCTTTGGTATTCTCAGACATAGATTACACCTGCATTTCTGCAAGAACGGACTTAAGTTCTTCTTCGTCTGCCTCGTCATAATAGCCCGCTTCAATGCGCTCAAGCCATTTGCCCTTTTCGTTTTCGAGCTTTGCGAAAAGTCTTTTTTCGTATTCGTGAACATCCGAAACGGCAACATTATCAAGATAACCCTTAATAACGGCATAAACTATCGCAACCTGACAGCCTACCCTTACGGGCGCATTTTTGCCCTGCTTGAGAACCTCAACAATTCTTTCACCCAGAGCAAGGCGAGCCTTGGTGTCTGCATCAAGGTCGCTTCCGAACTGTGCGAAAGACTGGAGTTCACGGTATTGCGAATAAAGAAGCTTGAGTTCGCCCGAAACCTTTTTCATACCCTTGAGCTGTGCCGAGCCGCCTACACGGCTAACGGAAATACCGGGGTTGATAGCGGGCATAATGCCCGAATGGAAGAGTTCGGTTTCAAGGAAAATCTGTCCGTCTGTGATTGAAATAACGTTAGTGGGAATATATGCCGAAACGTCGCCTGCCTGAGTTTCAATTATGGGCAGAGCGGTTATTGAGCCGCCGCCGTATTCTTTTGCAACGCAGGCTGCGCGTTCGAGAAGTCTTGAGTGAAGATAGAAAACGTCGCCGGGGTAAGCTTCTCTTCCGGGAGGACGGCGGATAAGAAGCGAAAGTGCACGGTAAGCAACGGCGTGTTTGCTCAGATCATCATAGATAATAAGAACATCTTTGCCCTGCTCACGGAAATATTCAGCCATCGCACAGCCGCTGTAGGGTGCGATATACTGAAGGGGGGCGCTTTCTGCCGCACTTGCGGAAACGATTATTGTGTATTCCATTGCACCGTTGCGAAGAAGCTCGTTTGCAAGCTGTGCAACCGAGGTGCTCTTCTGACCGATGGCAACATAGATGCAGATAACATCGGTGTTTTTCTGGTTGATAATCGTATCGATAGCGATTTCGGTTTTACCGGTCTGTCTGTCGCCGATAATAAGCTCACGCTGACCTCTGCCGATGGGTATCATACTGTCAATAGCCTTGATACCTGTCTGAAGAGGAACGCTTACACTTTCTCTTTCGATAATGCCGGGAGCCTCCGATTCGATGGGTCTTGTGCCGCTGTATTCGATGGGACCTTTGCCGTCGATAGGTTCACCGAGAGCATTAACAACTCTGCCCAGAAGCTTTTCACCAACGGGAACGGATAAAACTTTGCCCGTTCTGTGAACGTTGGAACCTTCTCTGATATCGTTCTTATCGGAAAGAACGGCAACAGAAACGGTTTCTTCTTCAAGGTTTTGCGCAACTCCGAAGCTGCCGCCTTCAAACTCAAGCAGCTCATTTGCCATACAGTTGCGAAGACCGTAAACACGGGCGATGCCGTCACCAACAAGAATAACCTTGCCTGTTTCGGTCATATCGATTTTTGATTTATAGGTTTTAATCTGATTTTTGATTATATTGCTGATTTCTTCGGGTCTGTTCATGAGTTCATCACATCCTTAATTTCGCCCAGACGGTGTCTGATGCTGCCGTCAAGTGTTTTGCCGTCAACCTCAATTTTCAAACCGCCTATCAGTGATTCATCAATAATATATACGGGGTCGATTTTCTTCCCCGTAAGCTTTTCAAGCTTTTTGCATATACCGTTTTTCTGCTCCTCGCTGAGTGCAACCGCAGAATAAATCTCGGCAAGAGTTCTGTCTGAAAAAGCCATTACCAGCTTTTCGAACTCCTCGATGCAGCCCATAACGGTGCGTGCCTTGCCGTTTTCGCAAAGCACCTTGAGAAACGAAACAACATATTCGGGCATATTCTCGGCAAAAGCCTCGTCTATTGCCCCAAGTCTTTCGCTCATAGGAATAGCGGGAGATGAAAGAAAATCAATATATTCGGGGTTTTCCGTTAAAATCTTTTTAACGGTTTTCAAAGAAAGCAAAAAGCCGTCGGTATTGCTTTCTTCCGCGGCAAGCTCAAACAGAGCTGCGGCGTATTCACGTTCAGTCTGCATCATCTTCGTCACCTATACTCTCTATAAATGAATCGATGAAATGCTGATGGTCGAGTTCGGAAATTTCTCTTTCGAGCATTTTTTCGGTCAGAAGAGAAGAAACTTCAACAATTTCTTTCTTTATGCCGTCCTCGGCCTTTTTACGCTCAAGAATTGCCTCGTTTTCTGCCTGACGCACAATGCCGTCTGCCTTATTTTTAGCCTCGGCAAGAATCTCTTTTTCTCGCTCGTTTGCAACGCTGACGGCAGATTTGATAACCATATCCGCCTCTGCTTTTGCAGACTGAAGCTTTTCTTCATATTTTAATTTGTCGGAATAAGCCTGCTCTTTTGCTTCGGCAGCGGCATCATAATCGCTCTGAATGGCGTTCTGACGCGTTTCGAGCATCTTTTTTACAGGCTTATATAAGAATTTTTTTACCCCCAAAAACAGCAGAACAAGATTTGCAAGAGAAACAAGCATCTGCCATATATTGACGGAAATAACATCTAAGGTTTGCATTTATTTCACTCCGATGTTCAGAAATTATAATGCCTGCATGGTTTCAACAAGGATATCGGTAAGGATATTGGGTGCAACAAAGATGAGAAGAATTGCGATAACAAGAGCATAAAGACCTGTTGTTTCCGCAATGGCGCAACCCATAAGCATTGTTGTTGTTACCGAGCCTTTGCTTTCGGGCTGGCGTGCGATAGCTTCACAAGCACTTGCAACTGCGTTACCTTCACCGATACCGGGGCCGATACCTGCAATCATAGCCATACCTGCGCCGAGAGCACAGCAACCGAGAATAATACCTAATGCGAGTTCCATTTTATTTACCTCCAAAAATTATTTGTTATTTATTTTCAACCTTTTTCAAGGCTTTTTTGTTTTTTATCTTTTCAAATGTTTCAATATCGAAGGCTCCCGCAACATACATCATTGTGAGCATTGCGAAGATGAATGCCTGCAAGCAGCCGCTGAAAACATCGAAATAAACCGACATAACGGCGGGGATACCAACCTGAAGCAGCGGAATATCGGCAAGAAAACCGGGGAGCCAACCAAGTATTTTTGACGAAAGACCGCCGAGCGCCGAGCCGAGAAGAACCGAGATAACGGTTCCCGAAAGCACATTGCCGTAATGACGGAATGCCATTGAAACGGGGGTTGCAATTTCGCTGATAAGGTTTATCGGTGTTAACAGAGCAACGGGCTGAGTGAAGCTCTTTAAATAGTTTATCGGGCCGCATTTCATTTTATAATAAGTTATAAGAATGAAAACGAGCACAGCCCATCCGCCAACGATATTTATATCCGATGTGGGAGGATAAAGCCCCACAAGCGTTATAAGGCTTGAAAAAGCGGAAAGGGCAAGAATTGCAATGATAAACGGTGAAAAGCCTTTGAAATATTCTCCCATATTTTCATTAACGAGAGAGTCGACCTTTTCAACAATCAGTTCTGCAAGATGCTGTCTTTTCAGATCGCTCTTTTCGGTCAGTCCGTGAGTAAGAAACAAGCAGAAGAAAAGAATTACAATCAGAACCAAAGCGGAGTTCACCTGAGATTCCGAAACAATAAAATCCTGAAGAGGCATGGGAACCGTAAAATAAACTCTTGCACCCGTGATGGATATTCCTTCGGAAGCGGGTGTTGTGAGCACCTTAAGAACAATTCCGAAAACAATCGGAATTATCATCATTGCGATATAGAAAACATCAACAATTTTAAATTTGAGGCTTGTTTTTTTCAAGTGTTTTCACCTCATCCCTGTTTTTTGATTGAAATTGCACGCAGAGCAACTGCGATGCGGGGGAATATGAACGGAACAACAACGGCAACAAGCTTAAAAACGGGAACAAGATAGCCGATTAAAGCAACCGCAAAAAGCATAAACATACGAAGCATCTGCGAAAGCTTCATCATATTTTTCGCGTCTTTCTGTTCCTTGCCGAGTGCTGCCTGAACGGTCAGCCCCATAATAAGGAAGTTTGCAACGGCGGCAGAAGCACCGAGCAGATTTCCCAGAAGAACGGTATAGTCCCATTTACCGATAACAAGAAAAACCGATTGAAGAAGCACGCTGAAAACAAAGGTCAGCAATGCAACAAACAGAGTTTCTTTTTTTACCGTGGGGTCAATTCTTTTCATTATTATCAAACCTTTTTATTTAACATATTCAACAGTAAAGCAATGAGAACGGATTTTTAAATCCATCAAATAATAACGGAAGGTGTTGCCGCTCATTTCGCGGTTGCCTACACGCATTTTGGTTATGTATCCTATATTGTTACTGTAAGCGGAATCGTGCGAAATAATCGTAATCCATTTTGCGGGGTCTTCGTTGAGCACGATTTCGTCATTATAATCCAGAATTAATTTTTTCAGCTCTTCGGCGGTAAATTCTTTTGTTGCAATATCAACCGTTTCGGGGCTTGAAACTCCGCCTTCAAGATAGGAATATTTTGAAGTGCCCCATACCGTTGATGCGGGAGTTGTTTTTTTAGCGGCGGAGGCAAAATAAATTGCGTTTGCAGGCTCGCCGTTATAATCAATATAAACTGCGGTTGCGGGTTCTGCATCCGAGCTTATTCCGAGAAGCTCAAGGCAGGCTTTGTGAATATTGGTGCCTTCATATGCCCAGGAAGAATCATAAGCATGCTTTGAAGCTGCAACATCAAATTTATTGTACTTTGCAAAGGTATAAGCGCAAACAATCTGTGCTTTCAGAGCTTCGTAAGGAGAGCTCGGACCGATTTCTCTTTTTGTTGTTCTGCAAAGATATTCAACAAGAGGAATATCCTTGCCGCCGTATTTTACGGTTGCAGGGGTTGCGGAATCGGATTTTATTGTTACACCCGTATAATAATATTTCAGAATTTCTTCATAGGTGCTGCCGTTTTTCGCCATTACGATAGCGCCTTCCTGACTCATACCAACGCCGTGACCAAAGCCGTAGGTTTTGAAAACAAACTTGCCCGAAGCAGACGAAGTTTCTTTAGCGGGTTCGGTTGTAGTAGTGGTAGTTGTGGTGGTTGGCTTGGTTGTTGTGGTTGTGGTAGTCGGTTTTGTTGTGGTGGGTTTGGCGGTGGTGGTTGGCTTTGCCGTGGTTGTGGGTTTAGCCGTGGTTGTCGGCTTTGCGGTAGTGGTCGGTTTGGTCGTTAAAACGGTGGTCAATACCGTTGTGAGTTTTGTTATAACGGATTCGGGAGCGGTTGTTGATTCCTCTTCAGTAACAAAAACTCCGTCATCTTCAAAATCAATATAGCTTCCGCCGTAATTGTTATAAATATCGGAATATTCGGTTGTTTGCATTGTTTCTTTTTCTGCAAATGCGCCCATATTGGCGGAATTCAGCGGAATTTCGTTGCGGTCTGAGCTGCCGTATACGACAAAGGCAATAACCAGACAAACCAAGGCGGCAACTGCAATTCCGATAATTGCAATGAGAAGGGGTTGTTTTGAGCTTTTATTTGCTTTTTTGTTAGGATTAACAAGACCTGCCGCACCCGACGCATCATCAAGCATTGAGCAGATGTGCGTAATGGCGGCTATCATCAGCTGCTTTGAGCTTTCGCCCGGATTTGCAAAAACCTTTGCCGCGTGAGCATTTTCGGAATCTGCAACCGTAACGGTAACATAGCTTTCGCCGCTTTCAATATCGTTGACGGGCTCGGAAATTGCAATTCCGAGATCGGCGCCTGCGGTTTCTGCCGCATTTTTTGCGCAACGGGGCAAATATTCATCGGGGTTTTCGGTTTCTGCGGTTTCGGCTTCAACGGGAATGAAGGTGCCTGCAGAACCGGGGATTTTTTTGAGAACCGAAAGCAGAATTTCAGAGCTTCCGCCCGAGAAAACGGCAATTTTTTTGCCGCTCCCGATAACGGCTTCAACGTGTTCCCTGAATTCCGATTCGGCATTGTTTTTTGTTTCAACAATTTCTTTGTCTGCGGCAATTGCGGCAACAATGCCATTGAGTTTTGTTGCAAAAATATGCTCTAGTCTTTCTTCTTCAAGGGGCATAAAGATAATTGCACCCTCGCCCACATAATATATAAATGCGGAATAAAGACCGTCTTTTGAAACAATCGCTCTTGCTTTTTCGGGGATTGCGGCCTGATAATCGCATTCCTTGCGGTCATCGGGCATATTTGCTTCCATTGCGGAAACAATTGCCTGATTTCTGATTATTTTAACGGAAAGAGATTTTAAAAGATTGATTTTTGCGGAGAGAAATACAGAAAGAGGAACGGCGGAAAAGGTGATAAAACCTTGTTTTGCACGGTCAATTATGTTTTCGGAAAATTCTGAAATATCCGAAAAGTCATTTGACTGCTCGGAAAGCTTGGCTTCAAGAAGCTTTGATGCACCGAGAGCCGTTTCAGCTTTCAGCGTTAACAAGCAAATTTTCCTTTTCATTTTTATCACCTCATTCCGTTTGTTTTAAAATTACCAGCGTGCATCCTCTGCATAGGGGTTCTGCTTTTTGTTTGCGTTATACCATGCCTGGGGATACTTGGGATTCTGATTATAATATGCATTTGACGTGTCAACGCTGATGCTTTCACCGGGTCGGCGGAGTCTTGCAACAACAACAAGACGCGCGTCGGTGAAATCGTAGCAGCAGGTTGAAAGGGTAAGAATCTTATCGTTCACGTTAAGGTCAACACCTGTAGTGTAGAACTTACGCTTATCGATTTCTTTGATGTAATCTGCAAATTTTGCATCGCTTATATCAATGAAGTTATAGGGGAAAACATAACCGTTATCCTGATTTTCATATGCGTTTGAAATAAACACACCGTAAACGAACCAGGTGTGGTCGCCGTAAATGGTGTTACATTCGATAACGGGTGCGGACTGATAGCCCTCAATTGTTCTGTAGTTTTCAAGCATACCGAAAATGAGGTCATCGGAACGCATATTATGACCATAAAGAACTGTGTTGCGATGAAGAGTTTTAAGGTCGGTCATTCTGTAGTCAAAGAAGGGAACACCGTACATAGTATACTTTTTATATATATCTCTGTTGCGGTAATAATCGTTATCGTTGCCCTTTGCAATAGGAAGCTCAATCTGAAGAGCGGGAATTGAAATCCAGCCTGAAAGGTCATCGTTTGCATCATAAAGCTGAGCATATTTTGCAAGCATACCGACGGGATATTTGGATTCTGCGTTTGAGTTTGAATTATCAATAACATTGTTGCTGTGAGCATTACTGTTCTGGCTCATCTGCTCCGCAAGATTCTGTGTTGCGGTTTTTGCTCTGTAGGGTTCGATAAGATATGTGTTAACAAGAACACCGAGAGAAACAATAATTGTTATGATTGAAAGGGTGAGAACAATTTTTCTGATAACCTCGCCAACACCGCCTTTCTTTGCGGGCTTTTCTTCGGCAGGCTCATCAAGAAGTTTTTCGTATTCTTCGTCGTCATCGTGCGCGGTTATATCAATTGCCTCGGGCCTTTCCGAAGAAACAACAACCGCCGAGTAATCGGGCTGAAGTTCATATGAGGGAGCAGACTCTTCCGAATAATCAAAATCATCCTCTTCAGGGATTTCGATAACAAAGTTTTCTGCGGCGGGCTTTTCGGGTTCGGGAATATCGCCGAGAAGAATCGCAAGCTCACGGTCAAAATCTTCACTGTTTGTTTCGGGAGCGGTTTCGCTTTCTTCTTCGTCTGCAACAAGCTCATCAAGAGCAGCATCGCCATCATCGGAATCCTCGGTTTCTTCAAAAACAGGCTTGTCCTCGGGGGAGGAGATAAGCTGTGAAACAGCAAAAGACTCTTCCTTAACGGGAACGATTTCGGAATTTGATTCAATTTCTGCAAGAATATCCTCAAAGCCCGTTTCGCCGTCAGCTTCGGATTTGAGCGAATCTATGAGGCTGAAAATATCGTCTTTTGCAATATCTGTAAGAGAAGGAGCTTCTTCATCCGCAGAGGGGTTGAAAAAGGTTTCTGCGGGAATTTCGCCCTCAATTGCGGGCTCTTCTTCCTTGACATCCTCGTCAAGAGAAACAACGGGAATATCCATATATTCTTCGGGGTCAATCCAGAGTTCTTCAAGAGAATGTTCTTCATTTTCGGGCAGAATTTCGGGGTCTGAAAGTGTTATCTTTGCAGGCTCTGCATCTTCTGCGGTAAGAAGTGACATAGGCTTTGGAACAATTGTTGCGGGTCCGCTGCCCATAATATCGTCATAAAGGCTCTGAAGCTCGCTTTCAAGGCTTTTTTCTGTTTTTGCAATATCATCGTGAAATCCTTCGAAAAGAGGAGAACCTTTTGAGTTTTCTTCAAGGAAGTTGCCGAAATCTATTTCTTTAAGAGCTTCGTCATCCGCGATGGACTGGATTCCTTCGGGGAGCGAATTGGCTTTGTTTTCGTTCATATTATCGTTTGCCATTATTATTCTCCTTTATTATTCCGGACTGGGTTCCCAGCGGGCGGCATTTTTATAGGGGTTTGTTTTTCCTTTGCTGTTGTACCAAACCTGCGGTCTGCGGTAATCGGGATTATCCTTAACAAGAGAAGCATCTATGCTTTCGCTTTCACCCTCGTGAAGAAGTCTGCCCACAACAACGAGTCTTGTGTCAACATTTTTGCCGTAATCGTAAATGCAGGTTGAAAGAGTGATAACTTTATCTGTGGGTTCAAGAGAAACGCCTGTTTCATAGAGCATTCTCTGTTTTACCTGCTCGATATAGCCGACCATATTGTTATCGGACATATCGGGATAAATATAATTGAACAGATAGCCGTTATCATCTTTACGCTGGGTTGTTGAAAGGAACACCGCACAGATTTTGAAGGTGTATTCTTCATAGATTGTGCTGTATTTAATTATGGGATTTTCGATAAAATGGTTTTTGTCTCTGTAATCATAAAGAGAACGGAACGCCTGCTTGGGCACACCGCTTGCCTTGCCTGTTGTGTGGCCGTGAAGAACGGTGTTCTTTGAAAGACCGTCTTTTATGCAGCGGTAATCAAGATAGATGTTGCCGTAGTTTGTGCCTGTGGTTTCATATGTTGTGCGGTTATAGAAATCTTTTGTGAGATAATAGCTGTTATCTTTGCCCTGCACAACAACGGTGTCAAGCTCTGTGCCGGGAATTGAAATCCAACCCGCGGTGTCTTTGTTTATCGAATAAACCTGCTTGAACTTTTCAAGAATTCCGTTGGGGAAGGAAGCGGATTTCTGATTATTGGAGATAACCGAAGAAAGAGTTTTTGCAGGGGCATCGTGGGTTACCTCTCCGTTTATAACATAGCCTGCGGCATTGGGATCGGAAATAACGGAATCGCCGCCGTCTTTTGTAAAATTACCGATTGACAAGCCGATTAAAACAACGCTTGCCACAGCTAAAATCACGCATAAAATGAGCGATACTTTTGAATTCATTTTGTATTTTCCTTCCTTTCAATATAAATTCTTGCAAGATTCAACGCACGGGATGCGGTTACATATCTGTTATATTCACGGTTATTTTTGCCCGTTTCGATTTTTTCGCAATATTGATAATCTTCTGCGTTTATTGCAATGTAGCAAAGACCTACGGGCTTTGATGTGCCGTCGCTTCCCGGGCCTGCAATTCCCGTTACGGAAATTCCGATATCGGCGCCTGAAATGCGGCGTATGCCCGCCGCCATTTCAACGGCGGTTTCTTCGCTCACCGCACCGTGGGCGGCAAGGATTTCGGGCTTCACTCCGAGAATTTTTTCTTTCATTTCATTTGAATAGGTTATTGCACCAAAGCCGAAAACGCTGCTTGCACCCGCAATATCGGTTATTCTTTTTGGAATATAGCCTGCGGTGCAGCTTTCTGCGGTGGCTATGGTTAAGTTGTTGCTTTTAAGAAGCTCAACAACTCTTTCTTCGATGCTTTCGCTGTCTGTGCCGTAAACAAAATTGCCGAGCCTGCTCTTTATCTCTTCGATAACGGGAGCGCAGAGAGCTTCCGCTTCACTTTCGCAAGAAGCTTTTGCGGTAACTCTTAAAAGTGCCTCGCCTTTTTTTGCATACGGAGCAACTGTGGGGTTTGAGTTTTCAAGAAAATCGGCAACAGTTTCCGCCATTGCACTTTCACCGATGCCCATGGTGCGTATTGTGTGGGAAACGATTACGCCGTCGGAATATTCGGCAAGATAGGGAACAACGCTTTCGTGATACATAGGAGCCATTTCGTAGGGCGGGCCGGGAAGAATAACAACGCATTTGCCGTTTTTCTTCATTCCGAGACCCGGTGCGGTGCCGTTGTTGTTTTCAAAAAACACACCGCCCTTGGGCACATATGCCTGACGCAGATTACTTTCGGGCATTTCAATGCTCTTCGATTCAAAATAAGCCTTGATTTTATCGGCAATGCTTTGATTGAATTCAAGCTCAAAGCCCATAACCGAGCAACAAACATCTCTTGTTATATCGTCTGCCGTTGGCCCGAGACCGCCGGTTGCAATAACAATATCGCTTCTTTCGAGTGCGGTGCCGAGTGCAGCGGCAAGCCTGTCCGCATTATCGCCGACGGTTGTGTGGCGAAGCACGGAAATGCCGAGCTTTGCAAGCTCCTGCGAAAGATATTTTGAATTTGTATTAAGAATGTCACCGAGCAATATCTCGGTGCCTACCGAAAGAATTTCGCAAACCGCCAAAGCAGATGCCTCCTATTAATATGCGTTTATAAATAAGAATCTTGTGTTGGCAACAGCCTCGTCAACGAGTCTGTCAACCTCGAGCGCCTTTTCGCACTCTTCAACATATTCGATTGTGGGTTTTGTTTTGGGATGTTTGGGTGTGAAAACGGTGCAGCAATCTTCATAGGGAAGAATTGAAATGTCAAAGGTTTCAATCTTTCTTGAAATTGCAACAACTTCATCCTTGTCCATACCGATGAGAGGACGGAAAACGGGCATTTCGCAAACTGCATCCGTGCAGGCAATGGCGGGCATTGTCTGGCTTGCAACCTGACCTACGCTTTCGCCCGTGATGAGTGCACCTGCGTGCTCTTTGGCCGCAATCTTCTGCGAAACACGCATCATCATACGGCGCATTATAACTGTGAAAATATCTTCGGGGCAATTATCTTTGATAAGTTCCTGAATTTCTGTGAAAGGAACAACAAAAAGAGTTATTCTGCCCGAATATTTGCTTACCTGCTTTAAGAGTGAATGAACTTTCTGCTCTGCTCTTTCGCTTGTGTAAGGAGGTGAAGCGAAATGAACGGCAATAAGCTCAAGACCTCTTTTTGCCATCATATATCCTGCAACGGGGCTGTCGATACCGCCCGAAATAAGGAGTGCGGCTCTGCCTGCACTGCCCGTGGGCATACCGCCCGCACCTTTTATCTGTTTACCGTGGATATATGCATAACTATCTCTTACCTCAACGGTAACAACCATATCGGGGTTATGAACATCAACCGAAAGATGGGGGAACTTGCGAAGAAGGTATCCGCCCGTTTCACGGCAGATTTCGGGGGAGTTGAGGGGGAATTTTTTATCGGAACGCTTTGCTTCAACCTTGAAGGTGCGAACGCTCAGAAGCTGGGGAGCCAGGTATTCTTCGGCACTTCTGAGAATTGTTTCCATATCCTTTTCAACTGCGGCGGCTCTTGAAAAAGCGGCAATGCCGAAAATCTTTTCTACTCTTGCAACTGCTTCATCAAGGTCAACATTTTCGTCAACGGGTTCGGCAACGATTGTTGACTGAGAAATTGTGAAATTGAATTTGCCTGCGGATTCGAGTCTGCGGCGCATATTTTTAACAAGCATATCTTCAAAAGTTCTTCTGTTGAGACCTTTAAGAGCAAGCTCGCCGTTTTTAATGAGAATTATTTCTTTCATTTTTAACTCCGTTTTGTTTTATTTTGTTTTGCGTATAATCTTTTGCGCTTCGGCTATTCCTGAAATAAGCAGGTCAATTTCCTGCACGGTTGTGTATCTTGAAAAGCTGATTCGGATGGGGCTGTCGAGCCTTTTTGCGTCAAGACCCATTCTTGTGAGAACATGGCTCTTTTTGCCTTTTGAACACGCCGAGCCTCCCGAAACGCAGATTCCTTTATCGGAAAGAAAATTGAGCATAGGCTCCGATTTTATACCGAGAACGGAAATGTTGGTTACATAGGGCAGGGCATCGGGCGGAGAATTGATAACAACTCCGTCAAGCTCAATCAGCTTTGAAACCATATAGTCTCTGAGCATTGCCATATGGCTGAGCTGTGCTTTGATGTCGGGCAGAGCGTTTGCGGCGGCGGCAAAACCTGCAATGGCGGGCATTGCTTCGGTGCCGGGGCGGATTTTTGATTCCTGCGAACCGCCGAAGGTTCGGGGATTTATCTTTGTGCCCTTTTTGATATAAAGAGCGCCAACGCCTTTGGGGCCGTGGATTTTATGGGAGCTGATTGTCATCATATCAACTCCGAGCGAGGCAGGTTTAATCGGCATTTTGCCGAATGCCTGTACGGCATCGCAGTGAATGAGAGCGGGTGAGTGAGCCATCATAGCGGCTCTTTTTGCTGTTTCAACGGGCATTATTGTTCCTACCTCGTTGTTAACAAGCATCATTGTTATGAGAATTGTATTTGAATTAACGGCGGAATAAAGTTCTTTTTCGTTTATTCTGCCGTAACTGTCAACCTTGAGTTTGATAACCTCAAAGCCTTCTGCTTCGAGCTGATTTAAAGTTTCGTCAATGCTGGGATGTTCTATGCCCGTGGCAACTATTCTTTTGCCCGTGCGGCGCATACGGTGCGCTGCTCCGAAAATTGCAATGTTGTTGCTTTCGGTTCCGCCCGAGGTGAAATAAATCTCTTCGGGTGAGCAGGAGAGCTTTTTTGCAATTGCTTCTCTTGAGGAGTCGAGCAGTTCTTTTGCCGCATTGCCTGCACGGTGAGTAGAGGAGGGATTGCCCCAGCATTTTGTCATTGCATCGTGAACGGCATTAACCGCTTCGGTGCAAGGTGCAGTTGTGGCACTGTTATCGAAATAAGCTTTCATCGGAAAGCATCCCCCTGTCAATACTTGTGAGAGCGGTTTTAAATACACCGCCCCATTATAATCATATTTAAAACATTATACACTATTTTAAAGCAGTATGCAACAGATTTTTTTGATATATAAAATTATCTGTGCTGTTAGCAGTATATGAAAATTTCTTTTCAAAGGATACCGCAATAAATTTAATAAAAATGATTATATTTGTTAACAAATTAAAAAATATTCGGATTTATAATGGGTTTGAAATTCAGCGGGAAGTATGTTATTATAGTCAAAAAGGAGGTGTACCGATGGCAGAAAAGGCAAAAAACACAAAACAGCCGCATTTCAAACAAATAACGGTTATGATGCTTATGACGGCATTCCAGCTTATCTGCGCCGCCTGCGTGCTTTGCAGGCAGGATGAACTGAGCTTATCGCTCGTTTATATTTTCTTCGGCTATATTGCCGCAGAGTGGATATATATGCTCATCGGCACTCTCATTACGGGTAACGATTATTTTGAGCTTGAAGCCATAGCGTTTTTCCTTTCGGGTATAGGGCTTACGGTTTGTGCGAGTTTTAATGAAAGCTACGCATTAAAGCAGATAATAGCTATAGGGCTCGGGCTTGCGGTTTATCTGATAATGCTGCTTCTTATCAAAGATGTCAATGTTGCAAGCTTTCTGCGTTATCCCGCCGCGGTGGGTGCGATAGGAGTTCTTGCGGCAAACCTTGCACTCGCATCAACCATAAACGGCACGCTTAACTGGATTGACCTCGGATTTTTCTCAATCCAGCCCTCGGAGCTTGTAAAAATAGCATTTATTCTTGTTGGTGCGGCATCTCTTGAAAAGTTACTTTCCAATATGAGCCTTACGAAATACATCATTTTTTCTCTGGGCTGTATCGGATTTTTGTTCCTTATGAAGGATTTCGGCACGGCACTTATTTTCTTTTTCACATTTATTCTTATCGCATTTATGCGTTCGGGAAACATACGAACGATAGTGCTTATCTGCACGGTTGCGCTTATGGGCGCGGCGCTTGTTATTTATTTCAAACCCTATGTCGCTTCAAGATTTGAGGCATACCGCCACGTGTGGGATTATATGGATACCTCGGGCTATCAGCAAACGAGAGTGCTTATTTATTCGGCAAGCGGCGGCCTTTTCGGTCTTGGTATAGGTGAGGGTTATCTGCGCGATGTTTATGCGGCATCAACCGACCTTGTTTTCGGTCTTATCTGTGAAGAGATGGGTCTGATTATGGGGCTTCTGATATTGCTTTCGTTTGTGGGCATTGCATTTTTTGCGGTGCGTGCGGCAAAAACCTCGGGCTCAACATTTTATTCCATTGCTGCGGTTTCGGCGGCGGGAATGCTCCTTTTCCAGCTTGCGCTCAATGTTTTCGGTATAACCGATATTCTGCCGCTTACGGGCGTTACGCTTCCGTTTGTGAGCCGAGGCGGCTCGAGTATGCTTTGTTCGTGGGGTCTGCTTGCTTATATAAGAGCGGCGGGTGCTCCGTTTGAGCCTCCGAAGCCCGATGTTGCGGTGCATAAAAATAAAAAAGCGGCTCCCAAAAAGCAGTTGCAGAAAGGGGGCACGGTATGAACACGATATATAAAAGAGCAATGGTGCTCTATGCATTGATAGGTGCGTTTATCATCGGCGTCGGAATTTTTGTTGCGGGCATTTTTATGAACGGCTCGGAATGGGCATCAAACCGTGCAAACCGTCACATTTATTCAAACGGAACAATAGTCAATGCGGGCACGATTTATGATATAAACGGAGTTGAGCTTGCAAAAAGCTCGGATAACGAAAGGATTTTTGCAAAATCTGCGGCAATAAGAAAAGCCGTGCTTCACGTTGTGGGCGACACTTCGGGATTTATCTCAACGGGCACTCACCATATTTACCGAGATGTGCTTTCGGGATACAGCCTTGTTGAGGGAATTTATAACCTTAAACAGACGGGTCTGGGCAACGATGTTACGTTGAATATCGACAGCGAAGCAAACAGAATTGCCTATGAGGCACTTGGAAATTATGACGGTGCGGTTGCGGTTTATAACTATAAAACGGGTCAGCTTTTGTGCAGCGTTTCAAAGCCGACTTATGATATTGAAAACAGACCCGAAGACCTGCTGACAAACGAGATTTATGACGGGGTTTTCCTCGATAAAGTGACTTCGGGAATTTACACTCCCGGCTCGATAATGAAGATAATAACCGCCGCCTCGGCGATTGAAAATATTCCCGATATTGATTCAAGAGTGTTTGAATGTGACGGTGAATACGAGGTTGGAAACGGCTCGGTAATATGCAACGATGTTCACGGAAAAGTGAATTTTACCGAGGCGATGAATGAATCCTGCAACAGCGCTTTTGCCGAGATTTCGGTTGAACTCGGAGCAGAAAAACTGCTTGCAACGGCAAAATCGATGGGCTTTGACACCCAGCTTTATGCAAAGGAAATAAGGCTCACAAAGAGTAAGTTTTCGCCTTCGAGCACAAGCAAATCAGAGCTTGGCTGGGCGGGTATCGGTCAGTCAACAACCCTTGTTAATCCTGCACATTTTCTATCAATAATGGGTGCAATTGCAAACGGCGGAACGGGCTATGCGCCTGACAGAATCCGCTCTGTGGGAACCTTCAGCGAAATAGTGGGCAGAATGCCCGAAACGGCAGTTACGATAAAACCTGAAACGGCGTTGAAACTCAATGAAATGCTTCGCTCAAATGTTGAGGATAATTACGGAGATTGGAAGTTTGAAAATCTGCAGATGTGCGGAAAAACGGGTACAGCACAGATTGACGGCGAAAAAAGCCACTCGTGGTTTGCGGGTTATTCACAACGAAGCGATTTGCCGCTTGCGGTTGTTTGTGTTGCAGAGCACGCGGGTCACGGCTCGGGCGTTGCTTCAAGTGTTTCAAATAAGGTAATGCAGTATTTTTTAAAGGAAATGACATAATAAAAAAGCGACGAACCGAGGTTCGTCGCTTTCGCTTTATATATTAGAATATGTCGTAAACAATAACGCTTTCAAGAAGAGCAGGAACCATTATAAGGAACTTGGGAAGCCATTCTGTGAATACGTAAACAGCAAGCTTGAGGAAGCTGGGAACAACCATGAGATTGTATTCTGCTTCGCTTGTTGTGTTATCACCTGTGAAGGTGATTTCGTTCTTGCCTGTTTCCTTTGTTACGGTGTATGTATCGTGAAGAGTAACCTTGGGAGTTTCGTTGAGGTCAACGATGTTGTCGTTTTCATCTCTTGTGTAATCGGAAACAACATATGACTTGAGAGTAAGTGTGCCGCCGTCAACAGAGATTGTATTGAAGATGCCGCCCTCATAGTCGGGGTTCTGCTGATCCCAGTCTTCGCCGTCCCAGTAGTTACCGCCGCTTCTCTGGATTGTGATTGCACCGAACCAATCGTTCTTCATAAAGTGACCTGCAAGGAAAGGACGGATTTCGTATCTCTTTGCACCTGCTGTGCCCGAAAGAACATAGGTTGTGCCGTTTTCAAGGTCTACTTTGTTGTTGGTGAGGGGATTTGTACGGAGATACTGATGGTCGTGACCGCTCATAACAAGGTCAACATCGCATTTGTCGATAACCTTTGTGAGAGATCTCTGAAGATAGAGAGCATCGGGCCATTTTGCGTCTTTACCGAGAGAATAGGGTGATTTGTGCATCAAAACAATTTTCCAGTCTGCATCGGTGCTCATCAGGTCGTTTTCAAGCCACTTGAGCTGGGGGATGGAGATTGAAAGGATATCGTTTGTGTTGAGAACTGCAATGTGAACATTGCCGTAATCGAATGAATAGTTTACGCCGTCTTTAACCTGAACACTTTCGCTTGTGTCAAGGTTAAACATATTGTTGAACCAATGAGCAACGCCGAGACCGTCGTGGTTACCTGCGATGGGAGCAAGGGTTGTGTTAGCGTTGATTTCGCCCATTGCTGTGTCATAATAGTCCCATTCTTCATTGGTGCTGTCGTCTGTGAAGTCGCCGAGGTTAACCATAAATTCCGCACCGGGAAGGTATTCGAAAGCTGTTTTTGTAACTCTTGCGCCCTGAAGGAAGTTGTTAAGGTTACCTGCCTGAACGTCTGCAACTGCAATAAATTCAACCATATCGTCGCCGTTGTCGGTAACGAATGAACCCCAGTCGCTGAAGGTTTCGCCGTCACCTACTCTGTAGTAATAAGTCTGACCTGCTTCAAGACCGGAAACGGTTGCCTTGTGCATAAAGTTGCCTTCCCATTCAATAACATCTGCATATTTTATATCATATGCGTTGTCAGAATCGGAGCTGTCATCACAAAGCTCAAGAGTTTTGAACTCAATAACACTTGAGGTGTTTGCCTTTGTGTACCAGGTGAAGCCTCTGCTTGAGGTTGCGTCACCGTTGAAAACGATTGAAATTCTGGTGGGAGTTGCATCGGTTGCTGCGGTTTCGCCTTCAGCTGATGCAAATGCCGAGCCGCCCATGAGAAGGGTGAGGCAAAGCACGAGGCTGATGATTCTTAAAAATGTTTTTTTCATTATGCCTTATTCCTTTCAAAAAAATTAATATTTAATTTTTGTGTCAAACTGAGGCATCCATTTGCCTTCTTCAAGGTTTCTTGCTCTGAAAAGAACTTCGTTGTTATAAACTTCAACGATATAGGTGAGACCTGAACCGTCGCCGCCCTCTGCACCGTCTTTGTTGTCGATAGTGAGAGAGGGGACATTGAATGAATGGAAGTTTCCGATTTTTTCATAGCTGAATTCGCTGAAACCTGCGTGAAGGTGACCCGTGATAAGGATAACGGGCTTGTTTTTGCCGTTCTTTGAAAGAACTTCTTTGATAGCGTCGCTCTGGTCACCTACGGAGCCAGCCTCTTTGTTGGTGCCGTTACCCCAGTTGTTGGGGAGGTTGTGAGTAAGCTTAAGGGGCTGATGAAGAATAACGAAAACGGGCTTATTTTTGCTTGCTGAAGCAAGCTCTTTGTCAAGCCATTCAAGCTGTGCATCGCTGATATATGCTTCTTCGAATGTTGCTTTGTCAGAGCCCATAACAATGAATTTATAGCCGTTAATCTTCTCTGTGTATGCGAGCTTGCCGTCTTCATAAGAATTGAAAGCAACATCTTCTTCGCCGTTGAGAGCGTTGGTAAACTTGGTGAAGCGGTTAACAACCTGCTTATAGTTGCGGAGTCTGATGTCGTGGTTACCTGTTGCCATTATGTAACGGGAATCGATATCTTTGAACTCATCAAGGAAAAGCTGATATTCTTCTGCAAGACCGTTTTCTGCAATGTCACCGATACCGACAACTGCATCGAAATCGCACTTTGCGTTTTCAAGGTCAATCACAGCTTCCTGAAGAACCTGATATCTGTCAAACATATAGTTTGAAATCTGGGGGTCTGCAACGGTTACAAAGGTAAGCTTAACGCTGGAGGGCTTTTTGGCTTTGATGGGTGCTTCTGTTGAGGGAGCAACAATGCCGCCGCTGAACGAATAGATTGCTGTTACAATTAAAGTAAACAGTTTAAAGAAAAATTGCTGAATGATGTTTAAACTCATTTTTAAACCTCCATTTTGAAAATACAACTTAAAGAATAGCACTTTATCGGATAAAAGTCAATAAAACGAAGAATAAATAAAGCAAAATTTGTATATGTTAATAAGTTTATACAAATAATTTGCAAAAAAAATCTTCATTTTGGAATATTTAAAGGTTTACAAATGGATTCAATAGTGTTAATATAATCAATGGTGTTTTTATATTATAATCACTAGATTAGTTAAAAACTTATTTAGGAGGAAAAGAATATGGCAAGAAAAATGAAGACCATGGACGGCAATAACGCTGCTGCATGGGTGTCATATGCCTTCACAGAGGTTGCTGGCATTTACCCCATCACTCCGTCAAGCCCCATGGCAGACTATGTTGACCAGTGGTCAGCTCAGGGTCTCAAGAACATTTTCGGCACAACAGTTAAAGTTGCAGAAATGCAGTCAGAAGCAGGTGCAGCAGGTACCGTTCACGGTTCACTCGCAGCAGGTGCTCTCACAACAACCTACACAGCTTCACAGGGTCTTCTTCTTATGATCCCCAACATGTATAAAATCGCAGGTGAACTTCTTCCCAGCGTTTTCCATGTTTCAGCTCGCTGCGTAGCTTCACACGCTCTTAACATTTTCGGCGACCATTCAGACGTTTATGCCTGCCGTCAGACAGGTTTCGCAATGCTCGCTGAAACAAATACACAGGAAGTTATGGACCTTGGTGCAGTTGCTCACCTTGCATCAATAAAGGGCAGAGTTCCCTTCATCAACTTCTTTGACGGTTTCCGTACATCACACGAACTTCAGAAGATCGAAATCTGGGATTTCGAAGATCTTAAGGAAATGTGCGATATGGATGCTGTAGAAGCATTCCGTAAGCGTGCTCTTAATCCCGAAAGACCTGTTATGCGTGGTTCACACGAAAACGGCGACATCTTCTTCCAGCACAGAGAAGCTTGCAACACTTATTACGATGCTCTTCCCGCAATTGTTGAAGAGTATATGGATAAGGTTAACGCAAAGCTTGGCACAAACTACAAGCTCTTCAACTACTACGGTGCTCCCGATGCAGAGAGAGTTATCATTGCAATGGGTTCAGTTTGCGACGTAGCAGAAGAAGTTATTGATTATCTTACCGCTAAGGGTGAGAAGGTTGGTCTTGTTAAGGTTCGTCTTTACAGACCCTTCTCAGCAGAGAAGCTTGTTGAAGCTATCCCCGCAACAGCAAAGAAGATTGCTGTTCTCGACAGAACAAAGGAACCCGGTTCACTTGGCGAGCCCCTCTTCCTTGACGTTGTTGCAGCTCTTGCAGCTACAGGCAGAACAGGCGCTCAGGTAATCGGCGGCCGTTACGGTCTCGGTTCAAAGGGTACTCCTCCCGCAAGCATTTTCGCAGTTTACGAAGAACTTGCTAAGGATGCTCCCAAGGCTCAGTTCACAATGGGTATCAACGATGACGTTACAAACCTTTCTCTTGAAGAGAAGGAAGCTCCCAACACTGCAGCAGCAGGCACAATTGAGTGCAAGTTCTGGGGTCTCGGCGGCGACGGCACAGTTGGTGCTAACAAAGACTCAATCAAGATCATCGGTGACCATACAGACAAGTATGTTCAGGCATACTTCCAGTATGACTCAAAGAAGACCGGCGGTATCACAATTTCTCACCTTCGTTTCGGCGACAGCCCCATCAAGTCCCCCTACTACATCAACAAGGCAGACTTCGTAGCTTGCCACAACCCCTCATATGTTGAAAAGGGCTACAAGATGGTTAACGATGTTAAGCCCGGCGGTGTTTACCTCATCAACTGCCAGTGGAATGAGGCTGAACTTGCTGAAAAGCTTCCCGCAGAGGCAAAGCGTTACATTGCAAAGAACAATGTTCAGCTTTACACAGTTAATGCTATTGATCTTGCTGCACAGATCGGTCTCGGTAAGAGAACAAATACAGTTCTTCAGTCAGCTTTCTTTGCTCTTTCAAAGGTTCTTCCCGCTGAGGAAGCAATCGGCTACATGAAAGAAAAAGCACAGAAGTTCATGAAGAAGGGTAAGGAAATCGTTGAAATGAACGAAAAGGCTATTGACGCAGGTGCAACAGCATTCGTTAAGATCAACGTTCCCGCAGAATGGGCAGACGCAGTTGATAACAAGACTGTTGAAGCTTCAAAGGGTGCTGCAAAGCTTGTTAAGATGGTTGACGGCATCATGAAGCCCGTTGCACTTATGGACGGTGACTCACTTCCCGTTTCAGCATTTGTTGACCACGCTGACGGTACTTTCGAGCACGGTGCATCTGCTTACGAAAAGAGAGGCGTTGCAGTTCTTGTTCCCGAATGGGACGGCGCAACATGTGCTCAGTGTAACAAGTGCTCCTATGTTTGCCCCCACGCAACAATCAGACCCTATTGCCTCACAGCTGAAGAAGCTGCTGCTGCTCCCGAAAACGCAATTATCGTTGACAAGAAGGCAGGTAAAGGCAAGGGCGTTTACAAGTATACTCTCGCTGTTTCACCCCTCGACTGTATGGGTTGCGGCGTTTGCGTAGGCGTATGTCCCACAAACTCACTCAAGATGGTATCAAGAGAGAGCCAGGATGCTATGCAGCCCGTATTCGATTACATGGTTGAGAATGTAACAGTTAAGGAAGAAGTTGCTGACAACACAGTTATCGGCAGCCAGTACAAGACTCCTCTTCTCGAGTTCTCAGGCTCATGCGCAGGTTGTGCTGAAACAGCATATGCTCGTCTTATCACACAGCTCTTCGGTGACAGAATGTACATTTCAAATGCAACAGGCTGTTCATCAATCTGGGGCGGTCCTGCAGCTACATCACCCTACACAGTAAACAAGAAGGGCTACGGTCCTGCTTGGGCTAACTCACTCTTCGAAGATAACGCAGAGCACGGCTTTGGTATGTTCCTTGGCCAGAACGCTATCCGTAACAGCCTCATCGAAAAGGTTAAGGCAGTTGCAGAAGCAGAATGCGCATCAGAAGAAATCAAGGCAGCTGCAGCAGCATACCTTGAAACAGTTAACGACGGCGCAAAGAACGGTGCAGCAACAGAAGCTCTTGTTGCAGCTCTTGAAGCTTGCGGCTGCGATGCAGGCAAGGAAATCCTTGCAAGCAAGGAATATCTTGCCAAGAAGTCAGTATGGATCTTCGGTGGCGACGGCTGGGCATACGACATCGGCTTCGGCGGTGTTGACCATGTTCTTGCAGCAGGTGAAGATGTAAACATCATGGTATTCGATACCGAAGTTTACTCAAACACAGGCGGTCAGGCTTCAAAGGCTTCCAACATCGGTCAGGTTGCACAGTTCGCAGCAGCAGGTAAGGGCATCGCTAAGAAGTCACTTGCTGAAATCGCAATGAGCTACGGCTATGTTTACGTTGCTCAGATTGCTATGGGTGCTGACCAGAATCAGACAATCAAGGCTATTGCAGAAGCAGAAGCTTACAACGGTCCTTCAATCATCATCGCTTACGCACCTTGCGAGATGCACTCAATCAAGGGCGGTATGGTTAACTGCCAGAACGAAATGAAGAAGGCTGTTGAGTGCGGCTACTGGAATATGTTCCGTTATAATCCCGCTCTCAAGGCTGAAGGCAAGAATCCCTTCACCATCGACAGCAAGCCTGCAACGGGCAGCTACAGAGAATTCCTTCTTAACGAAGCTCGTTACTCATCACTCACTCGCTCATTCCCCGAAAGAGCTGAAGAGCTCTTTGCAAAGGCTGAGCAGACTGCAGCTGAAAGATACGATCATCTTCTTCGTCTTAAGGATCTCTATGCTCCCAAGGCTGACTGATAAATCTATCGCATAAAAATTGCGGCTGTGTCCGAAAGGACGCAGCCGCTTTTGCTATTATATATAATGTATACTTGACATAATCTGCAATAAAGTTTAAAATCAAAAGCATCAAAGAGAGGGGGATGCCGCTTGTTTGCAAGAATAAACAGTATGGGTCTTTTCGGAATTGACAGCTATATGGTTGGCGTTGAGGTCGATTACGGTCAGGGCTTGCCCAGAATAGATATTGTCGGATTACCCGATGCTTCGGTCAGCGAATCAAAGAACAGAGTGCGTTCGGCAATTAAAAACAGCGGGTTCACTTTTCCTCAAAGCAGAATAACGGTTAATCTTACCCCTGCTGATATACGCAAGGAAGGGCCTGTTTATGATTTGCCCATTCTTGTTGCGGTGCTTAAGGCGGGAGAACAGATTAAATGCAATGTTGATGACTGTGCATTCATCGGTGAGCTTTCGCTCGATGGAAAAGTTCGTCATATAAACGGCGTTTTGCCGATGGTTATCAAAGCGGCAAACAGCGGAATAAAAAGAGTTTTTGTGCCTGCTGAAAATGCACTTGAAAGCTCGGTTGTGACGGGAACTCAGGTTTTTGCGGTTGAGAGCGTTGAACAGCTTGTGAAATATCTTTCGGGTGAAGAGGTTTTGCAACCCGTTGTGTTTGATCCTGTAAGAGAAAGCTTTTCGCATCAGCCGATGCCCGATTTCCGCGATGTTATGGGTCAGATGGAAGCCCGTTATGCGCTTGAAATTGCAGCGGCGGGCGGTCATAACATTATAATGGTTGGTCCTCCCGGTTCAGGCAAGAGTATGCTTGCAAAAAGACTGCCTTCAATTCTGCCCGATATGACTTTTGAAGAGAGCTTGCAGACAACAGAGCTTTATTCAATTGCAGGGGTTTTGCCTGAAGGCGTTTCGCTCATAAGAGAAAGACCGTTCAGGTCACCGCATCACACAGTTTCACCCGCAGGTCTTTCGGGTGGCGGAGCAATACCCAGACCCGGCGAGATTTCGCTTGCACATAACGGAGTTCTGTTTCTTGATGAATTGCCTGAATTTTCAAGAACGGCGATGGAGGTTTTGCGTCAGCCGATAGAAGACAGCAAGATAACCATTTCAAGAGCAAATGCATCGCTCACTTATCCTTGTTCAGCGATGATAGTCTGCGCAATGAACCCGTGTCCTTGCGGTTATCACGGACACCCCAAAAGAGAATGCACCTGTCCGCAGGGCTCGGCTAAAAGATACCTTGCAAAGGTTTCGGGTCCGTTGCTCGACAGAATTGATATACACATAGAAGTTCCGCCTGTTGATTTTGACAAGCTTTCAAGCAAAGTGCCCTCCGAATGCTCGGCAGATATAAAGGCAAGAGTCAACGCCGCAAGAAAGATACAGCAGAAAAGGCTTGAGGGTACGGGAATTTCGTGTAACGCCAAAATGGATGCGGCAATGACGCGTGAATTCTGCAGACCGTCACCGCAGGCGATGATTATGCTTGAACGGATTTTTGAAAAGCTGAACTTTTCGGCACGAGGTTATGATAAGGTGCTCCGTGTTGCAAGAACGGTTGCTGATCTTGACGGCTCGGAAATTATCGAATCAGAGCATATTGCCCAGGCGGCACAGTACCGCTCGCTTGACAGAAAGCTCTGGGGAACTAAATAACAAACAAAAAAGCCTTCCGATTTTCGGAAGGCTTTTGCTTTATTCTGATTAGTTAAGCTCGGGGATAAATTCGCTGTGGATAGCCTGAACAGCCTTGTCGCCGTCGTTAACATCAATAAGAACAGAGATTTTGATTTCGCTTGTAGCAATCATCTGAATGTTGATGTCTGCCTCAAAGAGAGCCTCGAACATTCTTGCTGCAATGCCGGGATGTGATTCCATACCTGCACCAACAACGGATACCTTTGCAACGTTTTCGTCGCAGATGATTTCAAGACCTGCAAGAAGGTCAAGCTCTTTGAGAACTGCAACTGTTTCTTCTGCGTGAGCCTTTGTTGTTGTGAAAGCGATATCCTTTGTGTCGCCTCTGCCAACTGACTGAAGAATGATATCGATATTTATATTCTTTGCGGCAAGCTTGCCGAAGATTTTATAAGCAATTCCGGGAACGTTGGGAACACCGATGATAGAAATTCTTGCAACATCAGTATCCTTTGTTACACCTCTAACGAGCATTTTTTCCATAGTAGCAACCTCCTTAACGATTGTGCCGGGTGCACGCACAAGGCTTGAAAGCACCTCAAGTTTAACATTATATTTTTTAGCCATTTCAACGGAGCGGTTGTTGAGAACCTGTGCACCGAGAGTTGCAAGCTCAAGCATTTCATCATAAGTGATTTCATTGAGCTTCTGAGCACCCTTGATTTTTCTGGGGTCTGCGGTGTAAACGCCTTCAACGTCGGTATAAATCTGACAGCGGTCTGCGTGCATTGCAGCTGCAATTGCAACTGCGCTTGTGTCTGAACCGCCTCTGCCGAGGGTTGTTAAATCGTCATACTTGTTAAGACCCTGGAAACCTGCAACAACAACAATGTTTTTCTTTGCAATTTCCATCTTGATGCGCTCTGCATTAACCTTTTTGATTCTTGCGCTTCCGTAAGTTGAGTTTGTTGAAAAGCCTGCCTGCCAGCCAAGAAGTGAGCAAGCGGGATAACCGAGGCTTTCAATTGCCATTGCAAGAAGTGAAATTGAAATCTGCTCGCCCGAAGCAAGAAGCATATCCATTTCTCTTTTTGAAGCCTTGGGGTTGATTTCCTTTGCTTTTTCAATAAGATCGTCGGTAGTGTCACCCTGAGCGGAAACAACAACAACAACGTCGTTGCCTGCTTTATAGGTGTCTGTAACGATTCTTGCAACATTCATCACACGCTCGGCATTAGCAACGGAGCTGCCGCCGAATTTCTGAACTATTAAAGCCATAAATAACCTCCAAAATATTGAAAAATCAATAATCTGTTATTCTGATAACCGATTTGATTTCTGCATCCTTAATAACAGCAAGCTTTTCTGCAAGCTCTCTTTCCGAAACGGGTGAAATTGCAAAAGCAAATTCGCCGTCGGGAGCGTCTGCGCGGGTCAGCATTGTAACCTCGCCGAAAGCTTTGCTTACCTGTGAAAGAGCGGCGGGAGCATTTTCTGTTACAGCTCTGATATAGAAAGGACCAACGCTGTCGAGATAATCTGCAACATAGCCTTCTTCGCTGTCTGCCCAGCCGTTATATTTTTTGCGGTCAAGGTTTCTTGCGCAGTCGATAACGTCTGCAACAACAGCAGATGCTGTGGGCATTTTGCCTGCACCCTTGCCGTAGAAAACAACATCGCCGATAGCGTCGCCTCTTACGAGAATTGCATTGAAAACATCGTCAACCGAAGCGAGCTGGCTGTGGTTCTGTACAAAAGCAGGTGAAACCATAACGGAAACCTTGCCGTTTTCAAGTTTCTTTGCTCTTGCAATAAGCTTGATAACGCCGCCCCATGAACGAGCGTATTCAACATCAGCAAGGTCAATCTTTCTGATGCCTTCGGTGTGAACGTTATCGGGATAAACATGCTTGCCGAAGCAGAGAGCTGCAAGAATGCAGATTTTTCTGCAAGCATCAAAGCCGTCAACGTCGGCAGACGGGTCACGCTCAGCGTAGCCGTTTCTCTGAGCAAGGAAAAGAGCCTCCTCAAAAGTCATGCCGTCGCTTATCATTTTAGTGAGAATAAAGTTTGTTGTGCCGTTAAGGATGCCTGCGATTTCATCAATGTCGTTTGCGGCAAGGCACTGGCTGATGGGACGGATGATGGGAATACCGCCGCCAACGCTTGCTTCGAAAAGGAAGTTGACATTGTTTTCTTCAGCAACCTGAAGAAGCTCACAGCCCTTTGCGGCAACAAGTTCTTTATTTGAAGTAACAACGCTCTTGCCTGCTTTAAGGCTTGCAAGAACATAATCATAAGCAGGATAAAGTCCGCCCATTGTTTCAACAACGATTTTAACATCGTCATCTTCAACTATTTTTGCAAAATCCGAAATTACAAGGTGCTCATAAGGGTCGCCGGGGAAAGTTCGGCGGTCAAGAATATATTTGAGCTCCATTTCGTTTTGATTGCTTTTCTTAAGGATATGTTCGTGATTTTTTTCAAGAAGTGTGGCAACACCGGAACCAACAACACCATATCCCATTATTGCAACATACATATTATGACCCCTTATTTTAAAGATAAGAACATATTACCACATATTTTTAAAATAATAAAGAGTAAATTTAAACTTTATTTATATTTTGTGAATTTTTTCCTTGATTCGTTGCGTTTTACAGACAAATAGTGTAAAATATTACTGTTCAGTAAATGTTTTTCTCTCTTGGGAGGTATGTTGAAGATGGAATTGGCAGAAAAAAGAAAATCAATGCTGATTAATATGCTGTTTTTTTCATTCGTTGCGGCGATTTATTATTTGTTTTTGAAATATGCTTTCTGGCTTGCCGCTCCGTTTATCTTTTCATTTCTTATCGCAATGCTTCTTCAGAAGCCGATAAGATTTGTTGCAAAGAAAACAAAGATAAAAAAGGGCATTCTCGGTGCAGTGGCGGTCATATTGATTATTGCAATAATCATCAGCGTACTTGTGCTTGTCGGTTACAGAGTTGTTGTTGAATTCAAAGGCTTTGGTGAATATATCATACACAAAGCGGAAAACCTGCCGTTGCTTATTACGGAAGCAGAAAAATGGATTCTTGAAAAAATAACCTTCTTGCCAGATTCTCTGGAGAAAACCGCAACAGATGCAATTCGCGATTTTGCCGATAATCTTTTGCTTGCAACAGAAAGCGGCGTTGCTTCGCTCATATCCGAAGATTCGGGAATCAGCGAAAGTCTTGCAGGAATAGATTTTTCAATTCTTGCAACTCCTCTTGACGGAATCTTATCAACTGCAAAGCAGATTCCTGCAATTCTTACCGCAGTTCTGATAAGCATAATTGCTTGCTTCTTTATCACTTGCGACTATGACAATATAACAAGTATGATAAAAGACAATGTTTCCGAAGAGCACGAAAGAGCAATTGTGAAAACAAAGAAGCTTTTCGGCGATATAATGGGAAAAATGGTCAAATCATATGCAACGATTATATTTGTGACTTTCTGCGAAGTTTCCATTGGTCTTAATATATTAAAACTTATCGGAGTTTATAACGGCGGATATATTCTTGTTATTTCAATTTGCACCGCATTGCTCGATATTCTTCCCGTTTTCGGAACGGGCACCGTGCTTGTTCCCTGGGCGCTGTTCAGCCTTATAACAAGCAATTACGGTCTTGGCATAGGCTTGATAGTGCTTTATGTTTTGATAACTGTTATACGTCAGATTCTTGAGCCGCACCTTGTTGCAATGAATGTTGGACTTCCTCCTATTGCAACATTGATGGGTATGTATCTCGGTCTTCAGATTTTCGGTGTTCTCGGAATTTTCATTTTGCCGATAACATTTTTCCTTATCAAGGCGCTCAATGATGAGGGTATTATCCATTTTTGGGGCAGGCAGAATTCAATAAAGACGGAATAAAAATATTTCAAAATCCTTTCGGCGAAAGCCGGAGGGATTTTTCTTTTGTGCGAAATAGATAATAGAAAAGGATGCTTTTTGTGCACTTCGCTTTATTCAGCTTCCGTGTTAAAGTGATAAAGCAAACGAATTATGCTTTTTTGAAAAAATTAATAAAAAATGACAAAAAAATCATTGAAATTGCATAACTTTTGTGATATAATCACAGACAATACGGTTCAGGTAATCGGAGCCGTTGCTATTTTTCGCTTGGAACCCTGTTCCTCATGGCGTGTTAAGGAGGAAATCCCCAATGAAATCTTACAGTGCAAAAGATATCAGAAATATTGTTCTCGCCGGTCACGGCGGCAGAGGTAAAACAACTCTTGCCGAAGCTATGCTTTACATTTCAAATGCGACCGACAGACTTGGCAGAATTGCAGACGGTAACACCGTTCTTGACTTTGATGCAGAAGAAAAAAGAAGAAAGTGTTCAATAGCATCGGCTATTGCTTCATTTGAATGGAAAAATACTAAGATTAATATTATAGATACCCCGGGTCTTTTTGACTTTGCAGGCGGAGTAAGCGAAGGTATGCGTGCAGCAGGTGCAGTTCTTATTGTTCTTGCTTCAGGCAGCACACTTGATGTTGGTGCTGAAAAGGCTTATAAAGCTGCAACAGACAGAGGAATCAACAAGATGTTTGCAATCACCAAGTGTGACGGTGAAAATGCTCACTTCTATAAGACCTTCGATTCACTCAAAGAGGAATACGGCAATTCAATTTGTCCCGTTGTTGTTCCTTATGTTGAAGGCGACAAGGTTGTTTCATATGTTGACTTCTCACGTAACGAAGCTTTCTCATATAAAGACGGCAAGCGTTCGGATGCTCCCATGCCCGAAAACGATGAGAGAACAAACAGAATGAGAGAAGCATTCATCGAAGCAGTTGCTTGCGCAGATGAAGAGCTTATGGAAAAATTCTTCGAGGGTATTCCTCTTACAGATGAAGAAATTGATAAGGGTCTTAAAGCAGGTATTCTTGCAGGCGAAATCAGCCCTGTTTATGCTTGCTCAGGCTATCAGCTTGAAGCTGTTGACCTTATCAACAACAGTATCGTTCAGTCAGCTCCCGACGCAGCATCTGTTGCATCGGAAGGCAACATTACCTGCGATGAAAACGGCGAACTTGCAGCTATATGCTTCAAGACAGTTGCTGACCCCTTCGTTGGTAAGATGTCATATTTCAAGGTTATTTCAGGTAAAATTACCGCTGACACACCTGCATACAATGAGCGCACAGGTGAAACTGAAAGAATGGGTAAGATCCTCTTCCCCAAGGGCGGCAAGCAGGAAGATGCAACAGCTATTCTCGCAGGCGACATCGGTATTATCACTAAACTTTCAAGCTTCAAGACAGGTGACACACTTTGTTCTCCCAAGTCAGAAATCAAGCTTAAGGGCGTAAACTTCCCAGCACCTTGCCTTCCCATGGCTGTTAAGGTTAAGAAGAAGGGCGAAGAAGATAAGGTTGCAGCAGGCCTTCACAGACTTGCAGAAGAAGACCTTACTATCAGCTACACAACAAACACAGAAACCAAGGAACAGATTATTTCGGGTCTTGGCGAACAGCATCTTGATTCAGTTGTAACAAAACTCAAGAACAAGTTCGGCGTTGAAGTTGACCTCACAGTTCCCAAGGTTGCTTACAGAGAAACTATCAGCAAGAAGGTTGCTGTTCAGGGCAGACATAAGAAGCAGTCAGGCGGCAGCGGTCAGTTTGGTGACGTTTGGATTGAATTTGAACATATCGACGGCGAAGGTTTTGAATTTGCAGAAAGAGTTGTTGGCGGATCCGTTCCCAAGAACTTCTTCCCCGCAGTTGAAAAGGGTCTTCGCGAAGCTATCCTCAAAGGACCTCTTGCGGGCTATCCCGTTGTTGGTCTCAGAGCAACTCTTTATGACGGTTCATCGCATCCCGTTGACTCAAACGAAATGGCATTCAAGATGGCTGCAAAGATTGCTTATAAGAACGGTATGCCTCAGGCAAATCCCAAGCTTCTTGAACCCTACGGCTCACTTAAGGCTTATATGCCCGGCGATAACCTTGGCGATATCATGGGCGATGTTACCAAGAGAAGAGGTCGCGTTCTTGGTATGGGTCCCTGCGAGGATGATCCCAAGATGCAGGAGCTTGTAGCTGAAGTTCCCATGTCAGAAATGGGCGACTTTGCAACGGTTCTCCGTTCGGTAACTATCGGCAGAGGCTATTTCTCATTTGATTTTGACCATTATGAAGCAGCTCCCGAAAACGTTGCTCATAAGGTTATCGAAGAAGCAAAGCTTGAAGCAGATGACGAATAATAAATAAAAGATAATCCCCGATGTGGTTCACATCGGGGATTTTTTTGCGTTTTTTTATTTTTTGAGTCTGATAACATTCCAGCTGAAGGGCTTGACCTCTGCGGTGAGCATTCCGTTATCAATTTCGGGAACGGGATTATTATGGGGCTTGACTTTGATATTATCAAACCAGTTTTCGTCCTTTTTACCATAGCCGTCCATTGAAATGAATTCAACGGGTTTATAGCCTGCGAAATCCATAAGGTTAACATCGAGCACGGCACTTTCATCAAGGCTCTTGTTTACGCAGAAAATTGCCATTTCTTCGTTTTCTTCATCATATGTTGCAATAGCTTCAAGATAAGGAACATCGGTGAATGCTTTGCAGTCATATTTGGGGCAGTCGATAAGCGGAAGAAGAGCACTGCCTCTGCCATAGTTTGAAAGATGCATAAAGGGGAAGAATGTTGTTTGCTCAAAAACTCCGCCGCCCGTCTGAGTGAAAATGGGAGCGATAACATTAACAAGTTGTGCGAGGCAGGCAATTTTTATTCTGTCGCAATGGCGAAGGAGAGTAATCATAAGCGAGCCAACAAGAAGAGCATCTTCAAAATTATAAATATCTTCAAGCTGCGGGGGAGCAACACTCCATTTTTCATAGGGTGCGTTGTTTGAGTGATACCATACATTCCATTCGTCAAATGAAAGATTAATGGTTTTCTTTGAGCGTTTTCTTGCTTTAACATAATCGCAGGTGCAGATTATTGAATAAATGAAATCGTCAAATTCAAGGGTTCTTGCAAGGAAAGACTGAACATCGTCATCGTGGTTGCCGTAATACTGATGCAATGAAACATAATCGATGCTGTCATATGCAATTTCAAGGCTTTCGGCTTCCCATTTTGCAAAGGTGCTCATATTTCGGCTTGATGAACCGCAAAGAACGGTTTCAATGCCGGGAGAAGTCCATTTCATAAGCTTTGAAGCTTCAAGGGCTGTTCTGCCGTATTCAAAAGCGGTTTTTGCGCCCATCTGCCAAGGGCCGTCCATTTCGTTGCCGAGGCACCAGAGTTTGATGTTATGGGGTTCTTCAACACCGTGGGAGCGTCTTAAATCAGACCAGTATGAGCCTGATTTATGGTTGCAGTATTCAACAAGATTGCGGGCTTCTTCGGGGCCTCTTGTGCCGAGATTAACCGCCATCATACATTCGGCGTTTGCCTTTTTGCACCAGTCAAGAAATTCGTTGGTGCCGAAATAGTTGGGTTCTGTTGTGCCCCACGCAAGCTCAAGGCGTTTGGGTCTTTTTTCAACGGGACCGACTCCGTCTTCCCAATTATATCCCGAAACGAAGTTACCGCCCGGATAGCGGACAATGGGAACATTGAGCTTTCTTACAAGGTCAATAACATCTCTTCTCAGGCCGTTTTCATCGGCTGTGGGGTGACCCGGCTCATAAATTCCGCCGTAAACAGCTCTGCCGAGATGCTCGATGAATGAGCCGTATATGCGTTTATCAATATCACCGATTCTGAATTCTTTTGCAAGAGTAATTTTAGCTTTCATAATATCACCTTCAGATTTCAATGAGTTCGTATTCGAGCGAACCGATGCCGAGGTCTGCGGCGGCATTAACGGTGAGCACACCGTTGCGGCTTTCGATTCTTTCAATCAGATGGTCTCTGCCGGGGTCGTCGGTTGCGGCATAAACCAAATCGAGGCAAGCGCGGTCAATTGCCACGGGGTCAAGCGAAACGAGAATGCCGATATCCTTCATACAAGGGTCTTCCGCAACGGCACAGCAGTCGCAGTCTACCGACATATTTTTCATAACATTGATATATGCGATATTATCGCCGAAATAATCAACAACAGAAGAAGCGGCATCTGCCATTGATTCAAGGAATGAATCGTGGTCTGAAGTCCAGAAAGCATCAGGGTCGCCTACACCGTGAATATATGCTTTGCCGTAAGAAGAAGCAACGCCGATGGAAAGCTGTTTGAGTGCTCCACCGTAGCCTCCCATGGGATGACCTTTGAAATGGGAAAGAACAAGGAGAGAATCATAGTTTTTGATTCCTTTACCCACAAAGTTTTTCTTAATCTTTTTTCCGTTGGGGATATCGAGCACAAGGTCGGGACCTTCTGCATCAAGCAGGTCAACATCAAAAAGCTCTGTCCAGCCATGGTTTTTGAATAAATTAAGATGCTTTTCCGTGGTGTTTCTTTCGCCGTTGTATGCTGTGTTGCATTCAACAACTGTTCCGTTAACATAGTCAACGGTATCTTTCCAGAAATCGGGTTTCAAAAAGTTCTGATTGCCCTTTTCGCCCGAATGAACCTTAACGGCAGTTTTGCCCTTGAGAGAAATATTTAAAAGCTTATAAAGCTCGAGAACCTTTTCGGGGGTTATTGTTTTTGAAAAATAAACCTTGGGTTTCATATAAATCTCCTTTCATTCTTATGGGAATATTATAGCATTATATATAGTGTGTGTGTCAATAGAAACAAAATAAAAAAGGGAGCAAGCAGCTCCCTTTAAATCAATATTCGGTTTCTTCTTCGTAGTAATAATCAGTTGTTTCCTCTTCTTCCGTATTGTCACTGTTCCAATAATAATCGGTTGTTGTTTCTTCATCATCTCTGTTATAAGGGAAGTTGAAGGTGTAATCACGGAAGCGGGTTGTTGTTTCGTCGCTGTCATAACGGTTGAAGATGCTGCGCCTTGTTGTTGTTTCTTCGGTGGTGCTGTAGCTGTTTTCGGAAGAATAACCGCCGTTTACCATTTCAAGCGCCGAAATATGAGTTTCGGGATTGATTTCGATATTTGTGTTATCATAGAGAAGAAGCTGCAAATCCCTTGCTGCTCTTATATAATCAACAATCCACACATCAAGATAACCTGTGTAGGTTCTGAAATGCGACATCGACATACGGTATTCTTCAGCGGGCATTGCAGTGCTGCTGATATCGAATTTGAGCCAGCCGTCGGTTATTGCTTTTGTGCCGAGCGAAAGAATTTCGCTTGTGCTGAAGTTTGTTGTTACATAGGGGAGGAAGGTCTGAATTGCATTGTTGAGATCTGCGAGAGAAGAGGATTTAACGCTCTTTATGAGTGATGAAATAAGTTCGCGCTGTCTTCTGGTTCTTTCAACTTCGCTGTCGAGTTTTCTTATTCTGGCATAAACAAGAGCGTGCTCACCGTCAAGAAGAACGTTTTCACCGCTTTCAAAGCCTTTGAGTCGGGTTGTGCGGTTCATAAAGTTTGCTTCTTTTTCGGTTACGGGAACGGATATTCCGCCCAAAGCATCAACAGCAGCTATAAATGATTCATAATTGATTGAAACATAGTGGTCAATTTCAATCTTATAGTTTTTTGATAAAACCTCCATAAGCTTTGCGGGGCCGCCCCAGGAATAAGAATGGTTGGTTTTATCATATCTTTCGTGACCGTTAATGTCCATATAAGTATAGGAATCGCGCAGGAAAGAAGAAATGGTTATCTTCTTTGTTTTTGTATTAACCGAAACAAGCATTGTTGAGTCGGAACGTGATGAACCGTCTTCATTATCTTCACCGATGAGAAGAACGTTTATAACATTCTTGCTGTGAAGATGCTCGCCGCCGTTGGTTGCCCAGGATTTAAGCAAATCCTTGAGAGATTCGGCACCCTCTATATCATAAATGGTCTGATAGCTGAGGTTTTCTTCATATTCTGTTGCAAAGGTTGCATCGGGGTTACCGAATGAGCCTTCGCTGTAGTTGATAAGAGAAAAGATTTTTCTTACATAGGCACCGCCCACTGCCGAGAAAACAAGAGCAAGGCAGATAACAAGGCTGAGAATTGCCTTGAGATTTCTTTTCTTGTTCCTCAGAAAGAAGGGCTTGAATTTGAAATCCATAAAATGTTTTATTTTATTTTTGAATCCTTTCGGTGTACTGTAGCTTTGAATATCTTCAAAGCCACCCGAACGCCGTTTTTTATCGCTCACAAAATCACCTGCATAAATTAATTACATTCTAAAAAAGTATTATAACACACATTTCGCCAAATGTTAACAGAAAAACCTGAATTTGTTTGAAAATTTTTTGTGAATAAAAAGCACCTGCATTAACCGCAGATGCTTTTAGTTGCAGTTTTACTGATTTTTAACAAGAAATTTGGCGTTTACCCATCCCGAGTGCTCCTCGTATGAAACATATGCCCAGCCTGCAACGGATTTTGAAACAGAAACAGAAGTTCCGTTGGCTATTTTGGCAACAACGGCGGCATCTGCATTTGCTTCGGCTCTCATATTGAGAGGGCTGCCCTTGGTTTTAACTGTATAGTTGCCAACTGCAAGCACCTCGGTGAACGGTTCAGTTGCTTCTTCAGGCACCTTTGCATATCTGTATACCTTGCCGTCTTCAAGCTTTTCTCCGTAAGCTTCAAAAAGCTCGCTTACCGTTACGAGCTTAAAGCCCTTTGCGGTGAGTTCGGGAACGATAAGTTCACAGAGGTCGGCTGTGAATTCATAAATATCGTGCATAAGAACAATATCGCCGCTTTCTGCGCTTGCAACAACCTCATCAGCAATCTTGCGAAGCTCGGCGTTACGTTCTTTTTCGTTTCGGCCTTTATTTGAATTATCTTTGGCTTTCCAGTCTTTGGTATCAATTGTCCATTGAATAAGAGGCATACCGATTTTATCTTCAACGCCTTTGAATTCACCGCCGGGTGCTCTGAAAAGCCTGGGCTCGGTTCCCGTGAGAGCTTTTATTGCTTCGTTGGGGCCTTTAACTTGCTCGGAAATTGTGGCGTCATTGCACTTTGTCAGAATTTTATGGTTCTGAGTATGGTTTGCAATTTCGCATCCCATACGGTGAGCGCGTGAAATGGTTTCTGCGTTGTCGGGAATATTGTATCCTACAAGGAAAAAGGTTGCAACGCTGTTGTTTTTTTCAAGAACATCAAGAATTCTGTTGGTTGTTTTCTGATACGGGCCGTCATCAAAGGTTAAAGCAATCAGCTTATCTTTTGATGAATATTTGCTTGCAAGCGCGGTTGTTTCCGTAATATTTTCGCCGTTATCTGGTGCAGCAGTATTGTTTTCGTTAACGGGCTTGGTTTTATCGTTTTTGCATCCTGCCAGCACACCTGCAAAAGCAAGAACAATCGCTAAAACCAAAGCGACAATTTTTTTGGTTTTCATTTTTATTTCCCCCGAGTTCTATCTCTTTTTATCTTTTTCATTATATTACTTTTTATTCCCAATAAAATTCCTATTAAGAAAAATAACCTGAAAAAGAAATATTTTACTTTTGGAAACATTTGAAAGAAAAACCCTCTGCAAAAGCAAAGGGTTTTTAAAAATCAGATTCTGTCCATAATCTCGCCAAGAGTCATATCGGGGTTCTGAACGCCGAGAATAAGAGCCTTTGCAGTGCCTTCGTGAAGAGAATCAATATCTTCACGGCTTACGAACTTTGTTCTGTGCATGCTTGAAAGCTTGAGGCAGCCGGTGTGAGCATCCTTCATTGCGAATGCATAAAGAACCATAATGTATCTGCCGAGTGAATAGCCTTCAAATTCATATTCCCAGTTGCTCATTGTGCCTGCTTCAAGAGGGAACCAGGAGAACATCATTGTTGATGCGCCTGCTGCGGGAGCGTAGTTGAAGAGCTTCTGCTGAAGCTTGCGGTATTCGAGATAGGGATAATTCATATGCTGGAATGCCCAGAACTGAATTTCGCTCATCTTGTGAAGAGCTTCCATAAATGTTGTTTCTTCGGGAAGCTTGATTCTCCAGGGAAGGGGAACTGCAAGGTTACCGCCCGCACGCTTCTCGGAAAGAGTGCGGCGTCTGGGGCAGAGAACGATGAAATATGTGTCATCGTGTCTGTTGTTGATTTTTGAAACGTGAAGGCGCATTGCAAGCTGAACAAGGCATTCGCCGCCAACGCCGTTTTCTTTCATAAACTCAAAAATTTTCTGGCTGTCATCATAGGGGAGGCTGTATTTTACAAGACCTGCCTTATCGTGAATGGGGTCAAAGAGAGAGGGAGCCATAATTGATGGGTCTTTTTTCTTTTCGCGTTCTGCTTCAAGAAGCTTGGGACCTTCAACGCCGAGGTAAAGGGGCTCGCCGTTTTTGGTCATATATTCGGTATAGGCTGCTTCTTCTTTTTTGAGATTTTCGGGGTTTGCAACATATGCAAGCTCTTTTTTGATAATATCCTCATATTTGCCTAAAGGCTTGGGCATGGGAGTGCCGTTCATAAGGCTGTCGTAAACAGCGAAAAGGTCTGCAAAGAAAATGAAAACAGCCGCATTATCCATAACAAGGTGGTGGATGCAAAGATAAACACCGCAGCGGTTATCGTGGGTGCGGAAGAATTTGATTCTGTAGGTTTCATCCTTGAGCATTCTGATGGGCTTCTGCGCGTCTGCACCGAGAACATCCTTACGCTCTTCTTCTGATTTAAAATTGAAAACGGGAATATTTTCCTCTTTGTATTCATCAAGGAAATACTGCTTGATTTTGCCCTTTTCCTTGAAGAAACGAAGACGAAGGCAATCGTTTCTTTCAATTTCGATGTTGAATGCTTTTTGCATAACATCAAAATCAAGTTCCTTATCAACAATCATCGATTCGGGAATCTGTGTAACCTGCTTGTGGAAAAAGCTGTGCTTAAGCATAAACTGAATCATATCCTGAGCAGGAATGAGGTCATAAGTTGTTTTTGCGGGGATTTTTTTCATTTCAACACCCTCCGTATATATTATGTATATTATAAGTAACACAAGACGGGTTAGATTTTAACATTACAAATTTTGTCATACAATGTGCAATTTTGCGGATTTGCCCAAAAACAGCGGACTGTTAAGACATATCAGATATTTTGTCTGGTAAAGTTATATGTATTCAGGCAAAAATAAAAACGACTTGTTTTTCAACAAGTCGTTTTTGTGGTGACCCGGACGGGAATCGAACCCGTGTTACCGCCGTGAAAGGGCGGTGTCTTAACCGCTTGACCACCGGGCCATATAGTTGGTAGCGGCAGTTGGATTTGAACCCACGACCTACCGGGTATGAACCGGTTGCTCTAGCCTCTGAGCTATGCCGCCAAATATCGTGCTTCGTAGAAAGCTTGTTTATTATATTATATAAAATTCGATTTGTCAACACTTTTTTTAAAAATTTTTTATTTAAATACAAATAAAAAAGCACCCTGCAAAAAGCAAGGTGCTTTGATAGGATTATTTGCCAAACATCATAAGCAGGAAGCCTGCGGCAACTGCCGAGCCGATAACGCCTGCAACGTTGGGACCCATTGCGTGCATAAGAAGGAAGTTAGTGGGATTATACTTTCTGCCTTCGGTTTGCGAAACGCGGGCTGCCATGGGAACTGCGGAAACACCTGCAGAACCGATGAGGGGATTAATCTTGCCGCCGGTAACGATATAGAGAACCTTACCGAGAAGAAGTCCGCCAACAGTTGAGAAGCAGAATGCAAGAAGTCCGAGAATAACAATCTTGATTGTGTCAAGCTTAAGGAACTCGGTTCCGTTTGTTGTTGCACCAACGGTTACGCCAAGCATAATGGTAACGATGTTGGTGAGCGCATTCTGTGCTGTGTCGCTGAGTCTGTCGGTAACACCGCATTCTTTAAGAAGGTTACCGAACATAAGCATACCAACGAGGGGAGCAGCATCGGGAATAAGAAAAGCAACAACAACGAAAACAACAACGGGGAAGATAATCTTCTCAGTTTTGCTTACGGTGCGAAGCTGTTTCATTTCAACCTTTCTTTCTTTCTCTGTTGTGAGAAGCTTCATAAGAGGAGGCTGAATGAGGGGGATAAGTGCCATATAGGAATATGCCGCAAGAGCGATGGGGCCAAGAAGGTGGCCTGCAAGCTTTGAGGCAACAAGGATTGCTGTGGGGCCGTCTGCGCCGCCGATGATTGCGATTGAAGCAGCTTCCTGCGGAGTAAATCCGAGAAGAATTGCAATAACAAAAGCAACATAAATACCAAGCTGTGCGGCTGCACCGAGAAGAAGGCTTACGGGGTTTGCGAGAAGGGGGCCGAAGTCTGTCATTGCGCCGATTCCGAGGAAGATAAGGCAGGGGAAGATGGAACTCTTAACACCTGCGTATATCAGACGCAGAACACCCGAGTCATACCAATGAGCGCCTTCAACGATGTTTGAGGTATCCATAAGACCGGTGGGGTCATCCATAAGACCTGCACCGGGCATATTAGCAAGAAGAATACCGAATGCAATGGGAACAAGAAGAAGGGGTTCAAACTTCTTGACGATTGCAAGGTAAAGGAAAACAAAGGAAACGAGAATCATAACTGCGTTCTGCCACTGAAGAAGGGCAAGACCTGAACTTTCCCATATTCCTTTTAATATTTCTGTGATAAATTCCATTAAAACTCTCCTTAGCCGATAACAGCAAGAACAGCATCAGTTTCAACGGTTGAGCCCTTTGAAACAAGAACCTGAGTGAGTGTGCCTGCGCAGGGAGCAACGATTTCGTTTTCCATCTTCATAGCTTCAAGAACGATGATAACATCGCCTGCTGCTACTGCTGAACCTGCGGTTTTGTTAACTGCAAGGATTGTGCCGGGCATAGGAGCAAGAACCTGAGTTCCGTCTGCGGGAGCAACGGGTGCTGCGGGTGCTGCTGCGGGAGCAGGAGCTGCGGCAGGAGCGGGAGCTGCAACGGGTGCAGGAGCCGCTACGGGAGCAACGGGAGCTGCTGCAACGGGTGCGTCTGTTACGTTCATAATAACTGCCTGGGTTTCTTCTACTTCTACTTCGTATGCTTTACCGTTAAGATTTACAACGTATTTCATAATTATTATTCCTCCACTTTTTTGATTGATTTGAAGTTGAGTCTGTTGAGCGGAATTCCGCTTTCTTTACTTACAATTGCCATTATTGTTGCTGCTGTGCGTTCGTCAACATCAACGAACTCTGTTATTCCTTTGATTGACTTGAATGCAAGTCTTTCAAGGGGGATACCGCTCTGATCGCTTACGAGAGCCATAACAACTGCCGCGGTGGGCTCGTCAACATCAATAAGCTGAATGCTTCCTGCGGGAACATATGCAACGGGAGCAGCGGGTGCGGGAGCGGGAGCGGCGGGAGCAACGGGCGTTACGCTTACCGAATCGGCAACTGAATCTTTTGAATCGGAAGCTAATTTATTTTCAAAAAGTCTGAATATTTTTGACATAAAAACAATGATGACTGCAAGGAGCGCAAGCTCGAGAAGAACTACTACAATGCCTGCAACCGCAACGAACATTGTTTCTGTCATTGTCAGGTTGATTTTATCTGCAAACATATCTGTCACCCTCAGTCAATTCTTGTGATTGTGTATGAGAATGTGTTCTTTCTGTCGGCTTCGCGCTTCTCAAAGAAAGCTTCTGCCTGAGTGGGGAATGCGATATATGAAAGAACATCTTCTTCGCAGGTTGCCTTGCTGCCGAGATATGCTTTTGCTTCTTCCATTCCGGGAGCAAGAGTATCTGCAAATCTGCCGGTGAAGGGTGCTTCGTCGCCGAGAACAAGCTTCTGAAGCTCTTTGCTTACCTTGCCGGGAGCCTGTCCGTATTCACCCTTGATATAGCTCTTAACTTCCTTGGAAATATTCTTGTATCTTTCGCCTGCAAGCACGTTGGCTGTTGCCTGAACGCCAACCATCTGGCTCATAGGAGTTACAAGGGGAGGATAACCGAGGTCTTCACGAACTCTGGGAGTTTCAAGAAGAACTTCATCAAGTTTATCAAGCTTGTTCTGTGCAGTAAGCTGTGCAACAAGGTTTGAAAGCATTCCGCCGGGAATCTGATAAAGAAGAGCGTCGGTCTGTGTGCCCATAACAACGGGGTTAAGAAGACCGCTCTCAAGAGCCTTTGCTCTGATGGGCTTGAAGAAATCGTTGATATTCTTGCAAACTGCTTCGTCAACATCAACTTCATAGCCATACTGCTTGAGAGTGTAAACAAGAGTTTCTGTTGCGGGCTGTGAAGTGCCGCCTGAGAAGCAGGAGATTGCGGAGTCAATAACATCTGCGCCTGCCTCAACGCACTTGAGAAGAGTCATAAAGCCGAGGCCTGTTGTTGAGTGTGTATGAACAACGATGGGAACTTTAACATTCTCTTTGAGAGCCTTAACAAGGTCATAGCCTTCTTTGGGGCTCATAATGCCTGCCATATCTTTAACACAGATTGACTGAACGCCGAGTGCTTCGATTTTCTTTGCAAGCTGAATGTAGTTTTCAAGGTTGTGGATGGGGCTGAGAGTGTAGCAGATTGTGCCTGATGCGTGAGCGCCGCACTTAAGGGTTTCATCAACTGCAACCTCAATGTTACGAACGTCGTTGAGAGCATCGAAGATTCTGATGATGTCGATGCCGTTTTCTACGCTCTTTCTGATGAAAGCACGAACAACGTCATCGGGATAGTGCTTATAGCCGAGGAGATTCTGTCCTCTGAGGAGCATCTGAAGCTTGGTGTTGGGGCAAGCCTTTCTGATTTTGCGGAGTCTCTCCCAGGGATCTTCGTTGAGGTAACGAAGGCAGGAATCGAATGTTGCACCGCCCCAGCATTCAAGTGAATAGTAGCCTGCTTTATCAAGCTCTTTGAGAACAGGCTCAAAATCTGAGAAGGGCATTCTTGTTGCGATAAGGGACTGGTTTGCGTCTCTTAACACGGTTTCGGTAAAATTAACCTTCATAAAAATGTATCCTTTCGTAAAGTTAAATTATAAACATATTAAAATTCAATGCGTGCTGCGATATAGTCTTCGAGAGCATCGATTGAAATTCTTTCCTGCTGCATTGTGTCACGGTCTCTTACGGTTACGCAGTTATCTTCGAGTGAATCAAAATCGAAGGTGATGCAAAGAGGTGTTCCGATTTCGTCCTCACGGCGGTAACGCTTGCCGATTGAGCCTGTTTCATCGAAGTCAACCATAAACTTCTTCTGAAGCTTCTCATAAACCTTGAGAGCATCGGGTGAAAGCTTCTTTGAAAGAGGAAGAACCGCTGCTTTGAAAGGAGCAACCGCGGGGCTGAGATGAAGAACAACTCTTGTGTCGTTCTTTTCAGCGTCGATAACCTCTTCGTCATATGCTTCGCAAAGAAGAGCAAGCACGGTTCTGTCGAGGCCGTAGGTTGATTCGATGATGAAGGGGATAAACTTTTCGTTGGTTTCGGGGTCAAGATAATCCATCTTCTGACCGCTGTATTCCTGATGTCTTGTAAGGTCAAAGTTTGTTCTGTTGTGGGTGCCGTTGATTTCGCCCCAGCCGAAGGGGAAGAGGAATTCGATGTCGCAGGCAGCCTTTGCGTAGTGAGCAAGCTTTTCGTGATCGTGGAAACGAAGATTTTCTGCCTTGATGCCGAGATCCTGATAATACTTCATACCGTATTCCTTGAAGTAATCATAAAGCTCGTTATCGGTGCCTTCCTTACAGAAGGTCTGGAACTCCATCTGCTCGAACTCGATTGTTCTGAAAGTGAAGTTACCGGGAGTGATTTCGTTTCTGAAAGCCTTACCGATCTGACCGATGCTGAAGGGAAGCTTTGCTCTCATTGTTCTCTGAACGTTGAGATAGTTAACATATTCGCCCTGTGCGTTTTCGGGGCGGAGATAGATAACATTCTTGCTGTCGTTGGTAACGCCTCTGAATGTCTGGAACATCAGGTTGAATTCTCTGATGTCGGTGAAATCGTGCTTGCCGCAGTGGGGGCAGGGAATTGAATGAGCCTTGATATACTCAAACATTTCTTCCTTTGTCATGCCGTCTGCGTGAGCATCGGGGTTGAAATCATCAATAAGGTTATCTGCTCTGTGACGCTTTTTGCATTCTTTACAGTCGAGAAGAGGGTCGGAGAAGCTTGCAACGTGGCCGCTTGCTTCCCAAACTCTGGGATGCATGAGGATATCTGCATCAACCTCATAGCTGTTCTTTCTTTCCTGAATGAAGCGCTTGCGCCAGGTGTCTTTAACATTGTTTTTCATTCTTGCACCGAGGGGGCCGTAGTCCCAGGTGTTTGCGAGGCCGCCGTAGATTTCGCTGCCTGCAAAAATGAAGCCTCTGCCCTTGCAGAGAGCAACAATTTTTTCCATGGTTTTTTCCTGATTATTCATCATATTCCAAAACTCCCGCCATTATAATTTTTATGTGTATATAATACCTTAAATATACATTTAAGTCAATAATTTACACAAACAAAAAAGACCGCGCAAGGCGGCCTTTTTTGGTGAAATGTGATATATAAATATTTTTTATCTATTATACAGGGAATCTGTTGACCAAAAGCTTTCTTCAAGCAGTTTTGCTTCTTCGCCCGAGCAATCAAGTTTAATATGATGAGCTTCCCAATAATCTCCTTCGCCTGAACGGTTATCAAAACTTATCCATATTATATCATCGTCAGCCATTCCTTTTTCGTAAACAACTGTGAAGGTTCTTGAAGTAGATTTCGTGTCCGGATTATAAACAACATATTCGGAATCTGATGCCGAACCGAAATCCATTTCCCACTCTGAATCGTCATATACCTTTTTGGCGGTTGCGGTGTAATTATAAACCAAAACCTCGTCCTCAGCCCATATTTTTACCCTGCCTAGGCTTACGTTACGGGTTGTTGCATAATAGGTTTCTGTTTCACCGTTTTCGGCGGTAAAAACAAGGTCCATCATATATCCGCAGCCGTATTTATAGGTTATATCTTTATTGTATCCGCGGTTCACAAATTTAAAAATCTGCTCGTCACCCTCAATAACCATATCTTTAAGTTTTATATACGGGTCATTTTCGTTGTCGTATTCCCAGACAAGACCGTTTTCGGGGTCATAGGGAAGAACAACCTTTGTAATATCCAGCCCCGTTATTGAAAGAAAAATTTGGGTGAAGAAAAGAATAACAGCTAAAAACGGAACGAAAATTACAGTTACTGCACCCATAGTTTTAATCTCCTTTCAAATCATAAAGCAGATTTTCAATTTTTCTGATTTTAACATTGTTGTTGTGCGGAATCAGAATCCTGCCGTTTTCTGTTTTGACAATCAATGCATTGAATGAACCGTTGCGGGAAAAATCTGCTCTTTTTATACCGATTATTTCGCTGTATGGAATTTCAACTTCTTTTGCCCTGAGGGGGAAAGAGGGGAGTTTTCCGTAAAGAACGGTTTCGGTGAATTCGATATAGCAATCTTTTCTTGTGAAATATGAAATAACGGAACAGATTATTGCGAGCAAAGCGGCAATAAGAGCGGCAAATTCAGCCGCGATAAAACCGCTGAATTCAATCATTTCCCAAACTTCGTTGAATGATTCGGGAACGCCCCAGAGGCTTATGTATGAATAAATTATTATTCCGATAACCGCAAGGGAAATGCAGGAAACGGTTATTGAGTGAGATTTTATCGGGTCTTTGAGATAGAAAAAATCAATTGTTTTGCTGCTGCTGTTCATCGCAATGCTCCTCTTTTTCAAAAAGTTCGGGGCGGTAAAATCCAGATTCTCCCGACTCGTCAATCACTTCATACATTCCGCCCTCGTTGATTTCAACGAGGGTGTATTTCTTGCCGTTTATCAATGCACCGTCAATGGTTTCGCCGTGGTAAATAACGGTTGTGTTCAGTTCTGAAATTTTCAGTTCTGTCAGGTGATCCTGAATCCGTTCCCTGATTTCAATGAGCGTATTTTTCCTTGTGCAGGGAATTTTTACTTCATCACCCGTTTTAAGAAGGATCGAAATATGAGAGGGTGAATATTTGCTGCCGACTACAAACTCTGTTTTAAGAATCTCATCATATCTTATGCTGATTTCATTTTTACCTAATTTGCCGCCCGGCACGGTGCCGTGAACACGGTCGTTTTCAAATGTCAGTTTGCATCCTCTTTCATTGAAGAAAACCGCAAAGGCATCAACAAAGATAATAATGCTTGCAAGAATGACAATTACATCACGCATAGTACGGCCTGCAAAAAAGCTTCTTTCAATGAGCGAGTAAATACAGATGGCTATAAGAACGATTGAGGCGAAAAACTTTAAAATGAGAAGCAAAATGTTATTTTTGAAAACAATTTCGTTTTCATTGCATACGGATTCTGCCGAAGTGACGGCTTCGGATTTTATTTCGGTATTCTTATTCTTTCCGCGAACAATGTATCTGCCGCATTCGGGGCAGACTTCATCGCTCTTTTTCAATCGCTTTCCGCAGCTTTCGCATTTCATATTTATCTCTCCAGAGCATCAACCATTGTGAAAAGGTCGGTGTAGAATTTCTGCGTTGTGTCGGAGTGTGCGTTAAGACCGATAACTGTGCCGTGGTCGCCGTCTTTTGTGGGGGCAACGTACCAGACACCCGTTTCAATATCTTCCCAGCTTTCGGGAGCGTCTTTCGGGTCGGCTGTTAATTCGGTGTATGCATCGTTGGTCGGATATTTTGCAGAAACAACGCTTACAAGTCCGTCGTTTTCCTGCCAGCTTTCGTCAATAGCAATGCCGCCTGCGGTTGTGCCCTTGAATGAACCCATTGCAAATGCAAAGGGATAGAGAATGGGCAGGGTTGTTGATACGGGCACCTGACCTCTGAGGAAAGAGCCTTCTTTGGTTGTGCTGTATGCATATGAGAAATAATAAACGCCGTCAACGAGTTTTATCTGTTCGTTGAGCTTTGCCGCACCGTCGGGTGAAAGATCGTAGCCTGCGTGGTCATTGCCCGAAGCGGTAACCGCCGCAACAGCTTCTTTATAATTGCCCGAGTCAAATCCGAAATGGTCGAGCTTGAAATCATAGAAATCGCCCGAGGGTGAGGTTATGCCTGCAACACCGAAGCAGAGATTCACAAGCATATCTGTTGTGTCTTTGATTCCCACAAGACCGCCCACAGAGTTGAGAACTTCGGTGAGAGATGAGCCGTTGTGAGGAGCACAGAGTGCGGTAACGCTGTTTATCCAGTTACCCTTGCCGCCTTCAAAGAGGGGAGAAATTTCACCCTCTGTATTTTCTGCATTTCTTTCCGCTTCGCTGCCGTATTCAAGAAGAGAGGTGAGAAGTCTTACGGTTGCACCGCCGAAGCTGTGACCGATAAGATTTATTTTCACTCTCTGACCGCCGTTGATTTTGGTGCCCCAACCCTCAACGAGGGGAGTGTCATATGTTCTGCCGTAGCGGGCGTGGTTATGCTCTTTTGAATGGGCTTCACCGTAGTCAACGGTTGTGCCCGTAAGCTGTGCATAAAGTTCGCAGGCTCTGTCCCACGCACTTGAAACGGGGCCTACACTCGGAGCATAAACCTTATAACCTTGTGAATTAAGATGCTCAACAAGATTGCCTGATGTTGCACCCCAATAGGTTGAAATTTCATTTATGCCTTCGCCGTTTTCGCCCCAGCCGCCGAGACCGTGAACGAGCACATAGGAATATTGAATTTTACCGCCGTTGAGTGCCCACCAGGCTTCACGCACTCCGCCGAAATATGCGGGTACGCCGATGCCGCAGGCAACAATGCAGAGCACAAGAACAAGTGCTATGATTTTTGTTATCGGCTTTTTGGGCTTTTCGGTTTTCTTCGGCTCTTCGGAAGCAACGGGAATGTTTTCAATTACGGGAGCTGTTACCTGCGTATCCGATTTAAGAAGAAAGTCTGTTGATACATTAAAAAGTTCGCTCATTGCAACGATTTTATCGGTGTCGGGCAGAGCGGAGCCCGATTCCCATTTTGAAACTGACTGGCGGGAAACACCGAGTTTTTCTGCCAGAGCTTCTTGCGAAAGACCTGCCTCGGTTCGCAGTTTCAATATTTTTTCGGAAATATTCATTTTATATTCCTCCTTGTTGTTACAAGTCAATTCTATTCTCTTTCAATGAAATTTTCAATCAATTCGGGTTGGCAATTCATATTTTTAATGTAAATATTGCTTTAAAAACAGATGTAAACCCGAGTTTACATAAAAATAATACCACTTTATATTATATCAGTCAATAAAAAACAGCACCAACCGAAATTGGTGCTGTTTGTGTTTTATAAAAGAAATACTTTTGCGAGTCCGAAATAGATAACAAGGGTAACGATGTCAACGAGGGTGGCAATCATCGGGCCTGCCATAAGCGCGGGGTCGAGCTTAACAATTTTTGCAAAAATCGGAAGCGAACAGCCGATAAGTTTTGCAACAACAATTGCACAGAACATTGCGAGCGAAACAACAAGGAAAACTTCGAGAGTGCCTTCGCTGAAAAGATACATTCGCAGAATATTTGCCGCGCCCAGAACAAGACCGCATACTGCGGCGACACGAAGTTCCTTAAGTACGATTTTGAAATAATCTTTTATTTCAATTTCTCCGACTGCAAGACCGCGGATGATAAGGGTTGAAACCTGACTGCCCGCATTACCGCCCGTGCCCATAAGCATCGGCATTGATGCGGTGAGAGCAACAAATCCCGCAAGCAGAGTTTCGTAGCCTTCAATGATTTTGCCAGTGAATGTGCCCGAAATCATAAGGATAAGAAGCCAGAGAATTCTGTTTTTTGCAAGCTTGAAAACTCCCGTTTTAAGGTATTCATCATCCGAGGGAGCAAGCAAAGCCATCTTTTCAAAGTCTTCGGTGGTTTCTTCTTCGATAACGTCAACGATATCGTCGATGGTGATAATACCTACAAGACGGTTTTCGTTATCAACAACGGGAACGGACAAAAGGTCGTATTTACCTGCAATATCCGCAACCATTTCTCTGTCATCAAGAGTGTTAACGGTTATAAGCTGGGCTTCGTCTTCCATTATGTCACCGACGAGGGTGTTTTCATCGCAGAGAAGAAGCGAAAGAAGGGGCACACTTCCGAGCAGATGGCGCTTGGCATCGATGCAGTAGCAGGTATAAACGGTTTCTTTGTCAACACCCGTTTTTCTTATCTGCTCGATCGCCTGTGCGGCGGTGATATGCGAATGGAGCTGAACCATTTCAATGGTCATAATGCTGCCTGCGCTGTCTTCGGGATATTTAAGGAATTTATTGATAAGTTTTCTTGTTTCGGGGTCTGAATGAGCAAGAACTCTCGTTACAACGTTTGCGGGAACTTCTTCAAGAAAGTCGACGGTATCGTCAAGGAACATTTCGTCAAGAAGTCTTTCAAGCTCGGTATCGTTGATTTTTTTAACAAGCTCTTCCTGAGTTTCGGGGTCAAGATATGAGAAAACATCCGCCGAAATATCTTTGGGAAGAACGCGGAAAGCAACAAGGCTTTCTTTTTCGCTCAACTCGTCGATAATAAGCGCAATATCAACAACATTGGTTTCGTTAAACAATTCACGTAGGGCAGAAATTTCGCCCTTTGCAATCATTTCGGTTATCTGTTCAATTAATTCTTCAAAATTTTCCATAAAAAAAGCATCTCCTTTTCGCAAAGGCGATGCAAACCGAAAGGAAGCGATTTTATTTTATAAAATCACTCTGAGAGCGGCGGGCGGTGCCAATGCGGTATTTGGTTGAATATCTACTTCGGGGTTTAGGGGTATCGGTACTGCCCAAAATTCTCACCACTCATTTCTTTTAAAAATATTTTTACACACCTAATGTTACACCCTGAAGCTCTTCAAGTCAAGTAAAATTACAAAAAAATGCGTCAGAGAAAAATATTTTTAAAAAACAGCGAAAAACGGACATGTATAGGTGAAAACGGGTGAAAAACGGCGGAAATCGGCGGTGGTTTGAAGCAGAATCAGAAAAATTTTTAGTGTTTTCAGGCTAAAAAAACGGCTGTTTCACTGTTAGGTTGAGAGGAGCAACATAATTTCTCTCGGAAAGGATGAGCAAACTGAAAAACAAACTGACTGAAAAAGAGCTGCTTTTCTGCACCTATTTTGCCCGCGACGGCGATGCAAGAGGCTGCGCGGCGAGGGCGGGATATACGCTTTCACCCAGACGAAGTGCAGAGAAGCTGCTTGCAAGAGAAGAAATCAGAACAGAAATTTCACGGCTCGAAAAAGAAAAAGCCGTTGATGTTGCGCTGATTGCCAAGGGACTCGAAAGGCTTGCTTTCGGCTCATCGGCTGATGCCGTAAAGCTGATGATGAGCGAAGAAACTCTGACTGCCGCAGAGATTGAAAGACTTGACCTTTTCAATGTTTCCGATATCAAAAGACCCAAGGGTGGCGGGCTGGAAATAAAGTTTTTTGACCGCCTTAAAGCTCTTGAAAAGCTTTCGCAGCTTTCTGTTGCCGCAGAAGAAACCGAAAACAGCTTTGTTAAAGCTCTTTCCGAGGGTGCAAGACTTCTCTCGGAGGAGGATGAAAATTGAGTTCAGCGGCAAAAAAGCCCGCCTTTACGGCGTTTTCAAAAAAACAGCTTTATGCTCTTTGCTGGTGGCTTGAACAAAGCCCTTTCTGCAATTATGATGCGATAATCTGCGACGGCGCGGTGCGTTCGGGCAAAACACTTTGTATGTCGGTTTCCTTTGTGACTTGGGCATTTTCACGGTTTAACGACAACTCTTTTGCTCTTTGCGGAAAAACAATAGCTTCTTTGCGAAGAAATGTTGTTACCGTTATTCTGCCCGTTTTGCGCGAACTTGGCTTTGAATGCAACGAAAAATATTCAAGAAATTTAATTGAAATTTCCTATGCGGGAAAAGTCAACCGTTTTTATCTTTTCGGCGGTAAGGATGAGGGCTCTGCGGCTCTTATTCAGGGCATGACACTTGCGGGAGTTTTGCTCGATGAGGTTACGCTGATGCCGCGTTCCTTTGTTGAGCAGGCGCTTGCAAGATGCTCTGTTGAGGGTTCAAAGCTGTGGTTTAACTGCAATCCCGAGCATCCGATGCATTGGTTCCACGAAGAGTGGATAAAGAAGAAGGATGAAAAAAACTGCTTTTATCTTCACTTTACGATGAAAGATAACCCGTCGCTTACTCCCGCAATAATCCGCCGTTATGAAAAGCTTTATTCGGGAGCCTTTTACGAACGCTTTGTGCTGGGGCGTTGGGTTGCGGCTCAGGGCTGTGTTTATCCGATGTTTTCACACAGTAAACATATTGCCCTGCCGCCCGATGATTTTGAAAAGTTTTATATTTCCTGCGACTACGGAACGGTTAATCCCTCCTCTTTCGGTCTGTGGGGCAGAAACGGCGGTAAGTGGTATCGGATAAATGAATATTATTTCAATTCACGAACCGAGGGCAGGCAGAAAACCGACAGCGAGCATTATGAATCTTTGTGTGAACTTGCAGGCAACAGAAAAATCGAAGCGGTTATTGTTGACCCTTCCGCAGCGAGCTTTATTGAGTGCATACGCCGTGGCGGAAAATACAGAGTGATACCCGCAAAAAACGATGTTGTTGACGGAATACGCAGAGTTTCGGACTGTCTTAAAGCTGAAACGCTGATTTTTTCGCCCTGCTGTGCGGACAGCATCAGGGAATTCGGGCTTTACCGCTGGGAAGAAAATTCGGCAAAGGACAGCGTGAGAAAAGAAAACGACCACGCGATGGACGATATACGTTATTTTGTTTCAACCGTTGTTACTGCCGAAGATGACGGCGGATTTTTTGCCGTTGCGGCAAGGAGGAAAGGATAAATGGGAATTTTTAAAAACCGAAGCCCATCAAGGGTTGCCGCGCCCGTAACACAGCAGAAAAATCTGCATCCGTTCGGAATCCTGAACGGATATACGCCGCTTGCCGCACCGCAGATGAAGCTGTATTATGCCCTGCGCGAGGCGGTGCCCGTTATTGATGCGGCGATATTCAAATTAGTGAGGCTTACGGGCGGATTTGAAGTTGAATGTGCGGATGCGGCGGCGCAGAGGGCGATTGATGAATTCATTCTGTCGGTGCCCGTGGGAGGAAACAGAACGGGGCTTCACGCCTTTATTGAAACATATTTTGAGCAGCTTCTGACCTGCGGCACGGCGGTGGGTGAAATCATAACGGACACCGAGGGAGAGCCTGCAGGACTTTTCAATTCTCCGCTTGACGGAATTGAGCTTAAAAGAAGTTCAAACGGATTTGATGTTGAGATTTATCTGCGTGACGGTGCACTGCTTAAAAAGGTTGCGCGCCCCGATTTGTGTATGCTCAGCGTGCTCAACCCCGACCCCGGTGCACTTACGGGCAATTCGATACTTAAAGGCCTTCCGTTTGTAAGCAATGTGCTTTTGAAGATATTTGAAAGCATAGGTGCAAACTGGGAAAGAGTGGGCAATCTGCGTTTTGCGGTTACCTATAAGCCCGGAAACGATGCTTCGGACAGAGCCTATGCGAAAGACAGAGCACTTCAGGTGGCAAAAGAATGGGGCGAAGCGATGCAGAGCGGCACCGAAATCAGGGATTTTGTTGCTGTGGGCGATGTTCAGATTAAGGTTATCGGTGCAGATAATCAGATTCTGGACAGCGATGTGCCCGTGCGTCAGATGCTCGAGCAGATTGTTGCAAAAACAGGTCTGCCGCCGTTTATGCTCGGCCTTTCGTGGTCAAGCACGGAACGAATGTCGTCACAGCAGGCGGATGTGCTCACAAGCGAGCTTGAAGCCTACAGACGCATTCTCACACCCGTAATCAGAAAAATCTGCACGGTATTTTTGCAAAGCAGAGGATTTGCGTGCAGACCGAAGGTTGTGTGGAACGATATAACACTTCAGGATGAGGTTGAAATCAGCAGGGCTATGCTCTACAGAGCGCAGGCGGAGAAAATCAACAGAGGTGAATGATGATTAACACGAACAATAATATTCTGCCCGATGAGGAGTTGGAGCTTATCGGACAGTTTACGAGAAAAAAGCTTGAAAGAGATGAAATCTATACTTTTTCTCTTATTCTCTGCGATAACGAGATTGACAGAGATAACGAGAAATTCACGGTTTCCGCTCTTCACACTCTGGCAAAGCTTTTTGTGGGCAAAACGGGAATTTTTGACCACAATATGAAAAGCAAGGACCAGACCGCAAGAATTTATTCGGCAGAGGTTGTGACCGATGCGGGCAGAAAAACCGCAGACGGCGAAGATTACACCTTTATCAAAGCAAAGGCTTATATGGTCAGAACCGAAAAAAATAAGGATTTGATTGCTGAAATTGAAGCGGGTATTAAAAAAGAAACCAGCGTTGGCTGCTGTGTGCGTGACATCAGCTGCTCAATATGCGGTAAAAACATAAAAACAGAGGGCTGTGAGCATCAGAAAGGCAAGATATATGGCGGCAAGCTTTGCTGTTATCATCTTTCGGACCCTTCCGATGCTTATGAATGGTCTTTTGTTGCGGTGCCCGCACAGAGAAATGCGGGAGTTATAAAATCCTTTAACCCCAATTCCTCAAATGAGAGTTTTGATGAGTTGGCAAAGGAATACCGCGAGGAACTGAAAGCTTCAGTAATCAAATATGCGGCAAACGTTCTGCCCGAAATGAAGAGCGAAACGGTTTGCGGAATGTGTGACTCAATGAGCATTAAAATGCTCAAGGAAATGCGTGACGCATTTTGTGAAAGCGCAAGAAAAAAGCTGCCTGTAATCAGACAGCTTGATATTCAGAATGAAGAAAACGGAAACGAAAATTCCGAATACAAAATTTAGGAGGAAAAAGTTATGGCAGTATCATTCGGCGGATTTAACGAAAACACCGCAACCTTTAAGGTGAGCGGAGAAATTGAAAACGGTATGCCTGTTAAGATGAGCGAAAGCGGCACCGTTGCTGCTTGCGCAGACGGAGATGCTTTCTGCGGAATTTGCAGAAACAGCGATGAAGCTTATGCGGCAATTCAGCTCAGCGGTGCGGTAAAAATGACCTATTCGGGCGCAGAACCCGTTTGCGGCTATGCAAAGCTTGCTGCTTCGGCAGACGGCGTTCAGGCTAACGACGGCGGCAGGGAATATCTTGTTGTTGAGGTTGACGCTCAGGCAAAAACCGTAACATTCATTATTTAAGAGAGGAGAATGAAAAATGGCAGGTTTTGATAACATTAAACTCGAAAAAGGACTTTATTCTTCGGGTAATTTCACAAAGGCTCTTGAAAGCATTGACCCCAGCGAAAATTATAAGGGAACTTCTCTTGAGGGTCTTGACGCATATCAGCGTCAGCTCAAGCGTTTCGGCATTAAGGTAGGCGGCGCGGGAAGCGACGTTGTTGATAAGTTTTTCTTAAGTGCAGACAGCGCGGTGCTTTTCCCCGAATATGTTTCAAGAGCAGTAAGACAGGGTCTTGAGCAGGCGGATATTCTTCCCGGTATTGTTGCTTCAACAACCGTAATCAACGGTCTTGACTACCGTTCAATCACTTCGGTTCCCGATGAAGAAGAAAAGGAACTCAAGATTGTTAAGGAGGGTGCATTCATCCCCGAAACAAACATCAGAACAAAAGAAAATCTTGTTAAGCTTCGCAAAAGAGGCAGAACTCTTGTTGCTTCATATGAGGCTATCAAGTATCAGCGTCTTGACCTTTTCACAGTAACACTCCGTCAGATTGGTGCATATATCGCACGCACCCTTCTTAAGGATGCTATCGATGTGCTTGCAAACGGCGACGGCAACGGCAATGCGGCAGAAATTATTCCGTGTGAATCAAGCGGTATTCTTACATATGCCGACCTTGTTAATTTCTGGAACGGCTTTGACCCCTATGAGCTTAACACAATTATTGCCGAGCCTGAGGTTATGGCTTCAATTCTCAATATGGAGCAGTTCAGGGATGCTCAGGCGGGTCTTACTTTCCACGGCACGGGCAAGGCGGTTACACCTCTCGGTGCAAAGCTTCTCAAATCTCCCGCTGTTGCGGCAGGCACACTTATCGGTCTTGATAAGAGCGCGGCGCTCGAAATGGTTAAAACAGGCGATGTTATGACCGAATATGATAAGCTTATTGACCGCCAGCTTGAAAGAGCGGTTATCAGCTGCACTGCAGGCTTTGCAAAGATTTTTGACGGTGCATCAAAGGTGCTTTCCGTTTAACGGAGGGACAGAGCTTGATTGATTTTTGGAAGGTACTTTCCGCCCTTAAGGAATATTATTCTCCCGAGGGGAGCGACAGTGAGCTTCTGCCTCTTTGCAAGGCGGGGGCAAGCGAAATTCAGACAAGACTCAAAGCAGATGCCAACCCCGATGACATAAGGGTTATCAACGCGGCGGCGGCAATCGCGAATTACCGCATATGTATGAAAAAGATAGCCTCTTCCGACGGCACGGAATCTTTCAAAGCGGGTGACGTAACGGTGAGCGTATCTCATAATGCAATGAGCGAATTTGCCGAAAAAGAAAGAAGCAGGGCTTTGCTTGATGTTTTGCCTTTGCTTCGCGACGATGAATTCGTTTTCAGGCAGGTGAGCATATGAACATTGAATCTGTTTTTCGCTCACACGGAAGACCTGCCGAATTTGTTTCGAAAGACGGCGAAGTTTTAAAAAATATGAATGCTTTCATAAGCCCTCTGCGATATAAAAACAAAATGTATCTTTACGGCGTAAATACCGAAATCGGTTATAATTCGCAGGGGCATTATCTTTATATCGGGCCGCCTGACCCTGATTTGACGGCGGCGGATGAGGGCGAATATGTTCGCTGTATGGGCGAAAAATACAGAATCGACAGAGCAGAAAAGGTTTATAAAAAAGAGGAACCTTTTTATATCTGGGCTATAATCAGGGTTATTGTTGAAACGGAGTGAAGAAAGATTTATGAGTGAAATTAGTGCGTTGCCCGCAAATATTGTTGAATGGCTTAAGGAGAGGGAAGAGCTTGAATACATCAAGTTTCTTACCGAATATCCTCCCGTCAAAAAGGCTGTGCCGCTTAAGCACACAACCGTTGCTGTCGGTATCGAGAGCATGGAAATAGTTGATTCGTTTACTGAAAACGATGAGGGAGTGCTCATAGAGAACGAATATTGCAGGCAGGCAAAAATAAAAATAAGGCTTTCCATTCACGCTCCGTATTCTTCGGGCGGCAGTGCCTGTCACGAAGCGTTTACGGATATTATTGATTGCCTCACTTTTGCTTCAGGTATGGATATTCTTTCTTCGGGCTGCAGCGAAATTGTTTCAGACAGAGATACGGATGCATTTGTGCTCACGGCTTGGGCATTGGTTAATGCATCGCTCTGCCCTGCAGAAAGCTCAAGTCTGGATTTTCCGTCTTTTATAAGCAAGGAGCTTCTTTGCAGTTCTCATATAAACAATGCAGATATGCATCTTTCGCCCGAGCAGCTGCTTTTTGTTAATGAACCATTTGTTTCGGGCAGTTACTTCGGAACGGGGGATGCAACCAGAAGCATAAATCTGGGCTTTGAACCTAACACGGTTATAGTTGTCGGTAATCAGATGCCGCTTATTTATTGTAATCACGTGGCGCAGAAGAATGCGGCATATGCTGCGGTCGGTCTTAAAAAAGGCTCAACTCTCGGCATCGAAATAACATCAACCGGTTTCAAGGTCAGAAGCACGGAGAATGAGGTTGCAAGAAGCACATATCCTTTGCTTAATGAGCTGGGAACAACGTATTTTTATGTTGCTTTGAGATAATTATTAAAAAAGGCTGTTTCACGGAGATATTCTCTGCGAAACAGCCTGATTTTTTTAATAGTTTTTCATTTTTGCAAGGTCACGGTAATTGATAAGCTTTATGCCGTGAGCTTCAATGTGCTGGCGGGTTTTGGGGTCTTTGAGAATCTGATATTCCCATACTCTGCGGTTCCAGCATCCTGTTGTGCCTTTGAGGTCATCGGTTTCGAGCGAGGGATGCATATAGGTTTCTGTTACGCCTTCGGGAAGATTTGCGTAAAGGTCATAAACATATTCAACAAAGTTTTCGTAGCTTTCATCCTGGGGGCCGCCCCATTCGTTGGGGATAAGATAATCGGGAATTGCAACCTTGTTCATCTTTGCAAATTCAACGATTTTGCCCATTACCATTTCGACAAGGCTCTTGTCAACATTGATGTCAAGCATTGAGTTTCCCATCATTGCGTCGGTAACGTTAGCGGGCATACGGAAGGGCAGACCGTATTCGCCTGCAATGCCGAGTGTGAGCTGAAGAAGCTCAAATCTGCCTGTTTCAATGCCATAGAGTGAACCCATATGGTTATCAAGGTGAGAGGGTGTAACAAGACCGAGCTTTTTGCAGCGCTCAATCTGTGCTCTGATTTCGCCTTCAACCTCGTCGATGTCAACATTCTTTTCAACCTGGTCGCTCTCGTGCCACATAAAGCCTTCTTCGTCACGAAGTGAATCTGTGTTCTTTGTGTTGACGGGTGCCCAGCGGTAGTTGCCCCATTCGCTTGTGAGAGTGAGGTGAACGCCGATTGCAAATTCGGGATGCTCTGCAGCAAATCTGCAGGCTTCGGGTGCCCATGCGCAGGGGGTCATAATTGTTGATGATGTGAGAGCGGAATTTTTATCTTTGAAAAGGTCCATAACTGCGAGGTTTGCACCTCTGCACATACCGAAATCGTCGGCATTGAGAATTAAATATCTGTCCATAATTTTTCCCCTTTGATTTTTTATATTTAAATTATATCAGCAAATTTATTTTTGTCAAATGAGTGCATCATAAGGAATTCTGCTGCCCTCAAAGCTGTCGGCATCAATTTCTTTATCGCCGATGAAAGCTTTGATAACCTGCTTTTTGCCCTTAACATAATCGGGTCTGCCGGGGCAGAAAGGATAGAAGCCGAGCACACCGAAAATATACCAGATGGCGGTTGTGCCGTTATCTTCATCGCCGGGGAATCCGTCATCTTCAAATGAAAATGCTTCGTTGCAAAGCTTTTCAACCCAGTATGCGGTTTTTTCAACCTCGCCGAGTTCGGAATAAATATACGGAATGTGGAAGCTGGGCTGATTTGAAATTGCGCACTGACCGAAATCAATTGCGGCAAGCTCGGTGATTTCATGTATTTCACAGCCGTAGCCGATTATTTCATAATAAGGCAGAGTTGCAAAAAGCTCATCGATTTTTGCTATGAGCTTATCCTTGCCGCCGTAAAGCTTTGCAAGGCCCTCCATATCGTGAGGCACGGCAAAGGAATTCTGCCAGGCACTGCCCTCTGTGTAATCTCTGCCCCAGCCGATGGGTGTGAAATCGGGGCGGAAGTTACCTTTTTTATCTTTGGCACGCATAAAGCCCGTTTCTTTGTCGAAGAGGTTTTTATAGTTGAGAGCACGCTTTCTGTATTCTTTTTCAATATCTTTTTTGCCAAGAAGCTTTGCAATTTCTGCTATGCACCAGTCACCGTAAGCGGCATCGAGAGTTAGGTTAACGCTCTCTTTTTCATCTTCATAGGGAACATATCCGAGCTTGCAATAGGTTTCTGCACCGTTTCTGCCGAAACGCTTGTGGGGTGCATTGGTAACGGAATGTTTAATCATACCTTCAAGTGCAACCTCAAGAGTTTCATTATCAATAAAGCCCTTGACCGCACCGTCGCAGATAACCGCATCAACAAGGGTGCTGGGCATACAGCCGCATTCGCCGATTGAAAGCCAGCGGGGAAGCCAGCCGCTTTCTTTATATTCATAAATAAATGCGGTGAGCATCTCGCGAAGCTCGTCCTTTGCAACGAGCGAGAAGAAGGGATAAACCGTTCTGTAGGTATCCCAGAAACCGTTATCGGTGTATCTTACGCCTTTGCGGATTGAACCGTCGTGAGGGCAATAATGAACGGCATTGCCGTTTTTATCATATTCATAGCATTTGTGGGGATAAAGGAATGCGCGGTACATACAGGAATAGAAAGTTTTGAGCTGTTTTTCGTCTTTTGCTTCGATTTTTACTCTTGAAAGATAGCTTTCCCATTTTTCTTCGGCAAAGGTTTTTACATCTTCAAGCGATTTGTCCGAAAGCTCTGTTTCAAGATTTAAAACAGCCTGCTCAAAGCTTATGTATGAAGTAGCAAGCTTGATTTCCGTAACTTTTTCTGTAAGTGCAAGGTGAATGCCTGCTTTTTTGCCTCGGATTTTTGTTCCGTTTCGGAACTTTTCACCGCTGCTTACAAGAGTTTTTTCTGTGTCAACGGCACCTTCGGGGAATTTCAGAACAATATAATTCTTGAATTTTACCGCTTCGCCGCTCATATGCATATCGGTTGAAGCATAGAGGGTGTTGGTTTTTGCATCAAAACGGTATGAACACATACCTTTTACGGGCACGGCAGAAAAATAATTATCGCCGTTGTTTTCATCAAAGGTTATTTTTATTACTGCGCCTCTTTCTGTGGGAGCAAGCTCAAAATCTGCTCTTGAACGAAGAAAACGGGTTTTGAGATAATACGGAGTGAGAATTGCCTCTTCGGGTCTGTAACCTGACCAGCGGGCTTCGCCGTCTGCACCGCCAAGCATTTTGTTCTGAGGAAGAAATACCATTGCGCCGTAATCCGCAATCCACGGAGAGGGCTGGTGAGTGAGTCTTATGCCTTCAAGGCTGTGGCTGTCCGGATGATAATACCATCTTATGTTATCTTCAACATTCTGCGGGGCAAATGCCGCCATACCGAAAGGAAGCTGAACAAGCGGAAGTGTGTTGCCGCTTGAAAAACGGTGAACGGATTTGCTGCCCTGTTTTGTGTTAACGAGATTGCAGTATTTCATTTTATCATCTCCAATATATTTATAAGATTCCCAACGGAATAATATTTGCTTTGCTTTATGAGTAAATTTATTGTTTCAAGGTTGTTTGCGGAATGCTCAACCTCTTTTGAATATTTCTGCATTATTTCAACTCTTGACTGTTTATCCGATGTGTTTGCAAAGGCTTGGATTCTGCAGATATTGATAAGCGAAAGAACAGTGAATTTTGCCTTTGTGAGCAAATCATAATCAAAAACGGCGGTTAAAAAATATCTGAAAACAAGATAGACCGCAAAATGTTCGAGTTCCCATTCGTTGGCTTTGACTGCGGAAAGAAACGCGGAAATATCTTCACAGGAAACGGAAGATATTTCTTTGCTGTATCCGACCCAACCTGAATTGAGCTTTTCAAGCGAAATAAAATCCGAATAATATTTTTTCATCGCCTTTTTTGCCGAAGCGGGGCGGGGAGTGCAGTCGGGTAAAGAAAGCTTATAATTTTCAATAAATTCAGCTGCATCTTCAATAAGGTCTTTTCGGATAAAACCGTTTGTTTTTTCGGTAAAAACAAGAAACCCCGATAATCTTTCCGTTACGGAATATTTTCTGTTCTGAAGTATATCAATCGCCAAATTCCGAGCCTTCAAAAGAGTAAAATATATATTCGGGTCGATACTGTTCGGAGTTATTGTTCCCTGAATATCTTCGGTTTCAAAGGTTATCGGAGCATCACTTTCCGTTATTAATCTTGCCGCCTCGGGGCAGGAAAAAGAAAGCCCCGTTTCAAGTCTTGAACCGAAATCGGTTATGTGGCGGGGAAACTGACGGCAGGTGCGGCAAAGGTTATCGTGACCGATATTTATAAACATATCGCAAAGACCGCTTTCAAGCAGAAACGGGCATTTTTCGCCGTTCGGTTTATAAATTGTATCTCCGTCACTGTCAACAGTCATAAGAGAACGGATTTTTTTGCCGTATTCGCTGTTCAAAGAGTTATATTTTTCAAGACTTTCATTATCGACAACAATTTCCCAGCCTGCACAGCAGGTGTCGGGGCATTTATCGGCAATGCAACTGAACTTTTCATAATATGACGGAACGGTGTTTTTCATTATGCACCTCACGAGGATTTACTAAATAAAAGCATATATTAATATCAACTCAAAGTCAACGGAAAAAAGAAAAAACGCCGAAGAAAAACCTCGGCGTTGATTTATTAATATTCTGTCGGAACTTCTTCCGTTGTTGTTTCTTCGGTTTCGATGATGTTACCGAATTCATCTGTTACAGGCTCATTATCCTCAACAAAAACACGAAGGTAAACTGTTGTGTTTTTGTAGTATCCCTGTTCAGCTACGGGAGCCATTGAAACAACCTCATTGTCTCTGTATGAACCTTCATTTGTTTCGATTTTTTCGCAAATAAAGCCGAGCTCTGTAATGCGCTTTTCAGCCTCTTCATAATCATAACCCGTAACATCGGGAAGCACGATTTTTTCTTTGCCCTTGCTTACATACAAGGTGATGGTTGTGCCGGGCTGAACCATAGTGTCAGCGGCAATGCTCTGGGTTACAATATAGCCTTCATTGATTTCATCGTTGTTAACATATTGAGCCTCAAACTTGAAGTTTGCTTTGAAAACGGGGTTTGACGAAATGTCAAGATAGCTTCTGCCTGAAAATTCGGGAACTGCAACGGGTTCTGATGCAGTCTGGGAAACAGTAGTGGTATTGCTTCCCGAATTAAAATTGAAGTTATCCTTGAACACGGTGAAAGCGAGAACTGTGAAGAGCAGAAGTCCTGCAATGATGGCGATAACCGCAGAGATAATAACGGTTTGAGCCGCATTTTTGGGAGCAGTTTTTTTCTTTTTTGCAACAGCTGCTTTGGGGGCGGGAACTGCTTTTGCGGGGGAGCTGTCTTTTTGCTGATACTGACCGCTTACTGCTGTTGCAACAGGAGAGGCGGAAAGCTCGGCACGAAGCTGCTCAACGGTGCGGGTTCTGTCTTCGGGCAAAATCTGCAATGAATTGATAAGACCGTTTATAACATAAGCGGGAAGGGCTTCGGCAAATTTGCCGGGAACCATAAGACGGTCATTTGTCATTCTTTCTTTAGCGGAAATCGGGTCGCTTCCGATAAGTGTTCTGTAAAGAACCGCGCCGAAAGCATAAATATCTGTCCAGGTGCCCTGCTGACCGTCAAAACCGTATTGTTCAATTGCGGCATAACCGTCATAAAGATGGCTGTTAAGATCGCTTCTTGATGTTCTGACAGCACCGATGCAAAAGCCCGTGATTTTAATTTTACCGTCAGTTCCGATAATGAGGGTAGAGGGTGAAATTCCTCTGTGGATAATGCCTGATGAATGAAGGGTTCCGAGGGTTGAAAGAATAGGCATAAGGAGCTGTCTTGCTTTTTCCCAGGGAAGGAATCCCGACTTGCTTCTGAGAAGGAAGTCGCGGAGCGAAATGCCGTCAAAATGCTCATAAATCGCATATGAAGTACCGAAATCCTCAACAACCTCATCCACGCTTATAAGTGCTGAAAGACCTTTGAGTCTTGCAAGCTTTGACCAAAGTTCATTGAAACTCTGACGAAGTTCCGAGAAAACAGCCTCACTGCCTCGCATAATCTGAAGTTCAGGGCTTGCGGGAGTTCTCATAGTGAAAGAATCCGGAATGAATTCGCGGATTTTAACGGCTTTTTTATCGGTAAGGTCCCATCCGATATATGTTGCACCTTCTCCGTTATATTCAAGGATTTTACCGACAAGGTATCGGTTTGCAATAACGGTGCGCACGGGAAGATAGGGAGAAATCTGGGATGAATTGACATGATACCCGCAATGAGGACATATCTTCTCTTCGCCGATTTCCCGCATACAGCTCATGCAAAGGTTATCTGAATTTACCATACGAGGTTCTCCTTAACATAATAATTCAAAAGTAAAACATAATAATGATAGCAAAAGGCTCCGATTTTGTCAACGAAGGTGACAGCATTGTAACCTTTATCGTCAAATTGTTTAATATTCGGGCTTATATTTTGTGAGTAAATTTTATTTGGCACACTTGAAAACACAGATTATAGTTGATATAATAATTATTAGTTATAATTATAAGGGGGATTGTTATGTCAAAAACAGACAGCAAAATTCCGCTTTATTTATTCCACGAGGGAACCAATGCGAAAACCTATGAATTTCTGGGTGCGCATCCGCAGGGAAAAGATGAGGCGGTTTTCAGAGTCTGGGCTCCCAATGTTCAATGGGCAGGCGTTGCGGGCGACTTCAACGGCTGGGATGCAGAGCAGGCGGTTATGTATAAAATCAGCGACGGAGTCTGGGAATGCACGCTGAAAGGTGTAAAACATTTTGATGCATATAAATTCCTTTTTAAAACTGCAGACGGCAGAACTTATTATAAAGCAGACCCCTATGCTTTCCATGCACAGACAAGACCCGAAACGGCATCTAAATTTTATGAGAGTCTTGATTTCAAATGGACGGATAAAAAATGGCTTGCCAAAAGAAAAAGCCGCAGTGTATATGAGTCCCCCGTAAATATTTATGAGGTTCACGCAGGCTCGTGGCAGGAACACGATGACGGTAATCCGTTGAATTACCGTGAACTTGCAGACAGGCTTATCCCTTATGTGAAAGAAATGGGATATACCCATATTGAGCTTCTTCCAATAACCGAATATCCCTTTGACGGCTCGTGGGGTTATCAGGTAACGGGATATTTTGCACCGACTTCGCGCTACGGAACTCCTGAAGATTTTGCTTATCTTGTTGACAAGGCTCACAGTATGGATATAGGCATTATCCTTGACTGGGTGCCCGCACATTTTCCTAAAGATGCATACGGCCTTTATGAGTTTGACGGCGGCGCGTGCTATGAATATTCAGACCCGAGAAAGGGCGAACATTACGAATGGGGAACAAGGGTGTTTGACTACGGCAAGCCCGAGGTTCAGAGCTTCCTTGTTTCGAGCGCAATGTTCTGGATAGATAAATACCATATCGACGGAATAAGAGTTGATGCGGTTGCTTCAATGCTTTATCTTGACTATTGCAGAAAAGACGGCGAATGGGTAGCGAATGTTAATGGCGGCAAAGAAAATCTGGAAGCTGTGGCATTCCTTCAGAAACTTAACGAATCGATTTTCAGAGAGCACGGCGATGTTATGGTTGTTGCTGAAGAAAGCACGGCTTGGCCGATGGTTTCAAAGCCTACATATCTGGGCGGACTTGGCTTCAACTTTAAATGGAATATGGGTTGGATGAACGACTGTCTGAAATATTTTTCGCTTGACGGACTTTCAAGAAAATTCAATCACGATAAGCTGACATTCTCGTTCTTCTATGCGTTTTCCGAAAACTTTGTGCTTCCTATTTCTCACGATGAGGTTGTTCACGGAAAGTGTTCACTTATAAATAAGATGCCCGGCTCATATGAAGAAAAGTTTGCGGGCGTGAGGTCATTCCTCGGATATATGATGTCGCATCCCGGTAAAAAGCTTTTGTTTATGGGCAGCGAGTTCGGTCAGTTTATCGAATGGAATTATAAGCAGCCGCTTGACTGGCTTTTGCTTGATTACGATGCTCACAGACAGCTTAAGAATTATGTTGCCGCACTTAATAAATTCTATGCGGCGAATGCTCCTCTCTGGGAGGTTGACTACAGCTGGGAGGGCTTCAACTGGATTGTGAGCGATGACAGAGATAACTCCGTTGTTGCATATCTTCGAAGAGACAAGGGCGGAAACGAGATTATCTCGGTTTGTAATTTTACAAATGTTACAAGGCAAAAATACTGTATGGGTGTTCCTAAAGAAGGCACCTACAGAGTGGTGTTCAGCTCCGCAGACCCCGTATACGGCGGTAAGGGAGAGAGTACGGTCGGCTCGGTAAAAGCGAAGAAAAAACCGATGCACGGATATGAATACAGCATAGAGCTTGATATTGAAGGTCTGAGCTGTTTGTATATAAAAAATACTTCTCGCAAGAAAAAAACTACGGTTTCATAATAAAAGGAGGTTTCCCCATGGCAATTAAACCCGAATGCATAGCAATGCTTCTCGCAGGCGGACAGGGCAGCCGTCTGGGCATTCTCACACAGAAAATCGCTAAACCTGCAGTTCCTTACGGCGGCAAATACCGTATTATCGATTTTCCGCTTTCCAACTGTGTTAATTCAGGCATAAATACTGTTGGTGTTCTCACTCAGTATCAGCCCCTTGAACTTAACGATTACATCGGAAACGGACAGCCCTGGGATCTTGACCGTGCAAACGGCGGTGTTCACGTTCTTTCACCTTATCAGCAGATTAAGGGAACAGAATGGTATAAAGGCACTGCAAACGCAATTTATCAGAATATCAACTTCATTGAAAGATATGACCCCGAATATGTTCTCATTCTTTCGGGTGACCATATTTATAAAATGGATTATTCCAAGATGCTTGATTTCCATAAGGAAAAGGATGCAGACTGCACAATAGCAATGCTCGAAGTTCCCTGGGAAGAGGCAAGCCGTTTCGGTCTTATGATTGTTAACGATGATGGCTCTATCAAAGAATTTGAAGAGAAACCCAAGAACCCCAGAAGCAACAAGGCATCAATGGGTGTTTATATTTTCAGCTGGCAGAAGCTTCGTAAATATCTTATCGAAGATGAAGCAAAAGAAGGTTCAGGCAACGATTTCGGTCACGATGTTATTCCTGCAATGCACGAAAACGGTGAAAGAATGTTTGCTTATCAGTTTGACGGCTACTGGAAGGATGTCGGAACTATCAACAGCCTCTGGGATGCAAACCTTGACCTTCTTAATCCCAAGGTTGATCTTGATCTTGATGATGACAGCTGGAAGATTTATTCAAGAACACCTGCCGCACCTCCTCATTATATCGGCGCAAATGCAAAGGTTGAGCGTTCAATGATAACAGAAGGCTGTGACATTGAAGGTGAAATTGATTTCTCGGTTCTCTTTGCAAATGTTACCGTTGAAGAGGGCGCACAGGTTAAATATTCAATAGTTATGCCCGGCACAGTTATCAAGAAAGGTGCAGTTGTTCAGTATTCGATAGTTGCCGAAAATGCGGTTATCGAAGAGGGCGCAGTTGTAGGTGCAAGCCCTGAAAGCATGGATAATATTGATGATTGGGGCGTTGCTGTTGTCGGTAACGGAGTTAAAATCGGCAGCGGTGCAAAGGTTGAGCCCAAAGCAATGATTGATACTGATATCGGAGGTGCAGAATAATGTCAGCAAAAAATGTTCTCGGCATTATATTTTCTAATGCATATGATGAAGTTCTTCCTCAGCTCACAGCTTTAAGAACAATGGGTTCGGTTCCTTTCGCAGGCCGTTACCGTCTTATAGATTTTCCTCTTTCAAATATGGTTAACGCAGGTATTTCAAAGGTCGGCGTTATAACAAAGAGCAATTATCGCTCACTTATGGACCATATCGGAACAGGTAAGCCCTGGGATCTTTCAAGAAAAAGAGAAGGTATGACTCTTTTGCCGCCTTTCAGCTTTGCAAATCTCGGTGTTCCCGCAGGTAAGGCAGATGCTCTTTACGGCAGCATCAGCTATATCAGCGATTCAAACAAGGATTATGTTCTTCTCACAGACTGTAATATCATCTGCAATATGGATTACAGCGATATGATTAAGGCTCACATTGCAAAGAATGCAGATATAACTCTTGCATATGCAAAGGGAGTTCCTCCTATGATTCCCGGCGCTTGCGAATTTGAAATTGATGCAAACGGTAAAGTTCTCAGCGATACTCTTGTTGAGTGTTACACAGGCGAAACAATTTATTCGCTTAAAACAATGATTATCGGAAGAACTCTGCTTGAAAGACTTCTTCACGAAGCTCACAGCGCAAGAATTGAAGATTTTGAAACAATTCTCAGCAATAATGTAAAGCATCTCAATGTTTACGGCTATGAAGTAAAGGGCTATGTAAAGGTTCTTGAATCTCTTCAGAGCTATTATGATGCAAATATGGAAATTCTTAAATCCGAAAACAGAAAGCAGCTCTTTGATGCGGAAAGACCTTTCTTCACAAAGGTCAGAGATCAGGTTCCCGCTTTCTACGGAATGGAATCCAAGGTTTCAAACTCCCTTATTGCAGACGGCTGCAAGATCGAGGGCGAAGTTGAAAATTCAATCCTCTTCAGAGGTGTTACCGTTGCCAAGGGCGCAAAGGTAAAGAACGCAATTATTATGCAGGATTCATTTGTTGGCGAAAACGCATCTGTTGAAAGCGTTATTTTCGATAAGAAAGTTATTGTTAAGCCCAACAAGAAGCTCTGCGGCGATTCAAGCTATCCCGTTTATGTAGGTAAGGGAATCGTTATTTAAGCAGAAAAAGTTTCGGATTTCTCTAAGGAAGTGTTTTTTCGTAATGTCCAATAAAAAAGTATCCATACAAAATCTCCTGACCGGTATTGTAGTCGGTCTTGCTGTTATACTTGTTGTTGTTGTTATACTTGTTAAAACAGGTGTTATCGGCGGCCCTCAGCAGCCTACCGAGGCGGAAACCGAAGAGGTGTCCTCAGTTGTTGTTGTGAGCGAAACGCAGGAAGACGGAAGCGTTGTTTATTACACAATGGTGACAAAGTATTTCAAGCCAAAAGTGTCATCAAACCACACTTATCCCTCAACAAAGCCGAAAACAACAACCACAACTGTGCCTTTCATTGAGTTTTCAACGATGGTGCAGGTAACAGATGCAGACGGTAATGCGGTTTATGATGAAAACGGTGTGCCCGTAACAGAGCTTGTTACCTATTCCGTGCCTGCAGACAGCACAACAACAGAGGCACCCACAACCGAGTTTGTTCCCCAGACATCTTATGTTCAGGTAACCGATAAGCTTCACCGTCCCGTGAAGGATGAAAACGGCAATCCCGTTACAGAGATAGTAACTCTTGATGCTCCGCCCACAACCAAACCGCCTATCTGGACCGAAGCACCAACTGAGGAAACAACAACGGGAAGAATAAATGTTGACCTGAGCAACGGTGTTGACAGAGACGATGTTCTTGCACAGAATATTGTTACTCAGCTTAATGAAGACAGAGCGCAGCTCGGTCTTGCCCCGCTTTCCTATGACACAAACCTCAAAATAAGTGCAAGGTCAAACAGCCTTGGTATGGCGAAGCCTGAAACTTACGGCAAGCCTGATGCGGCGGGCGCAAACACATTTACAACCGCTTACGGCGGTAATCAGCTCTATCAGGAAATCAAATCCTCGCTCAATTCAAAGGCTATGAGTATCAACACAACTAAAATCGGTGTAGGCGTTGTTAAGTATCAGGATATATATTACACAACCGTAATTTTTGAATAAGAAAGGAAGAGGTTTTTATATGAAAGTTTTATATGTTGCAAGCGAAGCATTACCCTTTGCCGCAAGCGGCGGACTTGCCGATGTTGCAGGCTCTCTTCCGCAGGCTTTGAGAAGACGCAAGGTTGCCTGCAGAGTTGTTATGCCTCTTTACGGCACTATCAGTGATGAAATGCGTGCTTCAATGAAGTTTATAACAAATATTATGGTGCCCGTTTCGTGGCGCAGACAGTATTGCGGTATATTTGAAGCCAAAGCGGGCGGAGTTATTTATTATCTTATTGATAATGAATATTATTTCAAGAGAAACACTCTTTACGGTCATTATGATGACGGTGAAAGATTTGCGTTTTTCTCAAGAGCAGTGCTTGAAATCCTGCCTTATATTGATTTCAAACCCGATATTATTCATTGCAATGACTGGCAGAGTGCTCTTGTGCCTGTTTATTACACAACAATTTACGGACATAAAGAGGGTTACACAGGAATCAAAACAGTGTTCACCATTCATAACATTCAGTATCAGGGCAAATACGGCAACGATATTCTCGGCGACCTTTTCGGCTTGGGAGAAGAATGCGCTCCTCTTGTTCAGTTCGGTGATTGCCTCAACCTTATGAAGGGCGGCATTGAATGCTCAAACAAGGTAACAACCGTAAGCAACACATATGCAAATGAAATTCTTGATCCCTGGTTCAGCCATGGCCTTCACCCGATTCTTATGGAAAGAAGCTATAAGCTGAGCGGTATTCTTAACGGCATTGATGTTGATAATTATAATCCCGAAACAGATAAGGATATTTTCTTCAACTATAATGCAAAGGATTTCTCAAACAAGAGCAAGAATAAAGCGGCTCTTCAGGAAATGTTTAATCTTCCCGTCAGAGAAGAAGTTCCTGTTATGGGTATCGTAACCAGACTTGTTTCTCATAAGGGTCTTGACCTCATAAAGAGAATTATGTGGGAGCTTCTGACTCTTACCGATATGCAGCTTGTTGTGCTCGGTTCGGGCGATGAGGAATATGAAAACTTCTTCAAAGAGCTTCAGGCAAACTTCCCCGATAAGGTTGGTCTGCGCATCGGATTTATTCCCGATATGGCAAGAAAAATCTATGCGGGCAGCGATTTGTTCCTTATGCCTTCAAAGAGCGAGCCTTGCGGTCTTTCGCAGATGGTTGCTCTGCGCTACGGCACAATCCCCATCGTAAGAGAAACGGGCGGTCTTAAGGATACAATTACCGACAGCGGCGACGGCAAAGGCAACGGATTCACCTTCAAGAGCTATGATGCTTATGATATGTTTGATGCTATCAGACGCTCACTTACCGCATATTCCGATAAAGAATATTGGAACAAGCTTGTTGAAAGAGCTCTTAAATGCGATAACAGCTGGGGCAAATCAGCAAGAGAATATATCAAGCTTTACGAAGAACTTATGGCAGAATAATAAAAGAGTGACAACCGCTTAACGGCGGTTGTCACTCTGTAATATTATTTATGAGGCAAATTTTCTTTTAATGTTTGGTGAATATAATCTTCCGCAAAAGCAACAACGGTTTTAACCGCATCGGGCACGGGGTCATCCTCGCAGAAGCTTGCGGTATGGCTTGGTGTCAAAACGGTTTTTTCCGTGGCATCAATAAGTGAAAGATAAAAAATGTTGCTGAAAATGTTTTCACCGTCAAATGCATTGCCTGCCCAGCTTTTAGGAAGAAATCCGGAATTGGCGTGCAACAGAATTATTCTGTAAAGCTGAAGAGCAAAGGCTGTGTTGAAACGCTGGCTTATGCTGCTGTCTTTGGTGTAGATAGAGTCTTTAAGCTGTGCGGTTGCTTTTAAAAAAGTTTTAACAATAGGCAGATTATCTGTTTCTTCATCTTCTGATTTTTCAGAAGAATTATCATTAAGACCTGAAGGGCTGTTGGTTCTGCCAAGAAGATAATCGCACGAAACTCCGTAGAAATCAGCGGCTCTGACCAAAAAACCGAGTCCGCACTCTCTGATGCCTTTTTCATAGTGCGAAAGAAGAGCCTGCGAAATTCCGAGCTTTGCAGATGCCTCTTTCTGGCTTATACCCTTTGATTTGCGAAGTTCCGAAAGAAGAATCGGAAGAGTCTTTTCCATTTTAATCACCTCGTAAAACTTTAAGTAATATAATTATACCCAGCAATATACAGTTTGTATATTGTTAATTTGAATAAAATTAGTCCCTGTTTTTTGGAGGAAAAAATGAAATCCTATACGATTTATCTCATCAGGCACGGTCTTACCGATGAAAATCTGCAAGGCCGCTACATCGGACATACCGATGTTCTTTTAAGCGAAGACGGCAAGAAGCAGCTTGCACAGCTTAAAGAAGACACGGTTTTTCCGCCCGTTCAGGCGCTTTTTACAAGTCCTTTGAAACGCTGTAAAGAAACAGCATCCATTCTTTATCCTGAAAACAAGCCTATTGAAATTGAGGGCTTTATCGAATATAATTTCGGCTATTTTGAAAACAAAACAGCCGAGCAGCTTGAAGACCATCCCGTTTTTTCGCGCTGGCTTGCAGGTGAAAGAGGCGTTGAACCTCCCTTCGGAGAAAGCAATGAAGCTTTCGGCAAGAGAGTTTGCGAAACCTTTGAAAAGGTTGCCGAGGGTCTTATGAAAACGGGAACCACCGATGCGGCAATAGTAACGCACGGCGGTGTTATAATGGCAATTCTTGCAACCTACGGAATTCCCGAGCTTCCGATGCACGAGTGGCTTACTCCGAACGGATGCGGATTCACAATAAAAATCAACCCATCTCTCTGGATGAGAGCAAAGAAATTTGAAGTTTTCAGCGAATTTCCTTATGAAAAAGAAGAATTACCGGATTGAGGTGTAAAAAAATGAGTAATTTTGCTATTGAAAAAGACGGCTTTAAGCTTAACGGAGAGCCTTTCAGAATTATTGCGGGTGCAATTCATTATTTCAGAGTTCCTGCAGAATATTGGAGGGACAGACTCATAAAACTCAAAGCCTGCGGCTTTAATACTGTTGAAACATATGTTGCGTGGAACTTGCACGAGCCTGAAGAAGGTAAGTTTGATTATGAGGGTATGCTCGATATTGAGAAGTTCCTTGATATTGCGGCAGAACTCGGACTTTATGCAATTGTTCGTCCCGGCCCGTATATCTGCTCGGAATGGGATTTCGGCGGTCTGCCCTGGTGGCTTCTTAAGAATGATGAGCTTCAGCTTCGCTGCATGGAAAAGAATTATCTTGCAGCGGTTGACCGCTTCTTTGATGATTTTATGCCCAGACTCAAAAATCATCAGATAACTCACGGCGGCAATGTTATCCTTGTTCAGGTTGAAAATGAATACGGAAGCTACGGCGATGACAGCGAATATATCCGCTATCTTGCAAAGGGAATGAAGGAGAGAGGTATTGATGTGCCTTTCTTCACCTCCGACGGTGCTGAATATCAGATGCTTACAGGCGGAACTGTGCCTGAAATTCATAAAACCGCAAACTTCGGTTCAAGAGCAGAAGAGCAGTTTGCCCGTCTTCGCGAATATCAGCCCGACGGACCTCTTATGTGCACCGAATTCTGGAACGGTTGGTTTGACCATTGGACAGAGGAGCATCACAGCCGTGACCCGCAGGATGCGGCAGATGCACTTGACGATATTCTTTCAATGGGTGCAAGCATTTCGGCTTATATGTTCCACGGCGGCACAAACTTCGGATATATGAACGGCGCAAATGATTATGATGCTTATGAGCCCACAGTTTCGAGCTATGATGACGATGCTCCGCTTAACGAATGCGGTGAGCCCACAGAGAAATATTATAAATTCAAAGAGGTTATTTCAAAGTATGCTCCCATTCCCGAAATTGAAATGCCCGCTCCCGTAAAGAAAAAGAATTACGGCGAAATTGAATTCAGATATTCCGCAAAGCTTCTTGATAATCTTGATAATATTTCAACTCCTGTTGAATCTGTAACTCCGCTTGCAATGGAAAAGCTTAATCAGGGTTATGGTTTTGTGCTTTATAAAACAAAGGTAAGAGGTCCCAGAGATGAGCAGCCCATTCGCCTTCAGGATGTTCACGACAGAGCATATATATATAAGGATAATAAATATATAGGCATTCAGTACAGAAACGATGAAAAGCCTATGAACAGGGTGAGCATAGATAAGGATGGCAATGAGCTTGCGGTTCTTGTTGAAAATATGGGCAGAGTTAACTACGGCGCAAAGCTTCGTGACCGCAAAGGTATAACAGAGGGAATCGGATTTGGCAATAACTTTATTTATCATTGGCAGAATTATCCGCTTCCGCTTACCGATATTTCGGGCCTTGAATTCAAAGAGTGCGTTGATGCTTTTGACGGAACACCCGTATTCCTTAAAGCAGAAATTGAAATTGATGAATGCTGTGACACATTTGTTAAGCTTCCTACATTCAAAAAGGGCATAATCATAGTTAACGGATTTGTTCTTTCAAGATATTGGGAGGTTGGTCCCCAGAAGTCGGCTTATCTTCCCGCACCTTTCCTTAAGAAGGGCAAAAACGAAATTGTTGTTCTTGAACTTGAAGGATTTGAAAAGCCTTGCGTAGTGCTTGATGACGAAATGGATATAGGATAATAAAAAGCTCCGTACCGAAGTACGGAGCTTTTCTTTTTAATATTTTCTTATTGTTGTTGAATATTTGACTGCAAAGCTTGTATAGGGATTAACGCCGTTGAAAACTTTTTTATAAAGTTCAATATAACCGTCTGTAAGGTGAGTATTAATTCCTTCAAAGCTTCCGTCATTTGAAACTGTTTTGCCGAGAACGGCAACAGTTCCGATGTTGTTAACCGCAATGCAGGTTGCCGAATCTGTTCGGGATCCGCTTGCTGTAAGGATTTCTGCGGTGTTACCTGCGGGAGTGAGGAAAGCGGTGAATCCGTCACCGTTGCCTAAATTATTAATTGTTCCGAACTCACGGTTTGATGAATAGGTATAACCGCTGACGATGAATCCGCCTTCGTGCTTTTCTATAGCCGTTGCATAATCGTCATAATAACCTGAAAGAATTTTAGTCCATTTATTGGTACCGTCGGAATTGATTCTGATAACAAGAGAATCGGTTCCGCCGCAGAAGTGAACTCCGTTAAGAGTTCCGTCGGGATAAGTGAGCTTCAGATTTTCATAGTATCCCGCAACAACGCATCCGCCGTTATCATCGGCAACAACTGCCTCAAAAATATCGCTTGCGCTTGATGCTATGGGATAATACCATTTGAATTCGCCTGCATAGTTATATTTGATAACAACTGTGTTGATAAGCTTTGCGTTAAGCTCTTCAAAAGCCTTGAAATTATCTGTTGTTGATTCGGTTATGCAGGTAACAAAGATATTATCGTTTGAATCGGTGCTGATTCCTTTGATTATTCCGCCCTTATCACCTGTAAGATATTTGTTCCAGAGCACATTGCCGTCAAAATCAAGGTTAATAAGAATTGCACTTGAGTTTTCGCCCGGAATTCCGCTGAAGCTGTTATCATGGGAATCGGTTGAACCGCCGACAACATAGCCTGTTGAGGTTTTGTCAACCGAATAGAAAGCATCGGTATCTTTTCCGCCGAATGTTTTTGAATAAATAACTTCTCCGTCTGCGGTGAATCTGTAAATCACTGCATCTGTTGAGCCTTTTGTTTCTTGGCTGAATGCTGTGTTCTCTGAAGACGAGTAGCCGACAGCAACAATTGAGCCGTCATTGAGAACGGCAACATCTTCGAAAGTGATGCTGTTAACGCTTGTTTGTGTTGTGTCAAAGCCGATAGCCTTTACCCATTCAACATTAAGGCTCTTATCATATTTCATAATAAAAGAGAAGTTTGTTGCCCATGAGGAAGAGGCAATGCCTTCAAAACTGCCGTCTGTTGCTGTTGTAACACCGCAAGCAATAAATCCGCCGTCTGCCGTATCCTCAACTGCATTGAATACGCTTATATCTTTACCGCCGAATTCAACAAGCTTATCCTGCGAAGCGGAACTGAATCTTGTTCCGAATTCGGTTGTTGTTGTTTTCTTTGTGGTGGTGGGTTTGGTTGTGGTGGTTGTTGCTTTGGTGGTTGTTTCGGTTGTGGTCGGTGCCTCGGTGGTGGTTTCCGTTGTTGTTTCTGTGGTGGTGATTTTCTCCGATGTTGGCACGGTTGTTGTTTCAGTAACCGAAGTTGAAGGCACGGTTGTTGTTTCTTCGGGCGGATTAATTATACCGAGCAGACCTCCGAATATTGATTTTATAAAAACAAAAACCATCGAAAAGAATAAAACGATCTTTTTGAAGATTAATAACATAAAATAACCCCCTTTATCCTATTATGAATTATATCATTTCGGAAATAAAAAATCAAGTGCCGGCAGATTTTGGCACCGACACTTGAAATTTTTAATATTAAAGAAGGTCATCAAAAAGTCTGATGTTTGATTTTTCAAGCTTGAGTTCGCCTGACTGCTCTTTTTTGATAACTTCAACAATTCTGTCGTTGATGGGGGTAGGGATATTGAACTTGCGGCCCCATTCGCAAACAACGCCGTTGATAGCATCAACCTCGCAGGGCTTGCCGTTGCGAAGGTCCTGAAGCATTGAGGGTTCAATTGCTCTGTGTTTCTTCATCGCAATGGGAAGAAGGAAGAGGGCAAACGCACGCTTGAGAGCGCCTTTATAATAGAAGAGCTTTGTTATATCCTTGCCCTGAACGGGTGCAAATTCAACGCCTGTTGCGTGACCGACATCAATGCATTCTTTCATGCAGCGAATTGCAATCTTTTTAACATCGGCATCCTCGGAAACATCGCCGAATCTGCCACCGACAACTGTGCCGAGACCTGAGAATGTTGCATTGATGAGAAGCTTTGACCAACGTGCGCCCATCAGATTTTCTTCCTCGTGGACGGGACACATATATTCAAGCAGTTTTTTTACGGTTTCAAACTGCTCGTCTGTGATACCTTTCATCTTACCCATATGGAAAGAAAGGCTGTCTGTTTCGCTTGTAAGTTCACAGACACCGGGCTCAACAAGAGCTGCGCCCCATTCAACAGCACAACCCATAGTGTGATCCTCACCGATAATTTCTGCAATGCCCGGCTCGGGAATACCGTTCTGCAAGGTTACAATAACGCCCTTTTCGGAAAGGAAGGGCTTGAGCATTGTGACAACCTCTTTGTTGAAAAGCTGCTTTGTAAGCAGAATAATAACATCATACTCACCTGACATTTCATCGGGAGTAATTGCCTTGACCGGAACTGTCATTTCAACAGTACCGATAATTTTTGCTCCCTTTTCGTTAAGTGCGGCAACGTGTGCCTTGTTACGGTTTACGAGCTCAACCTCACCGCCGTTTTTTGTAATGAAAGCGCCAAGCACCGTACCGAGAGAGCCTGCGCCGTAAATTGCATATTTACCCATAAGTTTTCCCCTTTCAGTTGTTTCGGATAATAATTAGATTCTATCACGCAATTGTTAATATTTCAATAGCTGTGAGCCAATAATATTCACGGTGATGATAATGAAATCCTTGTGGCTTGACAAAAACAGTCTCCCATCCTTTGCTGCACCCGAAAAAGACATACGAACGGATGTGCTGATCATCGGCGGAGGACTCTGCGGTCTGCTTTGTGCCTATCAGCTGCAGAAGCTCGGTGTTGATTATATTCTTCTTGAAGCAGACAGAATCTGCCGTAAAACAAGCGGTAACACTACGGCAAAAATCACATCACAGCACAATCTTATTTACGCTGACATAACAAAAAAATACGGCACCGAAACGGCAGAAAAGTACTACCGCATCAACGAAAAAGCAATAGAAGAATATACCCGTATGTGTGAGGATATCGACTGCTCTTTCACCCGAAAGGACAACTATATTTACTCTCTCTCGGATTCGGGAAAGCTCGACGCTGAAATGGAGGCTCTTGAAAAAATCGGAGCAAAGGCATCCTTCTGCCCTTCGCTTTCCGAGCTGCCCTTCGATGTTCTCGGTGCGGTGAAATTCCCCTTTCAGGCACAGTTTGACCCTGTAGCCTTTGCAGGCAGAATCTCACAAAACCTCAACATCCGTGAAAGCGCACACATCATCGGCTTTGACGGAAAATTCTACTACGGCAAAGATTTCAGAGCCAGAGCCGAAAAGGTCATTGTGACAACACATTTTCCGATTTTCAACAAGCACGGCTTTTTTTCCCTTAAGCTTTATCAGCACCGTTCCTATGTCCTCGCTCTTAAAAATGCAGGCGATATAAACGGAATGTACCTTGATGAAAGTGAAAAGGGACTTTCCTTCCGTAATCACGGCAAATATCTTTTGCTCGGAGGAGGCTCACACAGAACGGGCAAAAAGGGTGGAAGCTGGAATGAGCTGAGAAAAACAGCAAGGCGGCTTTATCCGAAAAGCGAGGAGGCTTTTCATTGGGCGGCACAGGACTGTATGACTCTTGACGGACTGCCCTATATCGGGCAATACTCAAAAAAGACACCCGACCTTTTTGTTGCTACGGGCTTCAACAAGTGGGGCATGAGCTTTTCAATGGTATCGGCAATGATTCTGAAAGACCTGATTTTCGGCAAAACCAATGATTATGCCGACATTTTCTCACCGTCACGGTCAATGCTTCACCCACAGCTTGCCGTCAACGCTCTTGAAACAACGGTAAGTATGCTTACACCCACTAAGCCGAGATGTCCGCACCTTGGTTGTGCACTTAAATGGAATGAGCACGAGCACTCATGGGACTGTCCCTGCCACGGTTCAAGGTTTGACGGCGAAGGCAGAGTACTTGAGGGGCCGGCGAATGGGGATTTGAGGGCCAAAGGCCAAGGGCCGAGGGCCGAGTAACGGCAAGGTGAGTTGCAGAGTAGTCAGGAGTCAGTAGTCAGGCACGCCTGTCGGCGTTCAGAACGATAAAACGGGCGGCGAATTGCCACCCGTTTGTTTTATTATATTATACTCATAAATGTGCCATCAAGCATCAATCCTATACACTGAACCAAAATAGCTATAAATAAAACAACAAAATATATTATTTTCAAAACAACCATACTTGTTTTGTCCTTGAACAAACTCAAAAAAACATATAAAACATACGCAAACAATATTACGCCAAATATCACTATGCCGATTTTTATAATCGGCAAACCACCCATAGCACTATAAGCAGAAAACACTATAACACTTATATGTAACAGAACAAATGCAATAACAGCCATTATTTTTTCATACGTTTTCAAAAGCACATCACCTTACATTCTTAATATAATGTAACATCATTTTTTGTCTGTAATCTCATTATAGCAGAATGATATTATTTTTCAACATTTCTATCCGCAAACAACAAAAAGGACACGGCAAGCCGTGTCCTTACTGTACCTTCCACAAAAACCCGCCACGAATTCGTGGCGGGTTCCTGACTACTGACTACTCTTACTCCTGACGTCCCTTCTGTCCGTAATATACCCACTGACCGATATTTTCGGGCTTGAGGAATACTCTTGCTCTCTCTTTAAGATCATAAAGCTCGCTGCTTTTTGCAGGGATAGCGTTTGCGCACATAAGAGAGAAGCTATCCTGCTGCTGACGAAGATCGAGCTTTTCATCAAGCTTCATTGTAACTGTACGGCTTTCACCGGGAAGAAGGTCAAAATAGTTATCTGAAAGAGGCAGAGTTGAGAATTCGTTTTCAACTCTTACAAGTCTTGCAAAGCGGTCGCTCTTGACTGTGATTGCAATTTCATCGCCGACAACCTCAGTCGTAAGCTTCATCTCAGGCTTTGTAAGCTGAAGCTTCTTTTCAGGTCTGAACAGATATGTCTTTTCATTGATGAGTCTGCCGTTTTTGTAAAGCTCTGCCTTTACGCCTGTGCGTGAAAGGTCATGGCGTCTGCCAAGCTGCTTTTCGTAAATTGTAAAGCATTCTGTGTTTTCAAGTGCACCGACTTCAAAATCACGGCTCTTTTCCTGGATGATGCCATTTTCAAAGTCAAAAATTTTACATACGAGTGTAAGGTTCTGCTTTTTAGGCTTGTCGTTGAGGATGTGAAGCTTTACCTTGCCGTCCTTGTCCTCAATTGAAACGGAAACAGGAGCATTGAAATGCTTTGCACGGTACTGAAGTGCTTTGTAGTTACCGTAGTAGTCCATGCTTGCCCAAGAGCATACACCCCAGCAATCATTGAACTGCCAGTAAATTGAGCCGTTACATCTGCCCTTGTTTCTGCGCCAGTGCTCTGTTGCATCGCTGATGCACTCAAGCTGTGTAACCTGTGAAAGATAGATAAGATCCTCAAACTTCTCAGGAAGACGGAAGCGTGATGCGATGTAATAAAGCATTTTGTCATTGCCGGAATTACACTTCTGATGAGCTGAGAAAACAGGTGAATGAATGTCGTAATCCTCTTTTTCGGCAAAGGTGCGGATTGTTTTGATGTCAGGAAGACTTTCAAATCCGAACTCACTGCAGAAGCGTGTCATACGCTTGCGGTAATACTTCATATTCTGCAAGCCGTGCCATACAGCCCAGAGATGAATATCACCGTAGTTATCACTGTCAACTTCCTTCATATGACCCGTACCGCAGGGTGAACCGGGAATAAAGGGTGTGTCCTCGTCAAACTTTCTGACTTCCTCGGGAAGAATGTTGTGGAAGAATTTTTCTGTCCACTTGATGTATTTCGGGAAATTGAGCCAGCCCATTGCCATTGTTTCAATTTCGTTGTTACCGCACCAGAGGGCAAGTGAGGCGTGATGACGAAGTCTCTTTATATTATATTCAATTTCCTTTTTGATATTTGCAAGGAAAGCATCGTCAAAGAAAGGATATGCCTGACAGGCGAACATAAAGTCCTGCCAGATAAGGATGCCTTTTTTGTCGCAAAGCTCATAAAAGTCATCGCTTTCATAATATCCGCCGCCCCAGACTCTGAGCATGTTCATATTTGAATAAAGAGCCGTATCAAGAAGATACTCTATCTTATCCTTTGTGTAACGTGTGGGGATTGAATCGCCGGGAATGAAGTTTGCACCCTTGATGAAAAGAGGTACACCGTTGAGAATGAAGCGGAAGGTTTCACCGTATTCATCGGCACTTCTGTCAAGCTCAATTGTGCGAAGACCGATCTGCTTTTCAACGGTGTGGCTTGTTTTTCTGCCGTTTTTAAGTGTTGCTCTGACGGTATAGAGAGCCTGCTCTTTTTTGCCGTTGATTTCGTGTGTCCACCAGAGCTGAGGGTCAGCAACAACAAATTCTCCCTCAGTGCCCTTGAGCTTCATCACCTCACCGTCGGGTGAAACAAGTGAGATTTCCGCCTTTTCGCCTTCGTAGAAATCACCCTCAAGTTTTACCGAAACAGTAAATGATTTGTCCTCATTCTTTTTCTGGCGGATTTTCATATCGGTGATTTTACCTTCGTTTCTGATTTCAAGGTAAATATCATCACAGATTCCGCTGACGGGAAGCACAGGACCCCAGTCCCAACCAAAATGACATTGAGGCTTACGGATTCTTACGATACCGTTCTGTCCGTTTGAGTTAGGCGGAGTTTTTTCCTTTTCGTATCTTGTTTTTACATAATTTACAGGAGATTCAAATGCAACAGAAAGGATGTTTTCGCCTGCAACAAGGTGCTTTTTAACATCAAACTCATAAGCAAGATGGCAGTTTTTACCCTCGCCGATTTTTTCACCGTTAAGATAAAGAGTACAGATTGTGTCAAGGCGTTTGCAGATAAGTGCAATTTTTTCAGCCTGAAGCTCACTTTCGGTAAGTTCAAAGCATTTTTCGTATATCCAGTCACGCTCGCTTACCCAGTAAACTTCCTTTTCGTTTTCACCGTAAAAAGGATCCTTGATAAGCTTTGCATCCATCAGATCAAGATAATTGCAGCCGGGTACAGTTGCTTCAAGCGAGAATTCACCTGTTGCATCTGTCAGTTTCCAGCTTCCGCAAAGAGATTTTTTTATCATAAAGCACCTCTTGAATAAAGTTATTTTTTACCATAATAACATTAAACGGTGCGTTAGTCAACAGTAAGACTCAAAGTGTGATTTCATCAACTCCGACACCGATATAGCTTCTTCCTTTGTTGAGCTGAAGTTTCTCTCCCGAAGCATCAAAAAATTCAAGCGGTGAGCTTTCGCTCTCCTTTTTCCAGGAAATTTTCTGCACGGTGCCTTTGGTTGCATAGACTCCTTTTCCTTCGTGCCAGTCAAGCTCAACAAGATTCGTTGAACCGTAAAGCCCCTTGTCGGCATAAAGAATGAAAACGTTTTCAAATTCAAGCTGTCTGCCGCTGACAGAATCAATGTGCGGCTGTTCACCGTGAGTTTTGAAAAATGTTCCCCTTGCTTCATCATAAGAAAAAGTGCTGTAATAGGACTGTGAAAAAACAGCACTGATTTTTCCGCAGACAGCATCACCCTTTATCTCAGCATCCGAAAACGGAAAGGCGGTTTTTCCTTTTGAGGTGTCAAGTTTTTTTCTGAAGCCGTAATTTTCAAAAACAGTCTCAAGCTCCCTGCCACTGATATAAACCGTATGCTCGGAAGAATAAGTTTCGAGGCGCTGCTCATCTCTGTAAAAAAGCTCACCCGAATAGATTCTGTTTCCGTCAATGTAATCAATGCCTGAGCTTTCAAGAAAAGGAGTTGCAAGAGTTTCATTGCTTCCGAAACAGAAGTAAACCGCGTCAAATCCCATTGCAAAAACAGGAAAGTAATATCGGCAACTGCGCACAGAGCAGACTGAGGGCACTTTTCTGTAATCGGAGTAAAGAGCCATAAGTCTTGTTATCCCACCCTCGACAGGCATCTCCGTCAGAATATCGGCTTCACTAAGTCCGTACTGCGGAAGCGAATCAATAATGTTGTTGACGGTTACCGCAACGGGTCTCGGAATAAAGCCGGAGCTTTCATCGGTTTTCTCGCCTGTAAGAAAATTCACAGACTTATCGTCACTGATATAAGATGAAGTGTGGTTGTTTTCTGTTTTTCCGTTTTCGCTTTTTCCGCACCCACCAAGCAGTAAAATACATAAAACCAGCATAAGCGCAGGTATGATTCTTTTCATTTTGTTCACTCGCTTTCATTGTTTTCAATGTAATATTATGCCCGGCAATAAGCGAAAAAAATCATAATCTGCAGCCTTTACAAAGAAAATACCGGGCGACATTGCATCGCCCGGCTGAAAACCGATTACCGTTTTATTTTATTGTTACTTTTGAAGCAGGGAACTGATCCTTGCCGTAGCCCATAACTCTTGCAATCTGAACAGGAATGTTTCTGTTGAAAATTTCTTCATCCGATGTGAAGCCTGCATCTGTTGCGGAAACATAGACGGGAACATCTGTGATGTTATGTGTGCCGTGTGTGAAGTAGTATTCACCTGTTTCGCTGTTAAGAGTAAGTCCGCCTGTGCCGTGGTCTGCTGTAACAACAACAAGTGTTTCGCCGTCTTTTTCGGCAAAGTCAAGTGCTGCTGCAACTGCCTTGTCAAATTCCTCTGTGCACATCAGAGCGCCGTCCATAATATTATCGTGTGAGAACTTGTCGATGCAAGCACCCTCAACCATAAGGAAGAAGCCCTTTTCGTTTGCAGAAAGAAGCTCAATAGCCTTTGTTGTCATTTCCTCAACTGTGGGAGTGTTATAATTATCTGTACAGTTGTAAAGATCGCTGTAATTGAACTGAGCGAATGAGCGTGAGCCTGCTTCAAGTGCGTTCATTTCGTCTCTGTTGCTGATATAAGTCCAGCCGTTTTCTGCAGTGTTCTGCTTGTTGATGCTGTCTGTTGCACCGCCCCAGATGAGATCAAAGCCGTTGACAAGCTGGTCTTCACAGATTTCTTCTTCCATTCCTCTGTCATAAACGTGAGCTGAGAAGGAAGATGGAGTTGCACCCGAGGTCTTGTCTGTTGTGACAACACCTGTTGCCTTGCCGTCCGCCTTGACAAGCTCGCCGAGGTTGAGTGGCACGTTGATATCATCATATGAGAAAGGATCAAAAGAATAAACTCCTACGGAATTGATCCACACTCTCATACCTGTTGCAAGGGCTGTGCCGCCTGCTGCTGAGTCTGTTGCAGGAATGATGAATGAGTCAATGTCGCTTTTAAGCTGAACGGGCATATTGTTCATTACAAGATCAACATTATGATATTTTTCTGTTGCATCAATGTGCTCAAAGCTCATACCGTCGCCGATAAGAAGAATAACATTCTTGTACTTACCCTCGGTATATTCGTCGCTGACATTGCCTACAAAACCGATGCCGGCATAGAATGTAAGCAGAAGTGACATAAAGACTGTGATTACTTTACTGATAATACTCATTGTTTTCTCTCCTTTTTATTTGCTTCAAAGAATTATCTGTCAGGAAAGATTATACATTATCACTCATCTTTTTTCAAGATGCAACAACAAGAAAAATTCAAAAATATTGAACTGCTTCTGTTTTTGTGTTATCATACAGAAAACTCATCTGCGGAGGATTTTCTCCTTATGACTATGTTAAAAAATTACAGATATACTTTTTATGCCTGCTATTCGGGTTACTTTGTGCAGTCAGTTGTCAACAATTTTCTGCCCCTGCTTTTCCTCACCTTTCAGCAGAGCTTTGAGCTCAGCTACTCTCAGCTTTCGCTGCTGATTGCGGTCAACTTCGGTGTTCAGCTTTTTGTTGACCTTGCTTCAACTGCATTTGTTGACAGACTCGGTTACAGAAAATGTGTACTTGCCGCCCACTTTTTTGCATTCACAGGACTTGCGGGTCTGGGTATTTTCCCCTTTGTCACCGACCCTTACACGGGCATTCTCATTTCAGTTGTCACCTACGCTGTCGGAAGTGGACTGATTGAGGTTGTGATAAGTCCCATTGTTGAAGCCTGTCCCGGTGAAAGAAAAGCGGCACAGATGAGCCTGCTTCACTCCTTTTACTGTTGGGGGCAGATGCTTGTTGTAATCATTTCAACAGTTTACTTCATTTTCTCTGGAACGGAAAACTGGAGATACCTTGCTTTTTTCTGGGCGCTCGTTCCGTTTTTCAACGGAATCCTTTTCACTCTTGTTCCGGTTCCGCCCGTACTCGCAAAAGGTGAAAGTCTCGGAATCAGAGGACTTCTCAGAACAAAGCTGTTTTATGTTTTTGCACTTCTTATGCTCTGTGCAGGTGCAAGTGAAATTGCAATGAGTCAGTGGGCATCCTTTTTTGCCGAATCGGGACTGAAGGTTTCAAAAACCGTCGGCGATCTCCTCGGTCCCTGCCTTTTTGCAGCTCTGATGGGAAGCGCCCGTGTAGGCTATGCACAGCTGTCACGGAAAATTCCGCTGACAAAGGTAATGACAGTAAGTGGATTTTTCTGCATTTTCTGCTACCTTGTAACGGCACTTTCTCCTCTGCCCGCACTCTCACTTGCCGGGTGTGCACTCTGCGGCCTTTCCGTCGGAATAATGTGGCCTGCAACCTTTTCACTTGCTGCTGAAAAGCTTCCTAAAGGCGGAACGGTTATGTTTGCCCTGCTTGCACTTTTCGGTGACCTGGGTTGCACAACGGGTCCGTCACTTGTAGGAAAAATGACAACTGTTTTTTCGGGAAGCATTTCAAAAGGTCTGCTTTTTGCAGTTGTTTTCCCCTTGCTTCTCGTATTTAGCCTTTATATGCAAAAGCGCATTTCCGCCGCCGAAAAATCCTGTTAAATTATTGACAAACTGTTAATGGATGTATATAATAAAGACGAAAACAGATTTTAATTTTCAAGGAGGAAATAACAATGGCAGCAGATAACAATCAGTATTATGATGAAAACGGCGTAGTAGCAGAACCCGATTGGGGCGTTCTTATGTTCTGGGAAGATCTTTCTTACATCTTCACACTCATCGCTGACTTTTTCAAAAAGCTCTTCAATCTTGAATAATTCCTTAGCGGCTTAAAGACAGGCAACTGCCTGTCTTTTTTAAATGCCCTGTTATCTTTTAACGGGAGAATAAAACAATGAAAAAATCACGGATAACCTATATCAAAAACATTCTTTTGCCTTGCGTTTTCTATTCGGGAATCACCGGATTTTTCACTGCCTGTCTGATTTTCCTTTTCAAGCTGGCGGTTTCAAATCTTGTTCCGCTTTCGCAGGAGATTTTCGGCTTTGTCCGTCAGAACGGTGTATTTCTGCCACTGCTTCTGCTCGGTGCGGCTGCTCTCGGCGGCATCAGTGCGATGATTCTCACCTTTGCACCTGACTGCAAGGGCGGCGGCATTCCGACTGCTATAACACAGCTTCGCGGTCTCGCAAGCTTAAACTGGATTAAAACCGTTTTTCTGCTTTTTCCGAGTGCTCTCCTGACTTACTTTTGCGGTGTACCTCTCGGAACTGAGGGTCCTGCAATTCAGATGGGAACGGCTGTGGGCAAAGGCACCGTCAGAATTTTTGCAAAAAAACATCCTGCATGGGAAAGATTCATTATGACCGGCGGCGCTTCCGCGGGCTTTGCAGCCGCAACAGGGGCACCTCTCACAGGCATCTTTTTCGCCTTTGAGGAAGCTCACCGACGTTTTTCGCCCACACTTTTTATGACCTCGGCAGTAAGTGCAATCACAAGCACCGCTGTTATGCAGTTTCTGTGTCCCCTTGCAGGAATGAGCGCTTCAATGTTCCACATTGAAATTGAAGCTGTTATTCCTCTCAGCCTTCTTTGGGTGGCAATTGTCACAGGTCTTGTCTGCGGACTTTCGGGTGCTGCTTTCACAAAGCTTTACAGCCTCGTCCACACCTTCATTGAAAAAAAGCTGACCGGACTTCCGTTCGCCCTCAAAGTCATCACCATTTTTGTTTCAACGGCTCTCATCGGCTTTTTCTCTGCCGACTGTCTCGGCTCGGGTGATGCTCTGATTGAGTCAATCCTTGAAGGTCACGGAACTTTCAGACTTATGATTGTTTTTTTCTGCGTCAGAGCAATTCTGATTATCACTGCAAACAACATCGGCATCACCGGAGGACTTTTTGTTCCCACTCTCTGCTTTGGTGCAATTGTCGGCGGACTTTGTGCAAAGCTGATGATTGTTGCGGGAATTCTTCCCGAGGAGTACTATGTCTCAACAGTCATTTTCGGCATTGTCTCATTCCTTGCGGCAACCTCACGCACACCGATTATGGCAACGGCATTTGCAATTGAAGCCCTAGGCGGCACCGGCAACATTCTGCCTGTTATGGCTGCTGTTTCAACAGCTTACATCACTGTTGAAACTCTCGGCATCCACGATTTCACGGATATTGTCATTGAAGGCAAGCTGAAAAATCTCCGCAAGGGAAAGGAAGAAAAAATCCTCGACAAAAAGTTCACTGTCAGGGAAGGCTGTTTTGCAGAAGGCAAGCAGATACGCGACATCCTCTGGCCGCCTGAATGCACAGTGCTTTCCGTTCAGAAAAAGCCCTCACGCCACCATCACTCCCACACAGGCATAACCTCGGGAGATGTGCTTGAGATTCATTACCACACCTTTGACGAAAAGGAAAGCGAGGAATGCCTTGAGGCAATTCTCGGAAAGCAGTAAAGCTGAAACATGTATATAAAGAACCGTAAGCTTCCGAAAAGGAGCTTACGGTTCTTTTGATTACAGAAACAATTATTTTAACGGAAGATGGTAATTTTGACGAAAAAATTCTGTTATTTTTTACTATATGACCAAAAGCTTTTTTAGCACTATATTATTGAAAAAAAGCTTGTCTTATGTTATCATTTAACAGTATGGATAATTATGCATTCTTCGCAGCAGCAGGAATGTACATTTCCCGCAAATTTAACGGAAAACCGTTTAAAGGAGGATAAAGTCAATGCTTAAAAAAATCAGCAAAATCCCGTTCCAGGACACACCTGAGCAGGCAGCAAAGCTTGATGCCGTCATCGCTGAATGCACAGGCGACGCAAGTATGCTCATGCATGTAATGCAGGTTGCTCAGGAAATTTACGGATACCTCCCCTTCGAGGTTCAGCAGAAAATTGCCGACGGTATGAACGTATCCCTTGAAAAAGTTTACGGCGTTGCAACATTCTACGCTCAGTTTGCTCTTTCACCCAAAGGCAAATATGCTATCTCCGTATGTCTCGGCACAGCCTGCTATGTAAAAGGCGCTCAGGAAATTCTTGACGAGCTTTCAGCTCAGCTGGGCATCAACGCTGAAGAGTGTACTGCTGACGGCAAATACTCACTTACAGCCTGCCGCTGTATCGGTGCCTGCGGTCTTGCTCCCGTAATCACAGTCAATGATGATGTTTACGGAAAAATCACAGCAGCCGACGTCAAAGGTATTCTTGCAAAATACGAATAATGAGAGAGCTTTCACTGAATGTGCTTGACATTGCTCAGAATTCAATCACCGCAGATGCGTCACTGATTGAAATCAGACTTGAAGAAAACACAGAAAAGCACGAACTGCTTATCGGTATTTACGACAACGGTAAGGGTATGACAGCCGAACAGGTCGCTTCGGTACGCGATCCTTTTTTCACAACACGTACCACAAGAAAAGTAGGAATGGGAATTCCCCTTTTCAAAATGGCAGCTGAAATGACCGGCGGTTATCTTGAAATCGAAAGCGAGCCCGGTGTCGGCACAAAGGTCAACGCCTTTTTCAGAACCGATCACCTGGACTTCATTCCCGTCGGAGATATGACTTCAACGATGGTTATGCTCATCACAATGAATGAGCACATTGATTTTCTTTACGTCCGCAGTCTTGACGAAAAGAGCTTTACCCTTGACACAAGGACTCTCAGGGAGATTCTCGGCGGCGTTCCTTTCAGCGAACCGTCCATTACTTCCTGGCTGAGAGAATTTATGACTGAAAACACAAAACAACTTACGGAGGTGTAAACCCATGAAAACACTTGAAGAACTTATGGCTTTAAGAGATGCCGCAAAGGCTCAGATGACAACAAGAGATGACTCAAGCGAGGTTACAAGAATTGTTGTCGGCATGGCAACCTGCGGTATCGCAGCAGGTGCAAGACCTGTAATGAACAAATTTGTTGATGAGATTGCAAAACGCGGTCTTAAAAATGCAACCGTTGCGCAGACAGGCTGCATCGGTATGTGTCAGTACGAACCCATTGCTGAGGTTCTCGTTCCCGGCAAGGAAAAGGTGACATATGTTCAGCTGACAGAAGAAAAGGTTGCAAAAATTGTGCTTGAACACATTGTAAACGGAAACCCCGTTGCTGAATACACAGTAGGCGCACTCAAAAAATAAGGAGGAAAGTTAAATGTATCGTTCCCATGTTCTCGTTTGCGGCGGTACCGGCTGTACTTCCTCAAACTCACAGAAAATCATCGAAGCAATGGAAGCTGAAATCAAGGCAAAGGGTCTTGAAAATGAAGTTCAGGTTATCCGTACAGGTTGCTTCGGTCTTTGCGCATTAGGTCCTATCATGATTGTCTATCCCGAAGGCTGCTTCTACTCAGAAGTAAAGGTTGAGGATGTGCCCGAAATCGTTGAAGAGCATCTTCACAAGGGCCGTATGGTCACGCGCCTTCTTTACAAGGAGACAGTCACTACCACAGAAATCAAGGGTCTTAACGACACCGACTTCTACAAAAAGCAAAAGAGAATTGCCCTTCGCAACTGCGGTGTTATCAACCCCGAAGACATCAACGAATATATCGCATACGACGGCTATCAGGCTCTTGCAAAGTGTCTGACAGAATATACTCCCGAACAGGTAATCCAGATTGTCAAGGATTCCGGTCTTCGCGGCAGAGGCGGCGGCGGGTTCCCCACCGGTCTCAAATGGAGCTTCACAGCAGCTAACAAGGCTGACCAGAAGTATGTTGTATGTAATGCTGACGAAGGTGACCCCGGTGCTTTCATGGACCGTTCCGTTCTCGAAGGCGACCCCCACTGCATCATTGAAGCAATGGCAATCTGCGGCTATGCAACAGGCGCAACCGAAGGTTACATCTACGTCCGTGCCGAATATCCCATTGCTGTTGCACGCCTCCAGCTTGCAATCAATCAGGCAAAGGAACTCGGACTTCTCGGCAAGGATATTTTCGGTTCAGGCTTTGAATTCAATCTTCACGTAAAGCTCGGTGCAGGTGCATTCGTCTGCGGTGAAGAAACTGCTCTCATGACCTCAATTGAAGGTAACCGCGGCGAACCCAGACCCCGTCCTCCCTATCCTGCAGTCAAGGGTCTTTTCGGCAAGCCCACAACAGAAAACAATGTTGAAACCTTTGCAAACATTCCCACCATCATCCGTGAGGGTGCCGAATACTTTGCTTCCATGGGTACAGAAAAGTCAAAGGGCACAAAGGTTTTCGCCCTCGGCGGTAAGATCAAGAACACAGGTCTTGTTGAAATCCCTATGGGTACAACCCTGCGTGAAATTGTTGAGGAAATCGGCGGCGGTATCCCCGGCGGCAAAAAATTCAAGGCTGCTCAGACCGGCGGTCCCTCAGGCGGTTGTATTCCCGCTCACCTTATGGACACACCCATTGACTATGACAACCTCACAGCAATCGGCTGTATGATGGGTTCAGGCGGACTTATCGTTATGGACGAAGACAACTGTATGGTTGACATTGCAAAGTTCTTCCTCGACTTCACAGTTGACGAAAGCTGCGGCAAGTGTACTCCCTGCCGTATCGGTACAAAGAGACTGCGTGAAATGCTTGAAAAAATCACTGACGGCAACGCAACTCTCGAAGACCTTGACAAGCTCGAAAATCTTTGCAATTACATCAAGGAAAACTCACTTTGCGGTCTCGGACAGACAGCTCCTAACCCCGTTCTTGCAACACTGAAATTCTTCCGCGAAGAATATGTTTCACACGTTGTTGACAAGAAGTGTCCCGCAGGTGTCTGCAAAAAGCTTCTCTCCTACTCAATCATTGAAGACAAGTGTAAGGGCTGTACAGCCTGCGCAAGAAAGTGCCCTGTTGGTGCAATCAGCGGTGCTGTCAAGCAGCCTCACGTCATTGATACAAACAAGTGCATCAAGTGCGGTGTCTGTGTAGAAACCTGTAAGTTTGATGCTATCATTAAGAAATAAGGAGGTACGTGAAAATGGAAAATATGCTTAACATCAAAATTAACGGTATGTCCTGCAGCGTGCCTTACGGTACAACAATTCTTGAAGCAGCAAGACAGGTAGGCATTGAAATTCCTACTCTCTGCTTCCTCAAGGACATCAACGAAATCGGCGCCTGCCGTTTCTGTGTTGTTGAAGTCAAGGGCGCAAGAAGCCTTGTTGCTGCTTGTGTTTTCCCCATTGAAAGAGACGGCACCGAAATCTTTACAAACAGCGAAAAGGTGCGTGCTTCAAGAAAAACAACTCTTGAGCTCATCCTTTCAGCACACGACAGAAAATGTCTTACCTGCGTAAGAAGCGGAAGCTGCGAGCTTCAGAAGCTCTGCCTTGAATACGGCGTTTCCGAAGCTGACAAGTATGACGGTGACAAGCCCGTTTACGAGCTTGATTACTCCGCTGCTCATATGGTAAGAGACAACAACAAGTGTATCCTCTGCCGCCGCTGTGTTGCTGCCTGCGACAATCAGAAAATCAGCGTTATCGGTGCAAATGCAAGAGGTATCGACACTCACATCGGCTCTGCTTTTGAGCTTCCTCTCAATGCAACTTCATGTATCTCCTGCGGTCAGTGTATTGTAAACTGTCCCGTTGGTGCTATCTATGAAAAGGACGACACAGCCAAGGTCTTTGAAGCAATCAACGATCCTGAAAAATACGTTGTTGTTCAGGCTGCTCCCGCAGTAAGAGCAACCCTCGGCGAATGCTTCGGTCTTCCCGTCGGCACAGATGTAACAGGCAAAATGTTTGCTGCTCTTCGCCGCCTCGGCTTTGACAAGGTCTTCGACACCAACTTTGCCGCTGACCTTACAATTATGGAAGAAGCAACAGAGCTTCTCTCACGTGTGAAGAACGGCGGTGTTCTTCCCATGATCACATCCTGTTCACCCGGATGGATCAAGTACTGTGAGCACTACTATCCCACAGAGCTTGACCACCTTTCAACCTGTAAGTCTCCCATGCAGATGCAGGGTGCAATCATCAAGAGCTACTATGCCGAAAAGAACGGCATTGATCCCTCAAAGATTGTTTCCGTTGCAATTATGCCCTGTACAGCAAAGAAATTCGAATGCGGCAGAGATGACGAAAACGGTGCAGGTTATCCCGATGTTGACTATGTTCTTACAACAAGAGAGCTTGGCAGAATGATCAACACAGCAGGTCTCAACTTCAACCTTCTTCCCGACGAGGACTGCGATGCTCCTCTCGGTCAGGGAACAGGCGCTGCAGTTATCTTCGGTGCTACCGGCGGTGTTATGGAAGCAGCTCTTCGTACAGCAGCTGAGGTTATCACAGGTACAGAGCTTGAAAATCCCGAATTCCACGATGTCCGCGGTATGGAAGGCGTGAAGGAAGCTTCCTACAAGCTTGGCGACCTTGATGTAAAGGTTGCAATCGCAAGCGGCACAAAGAACGCAAAGGTTCTCATGGACAAGGTCAAGGACGGCACAGCTGATTACACCTTCATCGAAATCATGGGATGTCCCGGCGGTTGTATCAACGGCGGCGGTCAGCCCGTTCAGCCTGCATCCGTACGCAACTTCACAGATCTCAAGGCTCTCAGAGCTTCTGCTCTTTACAAGAACGATGAAAACCGTCCTCTCAGAAAGAGCCATCTCAACGAAGATGTGAAAGCAGTCTATGCAGAATATCTCGGCGAACCCAACAGCCACAAGGCTCACGAGCTTCTCCACACAAGCTATGTTGCAAGACCTCTTTTCACCAAAGAATAATCGGAGGATGATCTGAGTTATGAACAAGAAATCAGTTTTCATTGTATTGCTTACTCTTTTCGCATGCGTAATTGTTGTTCTTGCACTTCCGACAGATGTAAATGTTAATGTTGACGGTGTTCTTCCTGCCATTAACACAACACCTGCAACTGCAGTTGTGCATAACACAGCAACAACTTCGGCTCCCGTTCAGAATCAGCCTGTTGCTCAGGCTCCTGCAAACACAGAAAGCACACCCGTCGGAGCTCCTTCGGCAAACAACGGCGATCTGACAGAAACAAAGGAGATTATTGATCAATATACTCTCCTTGTAAACAAGTTCAAACAGGAGAAGCCTGCTTACAAGAAAAAGGAATACCAGGTACTTCCCGAAGAATACCGTAATTTCGGCAGTGCCGGCAACCTCATTATTGAAATTGCTTCAGGCTATCTCACATCAGAAGAAAGCTGTGAGGAGCTCATAAGATCTGCCGGCAGTGAGGACATCAAATGGGATATGCCTATCCACAACACTGACGTCGGATGCGTGCTTACCGATTACAGCGCAGTTGAATGGGCAAAGTGTGAAGATGTCGGTGACGGCACAAAGAAAATCAGTTTTGCTCTCAAGGAAGAAATGAACTGCGAGCCCACTCCTGCTGACACACTTGTTCCCGTTTCAAATCACGGTGCTGTAATGCAGCCTCTTTCAAGAAAGGAAATTCTGGACGAGGTTGAAAACATCACATCAAAATTCCCGATTATCACACTCAACGATTTCACACTCGGCTACAGAGACTGTGTGTTTGAATGTGTTTACAATCCCGAAACTGATCAGGTGCTTTCAATCACCCATCATGTTGTAATTGACATCAATGCTGATCTCAGCGTTACACTTGCTGATGTTGCAGGTTCAGCAAGACTTCTCAACGAGATGTTTATCTACGACATCACATGGTAACAAATTTAAAAAGGGGCTGTAAAAAATACAGCCCCTTTTTAGTACCCGGCATTCAGGATTCATCTTATAAAATCAAATTAAGTCTGTATAATATAACAGCAAAAACCGTTGTAAAGCTTCATGTTTATGCTTTTACAACGGTTTTGATATTTGTTTTCCTTTATTAAGGTTAACCCCTTGATTATTTTTATATACGCCTGAGAAATGCGGCTATTTTTTTGTTTTTCACCTTTTCCGTGGCTTTATTCTTTACTGTTATGAATATCCATTCCGCCACAAGAGTCGCCGCAAAAACAGCAATTGCTCTGAAATAATCCATTGCACCACCCTCAGCCGAAAGCAGCTTTTCTGCAACGAGAGAAAATACAGGAACAATATAAAGCGGAAGATGCGTTGCCATAACGAACAGCGAATTCTCGCCTACATACTCAAGAAAACGCAGCGAAAATCTGCTGTAAATCAGGCTGAGAATTTCAATCACTCCGAAGGATCCGCAGATACCGGTTACAAAGAACTTCCAGGGCTGTGCCCCGAGAGAGCCGTTGTTGAAATCCACATCCTTGTTGAAAACGGCAAAAACAACCGAAACAGCAACAAGTGCAAGTGATGAAATCCATCTTACTGCAACGCACGGATTAAGCTTCGCTCTGAGCTTTCCGATTTCATAGCCAACAGCAATAAACCAGAATGCAATAAGACCTTTCAAAATCACAAGCAAAATCATAGAAGCTGCATAATACAGAGAAACCTCTGTTTTAAATTCTACATCACCGTACAGAGAAGATGCTGCAACAACAAACACAAGCTCTACACCTAACCTCAACAGTCTTGTTGTACCGCTTTGCTTTTTGCTGTACACTCTTTCAAAAAGTGCTCTTCCGATAAAAATCGACGGCAGAAACCACAGAGTTGAAATTCCGCCGAGAGTGAAAATTCTCAGCAGCTTTTCCGCAAGAAAATCGGTCGATTCCTTCTGCACAAAAAACATTACCGCAGCTGCCGCAAATGAAAGCAGCGAATAAAAGGCATACGGCACACCCATTGAAGCTGTCAGCTTTTTAATCGGTGTTTTTTTCACAAAACAGTCTTCTCCCGAACGGATACTCAGAAGAAAACCGGTTACAATGTAAAACAGAGTGATTTTAAATCCAAGCGCCCAGGTTGCAACGGGATCTGCAAAGCTGACCGTATGTCCCCACACAATCAGCAGCATCGCAAAACCTTTGGCGGCATCAATATATTTAAGTCTCATCAGTTTGTTTCCTTTCATCAAAGAAAGCTTTTACCCTAGAAGAATACCATATTTTGACTTTTCTTTCAAGCGTTAAACAAAAATTTCACCGGACAGCAAATACTTAAAAAGTTTTAAAAACTCTCTGTTTTGTTGCTCTGCGCATTGTGATGTGTTAAACTTAAAATCAAGAGAAATCTCAGAGGTGAAAATATGAATAAGAAAATCTTTTGCAGAGGTCTGATCGCTCAGCCCTGGTACAATTTTACGGAAAGCCTTGCTTACTTAATCACAGGCAGACCTATCCCCGAAAATGTTATCTACAAAAAGAAAATACCATACGGAGAGAAAAAGAAAAACTATATCAACACATTATGCCTTAAAGAATACAAAGACAGAAAAAAGCCCCTTTTCATTTATATCCACGGCGGAGGCTGGATTTCCGGAATTACAGAAATGCGCAACGCTTACCTGCTCAACTGGGCAAAGGCAGGCTTTTTCACCTGCTCACTGAGCTACTCCTATGCTCCTCAGGAAATTTTCCCGACTCAGATAAAAGAGATTTACGCAGCCGTTGACTACATCTTAGACCACGCTGATGACTACGGCATTGACACGGACAACATCGTTGTAGGCGGTGAAAGTGCAGGCGGTTACTTCATCACTTACCTTGCCTCCTGTGTCGGCAAGCCTGAAATCCTTGACAAGCTCGGCATCACCTTCAGAAACCGTGACCGCTTCAGAATCAAGGCTCTTGTTTCACACAGCGGATGTTACAGCATTGACCGTCTTTCTGACGAAACAAAGGAGCAGTCAGAATTCCCCGATATGAAGGTAATGGTTGAAGCATTTACGGGAAAGAGCATACCCGAGCTGAGAAACTACCTTGAAACAGAGGAAGGAAAGCTCCTTTCTCCTCAGATAAACGAGGTCTTTCCTCCCTGCTATCTTGCCTGGTCGGTTGCCGACAAGCTCCGTTTTGAAACCCGTGACCTTGTCAATGAGCTGAGAAAATTCAACATCCCCTACCGTATGTTCAAGGGTGACGGAATGGCAAGCTTCCACGCCTGGACCTTTGTCACAATGCTGAAAAAAGGCAAGGAATGTCTTTGTGACACTTTTGATTTTGTTCTCCCCTATCTTCCCGATTATTTTGAAAAAAAGAACGGAAAATGGACTTTCAGAGACTGATAAAACTGCATAACAGTCAACACCTCAGGAAAAAATAATCCTGAGGTGTTAATTTTGAAAAGAAACAAAAAATCTGTTAAGGCTTTGTGCTTTCTGCTTGCAGGTCTGATACTAATCTGCGCAACTGTAAACAGCACTATGTATCTGCAAGGCTCAGGCGTGAGCATAAGCACACTTTCAAAGCTTGGTTCAAGAGGCGACGAAGTCAGAAAAATTCAGCAGAAGCTCAAAGAGCTCGGCTACTACAAAGGCTCTGTTGACGGCGTTTACGGCACGGCAACAAAAAAAGCCGTGACCGCCTTTCAGAAAAACTGCGGAATAACCGCCGACGGCATTGCAGGTGCAAAAACACTTAAATTTTTAGGTCTTGGAGGCTCGCAGTCAAATTCAACCTACTCAAACAGCGACATTCAGCTGCTTGCAAAGCTGATTGCCGCCGAAGCAAGAGGTGAAAGCTACAAGGGTCAAGTTGCAGTCGGAGCAGTTGTACTCAACCGTGTTGCCCACGCATCCTTTCCCGACAGCATTTCAGGTGTGATTTATCAGAAGGGGGCTTTTTCCTGCGTAAATGACAGTAACTGGAGTGTTTCCCCCTCCGAAGAATCACTCAGAGCTGCAAGGGACTGCATTAACGGTTGGGATCCGAGCGGCGGTGCAATTTATTACTATAATCCTGCAAAAACAAGCAATGCCTTTATGCATTCAAGGCCGGTTATAACCGTCATAGGGCGTCACCGTTTCTGCAGTTAAAAAATAGAGCAGTCTGCCCGAGAGAGTTGCTAGATGACCTTTCTTCGCCCCGAAGGCATACAGAGGTGCTATGTATTATCATCGAAGTGCCGCCCGTGGCGGATGCAGCGAGATGTTGATGGTGCAGCGGTAAAAATCGCTCGGTGCCGCTGACAGCGGCCGTCCCTCTGTCAGCCTTTGGCTGACAGCTCCCCACACCGTGGGGAGTCACCAGGCCCAAAAGCGATTTCGGGAGCCGCAAGCATATAGGATAAAAAAAGATCAAGATAATAAAAAACAGGTTGAAATTTGACATTTCAACCTGTTTTTTTATTTTTTGTCGCTCGGCGCTTGCCGTTACCTTTCTTACAAGAAAGGTAACCCAAAGAATCTTTCATTTTCTTTGCTTATAAGCAGACCGATTTTTTATATTTGGTTTTATCAGCCGTTATTTTCAGCTGCTGCCTGAGCAATAAGACGCTTGATGATTGCCTGTGAAATTGTGTCGATATATGTCTGTGAGGGATTAGCACTGATTTTCTTTACCTTTGCATCAATCTCTGCCTTTGTGGCATCATCACACTTATCATAAAGATAATAGAAAGCATCAGTGTACATACCTGTTGTGGGTGAGAAGTTTTTCTTGCCCCACATTACGCTGCCGTCAGCACCGATACCTGTAAACACAAGACTGCCTTCCTCAAGCTCCCAGTCCCACATATAACGCAGATAAATCTTATACTCAACACCGTCAACTGTCATCTTATAGCAATCGCCCTCTTTGACGGGAAGCCCTGTTGTTGTAAGCTCCTTGTTGCCTGCAATATCCTTTGCTGTGATGATTGCATTTGAGAAGACTGAAAGACGGTGTGAAGATGATCTTGCAACCGCTCTGTAATCCTTTCTGTCAGCTGCTGAGTCAAAAACAAGCACATCCCAGTTACCGAGAAGCTCATTTTCATCAACCTCTTTTGAAGCAGTTTTGCCTGAGAACACTTCAGGCATTGCAAGAGGCCAGCCTGTGTTATCCCATGTAAGCTCACGGATTTCAAGACAAGGCTCACTGTTGACAAGGATTTCCTCCTCCTCTGCGATAAGAGAGCCTGTTACAACGTTTGAACCAACCTTATAATAAAGCTGTGACTGAGATGCCATAAGCCATGTGCCGTTTGCCGCCTTGATAAGATTCGGACTTCCGACCGAAGCTCTGCCCGTATCGGTGTAGGATACACAGCCGTCACTGCTTGAAGTGAAGCAGTAACCTCCGAGAAGCATATAACCCTTGTCGTACTGATTGCCTGTAAGGTCAATCATTGAGTTACCCTTGAAGTCTGTATAAGGACCTGTTACGTTTGTTGAACGGGAAACTCTGATGTTATAGTTTGTGTCGTCAACGCCGTAAGTTGTAAACAGGTAATAATAGCCTGTTGCACTGTTATAGATAATATCCGGTGCACCGATAAGGCTTGTGCTGTTTGCACTGAGTGCAGGTGCTCTGCCCGGCTTTGCAAGCAATGTGCCTGAGGTTGCTGTGCCATCTGCGTGAATTGTGCCGATTCTGTCACCTGCTGCGTTGATTGTGCTTCCTGCCTTGAGAAGACCTGTTGAAGCGTCAAGCTCAAGCAGATAAATTCCGCCGTTGATGTCTGTGCTGCCGTAATAGCCGCCATAGACCATATACATATTGGTTCCGTCATAAAGCACGGAGGGATGAACTGCATTCGCCGCATCGTACTGAGCTGTTACAGCTGTTTCCACACGGTTTCCGTCTGCGTCGGTGGTCTTTTCTGTTCCGTTGTGTCTGCCGCAGCTGCAGATAACCATACCGCCGTCAACCCATTTTTTGGTGCTGAGCGAGGTTTCAAGATTGTTTGTTTTCACAACAAAGATTGCGGACTCGTTTGCGCCTGCCTGCTTTGAAAGAGAGAAATAAAGATAATAAACAGAACCGATTTTAACAACTTCGGGAGCAAGGGGTGTTCTGTCGGAATTGTTGTCCGAGGTTGCATAAACATCACTGTAACCGTGAGCTGCTGCCCAGTTTTTAACACTTTCAAACTGAGAGAAGTCCATAATTGCGTTGGTGTTTGCATTTTCGGGAGTGTTGAAGTAGGTTGTTCTGCCGGTCCAGTTGACAAGGTCCTTTGACTTGATAACCACATTGTCTGAACCGAAGCAGTAATAAAGTCCGCTGTCCTCATCATAAAAAACGGTGGGATCTTCAACATCGTATGCCGCATAAGCCCCTACATAGGGATTATCGTAGGTTTTTGTAATCACGGGAGCTGTTGCTTTTGACTCAGCTTCTTCCTGCTCTGTGCCCTCAGGTGCCTTTCCTTTTTTGAAATAAGCAAGGATTGTGAGCTTTTCAGTTACCGGAGTTCTGTACTGAAGCATACTTACCTGATCTGTTACATCAATACCGTTAACAACAAGCTTTGAAAGGTTATAATAAGAATCTGCTGTTCTTTCGGGATTAATGTTGACTGTAATAATCTCATCCTTGTCCCAGAAAACCTTGTACTTGTTATCAGTACCTGTTGTGTCCATACTGTCAACAGTAAGCACACCGTGATCAAAGCTTTCAATGAAAACAGGATAGTCTGCGATTCTGACATATTTCCAGTAGATTCCGAAAACTATGCCGCAAAGCACCAGCGTAATTGTAAGGAACATTAAGAATTTGGATTTCATAGTTCTTTTGATCTCCTTTTCAGTTTATTTCAAAAAAGTTATTATTCGACCGTGAGCGATGCAATGACATCGGAATAAATTTCAACTGCGCTCTGATAAAAATTACGTTTTACAATTTCAATCTGCCGTTCATCGGTAACATAAACCGTAACCTTCAGAAGCTCTGCTCCTGCATCATTGACGGTGAATGTCACGTGATAGCCCTGACCGTGCGATTCAGTTGTGACATAGCTTTCTTTTTTAATTCTGTCACGCTGAAGCACATTAAGTGCTGCATTGACCGCCTTTTCACGAAGTGATCTGGGAAGATCCTTTTCAATCAAGGCTACGGAAAGCTTTGTTTTCGGTGTGATTGTTATCAGCTCGTCATCGTCGCAGATTTCGCTCGTAACCTGACCTGAGGAAACGAGGTCACTGATCGCGCCATTGATTTCAAAGTAATTTGCAATTGCGTGCTGCTGAAGAATTTCACTTATCTGTGTCCGTGTCAACGGTTTTTCAAAATTTTTCAGAAGGTAACAGACCATCAGTTTAATCTCTGCTCTGTCCTTCAGACCGCCGGGGGCAACGCCCAGGCTGAATGCATCGTTTTCCATAATATAAGCACCTGCGAAAATTAACGCATTTCCTTTCATTAGGGTCACATAATTATACGAATATAATTTTACCACAATAAAGAAAAAAGTAAATACTTATTTCAAAATTTAATACAAATAATATCATTGACAGGCAGATGAAAGTTTAGTAAACTTAAACTGTAAAAACATTAACAGGAGAAAAGCAATGAAAAAATTCACCACACTTCTTTTTGATGCAGATAACACTCTGCTTGATTTTCACAAGGACGAGCATCAGGCACTTGTACGGGTGCTTGAAATTTACGGCGTTCCTGTAACAAAAGAAAACCTTGAAACATATTCCGAAATCAATCAGGGAATGTGGAAGCAACTGGAAAAGGGCGAAATCACAAAAGCAGAATTAAAAAAGACCCGTTTCGAATTTTTTTTCAAAGCAATTGATTTTCATTGCGAGGAGGACCCTCTGACTGTAAACAACCACTATCTGTCACTTTTAAGCGAGGGCGGAAACACTCTGGAGGGAGCTGTTGAAACGGTTAAACAGCTTCACGAAAAAGGATATGAGCTTCACATCATCACAAACGGAATTGCCGCAACTCAGGCAAAGAGGCTTGAACGCAGCGGACTTCTTCCTTACATCGGTGAGGTTTTTGTTTCAGAGTCAATCGGATACCAGAAGCCACGCAAGGAATACTTTGATGCTGTGCTTAATAATATAAAAGAAAAGGACAAGAAAAAAATCCTTGTCATCGGCGACTCACTCACCTCTGACATTCAGGGTGCGATGAATGCAGGCCTCCCCTGCTGCTGGCTTGACCACGGAACTGAAAGCTGCGGCAAAGAATATAAGATTGATTTTGTGATAAGGGATATACGAGAGGTTGAAGGAGTAGTAAGTAGTAAGTAGTAAGGAACCCCTATGCGGCAAAAAGCTGCATAGGGGTTGTTTTTCTATATATAAGCAAAAACCTATCTGATTATGCTATGAAAAAATTTCCGAAAAAATTTCAAAAAAACTATTGACAACTGACTTTTCTTTCGCTATAATGAAATCACAATAATGATAATGATTATCATTATTAAATCTAAACGATTGGAGCAGGACTTATGTCAACACTTAAATCCAGTAAGCAACGGGATGCGGTGCTGGCAAATCTTCAATCACGGTACGATCATCCCACAGCCGAAGATGTATATCTCACGGTTAGGGAAGTGGTCCCGTCAATCAGCCTCGCAACGGTGTACAGAAACCTTAAGCTTCTCGAAGGCGAAGGGCTCATCCTTAAAATCCCCACCGGTGACAGCGACAGATTCGACGGACACACTCACGGTCACTACCACTTGACCTGCCTTAACTGCAGAAGGGTGATTGACCTTGAAATCGATCCGGGAGTGTCACTCAATACTCTCCCCCGTGATTTTGACGGTACTGTAACATCTCACTCATTGATGTTTTACGGCATCTGCCCCGATTGCAAAAACTCAAATTAAAAAAATTATTAAATCTGGAGGAAACAAACATGAAAAAGTATTATTGCCCCGTATGCGGTTATGAAAGTGACGAAAGAATCGACGTATGCCCTATCTGTAAGGCTAAGATGAAGGAAAGAGAAGATGGCGCAAAGATGGTTTGGGCTGCAGAGCACATCGTAGGTGTCGGCAAGGAAGCTAATGTTCCTGAAGAAATCATCATGGGTCTTCGTGACAACTTCAACGGCGAATGCTCAGAGGTTGGTATGTACCTTGCAATGGCTCGCGTAGCTCACAGAGAAGGCTATCCCGAAATCGGTCTCTACTGGGAAAAAGCAGCATACGAAGAAGCTGAACACGCTGCAAAGTTTGCTGAACTTCTTGGTGAAGTTGTAACTGCAAGCACAAAGAAGAACCTCGAAATGAGAGTAGCAGCTGAAAACGGCGCAACTCAGGGCAAGTTCGACCTTGCAAAGATGGCTAAGGAACACGGTCTTGACGCTATCCACGACACTGTTCACGAAATGGCTCGTGACGAAGCAAGACACGGTAAGGCATTTGAAGGTCTTCTTAACAGATATTTTGGTTAAGATTTTTCGGGGAGAGGTTTCACTCTCCCCTTTTATAAAAATGAATAAACTCATTGCTGGCAGCCAACAATGACAGCAACTAAACAAGGAGGAAATAGCTATGGCTAAATATGTTTGCCCCTGCTCATATGTATATGATCCCGAACTCGGCGATCCCGATAACGGCGTAGCTCCCGGCACTGCATGGGAAGATGTCCCCGAGGATTGGGTATGTCCCTGGTGCGGACTCGGTAAGGATGCATTTGAAAAGGAATAAGGCTATGTGTAAAAATACCCACGGAGAATTCTCCGTGGGCGTTTTGTTGTCGATGCATAAATACCGCTGCAAAAAATAAAGGCTGTTGCACTTCTGTGCAACAGCCCATTTTGAATTAACTTTAATTCAATTTTACACGCTTACTATATTAGATGTATTGCTGATGTTCTCTGTTAAAAGCAAGCTTTTCTTTGCATAATGCTTGCAGGAAATTCGGTACTGATAACCGGGCGGAACTACAAGACTGGTCGAAAGAAATGAAGCATATGAATCTTTATACAAATCGCCGTAATTATAGTAATCAGACCAGCTCGAACTGCCTGCAGTTTTTCTTTGAACAACAAGGTTTTTAAATCCGCTTTTTACAACATCGCCAATACAATATGTTTCTGCATAGATCTTAAGAGTAGTTCCTGAAACTGAGAGATCGAGGGCATAACTCATAATCAAACCTGACACACGACTTTCTCCTGCTCTGTTATCACCTTCAAATGTTGGTGAAATCAAAGAAAAGTCAACAACATAAGGAACAAAATCCTCTTCACTTACTGCGCCGGACTGACACACGCAGCAAGAGAACAATACTACTGCACAAAGCATCAATGAAACAAGCTTTTTCACTGATTATTCCTCCATTTTTATTATAGTTTGTGCAGTATTTATCATTTCAGACAAGGATACATCAGATTGTATAAAATATCTATATCCATCATTTTCAAATCTGAGATTGGAAAAACCGCTGTCAAATTCAAAAGCATACATCTGAATTCCGTCAACAAGCAAGGTTTCAGCGTTATTCAAGCCCGGAAAATATGCATTTGATTTACCGGAAGAATCGAGAATGTCTATTGTAAACAAATAGGTTGATGTTCCGTAATAAACCTCAAAGGAAACACTGCTATTTTCACCTGTATCTCCCATACCCTGTGAATATTCGGGCACACTTGACTTACAATGATACAAAGCTTGCGGTATTAAAACATCCTCATATCCATGTGTACTTAAATCTTCCAACAAAGTTTTCATGTCAATCAGCTTTTCTTCCTGTTCACCGAAAAAGACAATCTTCACGGTGTCCTTTGCAAAGGTCACAAAACCGTTTTCAATGCTGATGTTGTGGTTGTTTCCTACTACAAAAAGGCAAGAAAAAGACAAAGCTGAAAGCAACGCTGCTATGAAGAGCACCTTTAATGTAACTTTCTTGCTATTATTGGTTCTTTCTTCAGGATATGCTCTTTCGAGGATTTTTTTAACTCCTTCGTTAATCTCTTCCTCTGTGGGGTCAGGCTCGTCCTTTATAAGCAAATCAAAAAAATCTTCCAATTCCTTCGCTGAAGCCCGAATATTCTTTTCTGCGTCTTCCTTATCTTTATGATAAATACTGAATTTTTCTTCTGAATCAAAATCGTTTATGTTTTCGGCGCCAAGGCCGAAAACCTGGTTTTCCTCTTCCAAAATAAACCACCCTTCCTTTTGGTAAGTTTCGCTCTTCATTTATATAATCCCTGAAAAAGCGAAACGTAACAAAAAAAATTTAATAAAACAAAATTTCTATCATTATTTCCCGACACCTTTCTATCACACGCTTCTTTCTCATTGAACAAGCGTGAGGATCAATGCCGAGTATCTGTGCAATTTCTCCGGTCTTCATAGTGCCGTCGCTATATAAATTAAAGATTTCTTTTTCCCGATCGTTTAATCTTTCATATATCTCTTTCATATGTCTGTCGATATAATAATCAACGAAGTCCTCTTCAAAGGTTCTAACCCTTTTTGAAAGTTCAAGTATATCTTCGCTGTAAACACATTCCTTATCTTTTTTCCGGTGTCGTCTCTGATACTCCCTGAGAACCATATGATGTGCCGTTGCCATCAACCAGGCTTTTACATGCTCGTCATCCAGCAAATGACCTTTCTCGCTAAAAACCGCAAAGGTCTCCTGCGTTGCATCTTCAGCATCTGATTTGTTAGAGAGTTTTTTCATGCAATATTTAAAAATAAGAGGATACAACTCCTTGGAATACGCATCCAATTCTTCTTTGCTGAGCACTTTTTCACACCCTTTACTTTAAATCATTAAAAAATAAATTAACACACAATTTATATCATAAAACCCGTTAATTGTCAATAAATGTAAATATATGACAGAACAAAAAACCACAAGGCAAAAGCCCGAGAGCTAAACCCTGTGATTTTAAGTTTAATTAACTGATTTTCAGGCGGTGTTCTTTAAGACAAGAATCCCTCTGAGCATTACGTGATATATTCAGCTTGAGCTCTTTTTTCTTGCTTGCCTTGGCATTTCTTACCACCTCAAGCTGATTGTATCACTTTATGACTGCCCTGTCAACACAGAGAACCGTCCCCTGTGTTATGCTATGTTAGTTAGGCTATTTATTTTATAATAACCACTCTTTAAATTGAGGTTTTGTCTTTCACCTGTTTCAAAATTTAAAACTGTATGCTTTTGACCTCCCGATTTTTCATTGTACGAATATACTATAATTTGCTCATTATTTAATACAGTAAAATTTTCAACTACTGTACCGTACAATATTGAAAACCTTATAAATTCTAACCTATCATTTTCAATATTGTATTTTTCAAATTTTCCAATCTCATACAGACTTGAAAAATCATTAAAAATAAATACATTCGATATTTTTTTATAAAATATCGCAAAGTCTCCAACAAAACCTACACATAAGCCTTCGTGCTTAAAACTTGATATGTTTCCGTTTTCATATATATTCCAAATCGTGTTGCTTTCTTCTGAATACAACCTGTAAAGCACTTTGTTATCAGTCACAAAAACAGATTTATATTGTGATGTTGCTACATCCTGAATTAAGAGCTGTTCCGTTTCGTTACTAAAATCTACAGTATATAAAGAAGTTTTATCTCCATCAGCATAACAAAGTAATACTGTATCCATATATGCATACACTTCCGCAGGAATATTTTTTATCGAAACTTTATCAACAACCTCTTCTTCGGAAATCCTTAACACCCAATATCCACCATTATAATCAGTAACAACATAAATAAAATCATTATTTTCTAACTTAACAGCTGAGTGCGTATGTGCGTATTCTTCAAATAATATTTGTTCATAATCACCTGTTTCCAAATTTATTATTGTAGGAACATTACTAACTGAATAACTACTCTGGCAATTACAGTCGTTACAATTAGAAGCCAAAACTTCATAATCTAAATTATCAAATCCGTTTGTATTATTATATTTGGATACTCCAAACACAACAGAAAGAACTAACAAAAAACTTAAAACTTTTCTAAACATAAGAGACTACAACCTTTCTAAAATCAAATATCCTGATTACTCACTCGTTGAGCAATTTCAAAAACGTCTTTTGGGGTTACAATAAGGTTATTTAATAATTTAGTTGCTTGATTATATCGTATGGCATTTAATGATTTTTTCAGCACATTTCTAACAAATGTAGCACAATTTCTAAATATGTAGTCATAATTTTGATATGTTCCTCTAATAACTTTATATTGATCAATATGTTTATCTGAACTATAAGCACTAATCTTTTCTAAATCAATATAACCAACAAGAATACCAATATATTCAACTAAACTATTATACTCTTCTTCCGTCAAATATATTGCTACATAATCAGTATATTTACCAAAATATCCACCATTATCGTATTTATACGTTTTTATAGCCCCAACTCCAAATTTTTCAATTCCGTCCTCCACTAAAGTTCCATATGAAATAACATCTTCTTTATCGTAAGAAAAATCAACATGCCCAAAACTTCCAACATTTTCATAATAATACACATACAGTACATGTGTATATTTATGTGTGAGAATAGCCATAGTTCTTATTAAAATATCATATAATGACTGCAACATTGACTTATAATCATTTCCTGTATCGTCAAAATTACCCACCGGCTCATTCTCACAATAAGCAAAGGTATTATACCCAAGTACAGTTTCACTTGCACCAATATACTCTACCGCATCCACATTCAGGAACCTGCCCGTCTCCGGATCATAATACCTTGACTGCAAATAATACAATCCCGTTTCATTGTCATAAACATAACCACGGTAACGGATTGAATTCTGATAAGCAAAGCTGTTTTGTGAAAGTGCAACACCGTTGCCGTCCGTAACTGAAATCAGCTTGCCCCATGCATCATAGTTATACTTGACAGTTGTGACACCTGAGCCGTTTTTCAGTTCGATAATGTCGCCACGGGTGTTTGTTACAACATAGTAGTAATATTTTGTTCCTGTTGCTATAACATTTCTGCAAATGAGCGAAAGATTTCCGTCAACATCGTAGCGATACCACAGTTCATATTCGTTGCCGACCTTTTCACCCATTAACTGTCCGTCAACATAGTAATAATTATGCTTTACACCATTGACTGTTTTTGATGTTCTCAAGCCGTCGGCATCGTAAGTATAGCTGATGTTTGTTCCGTCCTTGCTGTAAGTCATCAGCTGACGGCCTAACCAAGTCATATCAGCACCCATATAATCTGTCGGATTGCCGATTTCATCATAGGTTATGTCCTGTCCGTCGTAGCTTGTCAGCTTATCCTTCCACGCCGTGTCACCGTAATCATAAAAGACTTCGTCAACGGGCTCACCAAGGCTTCCGTCTTCTGTGAATGGATATTCAGTCTTTGAAAGGATGTTTCCGTAGCCGTCATAGGTGTAGGTTACAATTTTTCCCGCTACGCTGTCATCCTCCCGCACAAGCTGATTAAATGCATCATATTCATATTTCTGCTGAAGATCATCATTTTTGCTTATGCTTGAAATGTTACCCTGTGAATCATACTCGTAGCTGTAAACATCATTGCCGATTGTATGCTCCGCAACAAGGCCGTCATCACTGTAAGAGAATGTTTCGTTGACATTTGTGCCCGTTGTAAGTGTTCTGCCTACAAGCACACCTTCTTCATAATCATAGGTTACCTTTCTTGTAGATGAAAAGGCTGTTTCTGTCGGAAGACCGTTTGCATTATAGCTGAAAGTTGTTTTGTAGCTTTCACCGCCAAGTGCAACCTCGTTTGAAATCAGGTTCCCGTCATCATCAAATCTGTTCTTTGTTTCGTAGAGCTGATTATTTTTTGCATAACTTTCATAGTTATAAACTCTTTCACCGATAAGGTTACCTGAGAAATCATACTGATAAAGAGTTCTTTCACGTGAAAGACTGTCCTTTTCGTAAAGGGTTCTGCCGTTGCCGTCTATCAGATAGGTATAATAATAATCCTGTGTGCCGTCGGTCAGTTTTTTCTGACTCACAAACACAGGGGACGGTTCTGTGTGTTAATAATGCTTTCTGACCAGACCAAAACTAACACCCGTCAACCTGCTGACTTGCCGTATTGACAAGCCTCTGTTTTTAAATTCTTCTATATTCTTCTCTTGCTCTGCTTTTGGCAAAGCTTGA
>JAZRTQ010000046.1:0-12929 GCA_045652165.1 Acutalibacteraceae bacterium | reverse complement strand
CGGATATCAACCGAATTTTTATCTTTTATAACACTGTTAAGTTCTCCGCCCGTATATCTGCCGGGCTTCTGAACTTTAGGCAGAAATTTTTCTATTTCTTTGGGATACATAGACTTTCTCCTAACAAAATTTTATATATCTTATATAATAACACATATAATTTAAAAAATCTACAGTTTAATACTGTCCTTTTCTTTTTTGTTCAAAAAACTTACCGATGCAAGATATGCAGTTACAAATGCAAGCGTAATGTTGCCCGTTCTTACAGTCAGAATTATAGATGCCGCAGTCATCGGAATCAGCACCGCAAAGGATACCGACAAAATAATTTTTTTGCATTTTTCTTCTTCGAAAAACATTTCAGCCAAACACCGAAGAATATTTCCTCCGTCAAGAGGTATACAAGGAAGCAGATTAAATATCCCCGTCATCAGACTTATAACCGCCGCCGTTTTCATTGATTCATTCAAATTTGAAAAAGCCGCAAACACCAATGAAAGAATAAAATTTGCCGCAGGTCCGCAGGCATAAACAACAATTTCGAATTTTCTGCCAAGATTTGCACCAAACTGCCTTTCAAGTTTTATTCCGTAAAACGAAAGCTTAACCGAAGCAGGTTGTTCGCCAAAAATCAGCAGACACAAAACATGTGCAGCTTCGTGAATAATGCAGCAAAAAAGGGCGAGCGCCGCAAGCCCGCTTTCATCAATAATCAACATCAGCGTTATGCATAACGCAAATGAAACATTAACGCTGAATTCTGTTTTGCCTAAATTAATTTTCATCGGAATACAAAAGAATTTCAGGGTCAACTCTGATTCCGTTGATTCTCACTTCAAAATGAAGGTGCGGACCGGTTGACCAGCCCGTTGAGCCAACTAAACCGATTGTTTCGCCCTGCCTTATAACATCGCCTTCATTCACATAGATTTCGGACATATGGCAATAATAGGTTTCAAAGCTTTCCGAGTGACGCATAAGAACATATTTGCCCCAGACATCGCTTTCACCCGTTTTCACAACCTCACCGTAAAACGATGCAGCAATGGGTGTTCCCTCTTCTGCCGCAAGGTCAAGCCCCGTATGAAATCCGTAGTTACCCGAAACGGGGTTTGTTCTGTAGCCGAATCTTGATGTTATCCTTGCATTTTTAAGCGGTATAACAGCTTTTGCATTTACGCTGTAGGATGCAAACGAAGTTCCGCTTGCGGCGATTCCGCTTTTCATATCTCCCCCGCCTGAGCCATCGGGCAGAATCTCGCCAACAGCAACGGTTTCGCCCGTTTCATCGCTGATAACCTCATATGATTCAAGCGACGGAACAAGCTTTTTCTGTTCGGTTGTTTCTTCTTTTGCGGGCGCAATAACAATCTGTGCGGCATTTTTAAAATTCTCGATAACTTCGCCTGCCGACATATCTTTTTTCATTATGTTTCCGAAATCCGCTTTCATTGATTCGTATGCAGACGAACTGATTTTTGAAACGGCAAAAATCCCGCCCGCAATTATTATGCTGAGCACGGTCTGAAGCAAAATAAGCCTTACAAGATAATCGGTTTTTGTTTTGGGTGATTTTTTCTTTTTTATAGGTTCCTCATCAGGAAAACTGAAACGGCTTCTGTATTCTTCACGCTCTTTCCGCCCCGTTGACGGATACTGATATTCATATTCCATTTGGGTTCCTCCGTTTTACTTTTTAGTTCTATTTTTATGTAGAAGAAACCGAGCATATGATAAAAACCTCAGACACAAATGTATCTGAGGTTTGTTTTATAATTCCGCAATTATCTGCCAATAGTCATATGAATAATATTTTGTCAGCCTTTCGTTGGCATCGTCAATGCTTTTGAAATATTCTTTTGTGAAACCGTTTTCGGGGTCTGCATACATTCCCCAATTAGCAGCTTCGCTCACGCTCGGAAAGTATTTATCCCAAAGAAGTCTGCTTCCCGCATTCTTATTGAAATTAAGATATTGCCAATCGGATTTGAGCGAATCACGGAGCCTGATATAATCATTTTTCAATTCATCAAGCTCTTTATGCGGGCATTGACCCGCCGAATAATATTCAGCTCTTACTTTTATACTTTCGGTCATTGCGATATATTTTGACATTCTCAAAGCAAGCTGTTTATCCGTCAGTTTTTCAAGCTTCATAATGTCACCATTCGTCGCTTTCATCAATCAGCACGGCGTGTGCACAGCGGATTCCGTCAACCGCCGCAGAAACAATTCCTCCTGCATAACCCGCGCCCTCACCGCAAGGATAAAGGCCTCTGACCTCGCTCTGATAAAGTTCGTCACGAAGAATTCTGACGGGTGCGGAGGAGCGTGTTTCGGGAGCAGTCAGCACACCGTCGGCAAGTGCAAAGCCGTTCAGACTCTTATCCATTTTAACTATCGCCTGAGCCATAACATCGGTAACTTTGGAGGGCAAAACCTTTCGGATGTCGCCCGGAGTTACACCCGTTGCACAGGTTGGCTTAACATACGAAAGTTTGGTTGAAGGAGTATTATTAAGAAAATCGCCGATAGTCTGGCAAGGTGCGCTGTAGTCACCGCCGCCAAGCTCAAATGCGGTTTTTTCAATTTTTCTCTGAAGCTCAATGCCTGCAAGCGGATGGTCGCTTCCGAAATGCTCGGGTTCAATTCCCACGAGCAAAGCGGCATTTGAATTTTCTCCGTCACGCGCATATTCGCTCATTCCGTTAACAACAACGTGACCTTCTTCTGATGCGGCGGCAACAACCGTACCGCCCGGACACATACAGAAAGTATATGCACCTCTGCCGTGTTCGGGGTGGCAGGCAAGCTTATAGTTTGCGGCACCCAGAGCGGGATGACCCGCAAATGAGCCGTACTGTGCCTTATCAATCATTTCTCTGGGATGCTCAATACGAACACCCACAGAAAAAGGCTTCTGTATAATCTTTATTCCTCTTTTATAAAGCATTTCAACTGTATCTCTTGCCGAATGACCGATGCAAAGAAGAAGAGTATCGGTTTCAATATCCTCACTTCCCCCGTCGGGTCTTTGGCAGGTTATGCCCTGAATTACGCCGTTTGCAATAATCAGATCGGTAAGCTTCCATCCGAAACGCACTTCACCGCCGAGTGAAATAATTTCTTCACGGAAAGCTTTTACAACAGCACCGAGCTTATCTGTTCCGATATGAGGTGTTGCGGAATAAGCAATTTCTTCTGGTGCACCGTGCTTCACAAGCTCCTCAACAACCTTTCGGCAAAGAGGGTCTTTGATGCCCGTGGTAAGCTTACCGTCCGAAAAAGTTCCTGCTCCGCCCTCTCCGAACTGAACATTGCTTTCGGAATTGAGTTTTCGGGTTAACCAGAATGTGTTAACATCCTTTGTTCTTGTGTCAACATCCGCACCTCTCTCAATAACAAGAGGCTTAAGCCCCGCTCTTGCAAGAATAAGCGCGGCAAAAAAGCCTGCGGGTCCGAAACCTGCAATAACGGGTCGCAGAGTGCTTGTTCTTCTGATTTCAGGCATTTCATATTTATAGGGAATTTCTTGAGCTACCTTCGGATTCTTTGAATGTGCAATAACCGAGCTTTCATCGCAATCAAGCTCAACACACACATTATAAACAAAGAAAACATTATCTTTTTTTCTGCTGTCAACCGCTTTTTTTGAAACGGTCAGCGATTTTATTTTATCCTCACCGCAACGCAATGCTTTTGCCGCCGCACGGCGGAGTGCACCCTCGTCGCTGTCGAGAGGGAGTTTTATTTCATTAATTCTTATCATTTTCTGCCTCTTTATCTTAATTCTGCCGCAAGCATACCCGATGCCCACGCCCATTGAAGATTAAAACCTCCGCAGGCTCCGTCAACATCAATTATCTCGCCCGCGAAATACAAACCTTCACATATCTTTGACTGCATTGTTTCGGGGTCAATTTCATTAACCGAAACTCCGCCGCAGGTAACCTGAGCATTCTGAAATCCTTTAGTTCCCGTTACCTTGATCGAAAAATCCTTTATTTTGGATGCAAGCATTTTTAGTTCGGCATCATTTAAAGTTGATATTTTTCTTTCGCCTTTATATATTTTGCACGCCTTGCATATTGCAATGCCAATTTGTTTCGGAAGAATACCGTTCAGAAGATAATCAAGTGAACATTCGCCCTTGATATTCTTAAGTTTCTTCATATATTCAAAAAGATATTTTTCGCTGTATGACGGTGTAAAATCTATGTGTGTAAAGGTGTTTTTCTTTACATCGTTGATGCTGATTTCCGCATCAGCCGCAAGCTCCATTGCAGCAATACCTGAAAGACCGTAATCCGCAAAAAGAATTTCTCCCCTGCTCTGTTTCAGAATCTTTCCGTTTTCAAGAGTGAGCATAACATCTCTTGCTCTTATGCCTTTAAGAGATTTTGTTATTTCATCGGCAACCGTAAGGGGCACAAGTGCGGGATGAAGTGCAGTTACCGTATGCCCTGATTTTTTTGCAAGAACATAACCGCTTCCGTCGGAGCCCTGCGACGGAGAAGATTTTCCGCCAGTTGCAATAATCACTTTTTCGCTTCTGATTTCGCCGTTTATTTCAAATAAACCGTTTTGCTTTTTGATTTCGGACACAGGAAAATCACAGATAATATCTATATCCAATCTTTCCGCTTCAATTCTGAGTGCATCGAGCACCGATGACGCGGTGTTGCTTTCGGGATAAACTCTGCCGCAGCTGTCGGAATAACAAAGAAGCCCCATTGATTCAAAAAATCCTATAACTTTTTGAGGGGGATATTTATTCATTGCAGGCTCCGTAAAATCTTTATTTCGGTACCCGTGAGAAAGTGCTTCAAGGTTTGTGAGATTGCATTTTCCGTTGCCCGTTGCAAGAATCTTTTTTCCGATTTTGGGAAGCTTTTCAACAACTGCAATCTTTTTTTCGGGATGCTTTCTCTTGCAGCTTATCGCAGCCGCAAGACCCGATGCACAGCCGCCTATAACAGTTAAATCATATCTTTTCATTATCAAATAATCCTTTTGGACATATTTTTCTATTATAAATATACCTTTCCGATGTGTTTTTGTCAATAATATTACTATTGATATAAATAAAATAGTGTGTTATAATAATGCAAACTACGGAAAGGATGTTTTTATAATGACTGAAATTACAAAAGATATGAAAATCGGCGAAATCCTTGATGCGCACCGCGAGCTTGCCCCCTTCTTCCTTGAAATGGGTATGCATTGCCTCGGCTGTCCTTCAGCAAGAAACGAATCAGTTGCTCAGGCTTGCATGGTTCACGGCGTAAATGCAGACGAACTTATCGCAAAGCTTAACGCAGCTCTCGCATAAAGGATGCTTAATCTCGGCGAAAGAATGATGATGGCGGCGAAGATGGTGCGTAAGGGAAGCGTTGTTGCCGATATCGGCACCGACCACGCCTATCTTCCCGCTTATCTTGTTTTAAAAGGAATTTCACCCTCGGCTCTTGCGTGCGATTTGCGCAAGGGTCCGCTTGATAATGCAAAGAAAACCGTTGAGCAATACGGAATTGCAGACAAAATCACCCTTCGTCTTTCTGACGGTTTTGATAATATCGAGCCATCTGAAGCTGACGATTTCATTCTTTGCGGAATGGGCGGCACTCTTATGGCAGAGCTTTTATCAAGAGCATTTTGGCTCAGGGACAGCAAAAAAAGAGTTATTCTTCAGCCCCAGTCTCACGCCGAAGATGTCCGCAAATTCTTAACTGAAAACGGCTTTTCAATTATCTGCGAAGATGCCTGCACCGATATGGGCAAGTTATACTGCGCAATGGCGGCGGAATATACGGGTAAAATAAAAGAAACAAGCATTTCTTATATTTACACCGGAGAATTGCCGAAATGTGAAAAGCCCGAAGCAAAACTTTTTCTTAACAAAGTTACCGAAAGACTTCGGATTAAATTAAAAGCAGAAAAAGAATACGGCTCACCAGAAGAAGCCGAAAACATAAACAACATCCTTCTTGAAACGGAGAAAATTATAAATGAAATGTAATCCAACCGTAAAAGATATATATAGCTTTATAGACAGCATTGCTCCGTTTGCCGCACAGTGCGAATGGGATAACAGCGGTCTTATTGTTGGCGATAAAAACAAGCAGGTAAAAAAAATCGGTGTTGTGCTCGATATAACAAGCGATGCTGTTGCTGCCGCAAAGCAGATGGGTTGTGATTTGATTATCAGCCATCATCCCGTTATTTTCAGAGCAACAAAGAATTTTCTTTCAGACAATGCCGCTTATCAGCTTGCTTCAAGCGGAATATCCGCAATTTGTGCCCACACTTCTCTTGATATTGCAAAGGGCGGTGTTAACGATGCCCTTGCCTCCGCTCTCGGTTTTGAAAATGCTCATCCCCTTTCGGATGAAGGTGAAGAATCAATGATAAGAGTTGCTGAAATTTCACCCGTTAGCGGTGAAGAGCTTGCAAAAACAGTTGCTGATAAACTTAATGCAGGCGTAAGAATTGCAGACAGCGGTAAAACAATTTCAAAAGTTGCTTTATGCGGCGGCGCGGGCGGAGATTTCATAAGCGCAGTTGCCGAAAGCGGCTGTAATGCATACATAACGGGCGATATTTCCCACCACGAATTTCTTGATGCACTTGAACTCGGGTTAACACTCATTGCCGCAGGTCATTTTGAAACAGAAAACCCCGTTGTTGCTTCACTTTCAGAAAAAATAAAAAATGAATTTGCGGTTGAGGTTGAAATCATTCCGCAGAATTCACCCGTAAAATATATTTATTAAGAGGAAAAAATTATGCCCCTTGACGGAATTACCCTTAATCTTCTTAAAAACGAGCTTTCACAATATATAATCGGAAGCAGAATAGAAAAAATACACCAACCCTCAAAAGATGAGCTGGTGTTTCATCTGCGTTCAAGAGAGGGCGCTTACCGACTTCTTGTTTCAGCATCGGCAAACAGTCCCCGACTTCATCTGACGGCAAATGCGCCCGAAAACCCCGCCGTGCCTCCGATGCTTTGTATGCTTTTAAGAAAGCATCTTTCGAGCGCGGTTATCACCAATATTCGTCAGCTTGGTCTTGATCGAGTTGTTTTTATTGACCTTGCAGGCACAAATGAAATCGGCGACAGCGTCACATTTACACTTTGCGTTGAGATAATGGCAAAGCACAGCAATATTATCCTCATTAATTCCGAGGGCAACATCGTGGATTCTGTAAAGCGAGTCGACTTTACACAGTCATCCGTAAGGCAGATTCTGCCCTCGTTAAAGTATGAATTGCCGCCCCGCCAGAATAAGCTTAACATTGCGGAATTTTCTGTTGATGACATTGTAAACACAGTTAAATCAAAAAAAGGAAAGTATCTTTCTTCTGCAATTCTTGATACTGCAGAGGGCATTTCCCCCTTGATAGCAAGGGAAATTGCCTCTTTGGTGTGTGGCTCAGATATTGCCGCAGAGGAACTTAACGAAATACAGACCGAAAGACTTCGTAAGAAGCTTGAAGAAATCAAAAACATTCTTCTCAGCGGCAAGGCAATTCCCACAATGCTTATGCGAGATGTTGTAAAGCCTTATGACTTTACGTTTACGGATATTACACAATACGGCTTTGCGGTAAGTGCAAAAGAATTTGAAAGCTTTTCACAGCTTCTTGACGATTTTTATTACGAAAAAGACCGCTTTGAACGCACCAGACAGCGCAGTCAGTCTCTTCTCAAACTGCTCTCAAACGCTTCCGCAAGAACTGCAAGAAAACTGCAAAGCAGACAAGCTGAACTTGATGCGTGTGCCGATAAAGATACACTCCGAATTCATGCAGAGCTGATTCTCGCAAATCAGTACAGACTAGAAAAAGGCTCACTTTTCTATGATTTGGAGAATTTTTATAACAATAACGAGACCGTCAGAATAAGTGCTGACCCCGCACTTTCACCCTCTGCAAATGCACAGAAATATTTTAAAGAATACCGAAAGGCAAAAACCGCAGAGAATATGCTCGGCGAATTAATTGAGCAGAGCGAGCAAGAGCTTGCCTATCTTGAAAGCGTTATAGATTCAGTCAACCGTGCCGACGGATACACAGAGCTTGCCGAAATCAGAAATGAGCTTTATGAGCAAGGATACCTCAAAAGAGCCAAAAACGATAAATCAAAAAAATCAAAGCCTCTTCCCCCGCTTGAATATGTTTCTGATGACGGATACACAATTCTTGTTGGCAGAAACAACGTTCAGAACGATATTCTGACCTTTAAAACTGCCGCAAAGGATGATTCGTGGTTTCATACGCAAAAAATCCCCGGCTCTCACGTTGTTGTTATAGGCAACGGCGATATTATTCCTGAGCTCACCTGCCGCCAGGCAGCTGCTCTTGCGGCATATCACAGCGGAGGCAGAGAATCTTCGCAGGTTGCCGTTGACTACACCGAAGTGCGCTCATTAAAAAAGCCTACCGGTGCAAAGCCCGGCAAGGTTATTTATCACACATATAACACAATGTGGGTAACACCCGACAGAGAGCTTTGCGAAAGACTTAAGAAAAAATAAACCAAAACCGCCCTGAACTTTTTTAAAAGCTCAAGGCGGTTTTCTTCTTTTCTTTACATATCATCCGTTTCGGCGGCAACAATGGCATCAGACTCTCTGAAAAGAAGGGAGATGCACCATATGCCCGCAAGAGCAACAAGTGTGTAAACAATTCTGCTGAGAATTGCCCCCTGCCCGCCGAAGATCCATGCAACGATATCAAACTGAAACAGACCGATGCTGCCCCAGTTGAGTGCACCGATAATTACAAGGACCAATGAAATTTTATCAAGCATTCGTTTCAACTCCTTATGCGGTAATTGATTAAATCGGGTTTGCACCTGACTTTTTCACAGATAGTATGAGCCGAAATCAAACGCTTTATTCAATGTTAAATTTTTAAAAAATGAAACTTACATCGCTGTCTTTAAGAAGCGGTGCATTTTTATCTTTATCGGAAAGTATGGGTTCTTCTGTTCCCCAATCAACACCGATTTCTTCGTCACACCAGCAAATACTTCTGTCATTTTCAGGTGAATAGAAATCATCAACCTTATATGAAATCTCAACATCATCGGTAAGAGTTACAAAGCCGTGAAGACAGCCTTTGGGAATAAAGAGCATTTTTTTGTTTTCCTGCGAAAGCTTGACCGCAACCCATTTCATATATGTGGGTGAGCCTTTTCTTATATCAACCGCAACATCAAGAATTTCACCCTTGATGCACGAAACGAGCTTTGCCTGCGATTTGGGGTCTGTCTGACAATGCAGACCTCTTAATGTTCCTTTTTTTGCGGAAAAAGAACGGTTATCCTGAACGAAATCGGCATTTATTCCGTTTTCTTCAAAAAGCTTTTTTGAATAAGTTTCGCAAAACCATCCTCTTGAGTCGCCGAAAACCTTGGGTTCAATCTCAAAAACGCCCTCGATGTTTGTTTTATTGATTGTCATATGGATTTTCCTCCGTGCCCCAGCAAGGTCTCTCTCCGGGCTTTGCTGTTGAATAAAGAATTTTGCCCTCTGCAACCGCACGAAGATGCTGTCCGTATGAGGATTTGCCGTATTTTTCGGCAGAGCGAAGCAAAGCCTCGCGGCTTATCCAACGCATATTGTATGCAATCTCTTCGGGCGCTGAAATCTTTATACCCTGAAGCTTTTCAACGGTTTTGATAAAGTTTGCGGCATCAATAAGATTATCAACCGTTCCCGTGTCAAGCCAGGCAAATCCTCTGCCCATAAGCTTGATGTCAAGGTCGCCGTTCTGAAGATAAATCTGATTAATGTCTGTTATTTCAAGCTCACCTCTCTTGGAAGGTTTGAGCGATTTTGCATATTCAACAACGCGGTTATCATAGAAATAAAGACCCGTTACCGCATAGTTTGACTTTGGAACTTCGGGCTTTTCTTCAATCGAAACGGGAACACCGTTTTCGTTGAATTCAACAACGCCGAAGCTCTGAGGATTATCAACATAATAGCCGAAGATTGTTGCTCTGTTTTTATTTTTTGCAGCCTGTCTGAGCATATGACCCAGACCGTTGCCATAAAAAATATTATCGCCGAGAATCATTGCAACATCATCGTTGCCGATGAATTTTTCGCCGATAATAAACGCCTGAGCAAGACCGTCGGGGCTTTCCTGAACAGCATAAGAAAGGCTGATGCCAAACTGCCTGCCGTTGCCCAGAAGTTCCTGAAATCTGGGAGTATCGGTGGGTGTTGATATAATAAGAATATCCTTAATTCCCGCAAGCATAAGCGTTGAAAGAGGATAATAAATCATCGGTTTATCATAAACAGGAAGAAGCTGTTTACTTGTTACCAGCGTTAAAGGATAGAGTCTTGTGCCCGAACCACCCGCCAGAATAATACCTTTCAAAACAAACACTCCGTTTCATTTGAATGATGTTTAATTTATTTTTTTATAAGGTAAAGTATAACACCGTTTGTTAAAATTGTCAACAAACAAAGAATTTATCAGGCATTTGTTTATGAAATGTGTTGATAATAACTATATAATTAAAATAATAGTTTACATTTAATATTTATTATGATATAATTTATTAGAACATTTGTTCATAATATACAAAAGGAGGTGCAACAGTGGATAAGTTTGTTCTTCATTCAAAATATAAACCAACGGGTGACCAGCCTCAGGCAATAAAAGAGCTTGTTGACGGAATCAACAACGGGCTTTCGGAGCAAACTCTTCTCGGCGTTACGGGCTCAGGCAAAACATTTACTATGGCAAATGTTATTGAGCAGATAAACCGCCCCACTCTTGTGCTTGCCCATAACAAAACTCTCGCCGCCCAGCTTTGCTCTGAATTCAGAGAATTCTTTCCCGATAATGCGGTTGAGTATTTTGTTTCGTATTATGACTATTATCAGCCTGAAGCATATATTCCTACAACGGATACTTATATAGAAAAAGACTCCGCGGTTAATGACGAAATAGATAAACTCCGCCATTCTGCAACATCTGCTCTTTCGGAGCGAAGAGATGTTATTATTGTTGCCAGCGTATCCTGCATATACACTCTTGGTGACCCCATTGATTACCGCAGTATGGTTATCTCATTGCGTACGGGAATGGAAAAAAGCCGCGATGAATTGATTGAAAAGCTTGTTTCAATTCAGTATGAGCGAAATGATATTGATTTCAGCCGTAACAAATTCAGAGTGCGCGGCGATGTTGTTGAAATCTTTCCCGCATATTCAAATGAAAATGCTTTCAGAGTTGAATTTTTCGGCGATGAAATTGACCGCATCAGCGAAATAAATGCCCTGACAGGTCAGGTTAAAAGCGTTATATCCCACGTTGCAATTTATCCCGCATCGCATTATGTTATAGCACCCGACAAAATGGAAAAATCCATTAAGAATATCTATGAAGAGATGGTTGACAGAGTTAAATACTTTGAAAACGAAGGCAAACTGCTTGAAGCGCAGAGAATAAGGCAGAGAACAGAATACGATATAGAGATGCTTCGCGAAACGGGCTTTTGCAAGGGCATTGAAAACTATTCAAGAGTTATGTCGGGCAGACCTGCAGGCTCCGCACCGTTTACTCTTCTCAACTATTTCCCCGATGATTTTCTTCTTTTTGTTGATGAATCTCATGTTACTCTGCCGCAGGTGCGTGCAATGCACGGCGGTGACAGAGCAAGAAAAGAAAGCCTTATAAACTTTGGTTTCCGTCTGCCCTCGGCATATGATAACCGCCCGCTTACTTTTGACGAATTCTATGAAAGAACGGGGCAGAAAATATTCGTAAGTGCAACTCCGGGTGAACTTGAAAAAACAAAGAGTGCTCATATTGCAGAGCAGGTTATCAGGCCTACAGGCTTGCTTGACCCCGAAATTTCGGTAAGACCCGTTGAAGGCCAGATTGATGACCTTGTTTCGGAAATCAATATGCGAACACAAAAGGGCGAAAGAGTGCTCGTTACAACTCTCACCAAACGAATGGCAGAAGATTTGACCGATTACCTTGAAAATCTTGATATAAAAGTGCGTTATATGCACCACGATATAGACACAATCGAAAGAATGGAAATAATCAGGGGTCTGCGCCTTGGTGATTTTGATGTACTTATAGGCATCAACCTCCTGCGTGAAGGTCTTGACATTCCCGAGGTTTCGCTTGTTGCGATTCTCGATGCTGATAAAGAAGGTTTTCTTCGTTCTGAAACTTCGCTTATTCAGACTATAGGCAGAGCCGCAAGAAATGCAGAAGGTTCGGTTATAATGTATGCCGACAGCGTAACACCCTCAATGGAGCGCGCAATCACAGAAACCAACCGACGCCGTGAAAAGCAGATGAAATATAACGAAGAGCACGGCATAACACCGCAGACGATCGTTAAAAATGTTCACGAAATTATCGAAATCTCCGCAAAGGGAGACGAAGAAAAATCGATTTCAAAAATGAGCCGAAGAGAGCGTGAAGAGCTTATTGTAAAACTTACGGCTGAAATGAAAGCCGCAGCGAAGATACTTGAATTTGAGCACGCCGCTTATCTTCGTGACAGAATTGAAAAACTCAGACGAGGTAAATAATAAATGGCAATAAAAAATTTAACCGTTAAGGGTGCCAAAGAGCATAACCTGAAGAATGTTGATATATCAATCCCCCGCGATAAGCTTGTTGTGTTCACAGGTCTTTCGGGTTCGGGTAAATCCTCTCTGGCATTTGATACAATATATGCCGAAGGTCAGCGACGCTATGTTGAATCTCTTTCATCATATGCAAGGCAGTTCCTCGGACAGATGGAAAAGCCCAATGTTGAAAGCATTGAAGGGCTTTCCCCCGCCATATCCATCGACCAGAAAACAACATCAAAAAATCCCCGTTCAACCGTTGGTACGGTTACGGAGATTTATGATTATCTGCGTTTGCTCTATGCC
>JAZRTQ010000045.1:0-23913 GCA_045652165.1 Acutalibacteraceae bacterium | reverse complement strand
AAGGTTCTTTTGCGCAAGAGTTTTCATTTCTTCGCCGCTTACAAAGCGAAGATTACATCTTAAAACAAGCTCGTAGGCGATCTGTTCGGTTGAAACAAAGCCTTCTTTGACCAGCAAATCTGAATTCAAAGCATCATTTTTGTAAAGATAGTTGATTGAAACCTCATAGAATCCGAGGAATTCTTCAATTAAATCTTTGTTCTGCTCAACAAAATCGCTCTTTGCAACAACGCAGCCCTGAGCAAGCTCAAAACCGCATTCCTCCTCCCACAATCCGTTGATTGCAAGAGCATTGAACTGCTTTTCGGTTTTGCTTGTTACGCCTGAAACTCCGTATTCGGGAAGCACACATAAACTTGCCGTGCCGTCAATCATCATTGTTTTGATTTCTTCGGTTGTTTTATATTGAATATCAACGCCGCTTACACCGCTTTTTTCAATCGTGTGAAGAAAAATTGCTTTAACACCTGCATTATCCGAGGGGCAGTAAAGTGTTTTGCCCGAAAGTTCGGAAAGGTCTGCCATGGTTTCGTCGTCCGTGAGAAGATACACCATTCCCATAGTGTTTATTGCAAGCATCTTAAGATTTCCGCCGTTTTCATTATAAAGCTTTGCCGCTGTATCAAGTGAAACCGAAACCATATCCGCTTTGCCCGAATTGAAAAGTTCAATTGCTTCTTCTGCGGATTTACAGAATTCAACATCATAGGCATACGAGCGGTCAACCGAAAGCTTTGTGAAACCTATTCCCATAGGGTCATTGCCGACAGCGATTTTTATTTTATTTTCTCTGTCGGGGGTTTCCTCAATAACGGGGTCATTGATTATAACATCATCATTATTCGTTTCGTTCTTGCACGCCGCAAACGAAAAAATCATAATAAAAGCAAGTAATAATGCAGATATTTTTTTCATAACATTCACCTTAATCAAGCTCAAACTGTCCTGTATAAAGCTGATAATATTTGCCTTTCTGCGCAATAAGGTCATCGTGGTCGCCGCGTTCAATTATTTCGCCGTGTTCAAGCACCATAATAGCATTTGAATTGCGAACGGTTGAAAGGCGGTGGGCAATAACAAACACCGTTCTGCCCTCCATAAGCTTATCCATACCCGTTTCGATAAGGCGCTCCGTTCTTGTGTCAATGGAGCTTGTTGCTTCGTCAAGAATAAGCACGGGCGGATTTGCAACCGCCGCTCTTGCAATTGCAAGAAGCTGACGCTGACCCTGCGAAAGATTTGCACCGTCGCCCGTAATCATAGTATCGTATCCCTCGGGCAGACGGGTGATGAAAGAATGTGCGTTTGCAAGCTTTGCCGCACTCACGATTTCTTCATCAGTTGCATCAAGCTTGCCGTAAGCAATATTATCTCTGACGGTGCCCGTGAAAAGATGGGTATCTTGAAGCACCATTGCCATCGAACGGCGAAGCTCTGATTTTTTGATTTTCTTGATATTTATGCCGTCATAGGTTATCTTGCCCTCATCAACATCATAAAAACGGTTGATAAGGTTTGTTATTGTTGTTTTGCCTGCACCCGTTGAACCGACAAATGCAATCTTCTGACCGGGCATTGCATAGAGCGAAACATTTTTGAGAACGGTTTTTTTGCCGTCATAGCTGAAAGTTACATCGTGGAAACGAACATCGCCCTTCCACTCGGTATAGGTTGTTGTGCCGTCGCCGTGGGGATGCTTCCAAGCCCACATTCCCGTTCTTTCTTCGCATTCGCAAATGCTTCCGTCGGGATTTTTTCTTGCGTTAACAAGTGTAACATAACCGTTATCCTCTTCAATGGGAGTATCGATTATTTCAAATATTCTTTCCGCACCCGCAAGTGCCATAATAATTGAGTTGAACTGCTGCGAAATCTGGGTTATGGGCTGGAAGAACTGCCTTGTGTACAGAAGGAAAGTTGACAGACCGCCAACCGATATTGCAAAAAACGATTCCTGCGGAAGAAGAATAATAAGCAATGATCCGACGGTTGTCGCTATTGCGTAGGTGAGATAAGAAATGTTGCCCATTATCGGCATAAGAATGCTCGCATAAGTATGGGCATTTGTTGCCGCCTTGCGAAGATTCTGATTTATTTCGTTAAACTGCGATTTTGCTTTATCCTCGTGGCAGAAAACCTTAACGACTTTCTGACCTTCAATAAATTCCTCAATGTAGCCGTTTACTTCACCCACACATTTTTGCTGTGCACGGAAATATTTTGCACTTTTTCCTGCGAGGAATTTAATGATAAAGAACGAAAGAACAAGCATAATCACAACAATGAGTGTCAGCACAGGGCTGAAATAAAACATCATTATGAACGTTCCCACAACCGAAATAACCGAGGAAACGAGCTGAACAAAGCTCTGGCTGATGCATTCTCTGAGGGTATCAACGTCGCTTGTGTAACGGCTCATAAGCTCGCCGTGAGTGTGAGTATCAAAGAATTTAATCGGCAAATCCTGCATTTTGTTGAAGAGGTCTTTTCTGATTAAATTCAGAGTTTTGTGGGAAACCTGAAGCATAATTCTTGAATAACTGTAGGAAGATACAGCACCGAAAGCATAAATTATGCCGAGTGTCACAAGTATTTCCAGAAGAGGAGCAAGAGTTTCTTTATTTAGAGGTGAGCCAACAAGCGGAAGAAGCACCTCATCGATTATCGTTTCAACAAACGAAGTGCCTATTATCGATGCAAGAGCGCTGAAGGCAACAAAGATGAAAACAAGAATCAAAAGCGATTTTGATTTTCCGAGATAGCCGAGCAGCCTTGCAAAGGTTGCTTTTGTATTCTGCGGCTTCTGAAATCTGTTTTTTCCGCCGGGGCCGTTCATCGGAGGTGCCATTATCCAACACTCCCTTCCTGCTGAGATTTATATACCTCGGTATAAATCTCATTTGTACCGAGAAGCTCTGCGTGAGAGCCGATTGCATTTATCTTGCCGTCATCGAGAACGATGATTCTGTCTGCGTGCTCAACCGAGCTGATTCTCTGTGCAACGATAAGAGTTGTTACATCGCCGTGGTTTGCCTTGAAGCCCTCGCGGATTTTTGCATCCGTTGCGGTATCAACTGCGCTTGTGCTGTCGTCAAGAATAAGCACTTTGGGGGATTTGAGCAGGGCTCTTGCAATACAGAGTCTTTGCTTCTGACCGCCCGAAAGGTTAACGCCGCCCTGACTCAGGTCAGTCTGATAACCGTCAGGGAAAGATTCAATAAATTCGTGTGCCTGAGCGATTTTGCAGGCATTTATTATTTCTTCCATAGTTGCATTTTCGTTGCCCCAACGAAGATTTTCTTCAATCGTACCCGAGAAAAGAACATTAACCTGAAGCACCATTGCAACCGAATCACGAAGATTTTTGAGTGTGTAATCGGCAACGGGTCTGCCGCCGACCTTAACAACACCTTCAGTGACATCGTAAAGTCTTGGAATCATCTGCACAAGCGTTGTTTTTGCCGAACCGGTGCCGCCGATTATGCCTATCGTTTCGCCCGATTTTATGTGAAGATTTATATTATCAATAACATTCTTTTTGCCGTTTTTCTTGTATTTGAAGCAGACATTTTCCATATCGATATCGCCGTTTGTAACAAGGAGCGAAGGGTCTGCATTTTCATCATTGATATCGGGCTTTTCTGCAATAACCTCGGCAACTCGGGTAAGCGAAGCTCTTGACATAATTCCCATAACAAGAATCATTGAAATCATCATCAGCGACATAAGAATCTGGGTTATATATGTTATAAATGCGGAAAGGTCACCCGCAAGCATTTTTTCACCGATAACCAGATTACCGCCGAACCAGAGGATAGCAATAATGCAGGAATAGGTTGTAATCTGCATTATGGGGTTTGAAAGAATAAGAATTTTTTCAGCCGCTATCGAAGCATCGCGAAGCTCATCGTTAGAAAGCTGAAATTTTTTCTTTTCGTGGGTCGCTCTGACAAAAGCCTTGATAACTCTGATGCTGATAAGGGTTTCCTGAACAGAGGAGTTGAGTCCGTCAACCTTTTTCATAAGCATTTTAAATCTCGGCATTGCAATGGCAGCCATAATTCCGAGCGCAATAACAAGGAAAGGTGCCGCTACAACAAAAACCATTGCCAGCTCGGTGTTGATTTTCATTGCCTGCGAAAAAGCCATTGCAAACATCAGGGGAGACCTTAAGACAATTCTGATAATCATTGTGTATGCCATCTGAATTGTATTCGCATCCGAAGTCATTCGGGTAATGAGCGAAGGAGTGGAGAAGCGGTCAATATTTGCAAATGAAAAATCCTGTATCTTCGCAAAAACCGCACTTCTCAGGTTTGAACCGAAACCCATACCGGCCTTTGCCGCAAATCTTGCTGCACCCGCACCGCTCAGAAGCGAAACAAATGCCATTGCAATCATTTTCAGTCCCTGCGTCATCACGAATGTCATATCGGCATCGACACCGTTAACAATTACCTCGTTAACCATATTTGCCATCATAAACGGAATCTGCACTTCCATTACAACTTCAACAAGTATAAGCAGGGGTGAAAGCAACGACGGAATTCGGTAGCCCTTCGTTTGCTTTATAAGAGTTGAAAGCATTTTTATCCTCTCCCTTTTAGTATCGTATTATTAAGTGTCAAAGCGGAAATAATCCGTTTTTAACTTCAGATTACTTCCGCAAATCAATTATCGTTTATCGGCTTACTTCGCCGGTTATTGCGTTGATTATATTATGGAAAACCGCAACATGTGAATTTGAAATATATTTATCAAGATGCATTGAGCCGAAGAACCAGCGTCTGAAAACGCACACCTCGGAAAGCTCTTCAAGATAAGTGTTAAGACCCGTAACGCTTGCGGTTTCGTTATCCTTAAGCATAAGGAAGCCTTTGATTTTAACGGGAGGCTCGTGGGTTATAACATAATCCACACGGCAGTTGATCTTTTCAAGATTTTCTGCGCCCTCAAGCAATTCTTCACGGCTGGGGAATTCATATTTTGACCATGCATTTTCTTCAAATCGGATATCAATATCGGGGCTTTCGCCGCCGCCCATAGTGAAGAAAGTCATATTGTCAATCTTGAAAATCTGACCTCTCATAAGGTGATAAAGGTTGCCGCCGATATGATGCACCTTGCCGCCGTTCCACATTGAAACGGGGTAAGAATTCAGAAGCTCGAAATTCTCGTGTGTGCCGTCTACAAAACAGATATTATATTTTTTATTGCCAAGCTTTTTGAGTATTTTCTGCTCAATCTTGCTGTTATCCCAAACAAAACCGAAATCGCCGCAAACAATAAGCGTATCGCCCTTTTTGAGCCGCTTTAAAGTGGGGGAATCGAAGCGGGCAATATCACCGTGCATATCACCGGTTACATATACCATAAAACGGCACATCCTTTCCCATTATTTTAACTCTTCTAATATACCCTAAATTGCAAAAAAAATCAAGTCTGCTATTTATTTTTTAACATTTGTATGATATACTTTCTTATACTTTTATTTAAGGTGTGAAATAATGAAAAAACTTTTATCTATATTATTTATTGCGGCTGTTCTGGCTTCAGGCATTTTCTGCGTGCCGTCAAACGCCGCATATAACAATTATCTGAATAAAACAACATATTCCGATTGTCTTTTTCTTATGAGTTCGGATAACAACGAGGTTATATTTGATAAAAATGCGGGAATGCAGACCGCACCCGCAAGCCTTACCAAAATCGTAACAGCAATTGTTGTGCTTGAAAACTGCCCCGACCTTAACGCAATGGTTACGGTTGAAGAACAGGCTATCCGCGAGCTTGACGGCACGGGAAGCTCGCTCGGCGGACTCAAGGCGGGCGAACAGCTTTCAATTTATAATCTTCTTTGCTGTCTTATGCTTGCAAGTGCCAACGAAGCGGCAACCGCTCTTGCAAATTATGTCACAAACGGCGACAGAGAAAAATTCATTTCAATGATGAATGAAACCGCGCAAAAGCTCGGCTGCGTTAACAGCCATTTCGTTAACCCCCACGGTCTTGACCACGAAGACCAGTATGTTACCGCAAGAGATGTTGCAACATTTCTTCTTTATGCAATGGAATTCCCCGCATTTGCCGAAATAGTGGGCAAAACAAAATGCGTGCTTCCCGAAACCAACCTTCAGAAAGAACGCACAATACATAACACAAACAACCTTCTCAACCGCGCTTATGCAGACTATTACTGCGAATATGTCAAGGGCGGAAAAACAGGCACAACAAAAAATGCAGGTAACTGCGTTGCCGCCGTTGCTTCCAAAGACGGTTATAATTATGTTGCCGTTTGCCTCAGATCAAAGATGGTTAATATTGATAAAGACTATCCGCAGGAAAACGGCGCTTTCGTTGACGCAAAAACAATGTTCGAATGGGCGTTCAAAAACATCCGCCTTGTTGCAATTGCAGACCCCGAAAAAATCGTGACCGAAGTCAATGTTAAATACGGCAAATCTTCGGACTATGTAACCCTTGCACCGTCTGAAAAGGTTTTCGGTCTTGTTCCCACGGGCATCGATGCCGACAGCTTGCTCATTCAGCCCATTGAAGGCTCCGTTCCCGAATCCGTCAATGCCCCCGTAAGAAAAGGCGATGTTATCGGCAAGGCAAAGGTTCTTTATGCAGGTCAGGTGCTTCAGGAAATCGAACTTGTTGCAACAACAGAGGTAAGACGCAGTTTCTTCGCCTTTATCGGTTCGGTTGCAAAAACCGTTTTCACTTCATGGCCGTTCAGAATAATTGCGGTTATCGCTATGATTATTCTCATTCTTATGCACCGCTCAAAGCGTCAGCGTGCAAAGGTTAATCCCAAGGCGGGTAAGGATTATAAAATCCTTAACTATAAAGACTTTATAAATCTCAGGTAAGGAGTTTTTTATGAATATATTCAAAGGTACTGCAAATCCCGCAGAAAGAAAACAGCTTCTTGAAATGCTTGACGATGTTTTCTTCTTCGAGGATGACCCCGAAACCAAAAGAAACTTTGAAGAGCTTCTTCCCAAGCTTTACAGAGAAGGATATGACCCCTGCTCAAACAATTTCATTGTTTCAGAGGACGGCTGCATCAAAGCGGCGGTTGGTCTTTACTATGACGAATGCATTGCCGCAGGCAGAAAGCTCAAAGCGGCAGGCATCGGCAACGTTGCCGTTACCCGCGATTGCAGAGGAAAGGGCTATATGATAGACTGCCTTAACCGCGCGATTGACGATATTAAAATCAAAGATGCCGATTATTCCGTGCTTGGCGGACATCGCCAGAGATACGGCTATTTCGGCTATGAACCTGCAGGAATTTCATATAATTTCAGCATTGACAAAAGAAATATTTCTCACCTCATCGGCAAGGATGCCGCTCCCAAATACACCGCAGTAAAGGTAAACCGCGAAGATGCCGAAACTCTCGAAAAAATCAATGCTCTTTATGAAAAACTTCCCTTCACATTTGTGAGAGAAAAAGAGCGTCAGTATGATATTCTCTGCTCGTGGCGTTCCGTTCCTTATGCTGTTTTTGACGGTGAAGATTTCAAGGGCTATTTTGTTGCGCAGAAATTCGGCGGAATTCAGGAACTTCACGCAGTTGACATCAACGATGTTTATGAGCTGATTATGCTTGCAATGCAGATTACGGAAAAAGACAGTATTTCAATTTCCGTTCCCGTTTATGATGTTGAAATGTGCGAATTTATGTCACAGATTTTCGGCGGCTGCGGCACTTATCATTCCGAAATGATAAGCATTATGAACTATAAGAACTTCACCGAAGCTTTTCTTGCCGTTAAGGCAGAAAGAATGCCCCTCACCGAAGGCAGCATTGTTATGCTTATCCACGGAGATAAGGGCGATGAAAAAATCGAGCTTTCGGTTTGCGGCGGCAAGGTTTCGGCTGAATACACCGAGAAAGCTCACGATATTGAGCTTGAACACAGAGAAGCAATCAGGCTTATTGCCGCTCATTATTCGGCACGCCGCAGCGAGCTTCCCGCATTTGCACAGTCCTGGTTCCCCGTTGATTTCCATTGCTATTCGCAGGATAATGTATAAGGTGATAAAAATGAAAAAAACAATAAGTTTATTGCTCGCCGCAATTATTCTTTGCGCAGGCTTTTCCGCTTGCTCAAAAGTCGGTAATCCCGATAAAGAAGAAACTTCAAAGGTTGAAGTTATTCCCCCTGTTGTCAAAGAAAACCGTGCGGTTGAAAAAATCAAAGCTTCTGACGGCAAGGTTTCTTATGTGCTTGACATTACTTTGCCGAAAATAACAGATAATCTTCCCGAATATACCGCTGAACATATCAACAGTTTTATTGAACTTATCCGAGAAGAGGCTATCCGTTCTGCCGAAGCAAGCGCTGAATATGCAAGGGAATATATGCTCGAACACGATTCAAAAACTCCCTGGCAGAGAACAATAACCTTTGAAACTGTTTATTCATCGGATAAACATATTTCATTTGAATTCACCGACCACTTCACAATGCTGGGCGGAGAAACTACACCCACTGTTTATGCAAAGCTTTTTGAGCTTGAAAACGGAACGGTTCTTTCTCTTATCGAGCTTGCAAAGGTTGATGAAGAAGCTCTTAAGGGTGCTCTTGTTCCTCTCGTTATAAATGAGGCAGATAAAAAATATTATTCCGACGGCTCAACACTTGATGAAGAGCAGAAACAGGCAATTGCCGAAAGCTTTAATCCTTTTAATTTCTGCTACTCCTCAAAAGGAATTACTCTTTATTTAAACAAACTCGTTGTTGACCACAGCTATTCAGGCACTCTTTGCTGTGAGTTCACTTTCTCCGAACTTCGTGATATTATTGAACCGTTAAAATAAAAAAATCGGCTTGCAAAGGTAAATCCTCTGCAAGCCTTTTTATTTATTCGCTTATATAGTCTGCATTAATCTGTGCCTTTGCAAGTTTTGCCAATTCATCGGCATCCTTTGCAAGTGAAACCGCCCTCTGCATTGCTTCTCTTCTTGCAAAGAGTTCGCGATACATTCTGTCACGGGTTTCGCCATTAAGATTATGGAAGAATTTCGGAATGATGCCCAATGCACCCGTAATAATGGGAATGCCTGTGCCCATTGCGAATATCCACCATTTTGTTGAGTCTGCCTGTGTGCCTATTGTAAGACCCTGAACATAACCGATTCTCTTCATAATAAAGTTCTGGATTGAACCCATTACAATGCCCTGCAGTTTCTTAACAAGGTCTCTTGCAACGCCCGTCATAGCTTCTGCACGGTAACCGTTTTTCCATTCACAATAGTCCATCGCTTCGTTGAGAATTTCATCGGGAATAACGTGTCTTAATCCGTAAACGCACATTTCAAGCATTTCTTCAATTGCCATAAGCGGAAGCATTACCCATTTGTTTTTGTATAAGCCGTTTTTCATTCCGCCAATTGAACCGATTCCGAATACCATCAGCCAGCAGGCATCTGTCCAGATATTTTCAAAAATCCATATTGCTTTTGTTGAAAATCTCTTTCTTACAGGAGCAATAAATGCATAGCTGATAGTTGAAACGGGAGATGCGGGAATACCGACAAGTGTCTGATACGTTGCAGAACCGAGAACGTCGATATAATAGTTGATTCTGCTCTTGCCCACCGAAAAACCTGCAAGGAACTCCGAAAGAGTATAAATCAGAATGGGTCTGTTATTAAGTATCGCTTTAAGACCCTGAACAATGCTGGGCTTTTCAATAGACTGCGAAACTCTTTCTTTGGTTACGCAGATAAAATAGAACGACATCGCACAGCCTGCAACCGCTGTAAATATACCGAAACCGAGAAAAAGGCTTGTTCTGTTCCAGGTTACAACCTGATTATTAACAAGGTCAAGCAAAACACCGAAAAGGAGTTCGGGGAGTTTTTCGCCCACAAGTCCCGAAACCAGCTTTGCCATTGTTATAAGTCCTGTTCTTTCAAGCGGGTCAGGTGTTATCGTTGACATAAATCCCGCACCTGCTATTGCGGTGAATGTTCCCGCCGTTTCGCAAATTACGGAGAAAATTGCATAAAATATCAGTTTCGGCGCAAAATCCGCTGAAGTGTTTGCAAAAACAACGGGCATAAACCAATACCACAAGCCGATTAATGTGAGGGGAATTTTGCCGAGAAGTATATAAGGCTTGAATTTACCCCAACGGGTACGGGTGCGGTCAACAAGAACACCGATAAAGGTGTCGTTTATAACATCCCATATACCTGAAAACAAACCGAAGATCGCAAGAAAGTCAAAATCCAGCTTAACAATATCATAAATAAATCGGTCTTTATATTTATCGATATTAAAGCTTGCCGAAACGTCATTCAGCAGATAGCCGATTCTTTCGCGTCCGCCAATATACCGGCGGTTTATCATCAGGGGATTTTTTACACCTTTTTCAAAGTCTATAACTATGCCTTCTTTTTGTTCTTCGGTAACCGTTCTTTTAATTTCTTCCAAAGAAGCACCTCCCCAAATAAAAAACGGATTTGATATTTGTTTAATAATAACATAATATTTATGAATATTCAATAACTTTTATGTAAATTGCATTTATTTGCAAAACAAAAACTCCCTGCCGTAAGACAGGGAGTTTCATTTTATTGGTTATCTGTTAATCAAACCAGCTCGATGATGCACATTTCAGCTGCATCGCCTCTACGGGGACCGGTCTTGATTATGCGGCAGTAACCGCCGTTTACATCTTTATATTTGGGGGCAATCTCATCAAAGAGCTTCTTTACAACGTCTTCTTTAGTAACGTATGCAAAAACCTTACGCTTTGAGTGGAGAGAGTCGTCCTTAGCAATAGTGATCATTTTCTCAGCCATTGCACGAACTTCCTGAGCCCTTGTAACGGTGGTCTCAATTCTGCCGTTCTCCAAAAGATAGGTAACAAGGCCTCTGAGCATCGACTTGCGATGATCGCTTGTACGGCCAAGCTTTCTGGTACCGGGCATTAAGTTCACACTCCTTTACCGTTTTAAAAATGGATCATTCCTCATCTCTGCGAAGGTCAAAGCCAAGTGAATTGAGCTTTGCAACAACTTCGTCAAGAGACTTTCTGCCGAGGTTACGAACTTTCATCATATCTTCCTCGGTTCTGTTGATCAAATCTTCAACCGTGTTAATCTGTGCTCTCTTCAAGCAATTGAAGGAACGAACAGACAGGTCAAGTTCCTCAATGGTCATCTCAAGGACCTTTTCTTTTCCGCTGTCGCTCTTAACAACCATAACCTCTGTGTCGTATGCCTCACCTGAGAGGTCACCGAACAGATTGAGATGCTCGTTGAGGATCTTGGCTCCAAGAGAAACGGCTTCCATAGCGTTAATGGTTCCGTTGGTCCACACTTCGAGTGTCAGTTTATCATAGTCTGTAATCTGACCAACACGTGTGTTCTCGACTGTATAATTAACCTTTAACACGGGTGTGTAGATAGAGTCAATTGCAATAACACCGATGATGGGCTGCATAAGCTGCTTGTTTCTGTCTGCAGAAACATATCCTCTGCCCTTATCGCAAGTAAGCTCCATGCTTACGTGTGCATCTGAGTTGAGAGTAGCAATATGAAGCTCGGGGTTGAGAATTTCAACCTCTGAATCGGTCTTTATGCTGCCGGCTGTTATCTCGTCATCGCCGTTGGCATCAATATAGAGTGTTTTGGGGCCGTCACCGTGAATTTTAAGGATAACGTTCTTAAGGTTAAGAACGATCTCGGTAACATCCTCCTTAACACCGGGAATTGTGCTGAACTCATGAAGAACTCCGTCAATTTTAACGGAAGTAATTGCATAACCGGGGAGTGAGGAAAGAAGAACTCTTCTCAGGCTGTTGCCCAAAGTTGTTCCGTAACCTCTCTCAAGGGGTTCAACAACAAATTTACCGTATTTGCCATCGGGGGAAATTTCGGCAGTATCTATTCTGGGCTTTTCGATACCAATCATTTAAAAACCCTCCTTTAATCAGGCAGGATGATTATCCTGCATAATGCATTCAAAAACGCTGTTAATTAATCAGCATTCGTGTATGGTGATTGCCCTTTCGGGCAATCAGCCACAGCCACTTTCTTAAAAATCCGAAACGCTTGCATAAATCGGCATAATAAACACTGCCGAAATATACATAACAGGGTCCGGATTATTTTGAATAAAGCTCAACGATAAGATGCTCTTCAACGGGAACCATGATCTGCTCACGAGTGGGCAGAGCAAGAATCTTTGCTGTGAGAGCTTCTTTGTTAAGGTCAAGCCACTGGGGAACAGGGCGAGAACCGTTTGTTTCGAGAACTGCCTTGATCTTGTCGCTGTCCTTGCTCTTATCTTTGATAGCGATTTCGTCGCCAGCCTTGATAAGATATGAAGGAATGTTAACCTTATTGCCGTTTACTTTATAATGACCGTGGGTAACAAGCTGTCTTGCTTCTGCTCTGGAATTTGCCCAGCCGAGAAGATAAACAACATTGTCAAGGCGGCTTTCACAGATGCGAAGAAGGTTTTCACCTGTTACGCCCTGCTTACGCTCAGCCATAAGGAAATACTTATAGAACTGGCCTTCCTGAATACCGTAGTAACGCTTAGCCTGCTGCTTTGCACGAAGCTGAAGACCGTATTCAGTTGCCTTCTTGCGGCTCTGACCGTGCTGGCCGGGAGCATATGCTCTACGCTCTACAGCACACTTGCCTGTGTAGCAACGCTCACCTTTAAGATAGAGCTTCTTGCCTTCACGGCGGCACAGTTTACATACCGCACCGGTATATCTTGCCATATTGTGTTACACCTCCAAAAATAATGGTTACACGCGTCTTCTCTTGGGCGGGCGGCATCCGTTGTGAGGAATGGGAGTAACATCCTTAATCATATTAACCTCCAAGCCTGCAGTCTGCAGAGCTCTGATAGCCGCTTCACGACCCTGACCGGGGCCCTTAACATAAACTTCAACAGTCTTCATGCCGTGCTCGATAGCTGCCTTAGCTGCTGTCTCTGCTGCAGTCTGAGCTGCGAAGGGTGTTGATTTCTTGGAGCCACGGAAGCCCATTTCACCGGCACTTGCCCATGATACGGCATTACCCTGAGTGTCAGTGATTGTAACGATCGTGTTGTTAAAGGTGGATTGGATATGGGCTGCACCGCGTTCGATATTCTTACGTTCGCGGCGTCTGCGGGTGCCTGTTGTCTTTTTAGCTGCTTTAGCCATAATATCCCTCCTGAACTTACTTCTTCTTGTTTGCAATGGTCTTCTTGGGACCCTTGCGTGTACGTGCGTTTGTCTTTGATCTCTGTCCTCTTACGGGAAGACTCTTGCGATGACGAACGCCACGGTAGCATCCGATTTCGATAAGTCTCTTGATATCGAATGCAGTTTCACGGCGAAGATCACCTTCAACCTTGAGGTTGCGGTCAATATACTCACGAAGCTTTGAAACTTCGTCTTCAGTCATATCCTTAACTCTCATGTCGGGATCTATGCCGGTTGCTGCGATAATGTCGCTTGCAGTTTTACGACCTATACCGTAGATATAAGTAAGAGCAATTTCAATTCTCTTCTCTCTGGGCAGGTCAACACCTGAAATACGCGCCATTTGTCAGTTGCACCTCCAAATAATTGGTTTGAGCAGGGATTAACCCTGACGCTGCTTGTGCTTGGGATTTTCACAGATTACCATTACTTTTCCCTTGCGCTTAATTACTTTGCATTTTTCGCAAATTTTCTTGACAGAAGGTCTGACTTTCATATTTGAATACCTCCTAGAATTTACTTAGAACGCCATGTTATGCGGCCCTTGGTCAGGTCGTATGGCGACATTTCGACCGTAACTTTATCTCCGGGAAGAATCTTGATGTAATTCATTCTGAGCTTACCGGAAATGTGAGCCAATATTCTGTGTCCGTTTTCCAATTCAACCTGGAAGGTTGCATTGGGTAAAGACTCTACTACCGTACCTTCAATCTCGATCATGTCCTGCTTAGACATAATAACCTCCTAAGTGTTGCCGTTAATTTCTGCATTTAATCGCCTCAAAGCTTTTTTCAAAGCTCTGTTTGTTGCAAGCTCCGCTTCGCTGAGCGAAATGCCGATGCTTTCAACATGGCGAAAATTCTTGCTTTTGGGTCTATCCGTGGGACGCTCTTTGCCGTCACAGACAAACACACAGCTTTCTTCTGTTTGCATTACTGCAAGCAGGCTGCCTTTATCTCTGCCTGCGAGCGAGCGAACAACCATTCCTCTTTCCAGCATAATTATCACCTTAAATCTGAGTCATAATTACGGGACCGTTTGAAGTGATGGCTATCGTATGCTCAAAATGAGCAGATAAAGAACCGTCTCTTGTTTTGATAGTCCAGCCGTCAGGCAACTGCCTGATGCCCGCTCCGCCTGCGTTAATCATGGGCTCTATTGCGAGCGTCATACCGGGGAGCAGACGCACACCTCTTCCGGGTGTGCCGAAATTCGGTACGCTGGGGTCTTCATGGAGCTGCTTTCCTACACCGTGACCCGTGAACTCACGAACCACCGAAAAGCCTCTTTCCTCACAATACCTTTGGATTGTTGAGCCGATGTCGCCTAATCTGCCGCCTGCAACCGCTGCCCTGATGCCTTCATAAAGACTCTCGCGGGTAACGTCGCACAGCCGCTGAGCTTCGGGTGAAATATCACCCGCCGCAAAAGTGGCGGCATTGTCGCCGACATAGCCGTTAAGGGTTGCGCCAACATCAATGCTGACAATATCGCCGGCCCTGATGATACGCTTCTTGTTCGGAATACCGTGAATGACCTCATCGTTTATGGAAATGCATGCAGCAGCGGGAAATCCGTTGTAGCCGAGGAACGAAGGTATCGCTCCGTGTTTAACGATATAATCGTGGGCAACTTTGTTGATTTCCGCCGTTGAAACGCCGGGCTCAACTGCCGCACCCGCTGCCTTTAATGCTCCTGCAGATATAACGCAAGCCTCTTTCATAAGGCTGAGTTCTCTGGTTGTTTTGAGCACTATCATGCTGATCCTCCATTAGTCAGGGCTTAATCAAGGAAGCCCTTGTAGTGACGCATCATCATCTGGCTTTCGAGCTGCTTAACTGTTTCAAGTGCAACACCTACGAGAATGATGATTGATGTGCCGCCCATTGAGATGTTCATTGCTGCGCCTTCCTGCCACATATTGAGGAAGAAGGTTGTTATCTGTGAGAAGAGAATCGGGAAGAGAGCAACTACGCTCAGGAGAAGAGCACCGAGAAGGGTGATTCTGCCGATAATCTTGCCGATATATCTTGAGGTGGGTTCGCCGGGACGAATGCCGGGGATTGAACCGCCGTTGTCACGGATATTCTTTGACATTTCGATGGGGTTGTACTGAATGCTTGAATAGAAGTATGCAAAAGCAATGATGAATACAAAATAGATTATTGAGTATACCCAATGCTCTGCTGAGAAAATTCCGAAGAACTTATCCCAGAAGCCGCCTTCCTTGATACCCGAACCGATGAACATCTCGATTGTGGGAGGAAGTGAGAGGATTGATGAAGCGAAGATAACGGGCATAACACCTGACATATTAACCTTAACGGGCATATGAGTGCTCTGACCGCCGTACATCTTACGGCCAACAACTCTCTTTGCATACTGAACAGGAATTCTTCTCTCTGCGTTATCCATCCATACGATGAAAGCAATCATAAGAACAAGAATGATTGTTACAAGGGGAGACAGTGCATAGTACGGACCGCCCTTGAAGAAGTAACCGTAATCGGGGTGGAAAAGAGTGAAGAAAAGAGTGGGAATTCTTGAGACGATACCGGCGAAAAGGATAATTGAAATACCGTTGCCGATACCTTTTTCGTTAATTCTTTCACCGAGCCACATGATAAGTGCGGTACCTGCGGTGAATGTAAGAATGATAACGAATGCTGCGAAAACTGCTGCAAAGCCTTTGCCTGAAGCACCTTCTACAAGGTAACCCTGTGAACGAAGGTAGAAGTAGTAAGCTGTACTCTGGAGAATACCGAGAGCAACTGTTACAAAACGAGTGATGGAAGCAATCTTCTTGCGGCCTTCCTCGCCTTCCTTCTGAAGTCTTTCAAGTGCGGGAATTGCAACTGCGAGCAGCTGCATGATAATCGAGCTGTTGATGTAAGGTGTGATTGACATTGCAAAAATGGTACCATAGTTGAATGCGTCACCTGTCATCATGCTCAGGTAGTTCATAAATGTGCCTGCATTGGGGTCAGCGATGATGCCGGCCTCACCGATGTTTGTGAAGGGAACGGGAATAGCCGAACCAACACGGTAAATAAGAACGATGAGTGCTGTGAAAAGCAGTTTCTTTCTTAAATCGGCGATTTTCCATGCATTAACTATTGTCTGAAGCACTTAGATCACCTCTGCCTTTCCTCCGGCAGCTTCGATCTTTGATTTTGCGCTATCTGAAAAAGCATTTGCCTGAACGGTGAGCTTCTTCGAAATTTCGCCATTACCCAAAATCTTAACGCCGTCCAAAGTCTTTTTGATAATGCCTTTCTCAATAAGAGCATCGATTGTAACGGTTGCACCGTCTTCGAAATACTTATCAAGTGCAGCAACATTAGCTATTGCCATCTCTGTTGCAAAGATGTTGTTGAATCCTCTCTTGGGGATTCTTCTCTGAAGGGGCATCTGACCGCCTTCAAAGCCGGCACGCATACCTCTGCCTGCACGTGCCTTCTGACCTTTATGACCCTTACCGGCTGTTTTACCCTGACCTGATGCGGGACCACGGCCGATACGCTTACGCTCTTTAGCTGAGCCTGCTGCGGGTGAGAGATCGTGCAACTTCATTAGTTTGCACCTCCTTGCTCGCTGGTCTCAATAAGGTGAGAAATCTTTCTTACCTTGCCCTGAGTAGCAGCGTTATCCGGCTGAACTGAAACGTCGCCGATTTTATGAAGACCAAGTGCATGGGCGGTTGCAATCTGAGGCTTGGTGCTTCCAATAAGGCTCTTAACGAGCTTTACCTGAATATCTGCCATTTTAATCCGCCCTCCTTAACCTAAAATTTCTTTTGCAGACTTGCCGCGGATAGCAGCAACTTCTTCTACATTGCGAAGCTTTGAAAGTCCGTCAATAGTTGCTCTTACAACGTTGCAAGGATTGTTTGAACGAAGAGCCTTCGTACGGATATCCTTGATACCAACTGTTTCAACAACTGCACGAACGGGACCGCCTGCGATAACGCCGGTACCGGGTGCTGCGGGCTTAAGAAGAACAACGCCTGCACCGAATTTGCCGATAATCTCGTGAGGAATTGTTGTGCCCTTAAGAGCAACCTTCATGAGATTCTTCTTTGCATCCTCGATACCCTTACGGATAGCGTCGGGAACTTCGCCTGATTTGCCAAGTCCGAAACCGATAATGCCGTTGCCGTCGCCGACTACAACGAGAGCCGCAAACTTAAAGATACGACCGCCCTTTACGGTTTTGGAAACACGGTTTATGGCTACTACGCGCTCTGTGAGCTCATATGCCGATGCATCAATCTTAGCCAAAAGTATTCCTCCCCTTCTTAGAACTTGAGGCCACCCTCGCGGGCGCCTTCGGCCAGTTCTTTAACACGGCCGTGATAGATATAGCCGCCACGGTCGAAAACGCAGTTTTCGATGCCTTTTTCAGCGGCACGTTTTGCCAATACTTCGCCCACTTTGTGAGCTGCAGATTTATTTCCGCCGTATTCCTCGAAATCCTTCTCAACAGTTGAAGCGGACACAAGGGTAACACCCTTAACGTCGTCTATTAACTGAGCGTAGATGTTCTGGAGGGAGCGGAATACATTAAGGCGAGGACATTCAGCTGTGCCTGAAATCTTAGCACGAACTCTCTTATGGCGAGTCTGTCTTGCCTTATTGCTGTCCGGTCTGTTAACCATGTTTTTTCACTCCTTAATAAGACTTATTTACCGCCCTTACCGGTCTTACCTTCCTTACGGCGGATGTGTTCGTCAACATACTTGATACCTTTGCCCTTATAGGGTTCGGGGGGTCTCTTCTCACGAATGTTGGCAGCAAACTGTCCGACCTGCTGCTTGTCGGGACCTGAAACTACGATCTTGTTGGGGTTGGGAACTTCGATTGTGATGCCGTCCTCTGCGGGAACGATAACATCGTGTGAATAACCAATCTTAAGAAGAAGATCCTTACCCTTGAGCTCTACACGGTAACCAACACCGTTAACTTCGAGTTCCTTCTTGTAGGACTCGTTAACACCAACAACCATGTTGTTGATAAGTGTTCTGGTCAAGCCGTGGAGAGATCTGTTCATCTTATCATCGTTGGGACGAGTTACGTTGATAACGTTACCGTCCTTTTCAACTGTGATGTTGGGATGTACATTTCTTGTAAGTGTGCCCTTGGGGCCCTTAACGGTAATAAGTGTGCCGTCAATCTGTACATCAACACCAGCGGGTATTTCGATAGGTTTCTTGCCTATACGTGACATTTACGGCACCTCCTTACCAGATAAATGCAAGAACTTCGCCGCCAACGTTGGCTTTGCGTGCGTCCTTGTCAGTCATAACGCCTTTTGAAGTTGAGAGGATGGCAATGCCGATGCCCTTCATAACCTTGGGCATATCCTCACAATTTGTGTAAATTCTCAGACCGGGCTTTGAAACTCTGCGAAGACCGGTAATAACCTGAGACTTGTTGGGACCGTACTTGAGAGCGATTTCGATCATGCCCTGCTTTCCGTCATCCTCAACTTTATATCCTTTGATGTAACCCTCATCAACAAGAATCTGAGCAATCGCCTTCTTCATGTTGGATGCGGGAACTTTCACTGTGTCATGCTTAGCCGCATTCGCATTACGGATACGGGTGAGCATATCAGCGATGGAATCAGTAATTTGCATACTGTTTACCTCCTTTGCAATTGCTCAATTTACCAACTTGCTTTTTTAACGCCGGGAATCTGACCTGCATGTGCCAGCTCTCTGAAGCAGATACGGCAAACGCCGTACTTGCGAAGATAAGCATGGGGTCTTCCGCAGATCTTACATCTGTTGTAGGCTCTGGTTGAATACTTTGCGGGACGAGCCTGCTTAACTTTCATTGATGTTTTTGCCACGGTAATCCCTCCTTACTTTGCGAACGGAGCGCCCATAAGTGTGAGCAACTCGCGTGCTTCTTCGTCTGTGTTTGCTGTTGTAACAAAGCAGATATCCATACCTCTTACCTTGTCGATCTTATCGTAATCTATTTCAGGGAAAATAAGCTGTTCCTTAATACCCATTGAATAGTTACCTCTGCCGTCGAAGGAGTTGGGGTTGATTCCTCTGAAGTCACGAACTCTGGGAAGAGCGAGATTGAAGAGTCTGTCGATGAACTCATACATTCTTTCTCCTCTGAGAGTAACTTTTGCACCGATAACCATGCCTTCACGGAGCTTGAAGTTAGCAACTGACTTCTTAGCCTTGCAGAGTACGGGTGACTGACCTGTGATCTGCTTAAGGTCTGAAGTGATTGCGTCGAGCATCTTTGAGTTATCTCTTGCTTCGCCGCAGCCAACGTTGATAACAACCTTTTCGAGCTTCGGGATTTGCATAACACTCTTATATTCGAATTTCTTCATAAGAGCAGGTGCAACATCTTTGACATACATTTCTTTTAATCTTGCTGCCATTTGTTATGTCCTCCCTTATTATTCAAACTCTGCAAGGCAGTCGCTCTTCTTGCAAGTGCGAACCTTCTTGCCGTTTGCATCAATTTTGTGACCGGTTCTTGTGGGTCTGCCGCATTTGGGGCAGATGAGCTGAACCTTGTCTGCGTAGAGTGCGCTCTCAGCCTTAATAAGGCCGCCGGGCTCACCCATCTTGCGGGGTTTAACGTGCTTGGTTACGATGTTAACGCCTTCAACGATAACCTTTCCTTCAGCGGGGCTTACCTGAACAACCTTGCCTCTCTTGCCTCTGTACTTGCCGTTGATAACTACTACTTCGTCACCTGTTTTTACATGAACCTTATTCATCTTCGCACCTCCGATTAAAGTACTTCGGGAGCGAGTGAAAGGATCTTTGTGTAATCCTTTTCACGGAGCTCTCTGGCCACAGGCCCAAAGATACGAGTGCCTCTGGGGTTCTTGTCTTCTTTAATGATAACGGCTGCATTTTCGTCGAAACGAATGTATGTGCCGTCTTCGCGGCGAAGTCCGCTTGCAGTACGAACAACTACTGCCTTAACTACGTCGCCCTTTTTAACTACGCCGCCGGGTGTTGCCTTTTTAACAGAAGCAACTACGACATCGCCAATATTGGCATACCTCCTGCCGGAACCACCGAGAACGCGAATGCACATAAGCTCTTTCGCACCGGTGTTATCGGCAACCTTGAGGTAACTCTGCTGCTGTATCACAGTGTTTTCCTCCTTACTTATGGGCTAAATTATTTAGCCTTCTCAATGATTTCAACTACACGCCATCTCTTGTCTTTTGACAAAGGACGGGTTTCCATAACAAGTACCTTATCGCCGTATCCGCACTCGTTGTTTTCATCGTGTGCCTTGAGCTTATAGGTGTTGTTAACGATTTTCTTATAGAGAGGATGTCTAACCTTGTCCTTAACGGAAACAACTACGGTCTTATCCATCTTATCGCTGGTTACGATACCAACGCGAGTTTTTCTGAGGTTTCTTTCCATTGTATTTTAACCTCCCTTTCCTTACGAGTTAGAACCGTGAAGTTCGATATCTCTCTGAACAGTCTTAATGCGAGCGATATCCTTCTTTACGGCGCTGATTCGCATCGGGTTGTCGAGCTGGTTAACAGCTTGCTGGAAGCGCAGTTTGAACAGCTCATCCTTCAGCTCAAGAAGCTTAGCATCCAGCTCACCGGCGGAAAGTTTTCTGATTTCACTGGCTTTCATTATTGCTCACCACCCAATTCTTCTTTAGTAACAAATTTACATTTGATAGGAAGCTTCATAGCTGCAAGACGCATAGCTTCTGCAGCAAGCTCTCTGTCAACGCCGGCAATTTCAAACATTACTCTGCCGGGCTTAACAACTGCAACCCAATATTCGGGAGAACCTTTACCTGAACCCATTCGAGTTTCAGCGGGCTTCTCTGTGATGGGCTTGTCGGGGAAAATCTTGATCCAAACCTGGCCGCCTCTCTTGATGTATCTTGTCATAGCGATACGGGCTGCTTCAATCTGGTTTGAGGTAATCCATGCGGGCTCCATTGCTACGAGACCGAAATCGCCGTATGTTACGGTGTTGCCTCTTGTAGCCTTACCCTTAAGTCTGCCTCTCTGCACTCTGCGGTGCTTAACACGCTTAGGTAAAAGCATTACTGGTTACCTCCTTCTCTGCGTCTTCTGGGGCGATTGTTGTTGTTTCTTCTGCTTTCGTGAAGAACTTCGCCTCTGTAAAGCCATACTTTAACACCGATACGACCGTAGGTTGTCTTTGCCTCAGCAAAACCGTAGTCGATGTCTGCTCTGATTGTCTGAAGGGGAATTGTACCCTCGTGGTATGACTCGCTTCTTGCGATTTCAGCACCGCCGATACGGCCTGAAACCTGAGTTTTGATACCTCTTGCACCGAGCTTCATTGCACGGCCGATAGCCTGCTTAAGAGCACGGCGATAAGAAATTCTTCTTTCGAGCTGAGAAGCGATGCTCTCAGCAACGAGCTGTGCGTTAAGATCGGGCTGCTTGATTTCGATGATGTTCAGCGAAACTTCCTTGCCGCCGAGCTTCTTCTCGCAAATCTTCTTGAGCTTCTCGATTTCTGCACCCTGACGGCCGATAACCATACCGGGCTTTGCACAGTGAATGTTTACATAAACGCGCTTAGCGTCACGCTCGATCTCAACCTTGGGAACGCCTGCGGGAGCAAGCTTCTCAAGAAGGTACTCACGAAGTTCGTAGTCTTCAACGAGAGTATCACCGAACTTATTGGGAGCTGCATACCAGCGGGATTCCCAGTTCTTAATAACACCGATTCTTAAACCGGTAGGATTGATTTTCTGTCCCATTGTTTAACCTCCTCCTTCGCTTATTCCATTTCCTTGAGAACAAGGGTGATATGAGATGTTTTCTTGTTTATACGGAAAGCTCTGCCCTGAGCTCTGGGTCTGATTCTCTTAAGAGTGGGACCCTGGCTTACGCTGCATTCTGCAACGTAAAGGCGGCTAACGTCCATATTGTTGTTGTTTTCAGCATTTGCGATAGCTGATTTTAAAAGCTTCATCAAGGGTTCACACGCGGCCTTGGGCGTGTACTTGAGAATAGCCATTGCCTTGTCTGCGGGCTGATTGCGGATTAAATCAAGCACAATCTGAACCTTACGAGGCGCAATACGGATATAAGTTGCTTTTGCTGTTGCAACTGCCATATCTGACATTGTTAATACACTCCTTTCGCCGATTATTTACCGTTATTTGATGTTTTTGAACCTGCATGACCTTTAAAGGTTCTTGTAGGTGCAAATTCGCCGAGCTTATGACCAACCATATCCTCTGTTACATATACAGGAACGTGCTTACGTCCGTCGTGAACAGCAAATGTGTGGCCGACAAAGTCGGGGAAGATTGTTGATGAGCGGCTCCAGGTCTTAAGAACCTGCTTCTCACCGGTCTCATTCATCTTCTGAACTCTTTCGAGCAGTTTAGGCTGCACAAAGGGTCCTTTTTTAACGCTTCTGCCCATTATTCATCTGCTCCTTTCACTTACTTGTCGTTACGACGCTTTATGATAAGCTTGTCGGACTTCTTCTTTGTATTTCTGGTCTTGTAACCAAGAGCGGGCTTGCCCCAAGGAGTAACAGGACCGGGTCTACCGATGGGTGCTCTGCCTTCACCACCACCGTGGGGATGATCGCAGGGGTTCATAACTGAACCGCGAACTGTGGGTCTCCAGCCCATGTGACGCTTACGACCAGCCTTACCGATCTTAACGTTTTCATGGTCAAGGTTACCAACCTGGCCAACTGTAGCCATGCAACCAACGGGAACGTTACGAAGCTCACCTGAGGGGAGACGAAGAAGTGCATAAGCGCCTTCCTTAGCCATAAGCTGAGCGGAGTTACCTGCTGCTCTTGCAAGCTGGCCGCCTCTGCCGGGGTAGAGTTCAACGTTGTGAACAACAGTACCAACAGGGATGCTGGTGAGGGGAAGTGCGTTACCGGGCTTAATATCAGCGCCGGGGCCTGCAACTACCTTATCGCCAACCTTAAGGCCTGCGGGCTGAAGAATATATCTCTTTTCACCGTCTTCATACTGAAGAAGAGCAATGAATGCTGAACGGTTGGGATCGTATTCTACAGTAGCTACTGTTGCGGGAATATCAAACTTATCTCTCTTGAAGTCGATAACACGATACTTTGTGCGTACGCCGCCGCCTCTGTGGCGAACGGTGATTCTTCCGTAGCTGTTGCGTCCGCTGTTCTTCTTGAGTGAAACAAGAAGGCTTCTTTCGGGTGCAACCTTTGAGAGCTCGGAATAGTCTGTAGTCGACATATTACGTCTAGCGTTTGTTGTCGGCTTATAGAACTTAATAGACATTTTTTACACTCTCCTTATAGCGGCTTTGCGGAGCAATGTCGCTCTCCATACTTTACCGCCGGATTTACATTAGGTTTTTAAGATTACATCATACCGTCAAAGAACTCGATGGGCTTGGAGTCCTCTGTGATTGTAACGATTGCCTTTTTCTTTGATGAGGTAAGGCCTTCAAATCTGCCGTATCTCTTGTTCTTACCGAGAACGTTGATTGTGTTAACCTTGCTTACCTTAACATCGAAAAGCTGCTCAACAGCCTTAGCAATTTCAATTTTGTTTGCATCCTTAGCAACCTCGAAGGTGTACTTGCGGTCTGCAATGCCGTCCATGCTGTTTTCTGTGATAACGGGACGGAGGATAATATCCTGTGCTAACTTGCTCATGCGTAAACCTCCTC
>JAZRTQ010000044.1:0-4618 GCA_045652165.1 Acutalibacteraceae bacterium | reverse complement strand
CCTATTGAGGGTATAGATTATTTCGTTGAAGACGAAAAAAACAAAACCGAGGCTTTAGAGAAAGAGGTCTGATAAATATGGCTAAAATAATAGACGGAAAAAAGATAAGGGAATATAACCTTGATAAAATCGCAGAGCAGGTGTCGGAGCTTAAAGAAAACGGCATTGAGCCTGCACTTGCAGTTATAATTGTAGGCAGCGACCCCGCTTCAAGAATTTATGTAAACAATAAAAAAGCCGCTTGCGAAAGAGTCAGTATGCGTTCGGTTGAATATGCACTCCCCGAAGAAACAACAACCGAAGAACTTCTTGAACTTATCGATAAGCTTAATGCGGATAAGAGCATCAACGGCATTCTCTGCCAGCTTCCCGTGCCCAAACATATAAACAAAAATCTTGTGCTTGAAAGAATTCATCCCACAAAGGATGTTGACTGTTTCCACCCCGAAAATGTGGGAAGACTGTCAATCGGCAGCGGCGAAATTGTTCCCTGCACTCCGATGGGTATGGTTAAAATGCTTGAATATGAGGGAATTGACCCCACGGGCAAGCATTGCGTTATAATCGGCAGAAGCGATATAGTGGGCAAGCCTATGGCTATGCTTATGCTTGCAAGAAACGCAACCGTTTCAATCTGCCATTCAAAAACCGTTAACCTTGCAGAGATTACAAAGCAGGCAGATATACTTGTTGCCGCTGTGGGTATTGCAAAGTTTGTTAAGGCGGATATGGTCAAAGACGGCGCAATAGTTCTCGATGTCGGAATGGACAGAGATGAAAACGGCAAGCTTTGCGGTGATGTTGATTATGATGAGGTCGAAAAGAAAGCATCAATGATAACTCCCGTTCCCGGCGGCGTAGGACCTATGACAATTGCAATGCTGATGAGAAACACACTCACAGCTTGTAAAATACAAAATAATATAAAATAAAGAGAGGAATAAAGATATGGAAAAGAAACTTTATAAAAGCAACACAGATAAGAAACTTTGCGGTGTTCTTGGCGGTCTTGCAAAATATCTGAACATAGACTCAACCATACTCAGAATCATTTATGTGCTTCTTTCGCTCTTTGTTCTCGGTTGCCCAATTATTATCTATATTATTCTTGCTCTTGTTATGCCTCAGGAACCTGAAAACACCGATAATAACAACGGATTTGACAACAATTTCAACGCACAATAATTTTTTTGAAAAAATCAAAAAAACCTTTGACAAAGCTTGATTGTTGTGATATAATCTCATATGCCGCTTACTAAAGGCGGGCATAGCTATGCCCAAAAACAGGTTTTCTGGCCTTAATGTAGCGAGTCTTAAAGAAAAGGATTGATATTCCGAATGTACGCAATTATTGAAACAGGCGGCAAGCAGTACAAGGTAGAAGCAGGCGATGTTGTTTTTATCGAGAAGCTTGACGTTGAAGAAGCAAGCGAATACACCTTTGATAAGGTAGTCGCTGTTGGAACCGATGACGGTATCACCGTTGGTGCTCCCTATGTTGAGGGCGCAAGCGTTGCTGCAAAGATCGTTAAGAACGGCAAGGCAAAGAAAATCACAGTTTTCACCTACAAGCCTAAGAAGAACGAGAAGCGTAAGATGGGTCACAGACAGCCTTACACCAAGGTTGAAATCTCAGCCATCAACGCATAAGTGTCTGCCCTATGATTAGGGTGAAATTCTTAATCGGTAACAACCGACTGACAGGCTTTGAAATTAAGGGTCATGCAATGTTTGCCGAAAGCGGAAAAGATGTTGTGTGTGCGGCGGTTTCATCTGCGGCATATATGGCAGCAAACACCGTAACCGATATAATAGGCGCAAATGCAAAGGCTCAGGCAACCGACGGAGAAATGCTTCTTGAGGTTAACGAACAATGCGATAAGTGCCTTGCGGTGCTCAAAGGATTCGAGCTTCATGTGACCGAGCTTTCAAAGCAGTATCCACAAAACATTAAAGTTATTTACGGAGGTGTAAAGAATGCTTAAGATAAATGTTCAGCTTTTCGCTCATAAAAAAGGTATGGGTTCAACCCGTAACGGCCGTGATTCAGAGTCAAAGAGACTCGGTGCAAAAAGAGCTGACGGCCAGTTCGTTCTTGCAGGTAACATCCTTGTAAGACAGAGAGGTACTCACATCCATCCCGGCACAAACGTTGGTAAGGGTTCAGATGATACTCTCTTCGCTCTCGTTGACGGAACAGTTAAGTTCGAGCGTCTTGGTAAAGACCGCAAGAAGGTTAGCGTTTACGCTGTTGAGCAGTAATTTACAAATAATTAATCCGCTATGCAATCGCATAGCGGATTTTTTTTATTTTTCAAGAATCTTTTTCAGATAAATTCCTGTATAAGATTTTTCGCATTTTGAAACCTCTTCGGGGGTGCCTTGTGCAACGATTTCGCCGCCGCCGCTTCCGCCCTCGGGGCCAAGGTCGATAATATGGTCTGAAACCTTGATAACATCAAGGTTGTGTTCAATAACAATAACCGTGTTGCCCTTATCAACGAATGCCTGCAAAACATCAATAAGTCTGTGAACATCGGCTGAGTGCAGACCCGTTGTTGGTTCGTCTAGAATATAAACCGTTCTGCCCGTTGAATGCTTTGAAAGCTCTGTTGCAAGCTTGACTCTTTGAGCCTCGCCGCCCGAAAGGGTTGTTGCAGGTTGACCGATTTTGATATATCCCAGACCTACGTCATAAAGCGTTTTTATTTTGCGGTGGATTTTTGGAATGCTTTCAAAGAAATTCATTCCTTCTTCAACCGTCATTTCGAGAATATCGTGAATGTTTTTGCCCTTGTAGCGAACTTCAAGGGTTTCTTTATTATAACGTTCTCCCTTACAAACCTCGCAGGGAACATAAATGTCGGCAAGAAAATGCATTTCTATTTTAACAATACCGTCGCCCTGACAGGCTTCACATCTGCCGCCTTTAACATTGAATGAAAAGCGGCTTGATTTGTAGCCTTTCTTTTTAGCATCTGTTGTTGCTGCAAAAAGTTCGCGTATATCGTTGAAAACTCCCGTGTAAGTTGCGGGGTTTGAACGGGGTGTTCTGCCGATGGGGGATTGGTCAATGTTGATAACCTTATCAAGATGCTCCGTGCCCTCGATTCTGTCGTGCTTACCCGCAAATCTCTTTGCATTGTTAAGCTCGGAAGCAAGGTGTTTATTAAGAATTTCATTAACAAGAGAGGATTTGCCCGAGCCTGAAACGCCCGTTACGCTGATGAACTTACCGAGAGGAAATTCAACATCAATGTTTTTCAGGTTATTTTCTTTTGCACCGTAAACAACAAGCGATTTGCCGTTGCCTTCTCTGCGTTTTTCGGGGATAGGAATAAATTTCTTACCGCTTAAATACTGACCCGTAATTGATTTTTCACAGTTCAGAATATCGTTGATATCGCCGCAGCATACTATTTCGCCGCCGTGAATGCCCGCACCGGGGCCAACATCAACAATATAGTCTGCCGCAAACATTGTTTCTTCATCGTGCTCAACAACAATAAGAGTGTTGCCCAAATCACGCAGGTGCTTGAGAGTTCCGAGCAGTTTTTCATTATCACGCTGATGCAGACCGATACTTGGTTCATCGAGTATATAAAGAACACCCATAAGCGAAGAACCTATCTGCGTTGCAAGGCGGATTCTTTGAGCCTCACCGCCAGAAAGAGTCGCGGATGCTCTTGAAAGGGTAAGATAATCAAGACCAACGCTGGAAAGGAAAGAAAGACGGCTCTGAATTTCTTTTATAATCATTTCAGCAATCATTTTGTCGCGTTCTGAAAGCTGAAGATTTTCAATGAACTCAAGCTCATCGGATATTGATTTTTTTGTGAATTCATCAATGTTGATGCCGCCAACCGTTACGCAAAGAGCTTCTTTTTTGAGCCTTGCGCCGTGGCATTCGGGGCAATCATCGGCAGACATATAGCTTTCAATCTCGGCGCGTGAATAGTCGCTTGTTGTTTCTTTATATCTTCTTTCAAGATTAGTTATAATGCCTTCAAAATCGGTCATATATGTGCCCGAGCCGTATTCGCTGCGGCGTTCAAGCTTGATTCTTTTGCCGCCCGTGCCGTAGAAAATAACATCTTTTGCTTTCTTCGGCAGGTCTTTGAAAGGCGTGTCGAGCGAGAAATCATATGCTTCGGCAAGCCCCTGAAAATACATCTGGGCTATTGTTCCGCCGTCGGATTTTTTCCAGCCGCTTGCGCAGATTGCGCCGTCGTTTATTGAAAGGCTGTCGTCGGGAACAATGAGCTTCGGGTCAACGTGCATAAATGTGCCCAGACCCAGACATTTAGGACAAGCACCGAAAGGATTATTGAATGAGAAAGAACGGGGTTCAAGCTCCTCAATGTTAACTCCGTGCTCGGGGCAGGCGTAATTGAGCGAATAAAGCTTTTCTTCCTGACCCATTATATCAACAAGCAGAAGCCCTTCTGTGAGTGAGGTTGCGGTTTCAATTGAATCCGCAAGTCTTGAACGGATACCCTCTTTTATAACAAGGCGGTCAACAACAACTTCAATATTGTGTTTTATATTCTTTTCAAGTTTTATTTCTTCCGATAAATCATAAATTATCGAATCAATTCTCACTCTTGCGTAGCCGCCC
>JAZRTQ010000043.1:0-8979 GCA_045652165.1 Acutalibacteraceae bacterium | reverse complement strand
TACCACTGACCGAAGTAAACAAGCTCTGCAAATCTGTGAGCAACGATTTCTTTATAATGCTGTGTATCTCTGTCAAGAGTAATTGTTTCAAGAACATCATGTGCTCTGAAGAGAATTGCACCTGCGGGATTCTCATAAACGCCTCTGGACTTCATACCAACAAGACGGTTTTCAACAAGGTCATTAAGACCGATACCGTTCTTACCGCCAACTTCATTAAGATATTTGATAAGCTCAACGCCGCCCATTTCCTTGCCGTCAACAGCAGTGGGAATACCCTTTTCAAAATGAATTGTTACATATGTGGGAGCATCGGGAGCCATTTCGGGTGAAACGCCCATCTCAAGGAAACCGGGCTTGTTATACTGAGGCTCGTTTGCAGGGTCTTCAAGGTCAAGACCTTCGTGTGAAAGGTGCCAGAGGTTCTTATCCTTTGAATAGTTGGTTTCGCGGTTTATCTTGAGAGGAATGTTGTGTGCCTCTGCGTATTCGATTTCTTCTTCACGTGATTTGATATCCCAGATTCTCCAGGGAGCGATGATTTCCATTTCAGGAGCATAAGCCTTAATTGCAAGCTCAAATCTTACCTGGTCGTTACCCTTACCTGTGCAGCCGTGGCAGATAGCATCTGCACCTTCTGCCTTTGCGATTTCAACAATCCTCTTTGCGATGATGGGACGGGCAAAGGATGTGCCGAGAAGATAATCCTTCTCATAAACTGCGCCTGCCTTGAGTGTGGGGAAAATGTAATCACTTACGAATTCATCCTGAAGGTTTTCAATATAAAGCTTTGATGCGCCTGTTTTAATTGCTTTTTCTTCAAGACCGTCAAGCTCTGTGCCCTGACCAACGTCACCTGAAACTGCAACTACTTCGCAGTTATTATAGTTTTCTTTAAGCCAAGGGATGATAATTGATGTATCAAGTCCGCCTGAATAGGCAAGAACAACTTTTTTAATTTCTTTCATTGTTATATCTCCATTCTTTTATGTTTTAGATTATGCATTGATTATACATCAAATATTCAGAAAATCAAGCGGTTTTTGAATATTTATGCATTTTTGTCGTATTCAACAAAAATTCACCGAAAAGTATTGATTAACCGAGCAAAAGACCCACTTTTTTCTTTGCTTTTGTGAGAGTTCTGTTTGCAATGCGTGCAGCTTTCTCGGCACCCGCTGCTGCTGTATCAAGAAGATACTGCTTATCAGCAATAAGACGCTTGTATTCTTCCTGCACGGGGCGAAGCTCTTCAATAACAGCCTCTGCAACCTTAACCTTGAAATCGCCGTAGCCCTTGCCCTCAAATTCTTTTTCGATAGCATCGAAATCAAGACCTGTGCAGCACGAATAAATTGCCATAAGATTATTGATACCGTCTTTTCCGTCGGCATATCTTACGCAAGCTTCGCTGTCTGTAACAGCGGACTTGAATTTCTTAAGAATAACATTGGGCTCATCAAGAAGAGAAACGGAAGCTTTGGGGTTGGGGTCGCTCTTCGACATCTTCTGAGTGGGATCCTGAAGGCTCATAACTCTTGCGCCAACCTTTCCGATAAACGGCTCGGGAAGAGTGAAGGTGTTGCCTCTTAACGAATTGAAGCGGTTAGCAACATCTCTTGCAAGTTCAAGATGCTGTTTCTGGTCTGCACCGATAGGAACGAAATTTGCCTGATAAAGAAGAATATCTGCAGCCATAAGCACGGGATATGCAAAAAGACCGACATTAACATTATCTGCGTGTTTCTGCGATTTTTCTTTGAACTGTGTCATTCTTGAAGCTTCGCCAAACTGAGTGTAGCAATCAAGAATCCATGCAAGCTCTGCATGAGCCGCAACCTGGCTCTGAATGAAAACAATATTCTTTTCAGGATCAAGACCAACAGCAAGCATAATTGCATACATTTCCATTATCTGCTGGCGGAGCTTTGCGGGGTCGGGGTGAATTGTGAGAGCGTGAAGATCTGCAACAGCATAAAGGCAGTTATAATCATCGCTCATTTTTTTCCAGTTTTTAAGTGCACCGAGATAATTGCCCAAGGTTGGAACCGATGTGGGCTGAATCATACTGAGCACTATAGGCTTTTTTTCGGGAGTTATATTTTCCATAGCATTTACCTCTTTAATTAAAGTGAGCGTGCAACTTCGCCAAGAATCTTTACGCCCTTAACGATGTCCTCATCTGTGGGTGTTGAGAAATTCATTCTGATGTAGCTGCATTCCTTTTCGCCGTCAACCATAAATGCATTGCCGGGAACAACCGAAACTCCTGCGGCGCTTGCCTTGCGGCAGAAATCCAACATATCAATGCCGTCATTGAGCTTTGCCCAAACAAAAAGTCCGCCCTCGGGTCTGTGGTAGGTAAGGAAATCCGAAAGCTCTGCATCAACGCAGTCGCAAAGAAGATTAAGCTTTCTTTTATAGATTTCTCTGATTTTATTGATGTGGCCTTCAAAATCATATTCTGTGAGCCACTTATAAACAACAAGCTGGGAGATAAGCGGAGTGTGAACATCCTGAGTCTGCTTTGCAACTGTGAGCTTTGCAATAACCGCTTTAGGTGCAAGAGCGAAACCAACGCGTATGCCGGGAGCAACAACCTTTGAGAATGAACCCGCATAAATAACAATTCCGTCTTCATCGAAGCTCTTTATTGCAGGCACATTTTCGCCTGAAACGCGAAGATCGCCATAGGGGTTATCTTCAAGAATCATAACATCATATTTCTTTGCAAGCTCATAAACTGCCTTTCTCTTTTCGAGCGACATTGTTACGCCTGCAGGATTCTGGAAATTGGGAATAGTATAAATAAACTTAATGTTCTTTTCTGTCTGAAGTTTTTCTTCAAGGGCGGCAAGATTAATGCCGTCGCTCTCAACGGGCACACCGATAAGGTTTGCGCCGTAGCTTCTGAAGCAGTTAAGAGAGCCGATAAATGAAGGCTCTTCGCAAATTACTCCGTCGCCGTGGTTGATAAAGCACTGGCTTGTGAGGCTCATAACCTGCTGTGCACCGCTTACAACGATAAGTCCGTCATTCTCACTACCGACTCCGTATCGGGTCTTTGCAAGCTCTGTAAGTTTTGCAACAAGAGGGCCATAACCTTCGCTGACACCATACTGAAGCGCGAGAATAGGCTCTTTCTCAAAAATTTCGTTAACTATTTTCTTTATATCCTCAACAGGGAAAGCGTCGGGTGCAGGATTTCCCGCTGCAAGAGGAATTGTGTTGCCTGAGCTTTTGAGTATTTCTCTGATTATCGAGGGCTTGAGCGATGCAACGCCCGCCGCAAACTTATAATCCATTTATAACAGTCCTTTCGGAATAGTAATCAATATTTCAAATACAAATTATACCACAATCTTTTGCCGTTGTAAATCCCTATCAGGGATTGTATAAGCAAAAAATTGTGGTATAATAAATTGAATGGAGTTGAATTTTATGAAATATAAATACGATGCTGTGTTCTTTGATTTTGACGGCACATTTGCTGATACGGGCGAAGGAATATTCACCTGTGTTCAATATGCAGTAAATGCGCTGGGGAAAGAACCTCTTTCCGATGAAGTTCTCCGCACCTTTATCGGACCGCCTATTTTCGATTCATTTAAACGCGAATTAAATATAACAGATGAAGAAAGCCATTTTGCCGTTGAAAAATACCGTGAGCTTTATTCTCAAAGCGGTATTTATAAATTCAAGATTTATCCCGGCACACTTGAGCTTATCGAAAAGCTTAAAGAAAACGGAATAAAATTTGCAGTTGCAAGTGCAAAACCCAAGCACTTTATTGAACGGATAATTGATTTTCTTGAAATCCGTAATCTTGTTGACTGCGTATCGTGCCCCGAAAGTGACAAGGCAAAAGATGATAAATCCATTCTGATTAACAGAGCAGTTGATATATTGGGTGTTGAAAAAAGCCGTACTCTTATGGTTGGCGACCGCCATTTTGATATTAACGGTGCAAACCGTGCAGGAGTTGAAAGCGTCGGAGTCACCTATGGCTACGGAAGCGAAGAAGAGCTCCTGAGTGCAGGCGCAACCTATATTGCACACAACACCGAGGAGCTCGAAAAAATTATTTTTTAACAACAGCCTTTTTTCGGATTATCAAATAAAACGCAAAGAACAAAACAAAGCTTATAACCATTAAGCCCGATATAACAAGCTCTCCGCCTTTCAATGTTTCAAGAAGCATTGAGAGGCTTTTTGCTGCCCTGAATTCAAGAAAATGAAGATGAGAAGTTTCACCAACAAAGAAATAAACAAATGCGGTCATAGCTAAATACGCAGGCAAAGCCTTTATGCAGAAATCTTCTGTGCGCATTGCAACAGGGATATTAAGCTCTCTTGCAATAATATTCTTCTTTGATACAACAAACGCAGGAATAACCGCAAGCACGCAAAGAATAACAGTTATGATTATTGAAACTGTATCTTCGTCGGAAATAATATTTCTTTCAAGCATCCAGTCCGCAAATCTCATTCCCGCAGGTCTTGCAAGAGTCAGTCCGAATGTAAACATAAGTGTCAGAACAGCGCTGTAAACAAAATGAATTCCGCGTTTTTTGAACACCTGGGGATATTCGGAAAACTCCTCTCCTGCCGATATACTCTTGGGAAGGCAAACAAGAATGAGCATAACACCGAAGCCCATAAGGAAACCTGTGAAATACTCCCAAAGAGGCCAGCCGTTATTGGCTATAAATGCGGGTGCATTTATTTTTGCAAGGAAGCCTGTGTTTGCATCTATAATCATAAAAGCATCTGCAAGCGTTATGGAAAGAGCCATAACAATATTCATTGCTGTAGAAATAAGTGCGGCAATTTTGTCTTTAATAATAACAAGTGCGGTAAGCGAACTGAAAAGTGCACCCGCTGCCGCAGAGGTAACATCAATGCTTGTGAAATAGTTGCGGCAGAAAGGAATAACCTTTGCCCATGAAGCGGAACCGAAGTTTTTGATATATGCCATCATGGGAGAAAGCTCTATACCTTTTTCAGCCAGACCCTGAGCCGCCATTTCCACAGCCTGCGGATTAATAAGCGGCAGAATATAATGAGAAACCGTGAATTTAAACAAATATGTAACGGCATAAAAAACAGCTATAAGAACAACATAATGCTTTATTTTATATTCTTTTTTCGAGAAAAGAGAGCCTATGAAAAGCGAATATAAAGGCATCCAGCCAAAGCCAAGAATAAGCATTATGCACAAACCTGAAAACGGACTGATTTCAACCGAAGCGGGAAGTGCAGTTGCCGCAGCATCAACGCCGCTGCCAAGATAACCTTCCATCTGACTGTTGAGAGTTCCCCAGCCGCCATTGGTGATTCCGAGAAGGATAACCGCCGCAGGAAGAGCTTCATAACTCATTTTTCTTCTGTTGCCGAAAATTGCAAATATAAACAATGTCAGCATAACGCCAACAGCAAACATACCCCACATTGAGCCCCAGCCATGCTCGCCTCTGACGCGCCACATAAAGCCCGTCATTATTGCGCAGGTAATAACCGCAAGGAACTTCGTTCCCGCAGAAAGTTCTCTTGTAATTTTCAGTTCCATATTTCCGCCTCCTTTGATAATTATTATTTTATATTATATTTTCTCAGTTTTCAACCATAAAATAAAAAAAGCAGACGGAATTGCTTCCGTCTGCTCTGAATTCAAGATATTACTCTGCAAAGCCTGACTCAACAAGCTTAACAAGCTCGTCAACTGCCTGCTCTTCGTCTGCACCGCCTGCGATGATGCGGATACTTGTTCCACCCATAATGCCGAGTGAAAGAACGCCAAGAAGGCTCTTTGCATTTACTCTGCGCTCTTCCTTTTCAACCCAGATGGATGATTTGAATTCATTTGCCTTCTGAATGAAAAATGTTGCAGGGCGAGCATGAAGACCAACCTGATTCTGAACAGTTACATCTTTAACGTACATAATATATATCTCCCACAATGATTTTTTGTTATATGATACTACATATTATACCATAAAACTTTGCTTCGTCAACATTTTTAAAACCCTCTTTCAATATTTCGGATTGTCATCCAAAGCAAGGGCTTTATAAAATTTTTGTTTTGTTTATTTTGACGATAAGATTTTCATTCTTTTATTTAAAATACACAATTATATTATAACCAAAAAGATGGCAGACTCTTTCGCCTGCCATCTTTTTAATTTTAATTAAAGAACATAAATTTTTACGCCTCTGTTACCCCAATCAAGACACATATCTCTGTTATCCATATAGAGGTCAATATCGGTGTTGCCCATTTCAACAAATCCGCCTGTGTCAGCTGCGACGCAGTAGCCGTAAACAAAACTTCCGTCTGCTGAAACAACATACATCTCTGTTCCGTAGGGATATTCTTTGGGGTCAACAGCAATATGACCGGGCATAGGTGTTCTGCCCGAAGCTGTTGCAGGGTCTCCTGTATAAGCAGTTGCTTTACCTGTTACAACCGATTTATACTTAACGGGAATTCCGTTTTCGTCAACTTCAATATGAGAGGGAACTTTCAGATCAGAAATAGGTTCTGCAGTTCCTTTATAGTCAGAAAGAATCTCTCTGGGCTTTGTGCCTACTTTCTTGACTTCGTTGACAGGTTCTTTTGAAATCTTTTCATTCTTGAATGTTACTTCTTCAAGCTCGCCGTCAACATATTTTTCTGTGTAGAAAAGCTTTCTCTCACCCTCAATGCCTTCGGTTATAACTTTTTCTTCACCGATGAACATATCGGGATCTGAAACTGTTTCTGTTTCAAAAGCAATTTTCTTTGTTTCAACCTTTGTCTTATATTTTACTCTGAAAATACGGATTTTGGTGAAACCGTTAAGATCTGTATCAAGTGAAGGCTCAACAACATCATCTTCGCCAACCTCAACGCCAGCCTTATCAAGTGCATCCTTTACGGTGCCGTTTGCTATTGCAACTTTCTTTGATTCGCCGTCTGCATCAACAACAACGCTAAAAGCTCTTTTAATGAAAACCTTCATTCCGTCAAATATTCTTGATGCAAAACCGTCAACCTCGTCACCCTCATTGATAACGATTCCTTTTGATGAAAAAATATCGCTGAGAGTATCGGAATAACCCATAAAGTAAGCAACAACGCCATTGTCTTCAACTCTTACAAGCTTTGAGCGTTCAATAACAATAGTTCCGCCTTCGCCTGCGATATAATCTGAAAGAATTATTTTGTCGTTAGGATCCAGAGCAAATCCGGCTTCTTCAACAAGTGCATGGGGGTCTAATGTTTTCGAGGATATGCTTACCGAATTGCTTCCGTCAACAACTGTTACGGGGGAATATGCGTTTGCTGTTGCAAATGCAGTTACCGTTACCGAACACGCAAACAAAACAGTTATTACTGCTGTGAGGATTCTGAACCCTCTTTTGCGTGTGCATCCTGTTGCGGATGTTGAATTTGTAATCATAAAAATCTCCTTATTTCGTGGCATTAGTAGTTTTTTGGAAGGGCATTTTTGCCCAAACCTCGATTTCCTTTTGCGACGTGTGCCATTATATTGACAAAATTTCGATTTGTCAAATTTTTTTCTCATAACTTTTTGTTAACTTTGCACAAGCCAATTGACATTTTCTGGGAATTAGTCCTTGGTTTCTTTGCAAGTGTTTGCTGTAAATTGTAAATTTTTGTCAATTTCTTTGTGAAAAACAGAAAAAGTTACAAATGGTTACAAAAGCGTAAAAATCTATTACAAAATGACCTGATATAAGAATACGGGCATCATTTTCGCCTTGATATAATGCCCGCTCTCATATTTTGGTTAAAATAATTATATTTTATTCATTTTTCTTTTCAAATGATTACCAATCCTGTTTTTTAATATATTCAAAAAGCATTTTTTTATTACTTTTTGCATTTTTATGCTTTAACATAAGAAAGCAGATAATCTGACCGATTATCTGCTTTCTGCAAAAGTACATATTATAATGTAATAAAATATATATCCTTATTATATATAACTCAAACGAACAAACTCGGAGCAAAGCCTTTATTTTTATCAAAAAAAGTTACTTCTCCTCCGTCATTGCCCTGAAGTGTATAATATTTCCCGTTATCAAAAACAAGTGCCGCTCCGTCATCGCAAGCAATGCCTGAACGCTCCCTGCCTTTTATTGCTTTTGCAAAGCTTTGCCAATATTCGCTTTCAAAATGAGGGCAGTTGCAATAAGGAAGCAGTCCAAGACAGTCAACAAACATAAATTCATGGTTTTCGCCGCAATCATCATATCCTTCTTCAAACCAGCACATTGCTCCCGAACTGTAACCCGAAAGAACAATGCCTTTTTCATAGGCTTTTATGAAGGCTTTGTCTGCACCAGTTTTCTTCCAGGTATCCATAAGAAATTTAAGATTGCCTCCGCCTGCATAAACAATATCGCAAGAAAGTATCTTTTCTTCAATTTCATCATAAGAAAGTGTTTCATCAGTCAACAAAAGAGCTGAAACCGAACAGCCAAGACCGATAAACAGCCTGAAAATATGCTCATCGCCGTTTATATCATCAAAACCTGCGGTGGGAACAAATAAAACCGAAGGATTTTTTCTTCCGCTCAATTTAACAATATGCTCAAAAATCGGCAAAACCTCGTTATCGCTGTATCTTCCGCCGCCAACCGCAACTATTTTACCCATAAGCTCACCCTATTTCTTTTTTTCTTCAATAATTTTAACACAGCTCATTATTTTCGTCAATTGCCGTATTTTAATTGACATTTTATAAGATTTGATTTACCATTAATAAAGAATAAGCAAACGGAAATGAGGGTTTGTATGTATCGCCAAAAACTTACACTCAGCCTGAGTCAGGGGCACGGAATACCTGAGCAAGAGCAGATTCTGCTGTTAAAGAAAATCGGATTTGACGGATTTTCCCTTGATAATTCATCAAGAAATTCGCCCATCGACGAACTCGTTAAAATCGGCAGAAATGAAAATATGATTATACC
>JAZRTQ010000042.1:0-21361 GCA_045652165.1 Acutalibacteraceae bacterium | reverse complement strand
AAAACAAAAACCATCGAAAAGAATAAAACGATCTTTTTGAAGATTAATAACATAAAATAACCCCCTTTATCCTATTATGAATTATATCATTTCGGAAATAAAAAATCAAGTGCCGGCAGATTTTGGTGCCGACACTTGAAACTTTTAATATTAAAGAAGGTCATCAAAAAGTCTGATGTTTGATTTTTCAAGCTTGAGTTCGCCTGACTGCTCTTTTTTGATAACTTCAACAATTCTGTCGTTGATGGGGGTGGGAATGTTGAATTTGCGGCCCCATTCGCAAACAACGCCGTTGATAGCATCAACCTCGCAGGGCTTGCCGTTGCGAAGGTCCTGAAGCATTGAGGGTTCAATCGCTCTGTGTTTCTTCATTGCGATGGGAAGAAGGAAGAGCGCGAATGCGCGCTTAAGAGCGCCTTTATAATAGAAGAGCTTTGTTATATCCTTGCCCTGAACGGGAGCAAATTCAACGCCCGTTGCGTGACCTACATCGATGCATTCTTTCATGCAGCGGATGGCAACTTTCTTTGCGTCTGCATCTTCGGAAACATCGCCGAATCTGCCGCCAACCACTGTGCCCAGACCCGAGAATGTTGCGTTGATAAGAAGCTTTGACCATCTTGCACCGAGAAGATTTTCTTCAAAGTGAACGGGACACATTTTTTCAAGAAGGTCTTTAACCATTGTGAACTGTGCATCGGTAATGCCGTCCATTTTGCCCATATGGAATGAGAGGCTGTCGGGGTCGCTGGTGAGAATGCATTCGCCGGGAGCTGAAAGGGTTGCGCCCCATTCAACTGTGCATCCCATTGTATGGTCTTTGCCAACGATTTCAGCAATGCCGGGCTCGGGAATACCGTTCTGAAGAGTAACGATAACGCCGTCATCGGTAAGGAAAGGCTTGAGGAAGGTTACAACTTCAGGATTATGAAGCTGTTTTGTCATAAGAAGAATAACTTCATATTTTCCGCTCATTTCATCGGGTGTAATTGCATTTACGGGAACTGTCATTTCAACTGTTCCTGTGATATGAGCACCCTTTTCCCGCATTGCGGCAACATGAGCCTTGTTGCGGTTAACAAGCTCAACGGGAACTCCGTTTTTGGTCATATAAGCGCCGAGAACCGTGCCGAGAGAACCGGCACCGTAGATTGCACATCTCATATTTTCACTCCTTATTGTTTGCGGCGATAATGCCGTCAATAAACTGTTTTGCGGCTCTTGCCGAGCGGTTGCCTCTGCCCAGAGCAAATCTCTCTGCGGCAATATCAAGCTCTTCTTCGGGAACTGTTATTCCGTTTTCTTTGGCAAGGGCATGAACGATGTTAAGATAAGTTTTCTTATCGGGTCGCTGGAAAGTTATGTGAATTCCGAAGCGTTCGGAAAGCGAGATGATTTCCTGCATCGTATCGTTTCTGTGAATATCGTCGCCCTCTCTGTCGGAGAATTTTTCTTTGACAAGGTGGCGGCGGTTGCTTGTTGCATAAATCGCAACATTGCTTGATTTTGCAGAAACAGAGCCTTCAAGAATTGCCTTGAGAGCGCTGAAATTATCATCATCCTTAACGAACGAAAGGTCATCAATGAAAATTATAAACTTAAGCGGATTTTCGCTGAGTTCATCGATAATTGCGGGGATTTTACGAAGCTGTTCTTTGCGGATTTCAAGAATACGCAGACCTTTTGAACGAAACTCATTTACAATTGCTTTAACTGTTGAAGATTTGCCTGTGCCCGCATCGCCCGTAAGCAATATATTGGCGGTAGGTCTGCCTTCAATTAAAGCAAGGGTATTTTCAATGATGATATTTTGTTCGAGTTTATAATCAATAAGATTTGAAAGCCTGATTGTGTCGGGAGAACGAACGGGAACAATGTGTCCGCTTTCGTCAAGATAAAACATATGGTTGCCCGAATAAATTCCGTAACCGTAGCTTCCTACATTGTTGCAACGCTCAAAGTATTCCGCTTCAAGCGAAATCTTTTTAACTGCAAAAGCGGGCAAATCAATTCCGCATCCGATATTTTCGGTAAGGTCATCAGGCTGAAGGTCGGCAACATTCTGAAGAATGCAAAGCTCTCTTTTAACAGAAGCTTCAATATGTTCAGGGGGAGTGTTGCCTGCACCAACCGTGCGGATATAAACATTTTCATCATCAAAAGTGATTTTCTGAATATATTCCGCAAGGCTTTCGCAATGAGAATTATAAAGTTCTCCGATGAATCCGCAATAAGCATCAACGGATGCTTCGGTATTTCCGGATTCCGATTTTTCGCAATAAACGCAGAATGCGGATATTACGGGGTCTTTCAGAAGTGAACGGAAAACCGTGAGCGAACGGAGAGATAATAAAATCTGATTTATAGTCATTTGTTTAAAACAGCACCTGTTGCTCCGCTTGAAACCATTGCGGCATAACGCTTGAGGTAGCCCGAAAGCTCCTTGGTTCTGGGAGTGAAATTTTTCATTCTTTCTTCAATTTCTGCATCGTCAACCTTGAGCTCAAGGCGGTTTTCGGGAATGTTGATGCTGATAATATCGCCGTCTTTAACAATTCCTATCATTCCGCCGTTTGCCGCTTCGGGTGAAACGTGACCGATGCAAGCGCCTCTTGTTGCACCGCTGAAACGTCCGTCTGTGATAAGAGCAACGCTGCTTCCCAGACCCATGCCCATAATAGCGGAGGTGGGGTTAAGCATTTCTCTCATACCGGGGCCGCCCTTGGGGCCTTCATAACGGATAACAACAACATCGCCTGCAACAATTTTGCCTGCATTGATAGCTGCCTGAGCATCTTCTTCGCAGTCAAAAACCTTTGCGGGGCCTTCGTGAACAAGCATTTCAGGCAAAACTGCCGAACGCTTTACAACGCTGCCCTCGGGAGCAAGGTTACCGCGAAGAACAGCAATGCCGCCCGTTTCACTGTAGGGATTTTCAACGGGTCTTATAACATCGGGGTCAAGGTTAATGCAATTCTTTATGTTTTCGCCAACTGTTTTGCCGGTAACGGTTATGCAGTCAAGGTTAAGAAGATTTTTCTTTGAAAGCTCATTCATAACAGCATAAACTCCGCCCGCCTCATCAAGATCTTCCATATAGGTTCTGCCTGCGGGTGCAAGGTGGCAGAGGTTGGGAGTTTTTTCGCTGATAGAATTTGCAATATCCAGGTTGATATCAATTCCGCATTCGTTTGCAATTGCGGGAAGATGGAGCATACTGTTGGTTGAACATCCGAGTGCCATATCAACAGTGAGAGCATTCATAAAAGCATCTTCTGTCATAATATCTCTGGGACGGATATTCTTTTCGAGCATATTCATAACAGCCATACCTGCGTGCTTTGCAAGCTCAATTCTTGATGAATAAACGGCGGGAATTGTGCCGTTGCCGCGAAGGCCCATTCCGAGAACTTCGGTCAGGCAGTTCATTGAGTTTGCAGTATACATACCTGAGCATGAGCCGCAGGTTGGGCAGGTTTTGCATTCATATTCATTGAGCTTTTCCTCTGTGATTTTACCTGTGCCGTATTCGCCGACAGCTTCAAAAATAGAAGAAAGGCTTGTTTTTTTGCCGTCAATTCGGCCTGCAAGCATAGGACCGCCGCTGACGAATACTGTCGGCAGATTAAGTCTTGCCGCAGCCATAAGAAGACCCGGAACGTTCTTGTCGCAGTTGGGCACCATAACAAGAGCATCAAAGCCGTGAGCAAGAGTCATTGCTTCGGTTGAGTCTGCAATAAGGTCACGGGTAACAAGCGAATATTTCATACCGTTATGTCCCATTGCGATGCCGTCGCAAACTGCGATAGCGGGGAAAACAATGGGTGTGCCGCCTGCCATAGCAACACCTAGGCGGACTGCTTCAACTATCTTATCGATATTTGTGTGACCCGGAACAATCTCGTTATATGAGCTTACAATGCCAACAAGAGGACGGTTTATTTCTTCATTTGTAAGGCCAAGTGCATGATAGAGTGCTCGGTGGGGAGCATTCTGTGAACCTTTTGTAAGTGCTTCGCTAACCATATAAATAAGCACACCTTTCAAAATGGGCGGACAAAAAGTCCGCCCTGCATTTTTTATAATCAGTTGTTGATGAGCTTGTCTTCATCGCTCCAGCTGTAAAGCTTGCGGATATCCTCGCCAACGATTTCTGCGGGATGTTCGCTTGCAATTTTACGCATTGCGTTGAAGTGAACTCTGCTGCCTGCATCGGACATATCAAGAAGGAAGTCTTTTGCAAATGTGCCGTCCTGAATGTCTGCAAGAACCTTCTTCATAGCTTTCTTGGTTTCTTCTGTGATGATTTTGGGACCTGTGATGTAGTCGCCGTATTCAGCGGTATTTGAAATTGAATATCTCATACCTGCGAAACCGCTCTGATAGATAAGGTCAACGATGAGCTTCATCTCGTGGATGCACTCGAAATATGCGTTTCTGGGGTCATAGCCTGCTTCAACAAGTGTTTCGAAGCCTGCCTGCATAAGAGCGCAAACGCCGCCGCAAAGAACAGCCTGCTCACCGAAAAGGTCTGTTTCTGTTTCTGTGCGGAATGTTGTTTCAAGAACACCTGCACGTGCGCCGCCGATACCGAGAGCATATGCAAGACCGATTTCAAGAGCGTCGCCTGTTGCATCCTGCTCAATAGCGATAAGGCAGGGAACTCCCTTGCCAACCTGATATTCGCTTCTTACTGTGTGACCGGGGCCCTTGGGAGCAACCATGATAACGTTAACATTCTTGGGGGGCTTGATGCAACCGAAATGAATGTTGAATCCGTGAGCAAATGCAAGGGTTTTGCCCTCTGTCATATAAGGCTCAATGCTTTCTTTGTAAAGCTTTGCCTGGCTTTCGTCATTGATAAGAATCATAACGAGATCTGCAATTTTTGCAGCCTCTGCAGCTGTCATAACCTTGAGACCCTGAGCTTCAGCTTTTGCCCAGCTCTTTGAGCCTTCGTAAAGACCGACAACAACGTTAACGCCGCTGTCTTTGAGGTTGAGTGCGTGTGCATGACCCTGTGAGCCGTAGCCGATAATTGCAACGGTCTTGCCGCTGAGCTTCTGAAGGTCACAGTCCTGCTGATAGAAAATTCTTGCCATAGTTTATTACCTCTTTCGTGTATTGATTATAAAGTTATTATAAATAATTTGTTTTTCTGATGGTGGAGTTGCCTCTTTCAAGAGAAACAACGCCTGTGCGGCATATTTCAAGAATTGTGTATGCACGCATAAGATTAATGAAATCGTCAATTCTTCTGCTGTCACCTGTGAGCTGCATAACAATTGAATCGTGAGTGTAGTCAACGATTTTTGCGTTGAATGCCGAGGCGGCATCGCGGATTTCATCTCTTGTTTCCGATTCGTTTTTGAGCTTGATGAGCATCAATTCTCTGTTAACGGAATCATCCTTGTGAAGTTCTTTTATTGAGCAGACATCGGGGAGCTTATAAAGCTGATTTATAAGCTGCTGCTTTGTGCTGTCTTCACCGTCGAAAAGAACGGTTATTCTTGAATAATCAGGGGATTCGGTTTCGCTAACGGTAAGCGATGCAATGTTGAACTGTCTGCGTCTGAACATACTTGTTACTCTGTTAAGAACACCGAACTGGTTTTTAACAAGCACCGCAACTGTAAATCTTTGCATATCAGTCACCCGCCTTTACTATAATATCATCCATTGAACCTCCGGGAGGAAGCATGGGAAGAACGAATTCATCTTTATTTATAACGCAGTTGATAAGGAACGGACCGTCTGCCGAGAAAGCTTTTGCAAGAGCCGCATCAAGCTCTTCGGGAGTTGTTGCCGTTACGCCGTCTGCGCCGAACGCTTTAGCAAGGGCAACATAATCAGTCTGCCTTTCAAGCACGGTGTTTGAATAATGCTTATCAAAGAAAAGGGTCTGCCATTGACGCACCATACCGAGAACTCCGTTATTGAGCATAAGAATAACAAGCGGAATTTTGTTGGTAACGGCGGTTGCGAGCTCGTTAAGATTCATTCCGAAGCTTCCGTCGCCCGTAACAAGAACCGTGCGTTCTCCTGTTGCGATCTGAGCACCTATTGCGGCACCCATACCGAAGCCCATTGTTCCGAGTCCGCCGCTTGAAATGAATCGGCGAGAGGTTTTGAAATTAACGGTCTGTGCGGTCCACATCTGATGCTGACCGACATCTGTTGCAACGGGTGTGTTGTCTGAAATATATCGGTTAAGAGCAAGCAATGCATTTCTCGGAGTCATACCTTCGCGATTATCAAGGGTTGAAAGCTCGTCCTTTTTAAGCTGTTCAATCTTTTTCTGCCATTCGGTATTTTTCTTTTTATTGAGCAGGGGCAAAAGCTTCTGCAGAGTGAGTTTAACATCACCGCGCAGTCCGTGAGTTGCGTTAACTGTTTTTGAAAGCTCTGCGCCGTCAATATCAATATGAACTATGTTTGCTTTGGTTGCAAATTTAGCTCGGTTACCCGTTACTCTGTCGTTGAATCTTGCACCCAGAGAAATTATGCAGTCTGCCTTATGCATAGCCATTGAGCTTGCATAGTGACCGTGCATACCCTGCATACCGAGAAAACGGGGATGGTCTGTGGGCACGGCTGAAAGACCCATAAACGAACAGCCGATGGGAGCATCAACGGTTTCGGCAAGCTCAAGCATTTCTTTGACAGCATCACCCGAGGTAATACCGCCGCCGAAATAAATGAAAGGCTTTTCGGATTTGTTGATGCATTCTGCCGCCTGCTGAATTCTGATATCCTTTGCGGCAAATTTTTCGTCGGGCTTAAAAGGCTCTTCAGGCGAATAATCGCATTTTGCTATCTGAACATCCTTGGGAACGTCAACAAGAACGGGACCGGGTCTGCCCGAAACGGCAAGCCTGAACGCTTCTCGGATTGTGTCCGCAAGGTCGTTTACATCGCCAACGAAAAAATTATGTTTTGTTATAGGAAGGGTAATACCCGTTATATCTATTTCCTGAAAACTGTCGGTGCCAATCTGCGAATTGGGAACGTTACCTGTTATTGCAACGAGCGGAACCGAATCGATATAAGCGGTTGCGATTCCCGTTACAAGGTTTGTTGCACCCGGACCCGAGGTTGCAATAACAACACCCGGCTTGCCCGTTGCTCTTGCGTATCCGTCAGCGGCGTGGGATGCACCCTGCTCGTGTGCGGTGAGAATATGGCGAAGCTCATCGCTGTATTTATATAAAGAGTCATAAACATGGATTATCTGACCGCCGGGGTAACCGAAAACAACTTCGCATCCCTGCTCAATCAATGTTCTGACAATAATATCTGCACCGGATAAAAGCATGCTGACATCCTTTCGTTTAAATACTTCTTTTTATTATAACAATATATTACTTATTTTGCAATATAAAATATTTTAAAACAATTATATTGAAGCAATGCATTCAACTTCAACAAGCACGCCTTTGGGGAGCTCACGAACCGCAACGCATGAACGGGCGGGCTTTCCGATAAAATATTTTGCATAAACTTCGTTGAATTTTGCAAAGTCAGCCATATCGTGAAGGAAGCAGGTTGTTTTGATAACATTTTCAAATGATGAACCTGCAGCTTCGAGAACTGCGGCAAGATTTTTGCAAACCTGCTCGGTCTGTTCTTCGATTGTAACGGCATCAACGTTGCCTGTTGCGGGATTAATGGGGATCTGACCCGAGGTGAAAACAATGTTTCCTGCACAAATTGCCTGCGAATAGGGGCCGATAGCGGCGGGTGCATTTTCTGTAAAAATTTTCTTGTTCATAAATTTATACCTCCAAAAAAAACAGAAAAATCCTGTCTCATAGCAAAGAGACAGGATTTTTATTTTAATAAAAATCTTGCGGTACCACTCTTTTTGCCGCCGAAGCGACCACTCACCGTGACATAAAAATCACTCTCTGCGATAACGGGCAGAAGCCGTCCGACCTACCGGGTGAAACCTTTGGGCTCGGCTGCTCCGAGGCGACTGTTGCAGATGCTCTTCCGCCGACTCTCACCAACCGCCGACTCTCTGACGCCGAAATCATCTGCTTTTTCCTCTTCATTGCAATTTTTCAGAATTATATCATTGATTTAATATATTGTCAATATATAAAGTTTATCAATAAAATATGGATTTTTGTGAATCGGTGTGTTATAATTCATAAATACTTCGTAAAAATAAGGTGAACAAAAATGAGAATGAGAAAGAAAAAGCATCTTGAAGAAAGGCTTGCCCAGTGCAACAATATCATCACTCTCAGAAGCGATGATTGCAACTTCAACACGGCTATTGAAAAAAAGGAATATATTGATATGGAGGAGCTTTTCGGCAACAGCAATCCCGTTGTGCTTGAAATCGGCTGCGGAAAGGGCAGATTTGCCTGCGAGCTTGCGAAAAGAGACCCCGATATAAATGTGCTTGCACTCGAAAAATGCGCAAATGTGGTTGTTATGGCAAGTGAAGCTGCAACCAATGATAACATTGAAAACCTCAGATTTCTTCACGTTGGTGCGGAATATCTTGAAAAATATATAAAGCCCGAATCAATTGACCGCATATATCTCAATTTTTCCTGCCCATATCCGAAAAACAGATATGCAAACCACCGCCTGACAAATCCCCGTTTTCTTAAAAGCTACGAGGTGATACTCAAAAAGGGTGCGGAAATTCATCAGAAAACAGATAATATGCACTTCTTTGAATATTCAATTGAAGAACTTACGGGTAACGGATTCAGCCTTAAAAATATCTCTCTTGACCTTCATAACAGCGAATTTGAGGGCAATATCGAAACCGAATATGAACACAGATTTGCTTCGCAGGGTATGCCGATATACAGACTGGAAGCTTATCTTAAATAACAAAACAGCTTGGCGGCATTTCATAATATTTTATGAAGTGTCGCTTTTTATATTCCGTAACTGTTTGTTGTCATATCGCAAAACAGCGGTATTTCGGGCGGAATAAGAAATAATCCCGTCAGGGTTCCTGCAAGCTTTACACACCAGAAGTTTTCAAGGCTTTTACCGATAAATTTATATTCAATTAAGGCGAACACAAACATCGGAAAGAACAGCAGTTTCAAATGCTCCCATATAGACTCATTGACCGCTGAAAACGGTGCAATAACTATGCTCTGACCCGTCCATTCATAGAGAAAATGGAGAAATACTCCTGCCGTGCCTGTAAAAATAAAACCGCTGATTTGCCAAAGCCTCAAAGTTCTTTTCAAATTATCACCCCTATCCGGTATATTTACATCAATATGCCGTTATTCTGCTTTACAGAATAAAAGCTGTTTATTTCGATGCAGATTCCCGAAAAATTTTTTCGTTTTTAAACAGTGTTCCCGATTAAGGCAGTAAAATTCTTAATCCATTTTATTTGAGTTTTCACATATTGACCTTTGCGTAACAATGGTTACAAGAGTGTCGCCGAGCTGCACCAACACAGAGGCAAGAAGAGTTAATTCTTCGTTTCTGAATTTGCAGGCCAAGGTATCTGCAACGGTTGAGATTTTTATAAAATAAAAAAACAGCACTTGCGAAGAAGTGCTGTTTATCAAGCCTATAGCGGAATTTTACTGTGAAATTTTTAACCCTTGTCCGAAATCATAAACAAGGCTGTGTGAAGGAGCGGTAATTCGGATTATTTCATCCTTTCTTTTGGCTTTGCAGAAAATACTGTCATAACGGTCAAACACCGTTTGCGCAGCTTTTCCGTTAACCCTGAAACTGCCGTTATAGGAGGCATATATTTCACCGCAATTTGTGCTGTAGCTGACACATCCGTCGGCAAAAACAATGCGGTTTTGTTTTATTCTTTGTCTGAATTCTTCAAAGGTTTCCGTATCCGAATCTGAAAGCTCTGTGACGTAGCAATTGTATTCGCCGCCTTTACGGCACAGGTCAAATCCGTTTTCAAGAGTCAGTCCTTCAGGCAAACTTCTGCCCTTGAGCAGACCTTTTGCGGAGTCGGAGCTAAAGGGTTTGTATTCAAGATTTCCGTCTGATATCAAAGCAACAAAAACATTGTTTTTTCTTGCAAAAACCGTGTTTCCGTCAAGCTCAAATTCATCATACAGATCGCGGGGCATATAAGCATGGGTAATGTCGCAAACAGCGCTCTCGCCAAGTCTTTTTTTCTGCGGTAATCTGTAAACTGTAATATTTACGCTTTCGTGCTGAACGCTCATCGGACGTCTGCCGTTACCGACCCAATATCCGGGAGATGCACCGTATTTACCGTTGCCGTTGCCTGCGGGGTGAGTTGTGAAAAGAGTCAGCTCCTCTGCGATGTTCGCTGTCCATACGTGCTCCTGAGCACCGCACATTCCGATATCCTTGCAAATATCGGTGGACATTGAATAATGCGCGTTGCGGTATGTGTAAACATTGCCTCTGCCAAGAGCTATTCCGTGAGGCATAATGTTGTGTTTTCGGGCAAACTTTTCCCAGTTTACAAACTTAAACACCGAAAGATTTAAAAACTTGAAGTAGCTTAAAAATTTGTTTGTATAAAGCCCGTTTTTCTTAAGATATTCAAGTGTGTTTTTTATAACCTGCGGGTTTGTGAAGGTTTCTGCACCCGTTTGTGCCATAATCTGAGAATCGTTTTGTCCGATAAGATTTTCGCTGACCATATCATCGGGCGAAAGACCGCAGCTCATTTTTGAAACGAAGGCTTCTTTTGAGAGCGCAATATCCTTTATGACCTCGGGCAGATTATATAATCCTTTTTCAACCGCATCTGTAAAGCACAGAACGATATAATTTGGCTTTTTGGTATTGCTGTCAGGCTCCTTGCTCCAGAGAATGTTCATGGCACTTTGTATGCTGTTGCCGATACAGTTTGCCGTTTTGTTGTTACCGTACATTCTTGAGCTGACCGCAACAAAACGGTTGTTTACTGAATTGAGTGCAACATCAAGCCAGAGAAGATCCATAATAATTTTCATCTGTCTGACTTCTTTTTCATCCTTTGAATAAGCAATGAAATTCGCCATTGGTGCAATATCCTCGGCAAGATAATTATTGCTCAGATATTCGGAAAAACCGTAGTCAAAACGCTGACGCATCCATATACGGATTTTATCAAGAGCTTTTTTTCGGTGTTCTTCGGCGGATTTACCGTCATTGGTAAAATACTCGCTCTGCCATTCCTGACCCGCAAGATATTCGCTGACAGCAAACATAATCTGATGGTTTTCAGACCAGTAGCACATACTGTCATCACCGGGCTCATCCATTGAATATTTGAAATCAAGGAACGCATTTTTAATAAGTGATTTACAGTCGGCGTTTAGTTTTTCGCCGCAGTCCTTATAGATTTTAAAAAGCATCTGTGCTCTGAAATCCGCACAGTCAAAGCGGCTGTTCATATATTCCGCCTGCTTTGAAAGGAGCGAAAAAACTTCGCTTTCGCTGAACGAAGGATTATCCTGCTTGCCGACCAGAAACAGATATAAATCTTCAAAACTTTTGCCGTTTACAGCAAGAGAATATTTATCGGAATCGGATTTATCGGGCAAATCAGGCAAAGCCCTGATGTGAAGCAGATAAACAAGCTCGACTGCCGTAAATATTAAAATAAATGTCAATACGGCAACCAACACATACAAAACCGTCATAGGCTTATGCCATCCTCTCAAGAGATTCGAGCGTTACTTCATAGCGTGTGGGCTTATCCGAAAGAAAGCTCTCCATCTCTTCCATCATATAGTAAGCCATACGCTGCGGTTCATTGCCTGTACTGCCTGCCATATGGGGTGTGAGAATTGCGTTGGGTACCCAGAAAAGCGGATTTATATAGGGGAACATCTCTTTTTTCAGCACGTCGGCAACAAAGGTTCTTGATGGGTGAAGAAGGAGCGAGAGTGCCAGCGAATATTCCGCAACCTGTGCACCTCTGCCTGTGTTTATAAATGTCGAACGCTTTTTCATTTTTTTGAAAAGCTTGTAGTTGAAAATATTTTCAAGCTCGGGTTTGTTGGCGAGATGATTGCTGATTACATCACATTCGCTGAAAAGAGTTTCCATATCAACAAGGGTAACCCCAAGCTCTTTTGCTGTTTCTTCGGAAACGAACGGGTCGCAGGCATAAACCACAACATCGAGCGATTTAAGCCTTTCGGCAACCATTCTGCCTATTGCACCGAGTCCTACCAGACCGACCTTGCAGCCGAAATTACCGACGGAGTAATTTGCAAATGCAAATGAACGAACGGGCAGAATGCGATAATATTTAGAAGCCTGAAAATATCCTTTTGCCGCAAGTGTAATCTGGGCAAAGGTGTATTCCGCAACAGGAACGGCATTTGCCGCAAAGGCAGAGTAAACCTTTATTCCGCTTTCAAGAAACGGGCGTGCAAAATATTGCACAGTGCCTGCTGAATAGAAAACAGCCTTGAGATCAGGCATATATTCAGCGATTTCTTCTTTCGTAAACTGTGGCATACCCCAAGTGGCAAAGGCGATTTCGCAACCCTTGAGGAAATCTCGGTGTTCTTCGATATTTTGCTTGTTTATCCTCGGCGAAAGCTCACCGTATTCACCCAGCTTTTTAAGCACTTCGGGTGTATAAACCTTGGAAAACTGCAGCTGGTTGCTGCCGAAAAGAGCAATTTTCATTATGCCTCGTCCACCTTTTTCTTAAGTCTTTTCATATCTTTAATCATACACGAAGGTATTCCGTAATAACCGCAAAGATAAGTGTATTCAAGCAGTATATTGCCGTCAAAGCCCGACTGCTTGATTTTGTCAAGCAGGGCATCAATATAGGTCGGGTTGAATTTCGGAAACTGCTCACGGCTTTGCTCGGAATAGGAAATATGAACGGTTTCGATATACGGCAGGGTGCGCTCAATACGGTCAAGGTCATATTGCAGACGCTTGTAGCGTGACTGGAAGTATGTTCTGAAATTGTCACAGCCGACATCGATATGAATTTTCAGGAAAGCATCGGTGTTATTGTTATAAGTGTTATCATGACATTCAGGGCACACAATAAGACCGTATTTTTTGGCGACGCCACAGATGTTTTCGGTGTCCTTAACCATTTTTCTGTATGTTGCCTCGTCAGTTTTTTCGCTGTCGGATTTACCGAGCCACACGCGGATACTGCGCGCGCCCATAGTGTCTGCAATTTCGCAGATTTTTTTCCATTCGTCAGCATTTTCAGAGCCGACGCGGTAATAGCTGGCATAAGAATTTATGCGTATGCCTGCCTTGTCGCAAAGTTCCTTTGCACGCTTTGCATCAGCAACGCTTCTGACGTGAACATCTCCACCCCATTCTATGCAGTCAACCTCTGCTTTACAGGCGATTTTAACGATTTTTTCCAAATCTTTTATCTGTCGGAATGATGTTGAGGTAAATCCGAATTGCATAATAATCACCAACCGTTCTGATTATTTATTTTAGTTTATCATAATAATTATCGGAACTCAATATAAAAACTGATATATAGAACGGACAATATTCAATAAAAAGCACGGCTTCTGTGAAAGTCGTGCTTAATTTTCAACTATTCATTCATTAAATCAAATGCAAGAGTAATACTCCAACCGTAATCGCGTATGGACTGATATTTCACTCTGAATTCATACGGCTCGAAAATCTTGCCTTTTCTGTTGAAACAGGATGGGGGAATACGGTTTTCGCTGTCATAAAACTCATAAACCGTGCCTGTGCGGTTATACCAATCATTTATAACTTCAAGAGTTTTATCTTTGATTTTTCGCGATAAATCGCAGTATCCGTAATCTGCGAGTCCTGCCGAAATCATATAGTTATAATTAATCCACACAGGTCCCCGCCACATATCGGAGCCGAAGGATTTATCTGTTTTTGATATGCTCGGTATAGGGAATTCCGTGCCGAATTCATCAGGATTTTCAAGATGGGCAATGAGTTTTCTGCACTGTTCTTCATCGCATATACCTGAAAATACAGGCAAAAACGAGGCAATGGATTTAACTTTGCTGAAACGGTTATTGGTTATATCAAAGTCATAATAGAAGCCGTCTTCTTCGCACCAAAGGACAGATTCTGTATCGGCTTTTATTTTGCTGTACCAATCGCCAAAAAAATCAGAACTTTCTTTATCGCCCAATTCATCGGAAATCTTCATCATAAACCGTGCTTCATTTGCCATATAGCAGGAAAAATCAATAGCGTAAAGATCGCTTTCCGTATCAAATCTCGGAGAATTGTCCATTCCTGATTCGTCACATCGGTTGTTGAGTTCAGGATTAGTGTGCCAGGAATACAGATCTTTTTCTGTCTTTCTTCTGTTTTTCTGACACCAAAGCAGAAATTTTCTGTTATTTTCCGAAACAGTTCTGAGAAATTCTTTATTACCGCTTTTTTTATAAACAAGCCAGGCACCCCAAGCTATAACAGGGGGCTGGGTAATATCGGAAACGGAATCGGGTTTTGCCATATGGGAAATGAATCCGTCATCCCTCTGAACATCAAAAAGAGCAAGGATAAGATTTTCGGCAATATCGGTGTTGAGATGTCTGTGGCCGACAGCGTGAAAAACAGAGTCCCACAGCCACATGTTTCGGTGAGGCAAGCGGTCAGGTGTTGACCATATTCTTTTTATATTACCTTCAGGCGAATAAAGCTGACCTTTCATAACGCTTAAACATTTAGAATACAAGGCGGCATAGCTGTCATTATCTGAAACAACATTTTTATAAAGCTCTGTTTTCTGCAATTTAAGCCCTTCAATATCAAGGTTAATTCCTTTTTCGCAAAGCTGAATAACCTCAGCTTCGCTTTTGCCGAAAGCGAAAGCAAAGCGGCCGTCTTTTTTAAGAATAGCCGTGTATTCGCCGTCATTGCTGTTGTGAATTTCTGTATCGCCTTTCCTGAAAGTTTTGCATTCACCGCCAAAGCTGACAAAAACACCGCTTGATTCTTCGTATGTTCCCGCAACAAGATGTCTTTCGGCAAACAGCACAGTTAAATTGCCCGAAAGCGTGTCAACAATAATCATATCGGATGTTACGCACTTGAATTCGGGTTCGTTCAGGTTACTCATATCTCCGAAATAAAGAGTTCTTCGGCAAAGAGTGTGAAATGTTATGCCGATTTTATCGCCTGAAAGCGTACCTGTAAAATCATCGGTGAAAAAAGCATCACCGTCAAGGGCAGAGAAAGCGAAAAGCTGTCCCTGACCCCATTTTGATGGTATCATTTTTTTACTCCTTAATTACTGCGGATTTTTAATGCTTCAAGAGCAGAGCACTTCGTAAGCAATATCGGGTTTATCCGTGATAATGCCGTCAGCTCCGATGCTTTGCAGAAATGCCATTCTTTCGGCATCGTTAATTGTCCAATAATGAACGGCAATGTTATTTTTATGAGCATAATTTATAAGCTTTGATGTGCCGAGATTTAAAATATACTTATCAGGCGGCACCTGCAACAAATCAAATTTATAATAGCCGTCGGGTCTGTCAATATCCAAAAGGGAATCTATGTAAAGTTTCACAACCTCAACATTGACAGCTGTGCGTGTTAAATCGGGATAAGTTTCTTCAAGATATGAAATAACATCTCTGTTGAAAGAAGCGACAATTGTTTTGTCAACCAAATTCATTTCCGTTAAAATATCATAAAGAATATCCGCTGCCTTGATACCCGATTCTCCGCTGCTTTTGATTTCAATGCTGTAATAAAATCCGCCGCTGTTTTCGAGATAAGTCAGAGCATCCGCTGCGGTTGCCACTCTCAGATTATCAGGTATGTCATCGCCGCGCAGACCTTTATAGGGAGTTTCGCCGTCTTTGTTTTTGAAATATTCACCGAAGTTAAGATTATAAATTTCTTCGTAAGTATAATCTTCAGGATAATTATCTGTTTTTCCGAAGTATTCTGTTGCATCAGTTACTTCGTCAAGTGTTTCATCGTGGAGAATAATCAGCTTTTCGTCTGCAGTTAGGCGCACATCAAACTCGATAATATCCGTTTCAAATGTCTGAGAATTAACACAGCCCTCAAAAGCCATCATCGTGCCTTGCGGGAAAAGGCTTCTGCCGCCGCGGTGAGCTGCGATCATCGAATCTCCGAGTTTGGTAATATACTGATTTGTTGCGGCATAATCCTGAGGTTCATCCTTCCACTGATATGTAACAAGTTTATATAATCCGAAAAGAGTCAGAGCGATTATTGCTATACAGATGAGTGCTGTTCTGATAATTTTTAAAATTACAGAAGCTGTTTTGCTTCGTTCTTTTGTGTTTTTCATATTTTTTCCTTTATTGTTCCAAAGCTTCAAGCTTTGCCCTTGTTTCGGCTCTTATTTCTTCAAGCTCTGACATAATCTTTTCTTTGCGTTTGCCTGTGAAGTTATCAAACAGCATAATAATTCCGGGAAGGAGATTACCTATTATGCCGGGAATTGCAACAAGCAGGAATATGCCGTGAAGAGTCTGCGGTGTCTGAACAACTTCAGTCATAACACCGTTGATTGCAACGGCACTCTGATAACCGATGAGAGCAAAACCTGTGTTGACAAGAACCTCTTTCCAAAGAGCTGAAATACGGGAAACCATAGTGCTGAAGGCGAAAACCATACCCTCGTTACGCTGTGCGACACCGTATTTCTGATAGCTTTTCCATTCCATATAATCGGTTGAGTCAGCAAGGAGAATTCTTCTTGCGGCACTCATAGCTGCATTGGGCAGACCGCCGAGTGCGATAAGAATGCCGACTAACCAGAGGTGCTTATAACCGAAAATCAAAAGAAGAAGATAGCATATACCTGTGTGGAGATAACCCCATACAACAATATCTCTTGATGAACGCTTTTTGCCTACAAAAGGCACGGAAAGAAGTCCGCCGTAAGAAAGTGCCGAGCTTGCCATTTCAACATAGGTTTTCATACCGTAGCGGTTAAGAGTGTGCTTATAGAAGAAGGGAAGAGAGCTGTAGCATACTTGTCTGACAGACTCTATAACCTGACTCAGACACAGAAGAAGAAGAGGTCTGTTGAGCAGGATAAGCTTATAGTCGATTTTAACTTTCTTTTCTTTTTCTCTGGGAGGCAAAACCATATTGCGCTCTTTAAGAGTGAAACAGGGCACAAGCATAGTGAACATACCGAGTATGCCAAAGAAAAGTGCAACCGTGAAGAAAGCCCATTTTTCCTTTGCGTAATCGTTGCCCTGAAGCTCGATTATGATGGGAACCATACCGCCGGGCAACATTGAACCGAGGGTGGATGCAAGCTGTGCTATAGTGTAGAAATTCTTTCGGGATTTTGCATTGGGTGTCATACGCACCGAAAGAGTCGAAAGAGCAACGTCAAAAAATGTGTCTGCAATGTTGAAAAGCAGATACAGAAGGAAACTCCAGATAACGTTGAATGTAATCGAAGATGAAGGAACAACAAAAAGAAGAATTGAAGAAAGCGTAAAGGGAATGGCGGAAGCCATCATAAAGCGTCTGGCATTGCCTTTTGATGAGTGGTTATTGTCCAGAAGAATACCGACAATCGGAGCAATGAAGATATTGACACCGGTTGTGACGGATTTCATAGTGAGCAGGTGATGGGATTTAAGTCCCATATAGTCACGCATAAACTGGTCGGTATATGTACTGACAGAGTCCTGACCCATACAGTTGCCGAACACACCTGAAACGTAACCGACCTGTTCCTTTAAAGCTACATCGGGGTTGTTTTTCAGTTCCTGATACTTATCTTTTAACTTACCCATATAATTATCTCCTTGAATTTAGCTTATTTGTGGTTATATATTCTTTCGGCAGTAAAAGTGCCGTCTGCCTTTATGTTGAGAAGGGTAGCACCCTGAATCCATTCGTTTTCGGGGGCATCAAACTTGCTTTGCATATTATAAACGCCGTAGCCTGACGGCTGGATATAAGAAAGAAGAATGTTATTATACATTACACCGAAATTGTTGACGTGGTCGTGGCCGAAATAAACTGCCTGAGCACTGCCTTTTTCTTTCATAGCATCGAAAAGACCTGCATCAAAGCCTGATTCGCAGACGCCTTCTCTCTTTTCGCCGTAAAGAAAATCGTCTTCGCTGTATTCTCTTTCAGCCTGATAGGGAGGAATATGAACAACGGTTATTGATTTGAATTTGCCGTATTCCGCTTCAAGAGCATCGTGCTTATTTCTGTACCATTCAACCTGAGAGGTTTTAACGCCGTCGTAAACTTCACCGTCTTTTGTAATGCCGTATTCTTTTTTTGATTCATCTGTCATATAACTGCCCGAATCCATCAGGAAAAATGCTTCTTTCAATGTGCCGTCAGAATTAAGGATGTTGATTGTGCAGTTGCCGATGCCGTCGATACCGTCACTGCCGTTTTTCATAAGACAGTAACCGTATGATGAGAATATTTCAACGTTTTCTTCTCTTGAAACGGCAAGAATACCTTCACCCTCGTGATTTCCCAGAACCGCAGCCCAATAAACGCCCAGATTTTCCATAAGTTCTGCAAATTCTGCTGTTCTCTTTTTGTTAAATCCCGAGGAAACATTGTCTCCGCCGAAAATAACAAGATCGGGTTTTTGCTCGTTTATGTTATTGACTATGTAACTGACTGTCATATTGTCTGTTGCTTTTTTACCGTTAAGATGTGTATCGGTAAACATCAGCACCTTGAAGTCGTCGTCACTTTTCTTTTTCAGAGTAACGCTGTCTTCAGTTTCAGAGATGATTTCAACATCGTTCTGAATTTTTTTGACTGAAGAAATATCATAGGAAATGCCCTGAGAATTTTTATAAATCACAAAACCGCCTGCGCCGATCAGCGTTGCCAAAACAAGAACAATGATGATTTTTATAAATTTTTTCATTTATACCATCCCTTTAATATTCCATATAATAATATAATATATCTATTTTGTTTTGTTTTCCTTAAATATTTTGACTCATTTCTGATGATTTCTTGACTTTTTTGATATCGGATGATATTATCAAAAAAAGAATGAGGGTGTAGAATATGAACCATATCAAATTTGATCCGGCTGAAAAGTTTTATTATCATCGGGGTATGAATGAAAGAGTTGCCGAAGACGGCGTGTCGTGGCCGCATTACCATTCTCTTTATGAAATATATTTTCTTGAAGAAGGCAATTGCACCTATATCATTGATAATAAGCTTTACAACATTCAGCCGGGCGACATTGTAATAATTCCCGACGGTATTATTCATCACACAAAGTATGATAACATAAAGCATTCAAGAATACTTATCAATTGCGCCCGCGGATACATACCTGATTCTTTGCAGTCAATTATTTCTTCAGGCAAATATTTTTACAGAAATCCTTTCATAGTTGATGAAATCAGAAAAACTCTTGAAAAAATTGAAAATGAATATAATGTCAGAGATTCTTTTTCTGATGAAATAATTTCCTGCTGCACCCACTCATTGCTTTATCTGCTTTTGCGCAACACAGAATCCTGCGTTGATATTGATGACGGCAACAAAGTAATTGAGCAGGCTGTAGCTTATATAAGAGAAAACTTTTCATCGAACATAACACTTTCTTCTCTGGCAAAAAGATTTTCCCTCAGTTCCGAGCATTTTTCGAGGCTGTTCAAAAAAGAAACAGGCTTAGGCTTTTCAAAATACCTCAATTCTTTAAGACTGCAGTATGCCGAGCAACTTCTCAGAAATTCAGCAGGACAAAGCGTAACTCAGGTTGCGGAAATCTGCGGTTTTGAAGACAGCAATTATTTTTCTAAAAAGTTCAAAGAAGTTTACGGCACTTCTCCGAAAAAGCTGCAAAAAAAGCATAAAAATCAGAAAGTCTGAAATCTGAAAATAATTTGAAATGAGATGAAATAAAATAATGAAAACATTAAAGCCAAAGCTTTGCAGTGCAGAGTGTATAACAAAAATTGAAAAACCCGTTCTTACCAAGGACGATATTCCTTATGAAGCTTCGCTGATTTTCAATGCAGGCGTTGCTAAATATAAAGATAAATATGTTATGGTGTTCCGTAACGATTACGGACCGACAGAGAAAACTTATCCGAAAGTGCGTTTCAGAACCTCTCTCGGTTTAGCAACGAGTGATGACGGCATAAATTGGAGTGTCAGCGAAAAAACTCTTTTTGATAACAAAAACCTTTTACCTGAGGATGAAATAAAAAGACTCTATGACCCGAGAATTACGGTTATAGACGGTAAACCCTATTTGTGTATGGCTATGGATACACATCATGGCGTGAGGGGATGCATTGCCGAAATTGATGATAATTTTGAAAAAATAAATATCATCAGCGCTTCAGCTCCCGATAACCGCAATATGGTGCTTTTTCCCGAAAAAATCAATGGCAAATATGTCCGCCTTGAAAGACCGTTTCCTGTTTATTCAAGAGGCGGTAAGGACAGATTTGACCTTTGGCTTTCAACTTCGCCCGACCTCATATTCTGGGGAGAGACGGAGCTTGTTCTTGCCGTTGAAGATGTTCCGTATGCCAATGATAAAATCGGTCCTGCAGCACCTCCGATTAAAACCGATAAGGGCTGGCTTACAATTTTTCACGCAGTGGATAAGGATAACAAAAGAAGAAAAAACGGCTGGGAAAGAACCTGGAAAAAGAGATACTGCGCGGGAATTATGCTTCTTGACCTGAATGATCCCACCAAAATTATCGGTATGAGCAAATTGCCGCTTATTGCTCCGGAAACTTATTACGAAACTCAAAGCGGCTTCCGTAAGCACGTGATTTTCCCCGGCGGAATGATTTTAGAGGATGACGGTGAAGTGAAAATTTATTACGGTGCGTCAGATACGGTTGAATGTCTTGCAACGGCAAAAGTCGAAGATTTAATCGCACTTTGTACGGAAAAACGCAAATAAAAAATATTTGATTAAGAGAAAAACTGACTCCGTTTAAAAAACGGAGTCAGTTTTTTGAATGCAATAATTGCAGAAAATCGGATTCGTAATAAAAAACAAAGCAACCCCCGATTTAGGGAGATTGCTTTTTTGGCCCGCCCGAAGGGATTTGATTCGCGCCGCTGCGGCGGCTTGGTCGCTCGCGGTCACAACAGTCCACCGGACTGTTGCTCTGTGCCGCTCGTCCTTCAAATCCCTCGCACCAAAAGAAAAAAGCAACCTCCGATTTTCGGAGATTGCTTTTTTGGCCCGCCCGAAGGGATTTGAACCCCCGTTCTTCAGAATCGGAATCTGCTGCGTTATCCAACTGCGCCACGGGCGGAAATATTTTTTGGGGCGATGGTAACACCGCCCCGATTTTTTTATTTTATTTTTTCGATAACCTCGCCTGAAGTCGGCTTTGTTTTATCGATGAATTCCTGAACGGCTGCTGCTGAGGGCATTGCTGCGGAGCAGCTGTGTGCTGAAACG